>NZ_JAJCYB010000057.1 GCF_029263155.1 Pseudonocardia sp.
TATGAGGTCACACCGCGCGTCTGGTGAGTGCAGAACGAGCCCCGCAGCGGACCGACCGACAGATCCCGTTAAAGGCACGCAGCCAGTCAGACGTTGGGTCAGGACGACCGCTGCGGGGCTCCCCTACATACTCACTGTCAGCGGTGCAGGTCACCGTCGGCGGGACCTCGTCGGGCAGCTCGTAGGTGATCGTGACCAGGCCGTCGCCGGCCCGGACGCCGGTGCCGAACACCACCCCGGCCGGGCCGAAACCGCTGCCACCGCCACCACCGCCACCGCCGAGCGCGACGCCGACACCGCCACCACCACCGAAGAGTCCGCCCCCGCCGCCGCCTCCACCACCCTCGCCGCCGGCGCTGCCGGCGCCGCCGATCCCCTCTACCCCCCGCTCGCCGGATGCGGCGCCGGCGGCGCCACCGGCGCCACCGTCGGTCTGGGTGCCCCCGCCACCGGAGAAGCCGCCGACGGCCCCGCCGGTGGCCCCGCCGCCCGCCCCGCCCGGCAGGCCGTTGTCGGCGGAGCCGGTGCCGGCACCGCCACCGCCTCCTCCGACGAGGACGCGGTCGGCGAGCTCGGTCCCGCCGATGCGGATGTCGGAGGCACCGCCGCCGCCGGGAGCGTCGAGTTCGGGTCGGACCTGGCTGTCGCCGCCCCGGCCGCCACCGTTGAACCCTCCGGCGCCTCCACCGACCCCGCCGCTCCCGTCGGCCCCGCGACCGCCGACGGCGACCTGCAGGGTCGCGCCCGGGATGACGTCGAGCGAGGCGGTCGCGGACCCACCGAGCCCCGCCCCGGTCCCGCGCTGGTCCCCGCCCTGGGCGCCGAACGCGGCCGCGGTGACCTCGGTGAGGTCGTCGGGGACGGTGAAGGTGTAGCTGCCCGGGGCGTCGTAGGTGCAGGCGACCTCGAGACCGGTCTGTGCGCACCCCGCGGGCAGGGTCTGCGCGGCGGCGGGTGTCGCGATGGCGACGAGGACGGCGGCAGGCAGCGTCAGGGCGAGGCCGGCTCCGGCGAGGCGGACTGCGGGGCGGGTGGTCGTGGGCATCGTCGTCCTCCAGAGGTAGCAGACGACCATTTCAGTCGAAGAGTGAGCAACCGGGCATCAGTGAAGCTCACGGAGATCTCGGGGTGCTGCGGGCCTCGCGCCGCGCCGACGGGGGACCGCTCGCCGGTGGGCCGAACGCCACACTCCGTGAGGAACACTGATGTGCTGGACCCGCGAACCCGCCACACTTGCCCGGCCGGGTAGCGGAGGGACGGACATGGTCGACGTGGTCTGCGTGCACTCCTTCCGGGGAGGCACGGGGAAGTCGAACCTGACGGCGAACATCGCCGCGCAGCTCGCCCGCCGCGGCCACCGGGTCGGGGTGATCGACACCGACATCCAGTCGCCGGGCATCCACGTGCTGTTCGGGCTGGCCGGCGACGACGTGACGGCCTCGCTGAACGACCACCTGTGGCGGGGCCGTCCGATCTCCGAGGTCGCCCACGACGTCACCGGCGACGCGGGCCCCGGGCGCATCCACCTGGTCCCCGCCAGCACGCAGCCCGGTGAGATCTCCCGGGTGCTGCGCGAGGGCTACGACGCGCAGGTGCTGATCCGGGGCCTGCGCACCCTCGCCGACGAGCTGGCCCTGGACACCCTGCTCATCGACACCCATCCCGGGTTGCAGGAGGAGACGTTGCTGTCCCTGGTCGTCGCCGACACGCTGCTGATCCTGCTGCGCCCGGACCGGCAGGACTACGAGGGCACCGGCATCACCGTGCGGATCGCGCAGGACCTCGGCGTTCCGCGCACCGCGCTCGTGGTGAACAAGGTGCCGCCGCACCTGGATTCGGCCCGGGTCGCCGACGAGGTGGCGCGCACGTACGACCGGCCCGTGCTCGCCGCACTGCCGCACTCGACGGAGATGATGGCCCTGGCCAGCGCCGGGGTGTTCGCGCTGCACCATCCCGAGCACCCGCTCACGGCGCAGTTCGCCGCGATGGCCGGCTACCTGCGCGGAGCCGGCGCATGACCGAGCGGCCGCTGTCGCGCGAGGACCTGCTCGCCGGGCTGTCCGGGCGGCGGGTCTCGACGGCGCTGTACGCGGTGCAGACCCGGACCGCCGAGCTGGCCGGGCGGGCGCGGCACGCCACGGCCCCGGCGATCTGCGAGGGCGCGGTCGCGCAGCGGGAACGGGCGTTCCTCAGCGCGCTGGCCGCGGGCCGGGACCGGGCCGGTGTCGCGGTCACCGCCCCGCAGCTGGAGCGCTACGCCCCGCAGTGGGCGCACCTGGCCCCGACCGACCCGGACTCGCGGGCCGAGCTGGCCCGTCGGCTCGGTGACACCCACCGCTTCCGGGCCTCCGACGTGCCGCGCATCCGCGCCGTGCTCGACCTCGACGGCGCACAGGTGCGCGCGGCCCACGCCCGCCGCCACGGCCGCGACCTCGACACGATCTACACGCCCGTCCTGACCCGCCGCGAGCGGCTCGGCTGGTGGCGGTCCCGCACCTCGCGGCGACTCGCCGAGCTCCCGCCGTTCTGGGTCGCGTTCGGGCTCACCCTCACCGAGACCGTCGGTGCCGGCACGCTCGCGCTGCCGATCGCCCTGGCCGGCATCGGGCCACTGCCCGGGGTGGTGCTCATCGCGGTGCTGGGGCTGGTCAACGTGCTCACCGTCGCTGCGCTCGCCGAGACGTTCACCCGCAGCGGCGCCGTGCGCTGGGGCGGCGCGTACCTCGCGCGGCTGGTCCGCGAGCTGCTCGGGCCGGCCGCGACGGCGGTGTTGACCGCGGCGCTGTTCGTGTTCTGCCTGGTCGCGCTGCTTGCCTACTACGTCGGGTTCTCCGCCACGCTCGCCGCCGTCAGCGGGATCGGGGCGACGTGGTGGGCGGCGGTGCTGTTCGTCGCCGTGCTGGCCCTGCTGCGGCGGGGCGGTCTCGGCGCGACGGTGGCCTCGGCGCTCGTCGTCGGCGCGGTGAACATCGGGGCGGTACTGGTGCTGTCCGTGCTGGCGTTCGGCCATCTCGACACCGCGTACCTGACGCACGCCCGGCTGCCCTTCGCCGACGGCGGGCCGCTCGACCCGGCCGTGCTCGGCCTGGTCTTCGGCGTGGTTCTGTTCGCGTTCTTCGGCCACACCTCGGTGGCCAACTGCGCGCAGGTCGTGCTGCACCGCGAGCCGTCGGGTCGCTCGCTCGTGGCGGGTGCCGCGCTCGCCACCGTGACCGCTATCGCGGTGTACGCGCTGTGGGTGCTGGCCGTGGGCGGGGCCATCGCGCCGCAGCGGCTCGCCGCCGAGCCCGGCACGGCGCTGGTGCCGCTCGCCGAGGTGCTGGGCGCGCCGGCGCTGGTGCTCGGGGCCGTGTTCGCGGTGCTCGCGATGGGGATGGCCGCCGTGCACTTCTCCTGGGGCCTGGTGAACCAGGTCCGGGAGTGGACCGACCGCCGGCTCGGCCTGGTCCCGGTCGCCGGGGTGTTCGTGCTGGTCGAGGTGCTGCTGGTCACCGGGCGCGAGTCGTTCACCGCCCAGGTCGGTGTGCTCGGCACCGCCACGCTGCCGCTGCTGGCGGGGGTGTTCCCGATGCTGCTGCTCGTCGCCGCGCGCCGCCGCGGCGAGTGCGTGCCGGGGTGGCGGCCGGGGTGGCTGGGCAGCGCCGTCGTCGTCGGCGCGCTCTACGTGCTGTTCCTCGGCGCGCTGGCCGTGCACGGGCTGCTGATCTGGGAGCACCCGGCGCAGCGGGTGCTGGCCCTGGCGGTCGTCGCGGTCGTCGCGGCGGTGACGGTGGCGGTGGTGCGCGGCGGGCGGCTCGTGCCGCGAGTGACGGCCGGACTGCGCACCGACGCCGAGACCGGGCGGGTGCACCTGGAACTGACCGCCGCCGGGGAGCCGCTGACCGGCGCCGCACCCGAGGTCGACTGCGCGCCGCCGACGGGGGTGGTGACCGTACAGATCCCGCCGGGCCCCGCGGTACGCGAAGTGTTCGTCCGGCTGCACCGCACCGACCCCGACGGCCGGTCCCGGCCGCAGCCGGGCCTCGTGGAGCTCGACGCGCGGCCGCTGCCCGTGGCGGACGGGATCGCGTCGGGGCGCATCGGGCCCGGCATGCACGAGCTGCGCCTGATCCCCGGCGGGAGGATCGGGTGACGCCGGGGGAGGTGCTCGTCGTCGACGACGACGCGGTGTCGCGCCGCCTGCTGGCCGCCGCCTGCGAGCGGCTCGGCCACCGCGTCCGCGCGGCGGCCGACGGGGAGCGGGCCCTCGCCGTGCTGCGCGACACCGCCGAGGTCGACGTCGTCCTGCTCGACCTGCTCATGCCGGTCCTGGACGGCTTCGCCACCCTGGAGCGGATCAAGGCCGGGCCCGACGACACAGCCCGACGACCCGCTGGGGCGGCTCGCCCGCGTCTTCGGCGACCTCGTCCGGGCCGCGGCCGAGCGGGAGGCGGCCCTGCGCCACACCGTCGAAGAGCTGCGCATCGAGGTCGACGCGCAGCGCCAGGCCCGGCGGCACGCCGAGATCACCGGAACGGCCTACTTCCGCAGGCTCCGCGACGGCGCAGCCGACCTGAAGAAGATCATGAAGGAGGAGCCGTGACATCGCGGATCCCGCTGCTGGCCGGGCTGGGCAACCGGTTCGTGCGGCGCGCGGAGCTCACCGACGACCTGCGGCTGCCCGAGGACGTGGTCGGCATCCTGGCCATCGGCATGGGGGCCGCCGGGCTGGTCTGGGCCGCGCTCTACGTCGCGGTCGGGGAGCCGGGCGCGGCGCTGATCCCGGCCGGGTTCGCGGTGCTCACCGCGGGCAACCTGGCCGCCCACCGGTGGGGGCTGCCCTACCGGGCGTTCGTCCCGGCGCAGCTCGCGCTGAGCCTGCTCGCGCCGTGGACGCACATGCTGGCGCTGGGCGGGATGACCGCCTCCCGGGAGGTGCTGCTCTGGTCGCTGGTGGCCCCGTTCGGGGCGATGCTGTTGGTCGGGCCGCGGGCCGCGGCGGGCTGGTTCGCGCTGTTCATCGGCCTCGTCGTCGTCTCCGCCGCGATCGAGCCGCCCGGGACCGAGCCCGCCGTCCCCGCCTTCTTCTCCGCGTTCAACCTGCTCGGCCCGGCCGTGCTGCTGCTCGGTGTCACCCGGTTCTTCGTGGCGCAGAACGAGACCCTCCTCGACGGCCTGCGCCGCGCCCGGGCCGCCGCGGAGAGCGCCGCGGAGGCCAAGAGCCAGTTCCTGGCGAACATGAGCCACGAGATCCGCACGCCGCTCAACGCGGTGGTCGGCATGTCCGGCCTGCTGCGCGGCACCGACCTCGACGACGAGCAGCGCGAGTACGCCGAGACGATCGAGCAGGGCTCGGACGCGCTGCTCGGCATCGTCGACGACATCCTGGACTTCTCCAAGATCGAGGCCGGCCGGATCGAGCTGGAGGAGGCGCCGGTCGACCTGCGAGCGGGCATCGAGTCGGTACTGGACCTCGTCGCCCCGCGGGCCGCGGAGAAGGGGCTCGACCTCGTCTACCTGATCGACCCCGACGTCCCGGCCGCGGTGCTGGGCGACATGGTGCGGATGCGGCAGATCCTGCTCAACCTGGTGAGCAACGCGGTGAAGTTCACCGACCACGGCGAGGTGGTGGTGACGCTGGGGATGTTCGGGGACCTGCTGCACCTGCGCGTCCGCGACACCGGCATCGGCATCGCTGCCGACCGGACCGACCGGCTGTTCCGCTCGTTCAGCCAGGTCGACGTGTCCACCACCCGCCGCTACGGCGGCACCGGGCTGGGGCTGGCGATCAGCTCGCGGCTGGCCGAGCTGATGGGCGGGCGGTTGTGGGTCGAGAGCGAGGTGGGCGTGGGGTCGACGTTCCACTGCACGCTGCCCGCGCCGCCCGCCGACCTCCCCCCGGCAACCCGCACGCCGGCCGGCACCATGGCGCTGGCCGGTCGCCGCGTGCTCGTCGTCGACGACAACGCGACCAACCGGCGGGTCCTGGAGCTGCAGCTCGCCGCGTGGGACGTCACGACCCGGTCGTTCGCCTCGGCCCGGGAGGCTCTGAGCGACGCTGCGAACGGCTACGACGTCGTCCTCCTGGACCACCACATGCCGGGCATGGACGGCCTGGAGCTGGCCCGGGCCCTGGGTGCCGCGCTCGGGCCAGCGTGCCCCCCGCTGGTGCTGCTCACCTCGCTGCTGGGCCGACCCGTGTCGGAGTGCGACGCGGCGGGCATCGCCGCGTTCCTCACCAAGCCGATCAAGCCGGCGGCGCTGGCCGATGTGCTCGCCCGGGTGCTGGGCGCCGGCGCGGACCCGGCCCGGCCCGCGCCCGGTACTCCGGATCACGACCAGGCGACGGCGTTCCCGCTGCGCGTGCTGATCGCCGAGGACAACCCCACCAACCGGCTGCTCGCCGTGCGGATCCTGCAGCGGATGGGCTACCGCGCCGACACCGTCACCACCGGGGTCGAGGCGCTGGACGCGGTGCGCCGCGCCGACGCCGCCCGGACCCCGTACGACGTCGTCCTGATGGACGTGCAGATGCCCGAGATGGACGGACTCGCCGCCACCCGCGCGCTGCGCGCCGAACGCGGCCAGGGGCCCCCGCACGTCATCGCGGCCACCGCCAACGCCACCGCGGAGGACCGGGCCGCGTGCCTGCGGGCCGGCATGGACGACTACGTCGCCAAGCCGCTGCGTCCCGCGCTGCTCGCGGCGGCACTCCAGCGCGCCCACGCCGCCCGGGCCGGGACGGAGCCCCCGGCGCCGCCCGCCGTCGACGCCGGGACGCCTGGACGGCTGCTCGACCTCGTCGGGGACGCCGGTGTCGTGGACGAGCTGATCGCGGAGTTCCTCGCCGACGCCCCCCGGCTGCTCGACGAGCTCGACGCCGCACGGGTCGCGGGAGACGCCGAGCGGCTGCGGCGGGCCGCGCACAGCCTCAAGTCGACCTCGGCGTCGATGGGGGCGTCCGCGCTGTCCTCGGCGGCCCGGCGGATCGAGCTGGCCGGGACCGCGACGCCGGACGATCTCGCCGCCCTCCGTGCGTCGTGGCTCCGCGTGGCCCGCGAGTTGGAGGACATGCGTGAACACTGATACGACGGGCACTGACGGGACGGGCCCCAGCCGGGTGCTGGTCGTCGACGACGACCGGCTCAACCGGATGCTGCTGGCCGGCGGGGTTCGCGCACAGGGGCACGAGGTGACCGAGGCGGCCGACGGCCACGCAGCGCTCGCCCGCCTGCGCGAGCAGCCCCACGACGCGGTGCTGCTCGACATCGTGATGCCCGGGATGGACGGCTTCGA
Organism: Pseudonocardia sp.; assembly: GCF_029263155.1. Classification (GTDB taxonomy): domain Bacteria; phylum Actinomycetota; class Actinomycetes; order Mycobacteriales; family Pseudonocardiaceae; genus Pseudonocardia. The sequence continues at coordinate 7,276 of NZ_JAJCYB010000057.1, forward strand.
GGTCCTCGCGCAGCTGCGGGCCGACGTCGCCCTGCGGGCCACCCCGGTGATCGTGGTGTCGGCCGTCGAGGACATGGCCAGCGTCGTGCGGGCCATCGAGATGGGCGCGGTGGACTACCTGCCCAAGCCGTTCGACCCGGTGCTGCTCCGGGCACGGCTGCAACAGTCCCTGCAGCAGAAGCGGCTGCGCGACCTGGAGCAGGCCTACCTGGGCCAGGAGCTCACGCTGCGACAGAACGAGCGGCTCGCCACGCTGGGCCGGCTCGCCGCCGGTGTCGCCCACGAGCTGAACAACCCGGCCGCCGCCGCCTCGCGGTCGGTGCACCAGCTCGCCGAGAACGTCGACCACCTGCTCGACGCCGCGCGGGACCTGTTCGCGACCGGGCTGGACCACGATGTGCTGTCCTGGGTGGGCGAGGTCCGCACCCGGCACGTCGACCCCGGCCGCACCGCCCTGGACGTGGCCGACGAGGAGGACGCGCTGGCCGGCTGGTTGGGGCGCACCGGCGCGGAGGGAGCCGACGACCTCGCCCCGGTGCTGGCCGAGCAGGGTCTGACGACGGCCGCGGTGACCGAGTGCGCGACGCGGCTGCGGGAGCGGGAGGTGGCCGTCGCGCTGCGCTGGATCGGGCACAGCGAGCACACCCGCTCCCTGCTCGGTGAGGTGCACGACGCTGTCGCGCGGATCAGCGGGATCGTCGAGGCGCTGAAGGGGTACACGCACCTGGACCGGGCCCCCGACCAGCTCGTCGACGTGCACGCCGGCCTCGACGACACGGTCGCCGTCCTGGCCGCCGCGCTGCAGGGCGTGACGGTGACCCGCAGCTACGAACCCGATCTCCCCGCCGTGGCGGCCAACGGTCCGGAACTCAACCAGCTCTGGACGCACCTGATCGCGAACGCCGCTGACGCACTCGGCGGGACCGGCACGCTGGGCCTGGAGACCGCCCGGGACGGCGACCGGATCACCGTCGCGGTGACCGACGACGGCCCCGGCATCCCCGACGCCGTGCGCGACCGCGTGTTCGACCCGTTCGTCAGCACCAAACCACCGGGCGCCGGGACCGGCCTGGGCCTCACGGTGGCCCACCGGATCGTGACCGAGAGCCACGGTGGGCGGATCGAGGTCGCCTCGGTGCCCGGCTCGACGCGGTTCACGGTGCACCTGCCGATCACCCGCTGACCCGGCCGCGGCTTCACCGGAGTTCGACGACGGCACATCCGCCGCACCCGGGACGACCTCCACGCCGAACGGCGGACGTCCCGGGATCCGGGGCGACGGCCGCTCGTGTTCGGACCGGTCTACAGCGCGCCGTCCTCCCACGGGCCGGTGATCGCGTACGTCGTGCCGAGGCCCTGGTTGTTGACGAACAGCACGCGGCCGTCGGGGCTGAAGGTCGCGCCGGCCCACTCGCTGTCGTTGTTCGCGGCAAGCTCGACGAGCGGGAAGATCTCCCCGCCGACCGACACGCCACGGACGAGGTCCTTGCCCGAGCCGTCCTCGCACAGCACCAGCCCGTTGGTGCGCGGCGAGACGGTGATGTTGTCCGGGCTCTCCAGCTGGGCACGGTCGGCGGACTCGAAGACCAGCTTCAGCTGACCGCCGGAGTTGCCGCGCGGGGTGTACTCCCAGACCTGCCCGGCGCCGATGTCGCCGCCGCTGGTGGAGACGAAGTAGGCGGAGCCGTCGCCCCACCAGGCCCCCTCCAGCCGGGCGAACGTCGCGCCGCCCTGGGCGAAGCCCTGGTTGTACACCGCCAGCGCGTCGGACGAGTCGGGGTCCGGGTCGGCGATCGGCACCCACTCCACGGGCAGGTTCGCGTTCGGGCGCTGCCCGGTCCGCGTGTCGTACTGCGGCCGGTCCTTGACCGCCAGCATCTCCAGCGCGCCGCCGGCGGCGAGGTCGGCGGGGTCGTTCGGGACGAACCGGTAGAACCCGGAAGTACCCCGGTCCTCGGTCTCGTAGACGATGCCGGTGCCCGGATCGGTGCACACCGCCTCGTGCACGAAGCGACCCATCGCCTTGAGCGGCACCGGGGCGACCGGGCCGTCGGCGGCGGCGGGGACCTCGAAGATGTAGCCGTGCGGTACCGGCACCGTCAGCGGGGTGAAGGTCTCCTCGCAGGTCAGCCACGACCCGGCCGGGGTCGGGCCGCCGGCGCAGTTGCGGATGGTGCCCGAGAGGGTTCCGAACGAGCTGACCAGCTCCATCGAGCTCGTGTCGAACACCAGGTTGGTCGTGCCGCCGGCGGCCGCGGGGTCGTAGGCGGGCTGCGCGAACGGCACCCCGTTGCCGCGCTCGTGGTTGCGGACCAGCCGCACCAGGCCGTTGCCCGCGTCGAACGCGGCCATGCCGTCGTGCGAACCGGGGGTGGGGACGCCGTCGCTCATGATCTCACCGGTGCGGCCGAACGCGACGTAGGTGAAGCCGGCAGGCAGCAGCAGCTCGCCGCCGGGGGCGGGCTGCAGCGGGCCGTAGCCAGCGGCACCGGGGCGCGCGGGCCGGGCGTTCGCGGTGGCCGCCATCAGCGCGGAGAGCGCGATGGCGGCGCCGGTGCCCCGCAGGAAGGTACGGCGGCCGAGGCCGGCCGGGATCGTCTCGGATGACATGGGATGTGCTCCTTGGAGGTGGGATGGCGCGTCTCACCGCCGCCCCGGCCGGGTGCCGGGACGGTGGCGGGGATGGGGTCAGGCCGGACTCAGGCCGGGTTCGCGCTCCGGGACGACGCAGGAGGCCCGGGTCCAGAGCACCATGCCGACGGGCATCGGGTCCCCGGGGGCGACGCCCAGGGTGAAGGGATCGGAGATCGGCACAGCACCGGCGCCGCCGAACGCCGCGCCGGGGTGGACGTCGGCGAGGGCGGCGGCCCCGGCCGTTCCGGCGAGCACGGTGCGTCGGTTCAGGAGGGTGCGCGGGGAGGCGAGGTCGGGGGGAGACGACATCAGGATCCTTCGTTCGTGCGTCGTGGCCACACGCAGTAAAAGTTCGCGAAGGCAACCATCACCAGGTCAGGCGCATGTCGGGACTGGCACGAACGGGTGAACGGCTCGCCACGCATCGTGGAGGGACGATCCGGAGCGGGACCCGCCCGCACCCGCGGCCGGGGTGCGGCGAGGATGGGTCGGTGAACGCACGCTTTGCCCGGATCGTCGTGCTCGTCAGCGGGGCCGCGATCCTCGTCGTGGAGACCCTCGCGACCCGCCTGGTGGCGCCCTACGTCGGTCTGACCCTGGAGTCGACCACCGCCGTGATCGGCGTGGCGCTGGCCGGGATCGCGGCCGGGGCGACGCTGGGCGGGCGCTGGGCCGACGTCTTCGCCCCACGCCGCGTCGCGGCCGGGGCGCTGGCCGTGGGCGGGCTCGGGGTGCTGGCGGTGCGCCCGCTCGTCCGGCTGCTCGGGCCCGTGCTGGGTCCCGGCCCGCTGGCCGCGGTGCTGCTGGTGGCGGCGTCCACGCTCGTGTCGGTCACCGCGCTCGCGATGGTCACCCCGGCGGTGACCAGGGCCCGGCTGTCCGGCCTGGAGGGGTCCGGCGCGGTGATCGGCGGGCTGTCCGCGGCCGGCACGATCGGGTCGCTGGCCGGCACCTTCCTCACCGGGTTCGTGCTGGTCTCGTTCTTCCCGGTCACGGTGATCCTGCTGGTCACGGCGGCCGCCTGCCTGGCACTGGCCGTGGCCGTCGGGATCGATGAGCGGCGGGCGGTGGTCGCGAGGGGCGCGGTGACCGCGCTGGTGCTCGGGGTGGCGGTCGTGGCGGTGCCGGGTCCGTGCGACGCCGACACCGTCTACTACTGCGCCCGCGTCGACGTCGACCCGGAGCGCACGAGCGCGAAGGTCCTGGTGCTCGACGACCTGCGCCACTCCTACGTCGACCTCGCCGACCCCACCCACCTGGAGTTCGCCTACGTCCAGCGCTTCGCCGACGCCGTGGACGCCGCGTTCCCGGCCGGGGAGCCGCTGCGCGCGGTGCACGTCGGCGGCGGCGGGTTCACCATGCCGCGCTGGCTGGCCGCCACGCGTCCGGGCAGCGCGTCCACGGTGCTCGAGGTGGACGCCGGGGTCGTCGACCTGGGCCGCCGCGAGCTGGGGGTCGACCAGATCCCCGGTGTCGACATCCGGATCGGGGACGCCCGCACCGAGCTCGCGCAGCTGCCCGACGGCTCCGCGGATCTCGTCGTCGGCGACGCGTTCGGTGCCCGCTCGGTGCCGTGGCACCTCGCCACCCGCGAGTTCACCGACGAGGTGCGCCGGGTGCTGCGCCCCGGTGGGCTCTACGTCCTCAACGTGATCGACCGCGACCCGCTGGCGCTGCTCGCCGCCGAGGCCGCGACGGTGGCGGAGCGCTTCGTCACGGTGGCGCTGCTGATCCGGCCCGACCAGCTCGCCCCGGGCGGCGGGGGCAACGCCGTGCTGGTGGCCTCGGACACCGCACCTGACCTCGCGGAGCTCGCCGCCGCGGCCGCCGCCCGGGGCGAGCCGGGATCGGTGCTCGACGACGCGGCCACCCGCGAGTTCGCCCGGGACGCGCCGACGCTCACCGACGACCACGCGCCCGTGGACCAGCTCCACTCGTAGTACCGTCCGCGCCATGGCGAGCTGGGACGACCTGGGGTCCTTCGTGCGGGTCCGCTACGAGATCATGCGCCAGCGCGAGGGCGAGCTGTGGTTCATGCTCCCCACCACCGGCGAGCGCACCCAGAACGTGGCCGTGCGGCTGGTGACCGGCGAGGACGAGCACCCCTGGGCGCAGATCACCTCACCGGTGGGCCGCGTCGGGCAGATCGACCTCACGCGGGCGATCGAGCTGGCCGCGGTGCCGGTCACCGGCGGGCTGGTCGCCGAGAACGGGCTGGTGCTGTTCCGGCACTCGATCCCGCTGGGCGAGACCGCCCTCGACGGCTTCGACCGCTCGTTCCGGCTCGTCGTGGACGTCGCGGACCGTATGGAGCACGCGCTGACGGGGGCCGACGAGCACTAGTGTCCGCCCCCCGTCGGCGGGCCGTTCCCCTGCGTAGTCAGCTCGGCTGGGGCGTGAGGTCGAGCGCCTGGTCGACCACCGTCCGCAGCCGGGCGAGCAGCTGGTCGGCCTCTCCCCAGGTCAGGGCCCCGCTGCCGACGCCGGCGCGGACCTCGTCGGCGACCGTCCTGGCGAATCGGAGGGACCAGTCGGCACGCATCTCGCCATCACGCATCGTGAGATCCTGCCCTGTGGCGTGAGCCACATCGACACTGGGGTCCCCTACGCCCCAGCGGTCACAACGGCTCCGAGGAGGCCGGCGCGTGCGCTGATCGTCTCCAGCCGGGTGAGGGTGGCGTGGCCCTCGAGGAGCAGCGCCGTGTCGGTGCCCGGCTCCGGCGTGGTCGGTGTCTCGCCGAGGCTCATGTGCAGGGCCTCGACACCGTCCGCGGCACGCTGGTCGACCCGGATCTGCACCGACCCGAACTGTGCCAGGTGGGCCTCGCGCAGCTCGCCCAGCTCCGCGGGCGCGCGGTCGGGGACGTTGAGGTTGAGGACGGTGCCGTCGTCCTCGCCGAGCAGGATGTCGAGCACCTCGGGAAGCACGTGCCGGGCCGCGTCCCAGCGCGGGTTCGGAGGTGGGTCCCAGCCCGTGTCGAGGGACACGGCGAGCGCGCGCCAGCCGTGCAGCCCGGCCGTCAGCGCGGCGCCGACGGTGCCGGAGTGCAGCACCGCGCGCCCGACGTTGGAGCCGATGTTGATCCCCGAGAGCACCACGTCGGGGGCCGGGTCGAGCCAGCCGCGCGCCGCGGAGTGGACGATGAACGACGGGTGGCTCTCCACGGCGTACGCCGGGATCCCCGGCAGGTCGGGCAGCTCGCGCGGGTGCAGGCGCACGCGCCCCCGCTCCCGTACCGCGAACACGGAGGCGCCGACCCCGCTCGCGTCGATGTGCGGCGCCGCCACGACGACGTCGAACCCCGCGTCCCGCGCCCCCGCCGCGAGGGCCCACAGTCCGGGGGAGTCGATGCCGTCGTCGTTGGTGATCAGGGCGCGGAGCCGGCGCGAGGATGCCACTGTTCCACGGTAGGCGAGGAATCCCGGCGCCGGAGGCCGTGGCGACGACGCTCACCCCCGGGCCTGCGCTGCACGGTCGGGTCGGCAGCCGGGACTAGCCTGCGGGGGTGCCGATGCCCATGCCACCGACGGGTGAGCAGTTCGAGATCCGCTCCGGGGACACGCGGGCCGTGGTCACCGAGGTGGGGGCCGGGTTGCGCGCGTTCGACGTGGCCGGGCGTCCGTGTGTCGAGACCTTCGAGGTCGACGCCCGACCGCCGCGCGGGGCGGGCGCGGTGCTGGTCCCGTGGCCCAACCGCACCGCGGGCGGGCGCTGGACGTGGAACGGAGCACCCCAGCAGCTCGCGCTGAGCGAGCCGGCCGCAGGCAACGCCATCCACGGCCTGCTGCGGCACACGCTCTACCGGCCGGGGGAGCAGGCCCCCGACGCGGTGGTCCTGCACGCGGTCGTGGCCCCCCAGCCGGGCTGGCCGGTGCCGCTGGAGACCTCCGTCGGCTACCGGGTCGACGGCGCCGGGCTGACCGTCACCCACCGCGTGCGCAACGTCGGCGTCGCCTCGGTGCCGTTCGGGATCGGTGCCCATCCCTACCTGCGCGCGGGGAACGCGGCCACCGACGACTGCACGCTGACCCTCGCCGCCACCACGGCGCTACCGCTTCACGGGGGCCTCCCCGCGGGCCCGGCCGTCGCGCTGGAGTCCGCGGCGTTCCCGCTGCGCGGTGCGCAGCTCGACCACGCCTTCGGCGGCTGCGTCCCCGTCGACGGCCGGGTGCGGCACATGCTGGCCGGGCCCGACGGATCGGTCGAGCTGTGGGCGGACCCGGCCTTCGGCTGGGTCCAGGTGTTCACCCCCGCCGACCACCCGGGGCGCGGCCGCGCGGTGGCCGTCGAGCCGATGACCTGCCCGCCCGACGCCCTGAACACCGGCGTGGACCTGCTGACCGTGGATCCCGGCGAGACCTGGACCGGGAGCTGGGGCATCACCCCGCACTGACCACCCGCGCCCTCAGTTCAGGTGGGCGCGCAGGCTGCGCGCCGCCGTGCGCAGCCGCTCGGCGTGGGCGACCGAGGCCGCGGGGATGCGCTCCTCCAGCAGCCGGGCGCCCTCGTGCCAGCGGCCCTGGTCACCCATCGCCGTCGCCAGTTCCAGGACGTCGGCGAGCCGCACACCCGGCAGCAACAGCCGCATCCGCAGCACCCACTCCAGGTCGGCCGGGCGGTTGCGCGCCCCGTAGACGGCCCGCAGGTTCTCCAGCATCCGTACGAGGATCGCGCGGGTCGGCGTGGCGGTCAGCAGGTGCGGGCCGAACGGCACCTCCGGCCCGGCGCCGGTCGCCCCGCGGAACAGCTGCTCGCACCGGGCCCCGCTGATCTCCGTGCCGCCCGCGAAGACGTCGAGGTAGCGGTTCGTGCCGGTCGGGCGGACGAGGAAGTGCCCGGGCATGCCGACGCCCTCGATCGGCACCCCCGCCCGCCTGCCCACCTCCATCGTGACGACGGCGAGCGTGATGGGGATCCCGAGCCTGCGGTGCAGGACGTGGTGGAGCAGGGAGTTGCGCGGATCGGTGTAGTCGCCGGTGTTGCCGCCGAACCCCTCCTCGACGAACAGGCGCTGCCGCAGCCCCGGCAGCGTGGTGACACCCGCGGCGAGGCGGTCCAGCTCCCGCAGCCAGCGGTCGGCGTCGATCCGGGGATCCGCCCCGGCGGCCAGCGCGAGTGCGGCGCGGTCCAGCGGCGGGTCGGGCACGCCGACCACCCGGCCGAACCGCTGCACCGCGTCCACGCGGACCATCGTGCGCCCCGCGCGGGCCCGCGTCGAGGCCGTGACCGCAGCCCACGCCCGAGCCTCCGGCCCGTGCAGTGATCTATGTCACATCTGCGGCCGCAGATCCGGGGGAGACGGGGCTACCGTCCCGGCCCGTGGAAACCGATGACATCCGCCGCCACATCGTCGACACCTTCCCCGGCACCCTGATCATGACCGCCGGGGACGACCTGTTCTTCGTCCACGACCCCGACCGCGACCTGCCCGACGAGCGCAGGCAGCCCTGGGCCACGCTCGTGCACGGCGACGACTACGACGGTGTCCGACCTGGCCCGTCCCGGGGTGTTCCGCCTGAACATCGGGGTGCGCCGCGGGACCTACCGGCGGCTGTTCGGCCGGCCGCCCACCGCCCGCGACGCCGACTGGATGCTCGTGTTCGACCCGGTCCCCGACCTCACCGTGCTCGACCGGATCCTCCCGCACCCGATGTACGGCAACTGGGTGTGCGTGCTGAACCCGAGCACCCTCGACGCCGTGGGACCGCTGCTGGCCGAGGCGCACGAGCAGGCCGTGCGCAAGCACGCGAACTTCGCCGCCCGCCGGCCCGGCTGAGCGGACGCCCTACGTACCGCCGGTGGTCACCCGGCTCACGGTGCCGGTCACGCCGCTCCACACCTGCAGCACGTCGGTCAGCTCGGAGGCGAGCCACAGTCCTCTTCCGCGCGCACCCGACGGGGGTGGCAGGACCAGCCCGGGGAACGGCACGTCGATGCGGCCGCTGTCGGTGACCTCGGCCGTGACGCGGCCCGGCCCGATCCACAGCCGCATGCGCCCGGCCCCGGGCCCGTGCTCCACGCTGTTGGACGCCAGCTCGTTGACGGCCAGCACCAGGTCCGCGGCGCGCTCGTCGTCGAGGTGTGCCGTGGCGGCCGACGCGGCGACCCGGCGGCGCAGCGCGGGCAGGTCGCCGGGGGCGAACACGATCTCCACGTCGGGCGGGCCGAGCTCCGGCGGCGGGGGTGGCGGATGGTCGACGACGGCCTCCGGCGGCGACCGGTACCGCTCGGACCGGCGCGTCCCGGCCTCGGTGAGCAGCAGCGGGTGGGTCTGCTCGCACGCCACCGAGCCCACGCAGGGGCACAGCACGGTGACCGGGAGGCCGTCGATGGCCACGTTGAGGGCGATGTCGAGCCGGGCCCAGTGCTCGGGCCCCCGGTCGGGGAGCTCGACGTGCTGCCCGACGACCACGGTCCGCGCGGTGGCGGCGCGCCGGGCGAACCGGGCCCACCGGACGGCCACGGTGAACGCGGGCACCGCGTGCACGTCCGCGGGGTCGGCGAACTCGATCCGTTCGGAGCCCGCGCCCAGCTCGGTGCGCAGCGCGGTCCGCGTCGGGGTGTCGAGCACCGCGAGCACGGGGGCACCCGCGGACAGGGCGTCGTCCAGGCGCGGCGCGAGCCGCGCGGCGAGCTCGGCAGGCGCGGCATAGGGCACGGCGACATGGTCGGGCAGGCCGACCTCCGCCGTGACGTCCATCGCTGCTACCCCCGCCCGTACTCGCCGGGCGGACGATATCTTCCGCCGTCTCCCCGAGCAGCGCGGAGCGTGGCAGGGTGGCCCCGAACCAGCTGACGATGATCAGGAGTGACGATGCGCGTCTTCGACGGAGTGGACGACCTGCGGGCGGCCGTGGGCACCCAGGTGGGTGCGGGCGACTGGGTGACGATCGAGCAGGACCGGATCGACGGCTTCGCCGACGCCACCGACGACCACCAGTGGATCCACGTCGACGCCGCACGGGCCGCGGACGGCCCGTTCGGTACCACGATCGCGCACGGGTTCCTCACCCTCTCGCTGCTCCCGGAGCTGGTCTCGAAGGTCTACCGCGTCGACGGCGTGAAGATGGGCGTGAACTACGGCCTCAACAAGGTCCGGTTCACCTCCCCGGTCGCGGTCGGCAGCAAGGTACGGGCGAACGTGGAGATCGCCGACGTCGCCGACGTGACCGGGGGCGTGCAGATCACCGCGAAGGTCACCGTCGAGATCGAGGGCGCCGAGCGCCCGGCGCTGGTCGCCGAGTGGCTCACCCGGCAGTACGTCTGATGCGTGACGCGGTCATCTGCGAGCCGCTGCGTACGCCGGTCGGCGGCTTCGGCGGCTCCCTGCGCGACGTGCCGGCCCACGAGCTGGCCGCCACCGTCATCCGCGGGCTGTTGGGTCGCACGGGACTCGCCCCGGACGTCGTGGACGACGTGATCCTCGGGCACTGCTACCCCACGATGGACGCCCCGGCGATCGGGCGGGTCGCCGCACTGGACGCCGGGCTACCGGTCACCGTGCCCGGGCTGCAGATCGACCGGCGCTGCGGCTCGGGCCTGCAGGCCGTGCTGTACGCGGCGATGCAGGTGCAGGCGGGCGCCTCGGAGGTGGTGCTGGCCGGCGGGGCGGAGTCGATGTCGAACGCGTCGTTCTACTCGACGTCGATGCGCTGGGGCGTGAAGGGCGGCACGCCCGGCGTCCTGCTGCACGACTCGCTCGCCCGCGGGCGGGTCACGGCGGGCGGGATCGACCACCCGGTTCCCGGCGGCATGCTGGAGACCGCGGAGAACCTGCGTCGCGAGTACGGCATCGGCCGCGCGGAGCAGGACGAGTTCGCGGTGCGCAGCCACCACCGGGCGGCCGCCGCGCGCGACGCGGGACGGTTCGCCGACGAGATCGTGCCGGTCACGATCAGCACCCGGAAGGGGGAGGTCGTCGTCGACACCGACGAGCACATCCGCCCCGACTCGACGACGGAGAAGCTGGCCGGGCTGCGCCCGATCCTCGGGAAGGGCGACCCGGACGCCACGGTCACCGCGGGCAACGCCAGCGGGCAGAACGACGGCGCGTCGATCTGCGTGGTCACCCATCCCGCGCGCGCCACGGAGCTGGGCCTGCGGCCCCTGGTCCGCCTGGTGTCCTGGGGCGTCGGCGGCGTGCCGCCCGCCACGATGGGCATCGGCCCGGTGCCCGCCGTCGCGAAGGCGCTCGACACCGCGTCGCTCACGCTGTCGGACATGGACCTGATCGAGCTGAACGAGGCGTTCGCGGCCCAGGTGCTGGCGTGCACGCGGGAGTGGAAGCTCACCCCGGACGACTTCGAGCGGGTCAACGTCAACGGCTCGGGGATCTCGCTCGGGCACCCGGTCGGGGCCACCGGAGGGCGGATCCTCGCCACGTTGACCCGGGAGATGCAGCGCCGCTCCGTCCGGTACGGCCTCGAGACGATGTGCATCGGCGGTGGCCAGGGCCTCGCCGCGGTGTTCGAGCGGGTCTGAACGGCACGTGTCGTGACGTGAAACACTTTGCCTTCATGATCCGACTCTCCCTGTGGACGAACACCTGAGGGGAGTCGGGGGGATGTCGGTCATGTCGGTTCCGGTGATGGTGAGTGGTCGGGACCGCGCCGTGCTGCGCGCCGTGTCCGCCGGACGTTGCGAGTTCCGCGGGGGGTGCCAGCCCGTCCTGCTCGTCGACGGCCTCGCGTGTGCCGACTTCTCGGCCGCGCACCGCCTGGTCGACGCCGGGCTCATCGCCGCGCCCGACCCGGCCGTGCCGCTCGCGCCCGTCGCGATCACACCGGCCGGACGCGCCGCGCTCGCCGGTTAGCACCCGCCCAGATCACACCGAACCGACTTGCCGGGCCTGCGGCACCGGGTACATGCTTGCGCTCGACAACTTGTTGTATGCCGCATGCAAACCAGAGGTAAAGCCGTGTTCACCGACGACGAGCTCGCCACCGCCGACGCGGTCGGCACCCAGCTCATCCGGCTGGTCCGCCTCATCGAGCGCCACCACGCGCAGTACCAGGCCGAGCATCCCGACGCCCTCGAACGCGCCACCTACATCCTGCTCGTCCATCTGGTGAAGGACGGGCCGCAGCGGGCCGGGGCGCTGGCCGAGTCGGTGCACTCCGACCCGTCCACGATCAGCCGGCAGGTCGCCCAGCTCGTCAAGGTCGGGTACGTCGAGCGCACCGCCGACCCGGAGGACGGCCGCGCCACCCTGCTCGCCGCCACCGTCGAGGGCAGGCGCGTGTTCGAGGAGAACCGCCGCAACCGCAACGAGCGCATCGCCGCGCTGATCGCCTCGTGGGACCCCGCCGACCGCAGCCGCTTCGCCGCACTGCTCGGCCGTTTCACCACCGGCTTCGAGCACCTGAAGACCAGCACCGCCCCGGAGCGCGTCGTCGCCACGGCGCGGTCGTGAAGGAGAACGCCATGTCCGCCCCCGCGGAGAGCCCGCCTGCCGCCGGTCTCCTGACCCACCGGCAGATCCTGACGATCTTCGCCGGACTGATGATCGGCATGTTCCTGGCCGCGCTCGACCAGACGATCGTCGCCACGTCCATCCGCACCATCGCCGACGATCTCGACGGGCTGAGCCTGCAGGCCTGGGCCACCACCGCCTACCTGATCACGGCGACGATCACGACCCCGCTCTACGGCAAGCTGTCCGACATCTTCGGCCGCAAGCCGCTGTTCCTCACCGCCATCGGCATCTTCGTGCTCGGCTCCATCGCCTGCACCTTCGCGACCTCGATGTACCAGCTCGCCGCGTTCCGGGCGATCCAGGGTCTCGGCGCCGGCGGCCTGTTCTCCCTCGCGCTGACGATCATCGGCGACATCGTCGCTCCCCGCGAGCGCGCGCGCTACCAGGGCTACTTCGTGGCGGTGTTCGGCACGTCGAGCGTGCTGGGGCCGGTGGCGGGCGGCTTCTTCGCCGGCCAGGCCGAGATCCTCGGCGTCACCGGCTGGCGCTGGGTGTTCCTGATCAACGTGCCGCTGGGCATCCTCGCGCTGCTCGTCGTCACCCGCGTGCTCAACGTGCCGCACACCAAGCGCGAGCACCGCATCGACTGGCCGGGTGCGCTCGCGCTCGTGGTCGGCCTGGTCCCCCTGCTGATCATCGCCGAGCAGGGCCGGACCTGGGGCTGGGACTCCGCCCGCGCGCTGACCTGCTACGGCATCGGCGCGCTCGGGATCGTCGCGTTCCTGCTGCTGGAGCGGCGCATCGGCGACGACGCGCTGCTGCCGCTGCGCATGTTCCGCAGCGGGGTCTTCAGCTGGGGCTCGATCGCCGGCTTCGTCGCCGGGATGGGGATGTTCGGCGCGCTCGCGCTGCTGCCGCTGTACCTGCAGATCGTCAAGGGCTCGACGCCCACGGAGGCCGGGCTGCAGACCCTGCCGCTGGTGCTGGGCATCATGAGCATGTCGGTGTTCTCCGGGCAGATGATCTCCCGCACGGGTCGCTACAAGATCTGGCCGATCATCGGTCTGTCGCTGATGATCCTCGGCATCGGGTCGCTGTCGCTCGTCGGCGTGGACACCCCGTACTGGCAGATCGCCCTGATCATGGTCGTGATCGGCTGGGGTCTGGGCGGCAACATGCAGCCGCTCACGCTCGCCGTGCAGAACGCCGCCGCGCCGCGCGACATGGGCGTCGCCACCGCGTCGGCCACGTTCTTCCGGCAGATGGGCGGCACGCTGGGCACCGCGGTGTTCCTGTCGGTCCTGTTCAGCTCGCTGGGCGGGCAGGTGGCCGACAACTTCCGCGCCGCCGCGGGCACCCCGGCGTTCCAGGCCGCGGTCGCCGACCCGGCCATCGCCGCGAACCCGGCCAACGCCCCCATCCTCGGGGCGCTGCAGGGCACGCCGATCTCGTTCGACGACTCCTCGTTCCTGTCCGCCGCCGACCCGACGCTGGCCCGGCCGATCCTGGAGGGGTTCGCCGGCTCCATGGGCATCGTGTTCCTCGGGGCGGCGGCCGTGCTGTTCATCGGCCTGTTCGCCGTGATCATGATGAAGGAGGTTCCGCTGCGCACCCAGTCCGGCGTCGACGCCCGGCGTGACGAGGACGGGGCCGCGCAGGCCGCCGGCACAGCTCCGGTCGACCCGGCCCCCGCCATGGCGGTCTCCGCAGCGACCACCGGCCACGACGCCGCCACGGCCGGCACCGCGGTCGACGGTTCCCCGAGCGACCGCAGCGCCGCATCGGGAAGCCGGGTCGGCACGGGGACCCGCAACGGGAGGCCGAACGCACAGGTACCGGCGACGGGAGGCCCAGCCGGCCGGGCCGCGGGTGGCGCCGTCCACGCGGACACCGGCAACGGATCGGCACCGGTGGGGGCCGACGGGCTCCTGGCCCGCACCGGTCTCGCCACGGCCGAGCATCCCGCTCCGGACGTCGCGGGCTCGGTGGGTCCGCACGGGACCGGCACCCCTGCGGCGGGCTCCGACGCCCGCGACCGGCTGCTGTCGATGCTGCTGCCCGACCCGCAGCGGGCCCTCACGGTGGTGGCCGTGGCCGAACGCGCCCGCGACGCGGTGCGCACGGCGCGGGCCGAGCTGGAGATGCGCACCGCCGCGCTCGACGCCGCCGCGGAGGAGCTGGTGGCACAGGGGCTGAGCCCGCGGCAGGTCCAGGACCTGCTCGGCCTCACCGAGGACGAGGGGCCGCTCGCCGCCCGGCACGGGACGCCCGCCACCGAGGAGTGATCACCGGAAACGGGACGTGTGGTGCGCGGACGCGCCGCATGTCCCGTTTCCGCAGATCGTCCGGGACGGGTCGCCCGGTCAGTGCTCCGTGTCGGGATCCTCGGACGCCGCGAGATCGGCGGCGCGTTTCCAGGACGCCTTGATCTCGCGCTCGGCCTCGGCCCGGCCGACCCACGTGGCCCCCTCGACGCTCTTGCCCGGCTCGAGCTCCTTGTAGATCTCGAAGAAGTGCTGGATCTCGGCGCGGTCGAACTCGGCGAGGTGGTGGATGTCCCGCAGATGTTCCTGGCGCGGATCGACCGACGGGACGCACAGGACCTTGTCGTCCCCGCCCATCTCGTCCTTCATGCGGAACATCCCGATGGCCCGGGCCGTGATGATGCACCCGGGGAAGGTCGGCTCCCGGACCAGGACGAGCGCGTCGAGCGGGTCGCCGTCCTCACCGAGACTGTCGTCGATGAACCCGTAGTCGGCGGGGTACTGGGTGGCCGTGAACAGCGTGCGGTCCAGCCGGATGCGTCCGGTCTTGTGATCCACCTCGTACTTGTTGCGGCCTCCCTTGGGAATCTCGATGGTGACGTCGAAGTCCACGAGGGTGCTCTCCTGAGATCGGTGGGTGCAGAGGACCCCTCTAGTGTGGGGGACCGAGCCCCGGCAGGAGCGACCGGTCGGACGTGCCCTTGCGCACCGCGGGCGCTGAGCGCGGACGAGGAGGTTCGGCGTGGGACGGATCGGTGACACGCTGCGGTTGCCCGGACGCGGTGCGCGGGCCGTGGTCACCGTGCTGGTCGTGCTCGCACTGGCGGCCGGTCTGGGCAGCGCCGTGTCGCTGACGGCACCGACGCTCGTGCAGCGCCTCGGCCTGACCGAACCGGTCGTCGTCGACGTCCCGCCCGAGCCGGTGCCGGTGCTCGGCCCACTCCCCGCCAACGCCCCGCTCCCCACGAGGGCCGGCCTGTCCACCGTGCTCGACGACGCGGCCGACGACATGCCCGGCGAGTTCTCCGGCACCGTCGTCGATCCGGCGGGGGGCGCCGTGCTCTGGGAGCGGGACCCGGGCGTCCCGCTCGTCCCGGGCTCCACGACCAAGATCCTCACCGCCTCCGCCGCCCTGCTGACGCTCGACCCCACGGCGGGCTTCGTCACGAGCGTCGTCGCCGGGGAGCAGCCGGGCACGGTCGTGCTGGTCGGCGGCGGGGACCCGACGCTCACCGCCCTGCCCGACGGGCGGCTCGGCACCTACCCGACGCCGACGCGGCTCACCGAGCTCGCGGCCGAGGTCCGCGCCGCGATGCCCGGCCCCGTCGAGGAGGTGCTCATCGACACCAGCCGCTACGAGGGCGAGCCGCTCGCCCCGAGCTGGGACCGCTCCGACGTCACCGACGGGTTCGTCACCCCGATCCTGCCGCTGATGCTCGACGGCGGGCGCGTCGACCCGACGCTGCAGGACGGGCGGCGCACGACCGAGCCCGCGATCGAGGCGGGGGAGGCGCTGGCCGAGCTCCTGGACGCCGATCCGGCCGACGTCGCCGAGGGCACCGCGCCCGCCGACGCGGAGCGGCTGGGTTCGGTCACGTCGGCCCCGTTCGCCGAGCTGGTCGAGCACGTCATGCGCAGCTCGGACAACGTACTGGCCGAGACGCTGGCCCGGGAGGTCGCCATCGTCCGCGGGTCACCCCCGACGTTCGCCGGAGCCGCGGAGGCCACGCTCGCCGCGCTGACCCAGGCCAACTTCGACCCGACGGGCACGGTGCTCGTCGACGGCAGCGGCCTGTCCACCGACGACGTCGTGCCCGCCCGGCTGCTCGGCACCCTGCTCGGAGCGGCCGCAGCGCCCGCGGAGGGGGAGACCGACACCGAGTTCCTCCGGCCGATGATCAGCGGGTTGCCGGTGGCGGGTGGCGACGGCACCCTCGACGACCGGTTCGCCGCGGACACGGGGTCGGCGGCCGGTCGCGGCACGGTCCGCGCGAAGACCGGCACGCTGTCGGGGGTCAGCAGCCTCGCGGGTGTCGTCACCGACGCGGACGGCAGGCTGCTGGTGTTCGCGTTCATGACGAACGGGGCCTCGCCGGCCGTGACCCGCCCCCGGCTGGACGCGATGGCCGCGGACCTGAGCGCCTGCGGTTGCCGCTGAGGCCGGCACCGCCGACGGATCCCGGGCGCGGTGCGTAGCGTGGGTCGGGTGCAGCAGACGATCGACGACACCCGTGCCGGCCTCCCCGTCGACTGGGCGCTGGCCGCGCGCACCGCGTCCCGGCTGACGGCGTCCGGTCCCGCCGCCAGCGTCGCCGAGGCCACCGAGCTCGTCGCCCGCCTGCGCTCCGACGCCGCCGTCGCGGAGGGACACGTGCGAGGGGTCACCGGCCTCGGCGCGGGCCTGCCGCTGCTGCCCGCCGACGTGGTGGACCGCCCGGCGTGGGCCGCCGCCGCCGTGGACGGGATGGCGTCGCTGACCTCGCGCGCCCAGCTCCCTGCCACGCCCCGCCTGGCCCGGGCCGTCACCTCCCGCACGGCGGGCCTGCAGATTGGCGGTGTGCTGGCCTACCTGGGTGCGCGCGTGCTGGGCCAGTACGACCCGTTCGGCGGGGGCGACGGAGGCGGACGACTGCTGCTGGTCGCCCCCAACGTGCACGCGGCGTGCCAGGCGCTCGACGTGCCCTCCACCGACTTCGGGATGTGGGTCTGCCTGCACGAGGCCACCCACCGGCTGCAGTTCACGGCGGTGCCGTGGCTGCGCGGGCACTTCGCCGACGAGGTGGCACGGCTGCTGTCGATCCAGCAGCCGGAGCGCGGCGCGCTGGCCGAGCGGCTGCCCGAGGCGCTGCGCGCCCTGCGGGACTCCAAGGGGGACGCGCTCGCGCTCGTCGAGTTGCTGCAGGGTCCCGAGCAGCGGGAGGTCCTCGACCGGCTGCTCGCCCTGACCACGCTGCTGGAGGGGCACGCCGACCACGTGATGGACGCCGCAGGTCCCGAGGTGGTGCCGGGCGTCGCGACCATCCGCACCCGCTTCACCGCCCGCAGGCGCGGGGGCGGGCTGATCGACCGGGTGCTGCGCGCGCTGCTCGGGGTCGAGGCGAAGGTGAAGCAGTACGCGGTGGGTGCGGCGTTCACCAGGCACGTGGTCCTGGCCGCGGGCATGGACGGGTTCAACCGCGTGTGGACCGGCCCCGACACCCTCCCCACCCGCACCGAGCTCGACGACCCGGGGGCCTGGCTGCGCCGCGTCGCACCCTGAGGCCATGTACGCACCGGTCGGCGACGGTTCCGGGGCGCTCGGCAGCCCCGGCGCCCGAGCCGGGATCCGGCCCCGGGGGGCGCGGCCGGGCGGGGCGGGACACCCGATCCGTGAGCGCGCCGCCGGGGCCGGGACGCCCGGTCGGACCTGGATGGGGCCGGGCACCGATCCAGGGGCACCCCGCCGGAGTCGCGGACCGAGGCACCCGATCCACGGGCACCCTCGCCCGAGCCGCGGACCGGTGGTGGTGGGCCGGGGCCGCTCGGCCGGGGTGCCCAGCCTACGAGGGCCGGGGCGAGAAGATCGTCGATTCGGAACCGCGAACCGCGCCACCCACGCCTGCCCGTTCCGCGGCGACGATCATGCCGCCGACCAGGGCCGCAACCGGGTCCACTCGCACTCGTCCTCCCCGACCTCGCGGTCGAGCATCCGGCGACACGGGTCGGCCGGCTCCGCGGAGGTCACGGGCCCCGAACACGACGCCGGACACCTCGGTCTCCACCCGTAGCCCACGGGACCGTCGCCCCCGGACCGCGACCGCGTGGGTCGTTCCCCCGGTGCACTACCGGCCCGCGCCGCAACGACCGGGGCGGCGCGTAGTCTGGTCAGATCGGCCATCATCGCTGGCCGGTTGGCGGCGCTGGCCCGTGGCAGCGCTGGTCCAATGGCGGCGTTGCCGATAAAACCCAGGCCATGGCAGCCTTTCACACCGACCCATCCGATCGACTGGCCGCGGCGTCCATCGGCCTGTCGCAATCTGGGCCGCCATCCGATCCGTCATCCGATCCGCCATCCGACCCGTCATCCGATCCGCCATCCGATCTGGGCCCCGC
>NZ_JAJCYB010000058.1 GCF_029263155.1 Pseudonocardia sp.
ACCCGTTGCCTGGTGCTGGTGCGGGGCCTGCTTGACAGTTTTGTGGCCGTGGTGGGCGGCGAACTCCACCTCCCCGTCGGGGTACCGCACGATGCCGGCCCCCCCCACCCCGACCGGGTGGTCGGGGTGGGCGTCGCCGAGTGCGTCCATCGCTCCTTCGAGCGCGTCCTGCAGACTCGCATTGCTGGAGTCAGGCGTGCGCCGGCGTTGCCAGCGCCGCACCACTGCGCCGTTCACGTCGACGAGACCGGCGACGACCTTGGTCGCGCCGACGTCGATACCGATAGCGGCAACGGCCGCAACGGCCGGAACGCGCGGGGATTCCGCCTCCACCGGTCCGACCATAGTGGGCATCGTCACGGCTACGGCCTCTGGCCCTGCGACGGCATGCGACTACCCATCCTGGCCAGCGCAGCCCACGCCACCACCCGGGCGCCGAAGGTGCCGGTCGTCGGCCGCGACACGATCGAAGCCCCCCACAGGCCCTCGTACTTGAGGTGTTCCTCGATCTGACGAGCCGCCTTGACGAACGCCTGTCCCGCCTGCCGTTCCTGATCGACGAGAGCTCGGGGGCCGACGAGAACGACCCGATCCGCGCCGCATACGGACTGTATCGCCGCGATGCCGCGGGCCAGGACCTTTCCGGCCGACGTGAAGGCGGCCCGGGCCACGTCGGAGCGCTCGGCCGCGTCCGCCGCCTCACCGATGGTGGCGATGTCATCGCCGGTGACGCGACTGACCCTGTCGACGATGGAGTTGATCCCGGACGCCGCCTCCAGAGCCCGCGCAGGCGCCCCGTCGGAGCCCAGCTCCATGAGGTTTCCGATCTCCATCGGGTACGGAAGTACCTGTCCGTGGTCGACGAGCTTGGCCCCTACACCGTCCCGCACGACGAGCACGACGACCAGCTCCGTACGCCCGAGTCCGCGCGTCGCCTCCCACCGGGCGAAGGCGTCCGCGTCGTTGACGATCCACGCCTGCCGCCCGGTCCGGCGTTCGACCAACTCACCGAGCCGTACTCCCATCCACGACTCGTCGTCGTGACCCCGCCGGGGCTTGCGGTATACCTCAACCCAGCCACGCTCGGTGTTCACCGGCCCGCCCAGCTGGATGCCGATGGGGCAGGTCTCGGCCGGAGTTCCGCGGTGCCGTCCGGCCAGCTCGTCGGCCAGCGCCGCCACCCCGGCGACGACGTCGTCGGGCTCGTTGCCGTCCAGGTCGAGGTACGCCTCGTCGAGCACGGTGGCGTGGGCGTCGGTGAGCACCGCCACGAGCCGGCCGGGGCTGAACTCGACGCCGATCATCGCGGGCTCCCGCAGCCGGTCGGCGAGCCGGTGCCAGGCGGCGAGGAGGGCGCGGGCGTCGTCGGTGCCCAGCGCGACGTCCCGGACGTCGTGGCGGCCGGCGTCGATCATCGCGCCTGCGGTGGCCCACACCTGCTCGCCGAGGATCTCCCGGGCCTGTGCGACGGCGGCGCTGTCAGGCCGGGACCGGACGGCGCCGAGGTAGAGCGTGGTCGGGAAAGCGTCGGCGTCGGCGCCGTCGAGGTCGACGATCAGGTGCTCGGACACGGTGATCTCGACACCGGCCGGGGCGGACACGACCTGCGCGACCAGCGACTCGCGAGCCGGGTCGTGATGCAGTCGGACGATGGGGTCGGCGCGCCAGATGCGGCGCGCCAGCGCGGTGTGCAGCGCGTCGGGCTGCTCGTCAGTGGACATCGGTGGCGTCCTCCTCTCCGGTGGAGGGCTCGACGGCAGAGGGCCTGCCGAGCGCTCGATCGATCTTCTGTTCGGCGTCCGCGACCAGGCGGCGGACGGTCTCGACGGGACGGTTCAGGCGGATGGCGGCCGCCGCGGTGGAGCCGAACCGGCGGTAGGCGACGAGGGCGGCCTCCTCGTCGTCGGTCAGGTCGAACAGGTCCTTGATCTTGCCCAGCGCCCTCGACCGGTCCTTGCGGACCTTGGCGTAGGTCCTCTCGATCGCGGTGGCGTAGTCCTGCATGGAGATGTCGATGTCCCAGGCGAGGAGCAGGACGTTCTGCGCCTGGTCGCGGCTCAGGCCGAGGGCTCGCAGCCGCTCGACGGTCCAGTCGAGGTCCAGGCCGACCTCCTGCGGCGCCGGTGGGTCCGGCGACACGTCGTCGAGCGGGAAGGTGTCGGGCCGGCGGCGGCCCGTCCGCAGCATCGTCAGGGCCATCCACTTCGCGCGTTGCGTCAACCAGGACCGCACAGCGCTGCGGCCCTGGTCGAGGACGTGGCAATGGCGCAGGCGCAGCTGCAGTTCCTGGAGCAGGTCCTCGTGGTCGACGTTGTAGCGGCCGGCCACGCTGCGCACCATCCGCTTGAGCCACGCCCACTCGTCCGCGGCCAGGGACTCGAGATAAACCCAGCCGGGCGAGGTCGCGGTGAACGCCGCCTTGATCTCCGCCGCGGTCGGCGGAGCGTCCGCGCCATCCCGGTCGGTTTCGACGAGGTCCGGCTCGTCCGCGTCCGGGGCGGACACGACCTGGTCCAGGTCGTCGTCGGGCCGGTCGGGGTCGTCCGGTTCGCCGTGCCGGGTCATGGCGCCTCCGCGAGTGGTTGCTGGAGGAAAGCGCGGACCGCCTGCGGCTGGGACAGCCACAGGCGGTGTTCACTCGAACGGAGCAGCAGCGAGGTGCGCAGTGACGGTGTCGATCTCCCGATGGTCCAGATCGGCCACGGTGCGGGGGGCCGGTCGCGGGCGGTCGGCGGAGGCACCGCAACGCATCCGGGCCAGGTCGACGGTGGTGTCGACGGCCGCCAGCCCGTCCCCCGCGCGGACGAGCGACCGGGCGCGACGGCGGTCGGCCGCCCGGACGACGCGCTGGCGACGGCGGTCCAGGCGGGCGGCCCGCCGTTCCCGACGCAGGGCGCGGGACTCGACACGGCGCCGGGTGCGGCCCAGCGCGCGCATCTCGTCGGCCTCGGCGCTCCCGTCGCTCATGGCGACACCCAGCACGTAGGCCGTCATCGCCACCGATGCCAGCGCGAGCAGCACCGCGACGGTGATCGCGGCCGCGGGCTCGGCGCCTGCGTAGCCCGCCTCGGTGCGGACCCGCACGAACATCGTGACGCCGATGGCGAGCACCAGCACCGTCCACACCGCGAGCAGGCCGCTGGTCACCGGGCCGATGTCGGCGAACCGCACCTGTCCCGACGGCGACCGCTGGTCGCGCAATTCGCGCCCCAGCCACGGCGTGAACGCCGCAACGGTCAGGACGAGGAACAGCGTGAACGCCAGCGCGACCAGTGACGCGACGGGGGTGGCCCACGGGCGGGTCAGGTCGGCGTTGGAGACACCGGCGACGAAGTAGCCGAACAGCAGGGCGTCGATCCAGGGCAGTATCCGCGCCACGACACGGTGCCCGCGGCCCGCCCGGCGGTGCCGGGGCTCGCTCTCGACCGCTCTCACCAGGTCGTCCTGACGGGCGTCGGCGACCGCGGGCGTCCGGACCTCGCCGCCCGGGCCGCGGCGGAACCCGGCCCGCAGCTCGGCCGCCCGCTCCCGGCCGGCCGCCGCAGCAGCGGCGAGCCGGTCGGTCCGACGCGCGCTGCGTGCCGTACGGCCACCGGCGCGGCCGAGCACATCCTGTGCCCGGCCGCGGGCCGACTCGGCGATAGCCGAGTCGGTCGTCGACGGGCCCGGAACGTCCCTCGGACCCGCCGACCGTTCCAGCATTCCCAGCGATCCGCCGCGGCGCGGGGTCAGCGGGCGTCCGGACGTTCCGGTGCGCCACCGAATACGATTCGCCGCGTGCATCCGGGGCCGGGGGAATTCGTTCTCGCTGCTGTTCTCCATACCTGTTCTACGCCCGCGGGAACCGTTCCTGTGACAGATCATCGTCGGGGCTCGACCGTGACGACGACCCGCCGGATCCCGTTCGCCACGACCTTCGCCTCGTCGAACCGGCCGCCGGTGGTGGACGCGGCCGGTCCGTCGGCGGCACCCCTCCCCCGCGCCGTGAGGTCGGCGGCCGGGACGCCCAGCGACCCCAGCAGCCGGGCGACGGCGTCCGCGCGGCGCTGCGACAGCTCCGCGCGGTACGACTCGGAACCCCAGTGGGCGACGAACCCGGCCACGAGCACCCGGGAGGGCCCCGACCGGTAGGCCGCGATCACGGGGGCGAGCGCTGCCGCGGCGTCGGGCGCGAGGTCGGCGGAACCCGGGCCGAAGCCGAGCAGGGAGTCCGGCAGCGTCGTCTCGACCACCCCGCCCGGCCCGGCGACCGTGGCGACGACCGGCACCGGCACCAGGGCGGTGCTGCGGATCGTCGGGTCGGGATCCGCGGGCCGCTCCAGGACCGGGTCGACGACGCAGCTCCGTGCACCGGCTGCGGCGCATACGGCCGTCCAGAACCGCTCCAGCCAGCGCAGTTGCGCCGTGCCCGGTGCGGCCTGCCCGCCGGCGACCCGGCCCAGGCCGACCAGCACGACGTCCCACCCGCGCAGGTCGGGCAACAGGTCGGCGGTCCTGAGCCGTTCGACGATCTCGGCCGGATCTGCCTCCCACCCGATGAGCCGCAGATCCAGCGGATCGGTCGTGGTGATCCCCGAGTCCAGGACCAGCAGCGTGCCCGGCGTGCCGCGGGCGGCGACCGCGATCCCCGCGAGCAGGTCCGGAGCCCCCGTCACCGGCACCGCACCGGTGACCGCCGCCTCGGACTCCGCGAGCCGCGCGTCGATCAGCTCGGCACGGCGCGGTCCGTTCTCCACCTGACCGCTCGGCTCACGTCGGACGACGAGGTCGAGCGTGCGCGTCAGCTCCGGCGCACCGGCGACGACAACGGTCAGGCTCCCACGGTCGGACTCCACGGCAGTCCGCAGGACGGCTCGACCCCGGTCGCCGAGGACCGGACGGGCCTGCCGGTCGGTGGCGGCCAGAACCGCCACGACCCGCACGTCGCGCGGCGGCGGGCCGCCACCGCAGGCGCTCAGGAGCAACGTTCCGGTGGCAACGAGAAATGTCCGGCGGGTCAGCTGATTCATACCCGGTGATAAGCCGTTCCGAGCCGGGGAGTGACACGTCACAAAGCGCACATTCTGGGCCGTGCCTGAGATGTGGATGAATTGCTGAGCGTCGTGCCGGAACTGCCGTTGCTGATGGTCGTGGCCTTGCTCGCGATCCTCAGCCGCGCGATCCGGAAGCTGCTCATGGCCCTGGTGATCGCCGTGGCCGCCGCGATCCTGCTCGGCGCGATCGCGCTTGAGGTGCTCGCCGTGGTCACCGCCCGGGGCCCCTGAGGAGAGCCGCGACGAGCACCCGCGACCCTCACACGGAGCAGTCCCGAGGCGAACAGCCACGGGCACCGGGCTCCGTGGCTCGGTTGGCGAGCACGGGGATCAAGCGGTGATCGCGCCGGGATCGAGCGCGGCCGGATGGTGGGCGAGCAGGTCGTGGTGCTCGTGGCCGTGGGGGCTGACGTGCACGGTGGCGGTCACCAGCTTCGGCACCCCGTGCAGCAGGGCGTGGGTGGCGGCGGTGGCGATGTCGTGCGCCGCGACGACGCCCAGGCCGGGGTCGACGGTGATGCCGGCCTCCGCACGGATCCGATGCCCGGTCCAACGCAGGCGCAGCTCGTCGACGTCGAGCACGCCGGGTTCGGCCCGCAGGACGGCCTCGGCCGCGTCGACCAGCTCCGGGTCGACGGCGTCCATCAGGCGGCGGTAGACGTCGGTGGCGGCCCCGCGCAGCACGACCAGGATCGCCAGGGTGATCAGCAGCCCGACGATCGGGTCGGCCAGCGGGATGCCCGCCATGACGCCGAGCGCCGCACCGACTACGGCGAGCGAGGTGAAGCCGTCGGTGCGGGCGTGCAGCCCGTCGGCGACCAGCGCCGCGGAGCCGATCCGCCGCCCGACCCGGATCCGGTAGACCGCCACCAGCTCGTTGCCGGCGAACCCGATGATCCCCGCGGCGAGGACGAAGCCGACCCCGGTGATCGGCTGGGGGTCGAGCAGCTTGCGCACCGACTCGACCCCGGCGAACACCGCCGACAGCGCGATCATGGCGACGATGAACACCCCGGCCAGGTCCTCGGCGCGGTCGTAGCCGTAGGTGTAGCGCCGCGACGCCGCCCGCCGCCCGAGCACGAAGGCGATCCACAGCGGCACCGCGGTGAGCGCGTCGGAGAAGTTGTGGATCGTGTCGGCGAGCAGCGCGCTGGAGCCCGAGTACAGCACCACGATCAGCTGCAGGACCGCGGTGACGCCCAGCGCCACCAGGCTGATCTTCAGCGCGCGGATGCCGTCGGAGCTGGCCTCCAGCGCCGCGTCGACCGAGTCGGCCGCGTCGTGGCTGTGCGGGCGGAACAGCCCGCGCAGGCCACGCCGGCCGGTGTGGCCGTGGCCGTGCGCGTGGCCGTGGCCGTGTGCGTGCCCGGCGTGCTCCATGTTGCCAGGATGCACAGCTCAGGGCCATCATGCAAACATGCGCGCGCACAACGACATGGCTGCTGCGAACCCCCGGCGACAGCCGGTCACCGGCGATCAGCTCGACCTCGCCGCCGACGTGCTGCGCCACCTCGCCGACCCCACCCGGCTGCACCTGCTGCACCTGCTCGCGGCCGGGGAGCAGGACGTCGGCACGCTCACCGCGCAGCTCGCCGCCTCCCGCTCGTCGGTGTCGCAGCACCTCGGGCGGCTGCGACTGGCCGGACTGGTCCACGTCCGCCGCGACGGCCGCCGGATGCGCTACCGCCTCGCCAGCGACCATCTCGTCGCGCTGGTCGACGAGGCCTGCCAGTTCGCCGAGCACCTCGTGCACGACATCCCCCACCACCTCTCGCGCGAACGCTGACGGATCGCGGTCAGCAGCAGTGGTCGCCCCGCCAGGCGTCGCGCCCCTCCTTGACGGCGACGGCCGCGATCACCAGGGCCGCGACCGGGTCGGCCCAGCTCCAGCCGAACAGGGCGTTGAGCGCCAGCCCGACCAGCAGCACCGCCGAGAGGTAGGTGCACAGCAGCGTCTGGCCCGAGTCGGCGACGGCGGTGGCCGAGCCCAGCTCCCGACCGGCCCGGCGCTGCGCCGTCGCCAGCACCGGCATGACCAGCAGCGACAGCGTCGCCAGCACCATCCCCACCGGCGACGGCGCGGCCTCCACCGCACCGGCCAGCGATCGCACGGACTCCACGGTGACGTACCCGGCGAGCACGAAGAAGGACACCGCGATCACCCGCAGGGCGGCCCGTTCCCGGGCCTGCGGGTCGCGGCCGGAGAACTGCCAGGCCACCGCCGACGCGGACGCCACCTCGATCACCGAGTCCAGCCCGAACCCGATCAGCGCCGCCGACGACGCGATCGTGCCCGCGGTGAGCGCGACGACCGCCTCCACGAGGTTGTAGGTGATCGTCGCGGCGACGAGCAGCCGCACGCGGCGGGTGAGCACCGGGCGGCGGGCGTCGGCGACGGGTACGCAGCATCCCGCCGTGCACGCGGTCACCGGCAGCACTCCTCGTCGCAGGCGCCGGTGACGATCAGGCCGAGCAGGTCGCCGAGCGCGTGATCGAGCCGGGGGTCGGCCAGCTCGTAGCGCACCCGTCGCCCCTCCGGGACGGCGACGACCAGACCACAGCCGCGGAGGCAGGCGAGGTGATTGGACAGGTTCTGCCGGGAGGTCCCGAGCAGCTCGGCGAGCTGCGCGGGGTACGCGGAGGCCTCGCGCAGCGCCAGCAGCAGCCGGGCGCGGGTGGGGTCGGACAGGGCGTGTCCGAATCGGGCCAGCACCTGCCCGTGGGTGGCGGTCTGCATCCGACGGACAGTACATCTGTTGCTGTATCCAGAGAAGGCTGAACTCAGCGGCCTACGGCCTCGTCGTACCGTACCCCCCTAGAGTATGGTGACGGTATGAACGGGTACGCGCAGGACAAGGACGCCTACCTCAAGCGGATGCGCCGCATCGAGGGGCAGGTCCGCGGCATCGCGAAGATGATCGAGGAGGACAAGTACTGCATCGACGTGCTCACCCAGGTCGCGGCGGCCACCAAGGCCCTGGAGGCCGTGGCCCTGGGCCTGCTGGACGAGCATCTCAAGCACTGCGTCATGCAGGCCGTCGCGCAGGGCGGGCAGCACGCGGACGACAAGGTCGCCGAGGCCAGCGCCGCGATCGCGCGCCTCGTGCGGTCGTGAAGGGCACTCCTGTGAACGAGCACACCTACACCGTGGCCGGCATGACCTGCGAGCACTGTGTCGCCTCGGTCACCGAGGAGATCAGCGAGATCCACGGCGTCACGGCGGTGGTGGTCGACCTGCCCACCGGGGCCGTCACCGTCCGCAGCGAGACCTCCCTCGACGACGCGCGGGTCCGCGCCGCCGTCGAGGAGGCGGGCTACCGGATCGCCGCATGACCACGACGACCGAGGTCGAACTGGTGATCGGCGGGATGACCTGTGCCTCCTGCGCCAACCGCGTCGAGCGCAAGCTCAACAAGCTCGACGGGGTACGCGCCAGCGTCAACTACGCCACCGAGAAGGCACGGGTGAGCGCCCCCACGGGCGTCGACACGGCGACCCTCGTGGCGCAGGTGGAGGCGGCCGGCTACACCGCGGCGCTGCCCGCCGACCCCGTCGAGGACGGCGACCCCACCCGCGCGCTGCGCGAGCGGCTGGTCACCAGCATCGTGCTGTCGGTCCCGGTCATCGCGCTGTCGATGGTGCCGGCGTGGCAGTTCACCTACTGGCAGTGGATCTGCCTGGTGCTCGCCGGGCCGGTGGTGGTGTGGGCCGCGTGGCCGTTCCACCGGGCGGCCGCGCAGAACCTGCGCCACGGCGCGGCCACCATGGACACGCTGGTCTCGATGGGCGTGCTCGCGGCGTTCGCGTGGTCGGTGTACGCGCTGGTGTGGGGCACGGCGGGCGAGCCGGGGATGGTGCACCCGTTCTCCCTGGCCGTCACCCGCGGCGACGGGACCGGGAACATCTACCTGGAGGTCGCCACCGGCGTCACCACGTTCCTGCTGGCCGGACGGTACTTCGAGGCCCGTTCCAAGCGGCGGGCCGGGGCGGCGCTGCGGGCGCTGCTGGAGCTGGGGGCCAAGGAGGTCGCCGTCCTGCGCGACGGCGCCGAGGAGCGCATCGCGGCCGATGCGCTCACCGTGGGCGACCGCTTCGTGGTGCGTCCCGGTGAGAAGATCGCCACCGACGGCGTCGTCGAGGACGGCGGCTCGGCCGTCGACGCGTCGATGCTGACCGGGGAGCCGGTGCCGGTGGAGGTCGGGCCGGATGACGCCGTCGTCGGCGGCACCGTCAACGCCGGCGGGCGGCTCGTCGTACGCGCCACCCGGATCGGCTCCGACACCCAGCTCGCGCAGATGGCGAAGCTCGTCGAGGACGCGCAGAGCGGCAAGGCGGCGGTGCAGCGCCTGGCCGACCGGGTGTCCGGGGTGTTCGTGCCGATCGTCATCGCGCTGGCCGCGGCCACGCTGGGCTTCTGGCTCGGCAGCGGCGCCGGGGCGGCCACCGCGTTCACCGCGGCCGTGGCGGTACTGATCGTCGCGTGCCCCTGCGCGCTGGGACTCGCCACGCCCACGGCGCTGCTCGTCGGCACCGGGCGCGGCGCTCAGCTCGGCATCCTGATCAAGGGCCCGGAGGTGCTGGAGTCCACGCGCCGCGTCGACACGGTGGTGCTGGACAAGACCGGCACCGTCACCACCGGGGCGATGTCGCTGACCGCGGTGCACGCCGACGATCCCGAGCTCGCGCTGCGGCTGGCCGCGGCGGTGGAGGCGGGGTCGGAGCACCCGATCGCGGCCGCGATCGTGCGCGCGGCACCCGGGCCGCTGCCGCCCGTCACCGGGTTCGCGAACACCGAGGGCCTCGGCGTGCGGGGCACGGTCGAGGGGCGCTCGGTGGTCGTGGAGCGGGTGTCGCGGCACGCCCTGACCGGCGATCTCGCCGCGGCGGTCGAGCAGGCGCACGCGGCCGGACGGACCGCGGTCGCGGTCAGCTGGGACGGGGCCCTGCGGGCGGTGCTCGTCGTCGCCGACACGGTGAAGCCGACCTCGGCGCGGGCGGTCGCCCAGCTCCGCGCACTCGGGCTCACCCCGGTGCTGCTGACCGGCGACAACTCCGCCGCCGCGCACGCCGTCGCCGCGGAGGTGGGCATCGACCGCGTGATCGCCGAGGTGCTGCCGGCCGACAAGGTCGACGAGGTGAAGCGGTTGCAGGACGAGGGTCGTGTGGTGGCCATGGTGGGCGACGGCGTCAACGACGCGGCGGCGCTGGCGCAGGCCGACCTCGGACTCGCGATGGGCACCGGCACCGACGTCGCGATCGAGGCGAGCGACATCACGCTGGTGCGCGGCGACCTGCGGGCCGCCGCCGACGCGATCCGGCTCTCCCGCCGCACGCTGCGCACGATCCAGGGCAACCTGTTCTGGGCGTTCGCCTACAACGTCGCCGCGCTCCCGCTGGCGGCGGCCGGCCTGCTCAACCCCATGATCGCCGGTGCGGCGATGGCGTTCAGCTCGGTGTTCGTGGTGGGCAACAGCCTGCGGCTGCGCCGGTTCACCTCCCGCGCCGGGTCGTGATCGCCGGCTGGGACACGGGCCTGCTGCCGGCGTTGGCACCGGGGCGCGGGCACCCGCTCGCGCGGGCTCGGGCTGCCCGATGCGGGGCCCGACCGCATCGACGGCGGGCTGCGCGCCCCGGTCGCCGCGGTGTACCGCTACGAGCTGAGCGACGTGCTGCCGCGGGCCGGGGTCAGCTGATGCCGACGAGGTCCACCACGAAGACCAGGGTCGAGTTCGCCGGCAGACCCGGGCGGGCCTGGCTGCCGTAGGCCAGCTCGGGCGGCATGACGATGACGCGGCGCCCGCCGGGCGCCATGCCGACGATGCCCTGGGTGAAGCCGGGGACGACCTGGTTCAGCGGGAAGTTGATCGGCGCGTCGCCGCGCTCCCACGAGCTGTCGAACACCGAGCCGTCCGAGTACAGGGTGCCGGTGTAGCGGACGTCCACCGAGTCGGCCTCGGTCGCCGGCGTGCCGGTGCCGACCACCACGTCCTCGACGAGCAGCTCGGTGGGCGGGCTGCCGGTGCCCGCGGCGGCCTGGGTCGGCTGGGTGAGGTCGGCCGGGTCGCCCGACAGTGCCGGGATGCCGCCGGGCGGGCCGGCTGCGGCGCTCGGCGCGTCCGCCACCTCGGTGGGCGCGGCGGGGGTGACCTCCGTGGATCCGCACCCGGCGAGCACGGCGACGAGCAGGGCGGCGGTGGGGAGCAGGAGCCGACTCATGGAGCCAGCAGATCACGCGCTCCCGAGCGCCCGCGCGCCGGGGCCCGGCGACGTCGTGGCGGACCGCCGCACTGTCCGAGCGGTGATCGCCGGGGATGTGGCGTCGCGGGGGGAGCACCGCAGAGTCGTGGTGCCGGGTGCACAGTCGCCGCGGATCGAGACGGGAGCCGGCGGTGAACCACCGACGGCGTCGCGCCGCCGGCCCGCACTCGCATGATCGCCGGATCGGAACCGGGAGCCGGTGCGGGCGCTGCTCGGTGTTCCACAACGCTGATCACGGGCCCGGCACCTGGCCCCGGCCCCGACCCCCGCACCCGACCCCGGCACCCGGGCCCCGGCACCCGGGTCCCGGCACCCGGCCACGGCCACGGCCACGGCCACGGCCACGGCGGTGATCGCCGGTGCGGAACCACCGCGGGTCCGGGCCCACCGGTTCCGGACCATCAATCATGGTTCGCGACGCCCGGACGGCTCGGCATCCGGCGCCACCGCTCACCACCGCCGCGGGCGGCCGGGTCAGGTCGGGAGGACCGCCTCCACCGTGCCGACGGGCCGGCCGCCGCCGCGCACGGGCACCACCCCGAGCTGGTGCGGGACGTCGACGCCCAACACGCGCAGCGCCGCCGTGACGACGACGGGGATCGGGCGCATCGACCCGTCGAGCACCTTCACCGCCACGGCCCGCCCGTCCGGCAGCGCCGCCGCGCACACCCCTTCGGCGCCGTCCTTGCACACCAGCCCGGGAATCCCGGCCATCAGCACCGACGCCGTGCGCCCGGTGCCACCGACCCACTCCGGGTGCGCGGCCATCGCCGCCGCGACCCGGTGCTCCGGCGTGCCCGGGGCAGCGGTGGCGATCGTGGCGAAGGCGCGGGCCAACCCGGCGACGGTGCAGGAGTACAGCGGGGCGCCGCAGCCGTCGACGGTGACATGGACGGGACGACCGTCGCCGGTGAGCTCGGCGACGGCCTCGCGGATCGCCTTCTGCAGCGGATGGCCCGGGTCGGGGTAGCCGTCGACGGGCCAGCCGGCCGCGACACAGGTGGCGATCATCGCGGCGTGCTTGCCCGAGCAGTTCTGTGCCAGCGGCGACGGGGCGTGGCCCGCGGCCCGCCAGGCCGCGGCGGCGTCGTCACCCAGCGGGTGGTCGGCGGTGTTGGCGAGGTCGTCCTCGGTGCGTCCGGCGCCGGCGAGGATGCGACGCACGCCGTCGAGGTGGCGGAGCTCGCCGGAGTGGCTGGCGCAGGCCAGCGCGAGCAGCTCGCCGTCGAGGTCGAGGCCCGCGCGCAGCATCGCCACGGCCTGGACGGGCTTGAGAGAGGACCGCGGGTAGCAGGTCACCTCGGCGTCGCCGCACCGGGCCACGAGCGCGCCGTCGGCGCCGAGCGCGACGAGGTGGCCGCGGTGCACCGACTCCACCAGGTCGCCGCGGACCACGTAGGCCAGGGCCTGCGCCCGATCGTCGATCACGGCTTCCGACGCTACGCGGCGCAATTTTCTCGATACGGCCACGGGTCCGCGGCTCGGCTCGTACCGTGCGCGCCCATGGACGGACGAGAGTGGCTGGACGGCTACCAGCAGCGGCTGCAGGACATCCGGGCGAGGGCGCACCGCGTGCAGGCCGAGCTGGCCGGGGTCGAGGCGACGGCGACGAGCGCGGACGGGGCGGTCACCGTCACCGCCGGACCGGGGGGCGTGCTGCGGAGGGTGGTGTTCGACGAGCGCAGCGAGGGTCTCTCGCGCACCCAGCTCGGCGCCGCGGTCGTCGCGGCCGTGGCCCAGGCGCAGGGTGACGCGGCCCGGCGCGCGACCGAGGCACTGGAACCGCTGGTCGGCCGCGACAGCGAGGCCATGCGGGTGCTGCGGTCGCACCTGCCGGCCGCCGAGAGCACCGCGCCGTGACCGCCGGGTTCCGGTTCACCGGACTGGACGGGCACCTGGCCTTCGTCGACCGCGCGGTCGTCGAGCCGATGCGGCGGGCCGGCGAGGCCGGGCGCCCGCTCGACCACCTGGCCTACGGCGTCGTCGGGCAGGCCTTCGCCGTGCCGGCCACGCTCGCCGTCACGCTGGCGGCCGATTCCGTCGGCGTACTCACCGAGGCGGCGTCGGGTTTCGGTGAGCGGCTGCGCCGCACCCGGGAGGTCTACACGGCCACCGAACGGGCCAACACCGACCTGCTCGGCGGTCCCCGATGAGCGAGCCCACCACCGACTCGCTGATCGTCGAGGCCGAGCACGAGGACGCGCAGCCCCTCGACAGCTGGGAGGGCGCCGGTGCGGTCTCCAGCATCGCCGACATGAACGCGGCCTGGGCCTCGGACCATCCCGACCCGCTCCACATCGCGTTCGCGACCGCCGGTGCCGGCCTCGACAGCCTCGACGCCGTCATGAACCCCCTCGACGGCCTCGCGACGGCGGCGATCGGCTGGCTCATCGAGCACGTCTGGTGGCTGCACGAGCCGCTCGACGCGCTCGCGGGCGACCCGACCCAGATCACCGCGCAGGCACAGACCTGGCAACAGGTGGCCGAGCAGCTCGGCGCCGTCGCCTCGGCGTACCGCGCGGAGACCGCCGGAGGGGTGGAGGGATGGGAGGGCGACGGCAGCGCCGCCTACGGCTCCGCGGTGGCCGCGTTCGCCGCGCGGCTGGACGACACCGCGCGCAACGCGGAGGCGATCGCGGCGCTGCTGCTGACCACCGGGGCCGGGGTCGGCACGGTGCGGTCGCTGATCCGCGACCAGATCGTGGAGTTCGTGTGGCTCGTCGTCCAGATCGTGTTCTGGTACGGGGCGCTCGCGTTCCTCACGGTCGGCGGGTCGCTCGCGGCCGGCACGGTGCAGATCGTGTTCCGCGCGCTGGATCTGGCGAGCGACTTCGCGCGCCGGATCTCCCGGCTCCTCGACGCCCTGTCCGCGGCCGGGGGCACCGCCGGGCAGCTCGCCGACGCGATGCGCGAGACGGCGCTGCGCGCGCGGGCGGCGGTGCCCCACCTGCGCGGCTGGGGCGACGAGGCCCTCGACGCCGCGAGCGTCCTGCGGGTCGGCGAGCGGATCGAGATCGGCAAGCAGCTGACCAACGCGAGCCAGGTCCAGGCCGGATGGGAGGACGCGGACGCGGGCACCACGGCGTAGCGAGCGACCGGACCGCCGCCTCTCCCGACCCGCGCTCGCCGGCGCTCCGCACAGCCCCGGCACGTCGCACGGCCCGTCTCGCGCGCCCACCCGCGTCTCGCGCGCCCCCCCGCGACCCGCGCGCCGCCGGCGGCGCGCGAGACGCGTTTCCGCGCGCGGAAACGGGGCGGGCCCGGCAGGAACCCCTCGCGCCCCGCGACGGGCGCCCCGTGACCGGCGCCTCCTGACCGACGCCGCGTGAGGGGCGGACGAGCACTGACCCGCGGGAACCCGTGGCCGGGCCCCGGCCCCCGGCGGTGGCAGGATGGCCGGCATGGCACAGGTGACGGCTTCGGCCGAGCGCACGATCGACGCCCCCGCCGACCGGGTCGCGGCGGCGCTGGCGGACTACGAGTCGGTGCGCCCGCGCATCCTGACCGATCGCTTCAGCGAGTATCGCGTCGACGCGGGCGGGCAGGGCGCGGGCAGCCGGGTGCACTGGAAGCTCGCCGCCACCGAGAAGCGGGTGCGCGACCAGCTCGTCGATGTCGACGTGCCGGTCGACGGCACGCTGGTGGAGCGCGACGCGAACTCCTCGATGGTCACCACCTGGCAGGTGCGGCCCGCAGGCGCCGACCGCAGCACCGTCACCGTCACCTCCACCTGGAACGGTGCGAGCGGGATCGGCGGGTTCTTCGAGCGCACGTTCGCCCCGAAGGGCCTGCGCCGGATCTACGACGAGGTCCTGACGAACCTGGACACCGACGTCCGCGGCTGACGCACCCCGACGAGTGGGACTCTCGTCCGATAGGTTGCGACGAGGGTCCCACTCGTCGCCCGAGGAGTGATCATCAGCGCTGAAGCAGAGGCCGGCATCGTCGCCGTTGCGGGCGAGGCGCTCGTCGATCTCGTCCCCGCCCCGGTCGG
This sequence comes from Pseudonocardia sp., assembly GCF_029263155.1. GTDB lineage: Bacteria > Actinomycetota > Actinomycetes > Mycobacteriales > Pseudonocardiaceae > Pseudonocardia. The sequence continues at coordinate 15,286 of NZ_JAJCYB010000058.1, forward strand.
CGGGTACCTGGAGATCGCCCCGGGCGGGAGCCCGGCCAACGTCGCGGTCGGGCTGGCTCGGCTGGACGTGCCTACGCGGCTGCTCGCCCGGATCGCCGACGATCCGCTCGGCCGTCGTGTGCGCGCCCACCTGGAAGCCAACGGTGTCGCGCTCGACCACGCCGTGCGGGCCGCGGAGCAGACGTCCATGGCACTGGTCACCGTGGACGAGCAGGGCGTGCCGAGCTACGACTTCCGCGTCGACGGCACGGCCGACTGGCAGTGGACCGGCGACGAGCTCCGCGGCGCCCTCGACGGCCCGGTGGTCGCAGTGCACTCCGGCTCCCTGGCTCTGACGACGCCGCCGGGCGCCGCCGAGCTGCGTGCGTTGCTGGCCAGGGCCACGACGACCGCCACCGTCAGCTACGACCCGAACTGCCGTCCGCTGCTGATGGGCGACCCCGCGGGCGTACTGGCCGGGGTGCACGAGCTGCTGGGGGTGGTCGACGTCGTCAAGGTCAGCTCGGAGGACCTGGAGTGGCTGTGCCCGGGCGCCGGGCCGGAGTCCGTGCTCGAGGACTGGCTCGGGCGCGGCCCGGGGATGGTCGCGGTGACCCTGGGCGGTGAGGGGGTGCTGGCCGGGACCACGACCGGGTTGCGCACGCGACGGCCGGGGGTGCCGGTCACGGTGATCGACACGGTCGGTGCCGGCGACACGTTCTCCGCGGCCCTGCTCGCCGGCCTGCACGCGCGCGGGCTGCTCGGCGCGGCCCGGCGTGACGCGCTGCGGACCGTCGACGGGCCGACGCTCGACGCGCTGCTCGACGAGGCCGCCCGCGCCGCGGCCATCACCTGCTCGCGCCGCGGGGCCGACCCGCCGACCGCCGCGGAGCTGCACGCCTGAGGTGGACGAGTGGAGCGGCGACGCCCCAGATCCATTCGCCGCCGCCCCACCCGCCAGCCACCCCTGCTCGATGACCCCCTGATCATCGACCGCGACGGGTGTCGCTGGCGAGTCGGACCACCCTCTCGGGTGGCCCCCGAACGGTGCGGCGCGTCGCGTTGCGTCACATCCAACCCCGGAGCCGGGCCCCGGTGCGCGCGAGTCGGGGCCTCCGTGCGCCCGAGTCGGGGCCTCCGTGCGCCCGAGTCGGGGCCTCCCTGCGCCCGAGTCGGGGCCTCCCTGCGCCCGAGTCGGGGCCTCCCTGCGCGCGCCGCGGCTCGGACGTTCGGCGGCCCCTCCACGGCGGCGGGTCGGTGTCGGCGGTCAGCCTCGGGTGCGGTCGAGGAGCTGCTCCGCCGTCCAGGTGTTGAGGATGCGTTCGGGCGGTACCTCGCAGGCGGCGGCGCGCTCGCAGCCGTTGCCGAGCCAGTCGAGCTGGCCGGGCGCGTGGGCATCGGTGTCGATGGTGAACGAGCACCCGGCGGCGACCGCCTGGCGCAGCAGGCGGGTGGGCGGGTCGAGCCGTTCGGGTCGCGAGTTGATCTCCACGGCGACGTCGTACTCGGCGCAGGCAGCGAACACGGCGTGGGCGTCGAACTGCGACTCGGGCCGCTTGCGGCTGCCCGTCACCATCCGCCCGGTGCAGTGCCCGAGCACGTCCACCAGCGGATTCGCGATCGCGGTGAGCATCCGCTCGGTCATCTCCGCGCGCGGCATGCGCAGCTTGGAATGCACGCTGGCCACGACCAGGTCGAGCGCGTCGAGCAGGGCGGGGTCCTGGTCGAGTGCGCCGTCGTCGAGGATGTCGACCTCGATACCGGTGAGCACGCGGAAGCCGTCGAGCTCGGCGTTGAGCTCGGCGATCTGCTCCAGCTGGGCCCGCAGGCGCTCCGGAGACAGCCCGTTGGCGACGGTGAGGCGCGGCGAGTGGTCGGTGACGACCAGATAGGAGTGGCCCAGCTCGCGCGCAGTCTCGGCCATCTCGCGCAGCGGCGAGCCCCCGTCGGAGGCATCGGTGTGGCTGTGGCAGTCACCCAGCAACGCGGTACGCAGGGCCGCCGCGGGCGGGTCGGGCTCCGGGCGCTCCACCGCCTCGAGCCGCTGCAGGTACTCGGGGACGGCCCCGGCCAGCGACTCGGTGACGCATCGCGCCGTCACCTCCCCGACGCCGCGCAGTCGCACCAGCTCGCCGGTGCGGGCGAGCTGCGCCAGCTCGTCGAGGTCGCGACGGCCGAGCACGGCCGCGGCGGTGCGGAACGCGCGCACCCGGTAGGTGGACTCGTGCGCACGCTCCAGCAGGAATGCAGCCCGACGGAGGTCGGCTACGGGATCGCGGACGGCGTTCACGACGCCGATCCTGCCACCGACACCCGGTCCGGCTCGCGCACGTCCAGGTCACGACCCGCTGGCCGGATGCGCCGACTCGCACACACCGAGCACCCGACTCGCGCGCACCCAGGGCCCGACTCGCGCGCACCCAGGGCCCGACTCGCGCGCACCCAGGGCCCGACTCGCGCGCACTCAGAGCCCGACTCGCGCACACGGAAACCCCGACTCGCGGGAGTCGGGCAGGTCGCAGCCGGTCAGCGGAGCCAGCGGCGGCGCTTGCGCCGCCAGGCCGAGGACCAGAGTGCGGGGAGCTCACGCTCGATCTCCGCCGCGCGGGCGAGGTCCCGGCCGAGCAGCACGCCGAAGCTGAACCCGTTCTCCCCGGCCCCGGTCGTCGCCGCTCCCAGCTCGCGCAGCGCCTCCCGCGCCACGACGGTGTCCTGGTGCTCGCCCAGTGCCGACTGGAAGCCCTTGAGCCCCGCGGCGAAGCGCTTCGCGGGCCTGCCGACGGCGGGACGGGCCACCTCCGTGGCGTAGCGCAGCCGCTTTCCGGCCTTGCGGGCGGCGTGGACGGCGGCGTCGCGGTCGGCCGCCGGGGTGCCCGGGTCCGTGGCCCTGGCCATCGCCCGCTCCAGACGGCGCGCGCTGCGTGCGGCGACCGCCGGCAGCTCGCGCCGGGCCGGACGAGCGGCGCGCCCGGTCAGCGGCGGGTCCTCCAGCAGGGCGTCCAGCGCGGTGCGCAGCTGCGCGTACCGGTCGCCGTCCAGCTCGGTGAGCACGGCGGCACGGGCCTCGGCCTCGGTGCGGGCGAAGTGCCGCGTGGCCATCGCCTCGGCCGGGCCGAGCCGCAGCTGCGCTGGCAGGTCGGCCAGGCCGGTGGCGATCCGCTCGCGCAGCACCTCGGCGTCGCGGGCAGGGGCCAGCTCGCGCCCGAGGGTGCGCAGGCCGTCGACGATCGGGTCGGTGCACTCCCGGTCGAGCAGCGGGCGGTAGGCGCGCAGCGCGCTGCGCAGCCGGCGGGCCGCCACCCGCATCCGGTGCACGGCGTCGGGTTCGTCGCGGCGCACGCTCAGATCGGCGGCCGCGAGCCGGTCCACATGGGTGGCGAGGTAGCGCATCAGCTCCGCCCCGGCCGTCCCCTTCGGCCCGGTCCGGCGGTGCGGCGGCGCGGGATGCAGCAGCCGGTCGAGCTCGGCTGCGGTGGCCGGTGCCGCCGGGCGCAGGCCGTCGTCGGCGAGCCGGGTCGCGAGCTCGGACAGCAGCTCGGCGGGGGCGTCGAGGGGAAGGACGGCGGCCTCGGTCCAGGACCGCACCTCCGTGCAGCTCCCGAGCGTCGCCACCGACACCGCGTCGTGCACCACCTCGGCCAGCAGGCGATCACGCTGGTCACGCAACCGGATGACGGTGCGTGTGGTGCGGGCGTGGCCCACCGGGCGCACCGTGCGGTCCCGGGCCGCGCCGCGGACCAGAGCGTCGATCTCCTCGGGCGGTTGCGCGGTGCCGGCGGGGATCCGGAGCCGCTCGCGGTCCTCGCCGTCGGGGAGGTCGAGCTGCCACTGCACCGCCCCGTCGGCGTGGTGGCGGGACAGGGTGATGCCGGCCAGGGCCAGCCGGAGGTCGTCGGTGTCGTAGCGCTCGGTCTCGTGGACCTCGACCGGCAGCTGCTCCGCACGGTGCACGCCCGGCAGCCCGGCCAGCCGCGGCGCCCCGGTCGCGGCGCCGCCGCGGTAGTGCGGGGGGGTCCGGTGCTGTGCGGTCGTCTCCGGCATGCCCCGGGGTGCCCGAAGACGCCGTCGATCAACCGCCGCGCAAGCGGGACTTCAGCACCTTGCCCATGTCGTTGCGCGGCAACACGTCGACGAACCGCACGTCCCGGGGACGCTTGTGCGGGCTGAGCAGCGTCGCGACGTGGTCGATCAGCTCCTGCGCCGCGGGCCGCTCCCCTGCCGCGACGACGACCGCCACGACGCGCTCGCCGAGGTCGTCGTCGGGCGTGCCGAACACCGCCGCCTCGGCCACGCCCGGGTGTTCCAGCAGCGCGTTCTCGATCTCACCGGCGCCGATCTTGTAGCCGCCGGACTTGATCAGGTCGATGGCCTTGCGCCCGACGAGGGCGAGCGCGCCCGAGGGGGTCCAGCGGCCGATGTCGCCGGTGGCGAACCAGCCGTCGGGGGTGCGGGTCGCCGCGGTGGCGTCGGGGCGGTCGAGGTAGCCGTCGAACAGGCCGGGGCCCCGGGCCTCGACCGTGCCGAGATCGGGATCGCCGTCGACGGGGACCAGCCGCACCTCGGTGCCCGCCAGCGGCCTGCCGACCGTGCCCGGCTCGGGCTCCTCGTCGGCGCGGGCCGCGGTGAGGATCAGCGACTCGGTGAGTCCATAGCGCTCGCGGACCGCCAGGCCGGTGGCCCGCTGGATCCGCTCGTGGTCGACGGCGGTGAGGGCCGCGGAGCCGGAGACGAGCAGCCGTGCCCGACCGATCGTCCGCGCCGCCGCCGGGTCCGTGTCGAGCTGGTCGGCGAGGCGGTGGTACTGGGTGGGCACGCCGAACACCATCGTCGCCCCGCCGTCGACGGCCGCGGCGAGGCCGGCGGCGTCGAGCGCGGGGAGGTGGTGCAGGGTGCCGCCGCGGCGCAGCGGGCCGAGCACGCCCAGGACCAGGCCGTGCACGTGGAACAGCGGGAGCGCGTGGGCCAGCACGTCGCCGCCGGTCCAGGCCCAGGCGTCGGCGAGCGCGTCGAGGTTGGCCGCGATCGCACCGCGGGAGAGCACCGCGCCCTTCGGCGGGCCGGTGGTGCCGGAGGTGTAGACGATCAGCGCGGTAGCCGCCGCGGCGTGTTCGGCGGGCAGCGGGGCGGCGCTGCGGGCATCGAGATCGATGTCGATCCGGCCGACCCGCCCGGCCACGGCCCCCAGCTCCACCCCCGGCGCGGCGAGCACTGCGGCCGGCTTCGCGTCCCCGACGACGTGAGCCAGCTCCCGCTCCCCCAGCTTCGGGTTGAGCGGCACGGCCGGGACGCCCGCGAGCAGCGCGGACACGACGGCCACCGCGGTGTGCGGCCCGGGCGCCGCGTGCACGGCGACGCGGTCCAGCGTCCGGATCCGCTCGGCGTGCGCGGTGGCGACGGCGAGCAGGTCGCGGTAGGTCAGGGTGCGCCCGCCCGCGCGCAGCGCGGGGTGGTCGGACGGGTCCAGCAGGGCCGGGAGCAGCAGGCTCAACGAGCGTCCTCTCGGGGTGGGGGCGGGTCGGGCGGGCAGGCAGGCGGGTCGGGCAGACGGAACGGGCTGGGCAAGGCAGACGGGCTGGGCAGGCAGAGCCGGCTGGGCAGGCAGAGCGGGCCGGATCGGTCGGGCGGGCAGACAGTGCGGGCTGGGCAGGATCGGTCGGGCGGCGCCGACAGGGGCGGCCCGAGCACGCGCGGGGCGGGACCGCCGCGCGACGGAGCGGCGAGGCCCACGCACGGGTACGCCGTGATGCCCGTTCCCGCACACGCGCCGGACGCGTCGCGCCGGACCGCGGCTCCACGGCCCGCGGCGCTGCGGCGAACGGGCGACGCCCGTGCCCGTAGGCGGGACCCGTGGCGGTGGGCCGCGCCCGTGCGGGGCGCGTCAGGCGATCACCTTGCCGGGGTTGAGGAGGCCGTGCGGGTCGAGCGCCCGCTTCACCGCGCGGTGCATCGCGACCACGGCCGGGCCGAGCTCGCGCAGGGCACCGTCGCGCTTGAGCAGGCCGACGCCGTGCTCGCCGGTGACGGTGCCGCCCAGGTCCAGTGCGGCGTTCACGATGTCGTCGAAGGCGGCCTGCGCGCGGATGCGGGCGGCGTCGTCGCCGTGCGGGGTGAGCATCAGCGGGTGCAGGTTGCCGTCGCCCGCGTGGGCGACGGTGGCGATCGGCGTGTCGTGCCGCGCCCCGATCTCCTCGATCCGGGCGAGCATCTCGGCGATGCGGCCCCGTGGCAGGCAGACGTCCTCGGTGAGCATCGCCATCCCGCGCTGCTCCAGCGCCGGGTAGGCGAGGCGGCGGGCGTCGAACAGCGCCTCGGCCTCGACCGGGTCGGTGGACAGCATCGCCTCACTCGCCCCCGCGGCCACGAACTCGGCGTGGATCGACTCGGCCTCGTACTGCGCCGCGGGCTCGGGCAGGTCGGTCTGGGCGAGCAGCAGCGCGGCCGCGCCCGTGGGCAGCCCGGCCCGCTTCCAGTCGTTGACGGCCTGCAGGCAGACCCGGTCGACGAGCTCGAAGATCGCCGGCTGCAGGCCCGCGGCCGTCACCCGCGAGACCGCGTCCCCGGCGGCGGCGAGCGAGTCGAAGAACCCGACCACGGTGCGCGGGGCGGTGGTCCGGGCCGGCCGCAGCTTGACCGTCACCTCGGTGACGACGCCGAGGGTGCCCTCCGAGCCGACCATCAGCCCCGCCAGGTCGTAGCCGACCACACCCTTCGCGGTGCGCCGCCCCAGGCGCACCACCTCACCGCTCGCGAGGACGACCTCCAGCGCGAGCACGTAGTCGCGCGTGACCCCGTACTTGACGCAGCACAGCCCGCCCGCGTTCGTGGCGACGTTGCCGCCGATGGTCGACCACGGCGCGCTCGCCGGGTCCGGCGGGTACCAGAGCCCCTCCTTCGCCGCGGCCGCGCGCAGCTCGTCGTTGACGACGCCGGGCTGGACGACGGCCAGGCGTTCCGCGGGGTCGATCTCGACGATGTCGCGCATCCGCTCGGTGGACAGGACCACGCAACCGTCGACGGCGTTCGCGCCGCCGGAGAGCCCGGTGCCCGCCCCGCGGGTGACCACCGGGATCCGGTGCTGCGCGCACGCGGTGACGACCGCGGCCACCTCCGCGGTGGTGCCCGGCCGCGCGACCGCGACCGCCCGGCCGTACGGCGCCCACTCGGCCTCGTCGTGCAGGTAGGGGGCCACGGTGTCGGTGTCGGTGAGCAGGTGCCTGCGCGGCACCGCGGCCTCCAGCGCGGCGGGCAGGTGCGAGCGGGAGGCCGTCATCCCCCGACGCTAATCCGCGGCATCGGCGCGGGCCAGCACGACCCACGTCGCGGCGGGCCGCTCGGGCACCGACGGGGCGGCGCGGACACCGGATGGCACCCGCACCCAGGGCCGCCGCGGGAGGGCGGAGACGCGGGTCCCGGACCGGAATCGCAGGTCGCGTCCACCCACCCGGTCGGCCGGACCGGATCGTCGGGTCCGCGCACCGAGGCGCTGCGGCCGCCGCGCGGTTGCCGGGGTGGCCCCACCGCGGTCCGGCAGCAGCGGGGTGGCCGCACTGCGGCCCCGGCACGGCGGCGCAGGCCGGCGGTCACCGACGTCCGGTCCGCGGCGGCGGGGCCGGTTCCGGTGGGGTCGCCGTGGCGTGGCCTCACTGCAACGTGGCGGCGAGCTCGCGGCCCAGCAGGGTCCCCGAGCGCCACGCCGTCTCCACCCGGGGGCTCCCCCAGCCGTCGCCCGCCTCCCCGATGCCGTCGGCGCCGAGATGGAAGGGCTCCTCGCGCGGCCGGCCGGGGCTCGCGTAGCGCCACCGGTGGGCGTAGGTCCACTCGGGCTCCGCGTCGATGCCGAGCAGTTCGCGCAGCGCGTCGAGGGAGGGCGAGACCGCCCCCTCCGGGTGCGCGTCGTGCGCACGGGCCACCTCGGCGGTCGTGTGCGCCACCAGCACGGGTGCGCCGTCCCCGCGGCGCGCGCCGTCGTCGGCGACGAGGGTGAGCACCGGGTGGTCGTTGACGAAGGCCGCGGGCAGATCGGGCCACCGCCGCCGCGACCAGCCCGCCGCCACCGCGATCACCGGCGACCAGCCCGGCACGGGCATCGGCAACCCCCGCAGCCGTGCGGACTGCGGTTCGGGCATCGCGAGCACGACGGCGTCGGCCCGCTCACCGTCGACGACGGGCCCGGGTCCGACGCGGCGCACCTCGTGCTCCAGCCGCACGTCCAGGCCCTCGGCCAGCGCGGCGACCAGGCTGCGCAGCCCGCCGGGCGCGGCGTAGCGGACCGGACCGGCGGCGCGCCCGCCGTCGCCGCCGAGCACGGCGAGCTCGGAGGTCCACTCCCGCGCCAGGCCCGCGTCCTGCCAACCCCGCACAACGGCGCGGAACTCCGGGTCGCGCGCGGTGAAGTAGGCGGCGCCCAGGTCGACCGGGCGCCCGTGCAGCCGCCTGCTGGCCATCCGCCCGCCGACCGCCCGGGCCCGCTCCAGCACCCGCACCGGCACCCCGGACCCGGCCAGCTCCCGGGCACACGCGATCCCCGCGATCCCCGCCCCCACCACGACCACCGCCATGCGGCCACGCTAGGCCCGGCCGCAGGCCCCCCGCGCGTCGGTCGGTCCACATGATCAGCCGGTTCGGGACATGAGCTGCGGATGCGCAGGCCATGTCCCGAACCGGGCGATCTTCGTTCGCCACGTCCACCAGCGGACGCGCCACGGTGATCCGCGAGCCGGGCTCCACCGGTGCGCAGGGGTACGTCGGGCACAGGACCGTCAGCGCAGGAGCCGCACCCGGGCGAGACGCTGCAGCCACCACCGCGTGCGCTCGGGGTCGGCGGGCACCGCGTGACGAGCGGCCGGGTCGGGCGCGCGGCGGGGGACGGCCAGCATGCCGTCGACAGGACGCTGCGGTGCACCGACGACGTCGGCCGCCAGCAGCGACCCCGTGCCCAGCCCGCAGGCGAACTCCAGCGACGGCAACGCCCCGGCCAGCGCGATCTCCGCGGCCAACCCCACCCCCGACTCCAGCGCCGAGGACACCACGCACGGCAGCCCGCACGCCTGCGCGACGGCCAGCGCCCGACGCACCCCGCCCAGCGGCGCGCACTTGAGCACGGCGACGTCCGCGGCACCGGCCACCGCGACGGCCAGCGGGTCCTCGGCGCGGCGGATCGACTCGTCCGCCGCGATCGCCGTGTCCACCCGCCGCCGCACCGCCGCCAGCTCCGGCACCGACGGGCACGGCTGCTCGACGTACTGCAGGCCACCCGCCGCCCGGTCCAGCGCCCGGATCGCCGCCACGGCCCCGTCGACGTCCCAGCGGCCGTTGGCGTCGACCCGCACGTGCCCGCCCGGACCCAGCGCGTCGCGCACCGCCTCGACCCGGGCGAGGTCGTCGGGCAGCGACCCGGGCGCGTCGGCGACCTTGACCTTCGCCGTGCCACATCCCGACGCCACGACCAGCGCGTGTGCGGCGGACGGCGACACCGCCGGCACGATCGCGTTCACGGGAACCGCGTCGCGGACCGGCTCCGGCCAGCCCAGATCCGCCGCTTCGAAGGCCGCGTCGTACCAGTGCCGGGCCTCCGCGTCGTCGTACTCGGGGAACGGGCAGAAGTCGCCCCACCCGGCGGGGCCCTCGATCAGCAGCCCCTCCCGCACCGTGATCCCGCGGAAGCGCGTGGTCATCGGCAGGGAGTAGGCGAACACGCCCGTCAGTGAACCAGCTCGTGATCGGCCGGGTTCACCGCGCGGGTACGGCGGCGGTAGTCGAACGTGTACCCGGGCCACAGCGTGCGGTTGCGGCCGTTCTCGTCGAGGTACCAGGACTGGCACCCGCCCGAGGTCCACACCGACCCCTCCAGCCGCTTCTGGACGTCGGCGTTGAACGCGTCCTGGCGGTCCCGGCGGGTGTCGAGGGCGCGCGCGCCGCTGGTGTCGAGCAGGCGCAGGGCGTCGAGGATGAAGCTGGTCTGCGACTCGATCATGTAGACCATCGAGCTGTGCCCCAGCCCGGTGTTGGGACCGATCATGAGGAACAGGTTGGGGAACCCGGCGACGGTGGTGCCCAGCAGCGCCTCGGGGCCGTCGGCCCATACGTCGTGCAGCTTGACGCCGTCGCGGCCGGTGACCGTCACCTCCCCCATGCCCTCGCCGACGCGGAAGCCGGTGCCGAAGATGATCGTGTCGACCTCGTGGGAGATGCCGTCGGCGGTCACGACGCCGGTCTCCGTGACGCGCACGACCTTCTCGGTGACGACGTCGACGTTGTCGCGCTTGAGGGCGGAGTAGTAGTCGTTGGACATCAGGATGCGCTTGCAGCCGATGGTGAAGTCCGGGGTGACCTTGGCCTTGAGGTCGGGCCGGTCGGCGAACTTGCGGTCCAGATAGGCGCGCGCGAAGCCCTCGACGACCTTCATCCGGGCCGGGTTGAGGAAGCCGCCGACGAGCATCTCGTTGCGCCCGTAGATCAGCGCGCGCTGGAGCTTCTGCACGGCGGGCACGAGCCTGTAGAGCGCACGGAGCGCACCCGGGATCTCGCGGTCGGGCTTGGGCAGCACCCAGGGCGCGGTGCGCTGGAACAGTGTCAGCGACGCCACCTCCGGCTGGATCTGCGGCACGAACTGGATCGAGCTCGCCCCGGTGCCGATGACGGCGACGCGGCGGCCGCGCAGGTCGTGGTCGTGGTCCCAGCGCGAGGAGTGGAAGACGGTGCCGGTGAACTCGTCGAGGCCCGCGATGTCGGGCAGCGAGGGCAGGTGCAGCGGCCCGGTGCCCCACACGACGGCGCGCGCGTGCACGACGTCGCCGTCCGCGCTGGTCACCGTCCAGCGGGTGCCGTCCCACTCCAACCCGGTGATCTCGCGGCCGAAGCGGATGCGCTCGCGCAGGCCGTACCGGTCGGTGATCGACTCCAGGTAGGCGCGGATCTCGGGCTGGCGGGCGAAGGTGCGCGTCCAGTCCGGGTTGGGGGCGAAGGAGAACGAGTACAGGTGGCTCTGGACGTCGCAGGCACACCCGGGATAGGTGTTGTCGCGCCAGGTGCCGCCGACGCTGTCACCCTTCTCCAGCACGACGAAGCTGTCGCGCCCGGCCCCGGCCAGTCGGGCGGCCGCCCCGAGGCCGGCGAACCCGCTGCCGACGATGGCCACGTCCACGGTCTCGATCATCGATGCCCTCCCGGTAGGTGTTACCGGCGGTAAGTTACCACGGGTAAGTTACCTGCGGTAGGGTCCACCCGTGACGACGAGAGCCCCCCGCCGCCGCCTCGGCCGCGCCGAGCGCGAGCAGCAGATCCTGGACGCCGCCGTCGCGGTGTTCAGCGAGCGGGGCTTCCCGAACGCCTCGATGGACGCCGTCGCCGAGCGCGTGGGCGTCACCAAGCCCGTGCTGTACACCCACTTCGGCTCCAAGGACGGCCTGCTGCTGGCGTGCATCTCCCGCGCGCGGGCGGAACTGCTGGAGGTGACCTCGACCGCGGCCGCCTCCGCGGACACCCCCGAGGAGATGCTGCGCCGCGGCACCCGCGCGTTCTTCGACCACCTGGAGCGCCACGAGCCCGAGTGGACGCTGCTGTTCTGCGAGTCCACGGTGGCCGGCGAGGCGCTGGAGGCCGTCCGCGCGCAGCAGACCGACTTCATCGCCGCGCTGCTCGCCGCGCAGGCGCCCGGTGCCGACCCGCAGCGGCTGGCCGGCTGGGCCCAGGTGATCGTCGGGGCGTGCGAGCGCCTGGCCGTGTGGCGCGGCAGCGTGCGCACGGTCACCAGCGAGCAGGCCACCGAGTACCTCATGGACCTGGCCTGGACGGGCCTGGCCGCGGCCGCACCCCGGTAGGCCGCAGAATGGCGGCGTGACGACGACGGCACCCCGGCTGCTGCAGGTGCGGCGCAGCGAGCGGATCACCCCGCGGATGATCCGCGTGACGCTCGGCGGCGAGGAGCTCGCGGGCTTCGCGGGCGAGGGCCCCGACCGGCGGATCAAGATGTTCTTCCCGGTGCCCGGGCAGGAGCGCCCCGCCGTGCCGCGGGCCGCGTCCGGTGGTCCGGTGTGGCCGGTCGGGGAGGCGCGGCCGGCGATCCGCACGTACACGGTGCGGCGGTTCGACGCCGGCGCCGGTGAGCTGGACGTCGACTTCGTCCTGCACGGCGACGGGCCCGCCGCCGCGTGGGCGGCCGACGCGGCACCCGGGTCCTGGGTGGGGGTCTCCGAGCCGGGCGGACGCTACGAGCCCGACCCGACGGCCGACTTCCACGTGGTGATCGGCGACGAGACCGCGCTCCCGGCCGTCGCCACGGTGCTCGACGCGCTGCCGGGTGGGGTGCCCGCGCTGGTGTTCCTCGAGGTCGTCGACGCGACCGAGCAGCAGGACCTCGGCACGCCTGTGAGGTGGGTGCACCGCGGCGACCGGGACGCCGGCGTCCCGCTGGCCGAGGCGGTGCGGGCGGCGGAGTTCCCACCCGGCCGCGGCCAGGCGTGGCTGTCCGGGGAGAGCGCCTGCGTGAAGGACCTGCGCGCGCACCTGCTCGACGAGCGCGGGATGGCCCGCCGCGCCGTCTACGCGACGGGCTACTGGCGCGCCCGCTGACCCCGCACTTCGGAGCCACAACGCGGTTCCGGGACCGCGAGAACAGCAGTATGGCTCCGACGTGCTGTCAGAGGCCGAGGAGCTTGGTGATGATCTCGTTCATGATCTCCGTCGTGCCGCCGCCGATGCTGAGCAGCCGCGCGTCCCGGTAGTGGCGCTCGACCTCGTGCTCGCGCATGTAGCCCAGGCCGCCGAGCAACTGGACGCACTCGTACACCGCGTGGTCGCAGGCGGCCACCGCGGTGTTCTTCGCCATCGCCGTCTCCATCAGCATGGGCTCCCCGGCGAGCCAGCGGGTGGTCACCGCCTGCGTGTAGGTGCGCGCGACGTCGATCCGGCGCGCCATCTCGGCCATCCGGTGGCGCACCACCTGGCGTGAGGACAGCGGCCGCCCGAACGTCTCGCGCTCGGTGATCCACGTCCGCGTCAGGTCGAAGCAGCGCTGGGCGGTGGCGTAAGCCTGCACGGCCAGCGAGAGCCGCTCGCTCTGGAACTGCTGGGCGATCTGCAGGAAACCGCTCCCCTCGGCCCCGACGAGGTTCCCGACCGGCACGCGGACCCCCGCGTAGGACAGCTCCGCGGTGTCCGAGCAGCGCCAGCCCATCTTGTCCAGCGCCCGCGACACCGTGAACCCGGGCGACCCCTTCTCGACGACGAGCAGCGAGACGCCCGTGTGCCCGGCGCCCCCGGTGCGTACGGCCGTGGTCACGAAGTCGGCACGCACCCCGGAGGTGATGTAGAGCTTCGCGCCGTCGATTACGTAGGAGTCGCCGTCACGCCGTGCCCGCGTGCGGATGCCGGCGACGTCGGAACCGCCCTCGGGCTCGGTGATGGCCAGTGCACCGATCGTCTCGCCGGCCAGCGTCGGCCGGACGACGCGGTCGATCAGCTCGGGATCGCCCGCGGCCACGATGTGCGGCAGCGCGATGCCGTGGGTGAGCAGCGCCGCGACGAGCCCACCCGAACCCCCGGACAGGATGATCTGCTCGGCGACGAGGAACCCGTCGATCGCGTCACCGCCTCCCCCGCCGACCTCCTCTCCGAACGCCACTCCCAGCAGCCCCACAGCCGCTGCCTTGCGGTGCAGGTCGCGCGGCACCTCGCCGGCGCGCTCCCAGTCGGGCAGGTGCGGCACGATCTCGCGGGTCGTGAAGTCGGCGACGAGCTCCCGCAGGGCCCGCCGCTCGTCGGTGCGCCACGGATCGGTCATGCTGGCTCCTCGCTCGTCACCGGCGGGCTCGCCGGACCGGTTCCCGCCGCCGCCCGTGCGGTGCCGGTCACGACCGGGGGACGCATACCGCCCGCGGCGCTCACGTCCCGGACCCGGCGATCATCGACGTCACCGGAGCAGCTCGACGACGGCGTGCTCGCCCGTCGTCGTCGCCCGGACGACCCGGCCGACGGTCTCACCCCGGTCCAGCGACAGCGCCCCGGCGCTCGCGACGTCCCCCGGCGCGGTCGACGCGGCGAACCGGGCGCCGTCGGCGGTGCGCGCCACCACGAACCCCTGCGCGGGGGCGCCGTCGCGGCCGTGCTCGACGGTCGCCGTCTCCACGGTCACGTCCTCGCCGTCCAGCGCGTCGACGGCGGCGGGGGCGGGCCCGGCCGTGTCGCGCGGCTCGGGATCGCCGATGTACCCGTCCGGGTGTGGCTCGCGCGCGAGCACCAGCGCGTGCTGGTGGGTGAGGTAGCCGCCGTTGCCGTGGACGAGCGCGTGCCGCGCACCCGCCCGCAGGGCACCCGTGACCGCGACCAGCGCGTGCAGCGTGTAGCTCGACAGCGGCCCGCCGAACGCCGAGTGCCCGCCCGTCACCCCGGCGGGGGGCGCGATCCCGAGATGCGCGCCGACCAGCTTGGGGACGACCGGGAAGCAGCTGTAGACATCGATGACGTCGAGGTCGGCAGCCCCGATGCCGGCCGCCGCGAGAGTGCGGTCGAGCACGTCCGACAGGGCCGCGGACGCGGCGAACGTGGGCCGGGTGAGGACGTCGACGGCGTCGTGCGCGGCCGCGCCGCCCCACACGTGCACGATCCGCTCCTCCCGCACGCCCGCCTCCCGGGCCGCGGCGAGCGACATGACGAGCACGGCCGCGGCCTGGTCGACGTGCGGCATCGCGTTCACCGCCAGCGGGTAGGGCTCGCACACCATCCGGTTGCCCGGTCCCACCGTGCCGATCTCGTCGGCGGTGCGCGGCTCGGGGTTCCACGCCGCCGGGTTGGCCGCCGCCACCTGCGAGAACGCGGCGTACAGCTGCGCCGAGGCCCGCGCCCCCTGCTCCGGGGTCTCACCCTGGGCGTGCCGCAGCGCGTTCTCGAACAACGGGTACACCCGCGTCGGCAGGATGATGCCGGTGGCGCGCATCGCGGGGCTGCGCAGGTCGTCGGTGTCGAAGCGCGGCGGCCCGCCCGGGGTGGCGCTCCAGCCGTGGGCCGCCGGGTCGATGCCCGCGCGGTACAGGGCCTGGGCGGAGGCCTGCGCCTCACCGCCCGCGATCAGCGCGCACCGCGACTCCCCCGCCGCGATCCGCGCCGCCGCCTCCTCCAGCAGCTCCGCGGGCCGTTGGCCGCCGACCGTGGTGTCGACGAGGTGCGCGGACGTGGCGCCCACCGCCGCCGCGATGCGCGCGGCCAGGTCGGCGTAGGCCCAGCTCGCGACGTGCACGGTGGACACCGAGTCCAGGGTGTGCAGGTCGAGCGCTGCGGGACCGGCGGCACCGGGAGCGCCCGCGACCAGGGCGTCGGCCGCCGCCGCGCGTACGGCGTCGATGATCAGGGCGAGCGGCTCGCGCGCGTCGCCGACCGTGCGTCCGCGGTTGCCCCGCACCTGTCCGACCCCGACCAGCACCGGACGCCGTTCGTCGCTCACCACGCCCGCACGCTAATACAGACAGGTACTGTCCGTAAATGTGACGAGAGGCCGCCCCCGCGATCCGGACCTGGAGCACCGGGTGCACGACGCCGTGCTGGAGGTCTACTGGGAGACCGGCTGGGCCGGGTTCACCCTCGACGCCGTGGCCCGCCGCGCCCGGGTCGGCCGGGCGGCCCTCTACAGCCGGTGGTCGTCGAAGGCCACGCTGCTGGTGGAGGCGCTGGAGGTGCGCAGCCCGCTGCCCGTGCCCGTCGACACCGGGTCGGTGCGCGGAGACCTCGTGGAGCTCGCCCGCCAGCTGGTCGACGGCTACACCGGGCCCGCCGGGCTGGTGACGTTGCGCGCGGCACTGGAGGCCCGCGTGCATCCCGACCTGCTCGCGGGCCTCACCGACACCCTCAACACCAGCCGCCTGCTCGCCGCCCGCGAGATCGTCCGGCGCGGCGTGGCCCGCGGCGAGCTGCCCGCCGCCACCCCCACCACGCTGCTGCTCGAGCTGGTGACGGGGGCCGTGCTGAGCCACGTCCTGTTCGCCCCGGGGGGCGCGCGCGCGGACCCCGGCTACGCCGAACGGGTGGTGGACGCGGCCCTGCGCGCGACGTCCCCCCGCGAGTCGGGGTGAGCGTGTGCGCGAGTCGGGGCCTGCGTGCGCGCGAGTCGGGGCATCCGGGTGCGCCACGGGGTCGGGCGCGGGTCCGGTGTGCCGTCCCGGCGGGCATCGGTCGCCGCTACCGGGACACGAACGCCACAGACGACGCCCGTGTCCCGCAGCTGGTGATCACTCACCCCCAGGCGCGGTCGGCCGCGACCGCCCCGTCCACGGCGCCGCACTCGTCCCGAGCCTGCGTGGCGGCGGCGCGAGGGCGGGGCGGTACTGGATCGGCCGGACCGACGTGCGCGTCGAGCCACTCCAGCAGCGGCCCGGCCGCACGCCACGCCGCCCGCACCCGATCCAGCGGCTCGCGCGTCCCGAGCCACTCGCCGCCCGGCCACGAGCACCCGACCTGCAGGCCGCGCAGCCGCAGCAGGTCCAGCTGCGGGTGGTCGGCGGGGACCCCGCGGGGGCGTCCGGCGAGCCTGCGGCCGGTGTCCACGTCGAGCGGGTCGAGCAGCCGCGCCAACCCGTCGTCGACGGCCGCGCGGTAGCGCCGCAGCTGACCGGCGTCGAACAGCCAGATGCCGGCGGTGGTCGTGAGCCCGGCCGCCGTGAGCACCACGGCCAGCGCACCGCCGCGGGCCGTGCCGCCGGTGTCGGTGCGGTAGGGCGGTGCGTCGGGGCGGAAGCGACGGTTGCGGTAGGGCCGGAACACCCGCACCGGCCCGAACTCCGGCTCCAGCTCGGCCGCCAGCTCGCGCGTCGGCCCCAGCAGGGCAGCGGTGTGACGGTGGCGGTGCGCGTCGAAGAACTCGCGGGTGTTGTGGTCGGCGAGCTCGGCGAGGAAAGCCGCGGCGTCGGGGGTCCATCCGGTGAACATGTCGTCTCCTCGGGTCGGGGATGACGACTTGGACGGATCCGCGGCCCCCGCGGTTCCACAGCAGACACACAGACTTCCCCCAGCGGCGCCACATCCGCGCGCGCGACGCTCCGTAGCATGTCGACGATGAACGAGCGGGAGCTGCGCCGCGCCGACGGCGGCGCGCTGCGCGTGCTCGTCGTCGACGACGAGTCCACGCTCGCCGAGCTGCTCTCGATGGCGCTGCGCTACGAGGGCTGGGAGGTGCGGACCGCCGCCGACGGTTCGTCTGCCGTGCGCGCCGCGCGCGAGTTCCGCCCCGACGCCGTGGTGCTCGACATCATGCTCCCCGACTTCGACGGCCTGGAGGTGCTGCGCCGGATGCGCGCGGAGACCCCCGACGTCCCGGTCCTGTTCCTCACCGCCCGTGACGCCGTGGAGGACCGCGTCGCCGGGCTCACCGCGGGCGGGGACGACTACGTGACCAAGCCGTTCAGCCTGGAGGAGCTCGTCGCGCGGCTGCGCGGCCTGCTGCGCCGCTCGGGCATGACCGCGGCCCGGCAGGGCTCCGAGATCGCGGTCGGCGACCTGACCCTCGACGAGGACAGCCACGAGGTGCACCGCGGCGGCGACCCCGTCGATCTGACGGCCACCGAGTTCGAGCTGCTGCGCTTCCTGATGCGCAATCCCAAGCGGGTGCTGAGCAAGGCCCAGATCCTCGACCGGGTGTGGCACTACGACTTCGGCGGGCAGTCCAACGTGGTGGAGCTCTACGTCTCCTACCTGCGCAAGAAGGTCGACGCGGGCCGCCCGCCGATGATCCACACCGTCCGCGGCGCCGGGTACGTCCTGAAACCGGCCGGGTGAGAGGCACGCTGCGGGCCCGGCTCGTCGCGACCGTCCTGCTCCTGCTCGCCGTCACCGGCGCCCTGATCGGTGTCGTGACGACGCTGTCGCTGCACCGCATCCTCATCGGCCAGCTCGACGACAACCTCCGGGCGGCGGGCGGCATCGCCCGCGGGTTGCCCCCCGGCGACGACGACCGCACCCCGCCCACCGGCGAGGACCTGCCCGGTCCGGGCGTGCCGCTCGGGCCGGGCCTGCAGTTCGGCGTGCTGGTCGCCGTCGTCGGCGACGGGCAGGTGACCGGCGCCGCGGTGCTCGACCGCCGCGGCACGAACCAGCCGGTGCCCGGAGACGCGACCCCCGCCCTGCTCGACGTCGCCGTCGGGGACCCGCCGCGCAGCGCCGACCTCGGCGAGCTGGGCACCTACCGGCTCGTCGCCGGGGAGCGCACCGTGGCGGGCGAGACCGTGACGGTGGTGACCGGCCTGTCCGAGCGCCCGCTGCAGGAGACGCTTTCGACGCTGGTCACGATCGAGGTCGTCGCCGTCGCGGTGGCGCTGCTCGGGGCGGGCGTGGCAGGCGCGGTGGCGGTGCGCCGGGAGCTGCGGCCGCTGGAGGAGGTGGCGGCCACCGCGTCCCGGGTCAGCACGCTGCCGCTGGCCAGCGGCGAGGTGGAGCTGGCGGAGCGGGTGCCGGTGGTCGACCCGCGCAGCGAGGTGGGCCAGGTCGGCGCCGCGCTGAACCGGATGCTCGACCACGTCGGATCGGCGCTGGAGGCCCGGCACGCCAGCGAGGTGCAGCTGCGGCAGTTCGTCGCCGCCGCCAGCCACGAGCTGCGCACCCCGCTCGCCGCGATCCGCGGCTACGCCGAGCTCACCCTGCGCCATCTCGAACAGGGCGGCGGCGACACCGCGCACTCGCTCGACCGGATCTCCTCGCAGGCCGACCGCATGACCACCCTCGTCGAGGACCTCCTGCTGCTCGCCCGCCTCGACGCGGGCCGCCCCCTGGAGCGAGCCGAGGTCGACCTCACCCGCCTGGTCGTCGACGCGGTGTCCGACGCCCACGCCGCGGGCGGCGACCACCCCCTGCACGTGGACCTGCCCGACGAGCCCATCACCGTCACCGGTGACGCGTCGCGGCTCGCCCAGGTGCTGGCCAACCTGCTGGCCAACGCGCGCACCCACACCCCGCCGGGAACGGTGGTGACGGTCGGGCTCGCCGCCGACCCGGACGGCGCACGGATCTCGGTCGTCGACGCCGGCCCCGGGATCGCCCCGGAGCTGGTGCCGCGGGTGTTCGAGCGGTTCGCGCGCGGCTCGGCCTCACGGTCGCGCGAGCACGGCAGCACCGGGCTGGGGCTCTCGATCGTCGACGCGGTGGTGGGCGCGCACGGTGGGTCGGTGGCGGTGACGAGCACCCCGGGGCGCACCGAGTTCACGGTGCGCCTCCCGTCGGACGCGCGACCCCAGCGCCCCTGACCACGGCGGCCGGCGCGCGACGGGCGGCGCAGCGGCTCCTCGCACACCCAACAGCTCCTCGCAGGCCGTCCAACCTCTGCGACGAGCCGGAACCTCTGCGACGCCGCCGGGACGGCCGCTCAGCGTCACCCGCACACAGGCCGATCACCCGCACCGGGCGCACAGCCCGTGCACAGCATCGGCACACGGTCCCGACAGCAGCCGTCAGCAGGCTCGGCTCCATGCACGCGACCGCCCCCCGCCCCGCACCCGGCGCCGTCCCCTCCGGACCGCGCCCACGCACGTCACCCGACCGTCGCGAGGGTGGGCGATGAGCGTCGACGTCGCGCCGGGGCAGCCGGGACCGGCCCGGCCCGGACGACGACCGGCATCGCCGGTGCTGGAGATCGTCGTTCCGGTGCACGACGAGGAGCGCGACCTCGAGCCCTCGATCAGGCGGTTGCACGCGCACCTGACCGCGGAGTTCCCGTACCCGTTCCGGATCACCGTGGCCGACAACGCCAGCACCGACGCCACCGGGGCCATCGCGGCGCGGCTCGCGCAGCAACTGCCGCACGTCACCGCGTTCACGATGGCGCAGAAGGGGCGCGGGCGGGCGCTGCGGGCGGCCTGGACCGCGTCGGACGCCACCGTGTTGGCCTACTGCGACGTCGACCTGTCCACCGACCTCGCCGCCCTGCTCCCGCTGGTCGCACCGCTGATCACCGGCCACTCCGACCTCGCCGTCGGCACCCGGTTGGGCCGGGGCTCGCGCGTCGTGCGCGGCGCGAAGCGGGAGCTGATCAGCCGCGGCTACAACCTGCTGCTGCGCGGCACCCTGGCCACCCGGTTCACCGACGCGCAGTGCGGGTTCAAGGCGATCCGCGCCGACGTCGCGCGCCAGCTCCTGCCGCTGGTGCGCGACGGCGGCTGGTTCTTCGACACCGAGCTGCTCGTGCTCGCCGAGCGGGCGGGCCTACGCATCCACGAGGTGCCCGTCGACTGGGTGGACGACCCCGACTCGCGGGTCGACATCGTCGCCACCGCCGTCGCGGATCTGCGCGGTATCGCCCGCCTCGCCCGTGCGCTCACCACCGGCGCGCTGCCGATCGGCGAGCTGCGCTCCCGGCTGGGCCGCGGGCCGCTGGAGGTGGCGGGGGTGCCGGCCGGGATGCCGGGGCAGCTCGTGCGGTTCGCCGCGATCGGGGTGGTCAGCACGGTCGCGCACCTGCTGCTGTACCTGCTGCTGCGCGACCCGCTCGGCGCGCTCGGTGCCAACCTGCTGGCGCTGGCGCTCACCGCCGTCGCCAACACCGCGGCCAACCGGCGGCTGACGTTCGGCGTGCGCGGTCGCGACGGCGCGGTGACGGCGCAGTTCCAGGGGCTCGCCGTGTTCGGGCTCGGGCTCGCGTTCACCACCGGCGCACTGGCACTGCTGGGGCTGTGGTGGCCGGGGGCGAGCGCGGCGACCGAGCTGGCCGCGCTGGTCGCCGCCAACGCGCTCGCCACGCTCGCCCGGTTCGTCGCGTTCCGTTCCTGGGTCTTCCGGCCGAAGGGGGCCACCGCATGACGACGACCCTGACTCCCCCGGCCGTCACGCCGGCCCCGGCGACCCCGGCGCGGCGGGCCGAACGGGTGGCGCTGGGCGTGCTGCTGGCCGGCACCGCCGTGCTCCACCTGTGGGACCTCGGTGCGAACGGCTGGGCGAACAGCTACTACGCGGCCGCCGTGCAGGCGATGTCGCGGGACTGGACGGCGTTCCTGTTCGGCTCGCTCGACACCGGGAACGTCATCACCGTCGACAAGCCACCCGCGGCGCTGTGGGCGATGGCGCTCTCGGCCCGGATCTTCGGGTTCTCGGCGTGGAGCATGCTGGTGCCGCAGGCGCTGATGGGTGTGGCGGCGGTCGGGTTGCTGCACGCCGCGGTGCGGAGGGTCTCCGGGCCGGTGGCGGGGCTCGTCGCGGGGGCCGCTTTCGCGCTGACGCCGGTGGCCGTGCTGATGTTCCGCTTCAACAACCCCGACGCGCTGCTCGTGCTGCTGATGGTGGCCGCGGCGTATGCCGTGGTGCGGGCGATCGAGCGGGCCGGCACGCGCTGGCTGGTGCTGGCCGGGCTCCTGATCGGGTTCGCGTTCCTCGCCAAGATGGCGCAGGGCTTCGTGGTGCTGCCGGCGCTCGCGCTGGCCTACCTGGTGGCCGCACCGACGGGCTCGTGGCGACGGGTCCGGCAGCTGCTCGCGGCCGCCGTCGCCGTCGTGGTCGGGGCGGGGTGGTGGGTGGCGCTCGTCGAGCTGTGGCCCGCGGGCGGCCGGCCCTACATCGGCGGCTCGGAGACCGACAGCGCGCTGGAGCTGGCGCTGGGTTACAACGGTCTCGGCCGGCTGTTCGGCCAGGGCGGCGGTGGCCCGGCCGGTCCGGGTGGTGGCGGGGCCGGGGGCGGCGGCGGGCTCGGGGGCGGGGCCGGGCCGACCCGCATGTTCTCCGACTCCGTCGGCGGGCAGGTCTCGTGGTTGCTGCCCGCAGCGCTCGCGCTGCTCCTCGCCGGGCTGTGGCTGACGCGCCGCGCGCCCCGCACGGACGCCGTCCGCGCGTCGCTGCTGCTCTGGGGCGGCTGGACCGTCGTGACGGCGCTGGTGTTCTCGTTGATGGAGGGGATCTTCCACGAGTACTACACGGTGGCGCTGGCCCCCGGGATCGCGGCGCTGGTCGGCGTCGGCGGACGGGAGCTGTGGCGGTACCGCACCTCGTGGGCCGGGCGGATCACGCTCGCCGTGGTCACGGCCGGCAGTGCGGGGTGGGCGTGGGTGCTGCTGGGGCGCACCCCGGAGTTCCTGCCGTGGCTGCGGTGGCTCGTCGTGGGGGTGGCGGCGGTCGCGGTGTCGGCCGTCCTGCTCGGCGGGTCGCTGCGGCGGGCGGCGGCCGCGGTACTCGCCGCCGTGGTGGTCTCCGGGCTGCTCGGGCCGGCGGCCTACGCCGCGCAGACCGCCACCACGCCGCAGACGGGCAGCATCGTGCTCGCCGGGCCCGAGGTGGCGGGAGGTGGGTTCGGTGGGGCGTTCCCGGGCGGGGGCCCCGCGGGTGCCCGTCCCGGCGCGGCGGCGGGCGGCACGCCGGGCGGCGGACTTCCGGGCGACGGGGCCGAGGGCGGCGCGGGCCCGGGCGGCGCGACCCCGGGCGGTACGGCCCCGGGCGACCCGGCCACCGGATGGGGGCCGTGGGGCTCGGGCGCCGGTCGCGACGGCGGCTCCCGGACCGGCGGGCCGGGAAGCGCGGGCGAGGCCGACCCGGAGCTGGTCGCGCTGCTGCGGAAGGCGGGCACGGCATGGTCGGCCGCGACCGTCGGCGCCCAGGGCGCGGCCGCGCTGCAGCTCACGGGCGACGCCCCGGTCATCGCGATCGGGGGGTTCTCCGGGGGCGATCCGGCCCCGACGCTCGCGCAGTTCCAGGCCTACGTCGCCGCCGGCGAGGTGCGCTACTTCGTGGCCCCCGACCAGGGCGGGCCCGCCGGGGACGGGCCGGGCGCGGAGATCACCAACTGGGTGGCATCGACTCTCACGGCCACGACGGTCGGCGGCCGGACGGTCTACGACCTGGCCGCCCCGCTGGGCCGAACGTCGTAGGAATGTGACGCTCTTCGGCGCAACTCGACGTATCGGACACTCCGCGCAGGCGTTGACAAGTCATCCGGCCGAGCGCCGGCGACGGGAGGTCCGATGACAACGCAGGCACCAGAGACCGGCAAGCTCGACGAACGGTCCATTCGCAAGATCGCCGGCCTGAGCCTGGTAGGCGCGAGCGTGGAGTGGTTCGACTTCTTCCTGTTCGGAACCGCCGCCGCGCTGGTGTTCCCGAGGCTGTTCTTCCCGGACGACACCGACCCGGTGCTCGCGCTGCTGTCCTCCTTCGCGGTGCTCGGCGTCGGCTTCCTGGCCCGCCCGCTCGGCGGCGTCGTCTGGGGTCACTTCGGTGACAAGCTCGGTCGCAAGAAGGCCTTCCTCACGGCCCTGATGACGATGGCCGTGGCCAGCGTGCTGATCGGCCTGCTGCCGACGTACGCCGCGATCGGCATCGCCGCCCCGATCCTGCTGACCGTCCTGCGGTTCACCCAGGGCCTCGCGGTCGGCGGCCAGTGGGGTGGCGCGGTGCTGCTCGCCACCGAGTTCGCCCCCAAGCACAAGCGCGGCTTCTACGGCAGCTTCGCCCAGATCGGCGTGCCGATCGGCGTGCTGCTGGGCGTCGTCGCGTTCTTCATCCTCGGCCAGACGATGGACGACGCCGCCTTCGACTCCTACGGCTGGCGGATCCCGTTCATCGCGAGCGTGCTGCTCGTGGGTGTCGCGATCTACGCGAAGAAGAAGCTGGAGGACACCCCGGCGTTCGTGCAGCTGCAGCGCCTCGCCGCCGAGAGCCCGAAGGCGGTGCCGGAGCGCTCCCCGATCATCCAGGTGCTGCGCAACCACGGCGGCCGCATCGCCCTCGCCGGCGGCGCGTTCACCGTCGTCAACACGGCGTTCTACATCTACATCACGTTCATGCTGTCCTACGGGACCACGACGGTCGGCGTCAGCTCGGGCACGGTCCTCACCGCGATCGCGATCTCCTCGGTGATCATGATCCCGGCGCTGGCCGGATTCGCCGCGCTCTCGGACCGCATCGGCCGACGCAAGCTCTACCTGGCCGGCTCGGTGATCACCGGCCTGTGGGCGTTCCCGCTGTTCTGGCTGGCCGACATGGGCACCGCGCTCAGCATGACGATCGCGCTCACCGTGGCGCAGCTCGCGCTGTCGATGATGTACGGCCCGCTGGCCGCGTTCTTCTCGGAGATGTTCACCGCGAAGCTGCGCTACAGCGGGGCGTCGCTGGGCTACCAGATGGGCGCCCTGCTCGGTGGGGCGATCGCGCCGCTGCTGTCGGTGTACCTGCTCGACCTCACCGGCTCCACCACGGCGATCTCGTTCTACATCATCATCGTCGCGGTGATCGCGGTGGCCTGCGTGCTGGCCCTGACCGAGACCTACCAGAACGACATGGACGACGCCGAGGCATAGACGCGCCGCCCCCGGCGCGTCCCGGCGCCGCCGGAGTCGCAGTGGGGTGGCTTTACTGCGGTCAGGTTGCAGTAGAGCCACCCCACTGCGGTCCGCGGGAGGCCTTTGGGAGGCTGCGGGGGTGATGGGGGCGATCGGGGGCAGGGTGGCGTCGGTCGTGTCCGCGGTGGTCGCCGCCGGGTCCGCCGCCCTCGGCTCGGCGCGGGCGGTCGGCGAGCTCGCGCGGTCGGGGGTCGTGGCGCCGGTGCGACCCGACCGGCTCGTGGGCATGTCGCTCGGGCTCGCGCGCTACGGGCTGAGCGTCGCCGCCGGGTACGCGGTGGGGGCGGCGCGCCACCCCGACCGCGCCGCGATCGTCGACGACGAGGGCACGCTGAGCTTCGGCGAGCTGCACCGGCGCAACGACGACCTCGCGAGGGCGCTGGTCGACTCCGGCATCGGCGACGGGGTCCGCGTCGGGGTGCTCTGCCGCAACGGCCGCGCCCCGATCGAGGTGCAGATCGCCACCGGCAAGATCGGTGCCGACGTCGTGCTGCTCAACACCGGCATGTCGGCGGACCAGCTCGCCGACGTCGCCGCCGAGCTGGAGCTGCACACCGTCGTGGCCGACGCGGAGTTCACCGGCGCGCTCGCCGGACTGCCGGAGTCCTGCACGGTCGTCACCGCGTTCGGCGGCGAGCCGGGCACCGGCGGCCTGGCGGACCTGATCGCCGGAGGCGGCACCGCCCCGCTGCCGATCCGCCCGCCCTCCGGGCACACGATCGTGCTCACCTCCGGCACCACCGGCCCGCCCAAGGGGGCCCGCCGCCCCGCGCCGCACAGCCTGGCGCCGATCGCCGCGGTGCTGTCCGCGATCCCGTTGCGCGCGGGCGAGCCCGTGCACATCGCGGCACCGCTGCTGCACACGTGGGGGCACGCGGCGCTGCAGCTGGCGATGCTGCACGGCTCGCCGGTCGTGCTGGACCGGCGGTTCGACCCGGCGCGGCTGCTGGCGACGGTGCAACGGCACCGCTGCGACGCGGTCTTCGCGGTGCCCGTGATGCTGCGGCGCGTGCTGGAGCTGCCCGGGTCCGCGTGGACCGGGCACCGGCCGCGGATCGTCGCCGTCAGCGGTTCCGCGCTGCCCGCGGAGCTCGCCGCGGCGTTCCAGGACCGTTTCGGCGACGTCCTGTACAACCTCTACGGGTCCACGGAGGTGTCCTGGGTCAGCATCGCCGGGCCCGCGGACCTGCGCGCGTCCCCCGGCACCGCGGGGCGCGCGCCCGTCGGGACCCGGCTGCTGATCCTCGACGAGAGCGGTGCCGCGGTGCCGGCGGGCTCCGAGGGCCGCGTGTTCGTCGGCAACGACATGCCCTTCGACGGTTACACCCGCGAGGGCGCCGACGTCGAGCGGGCGGGCGACCTCATCGGCACCGGTGATCTCGGCCGGCTCGACGCCGACGGGCTGCTGCACCTCACCGGCCGGGCCGACGACATGATCGTCAGCGGCGGGGAGAACGTGCACCC
The DNA here is from genome assembly GCF_029263155.1 of Pseudonocardia sp. Taxonomy (GTDB): domain Bacteria; phylum Actinomycetota; class Actinomycetes; order Mycobacteriales; family Pseudonocardiaceae; genus Pseudonocardia. The sequence goes on from NZ_JAJCYB010000058.1 coordinate 41,019, forward strand.
GGGACCGGTGGAGGACCTGCTCGCCGGGCGGCCCGAGGTGCGCGAGGCCGCCGTCACCGGCGTGGCCGACGACGAGTACGGGCAGCGCCTCGCGGCCTACGTCGTGCTCGAACCGGGCGCATCGGTGGACGCCGACACCGTGCGCGGGTGGGTGCGGCAGCAGCTGAGCCGCTTCGCCGTGCCGCGCGACGTCGTGTTCGTCGGGGAGCTGCCGCGCAACGCGACCGGCAAGGTCGTGCACCGGGAGCTCCCCCGCGGCTGAGCCGGTGGCCCCGCTGAGGCCGTCACCCGAGCGGGTTAGGGCAGCCTTCGGTAGCCTGTGCAGATGAACGTCGACGGCGGGTCGCGGTGTGCCGCGCTGGCCCGCGCGCTCGACGAGCCGCTCGCCGGCACCGCGCCCGTGGCGCCCCGCTGGGTCTGCCTGGAGCACCGGGGGGCGTGGCCGCGCGACATCGCCGCCCACCCCGACCCGTCGATCTCCGGGTTCGCCGCCCGCGCCTGCGCCGCCGGCTGGCGCCCGCTGCTGATCCGCCGCCCCGGGCGTCGCCGGTCCGTCTCCCCCACCCGGGTGTACCTGACCGACACCACGCCGGGCGCCGCCCGCACCACCGTGCTGACGGTGGCCGGGCCCCGCGAGCTGTCGGCGATCCCGCTCGCCCGTGGGGCGGAGGGGCTGCCGGGCACCCCGGTGGGCGATCCGCTGCTGCTGGTCTGCACCCACGGCAGGCGCGACCGCTGCTGCGCGGTCGACGGCCGCGCCCTCGCCGCCGCCGTCACCGCGGTCGGCGAGCCGGACGTGTGGGAGTGCAGCCACCTCGGCGGGCACCGCTTCGCCCCCACCGCGCTGGTGCTGCCCACCGGCTACCTGTACGGCCGGCTGGACCCGACGTCGGCGATCGCGGCGCGCAAGGCCGCGGCGCTGGGCGAGGTCGAGGCCGCGCTGAGCCGGGGCCGGTCCACCTGGTCCGCGGCCGGGCAGGTGGCCGAGCTCGCCGTGCGGCACCGCACCGGGCTGCGCGACGCCGACGCCCTCACCCTCGACCCCATGGCCCGCTGCGGGATCGTGACGGTCCACGGGCCGGGCGGCAGGCGCTGGGAGGTCGACGTCGCGGAGCGGCCGGGCACGGCCGCGCGCCCGGCGTCGTGCGGGGTGGCCGCGCTGCCGTTCACGGCACTGCACGCCACGGACGTCCGAGCCGTCGCGGGCTGAACGGCGGGTACCCGGGCCCGGGGGCGCACCTCGGAGCGATCATGGGCAGACTCGGGGCCATGCACCCCGATCCCCCGCTGCGCCCGCCCGCCCACCGGGTCGACCCGCGCGCCGTGCGCTGGTGGCAGCTGCGCGCGCTGGTGGCGCTGCTCGTGCTCACCGCCCCGCAACTGATGGTGTTGCTCGTGTCCGGTGCGCCCGCGGCGCTGTTCTGGTTCCCGGCGGGCACCGTGCTGGTCGTCGGGGCGTACGCGCTCGTGGTGCCGGGCCTGCGCTACCGCATCCACCGCTGGGAGGTCACCGACGAGGCCGTGTACACGCTGTCGGGCTGGCTGGTGCGGGAGTGGCGGATCGCGCCGATCTCGCGGGTGCAGACCGTCGACACCCAGCACGGGCCGCTGCAGCAGCTGCTGCGGCTGGCCACGGTGACGGTCACCACGGCCTCGGCCCGGGGCGCCGTGACGATCGCCGGGCTCGACGCCGGCGCCGCGGCCGAGCTGGCCCGCTCGCTCACCGCCACCACCCAGGCCACCCCGGGTGATGCGACGTGACGGCCCCCGAACCGCCTCGATCGGCCGGGACCGGGGCCGCCGCCGATGATCCGCGATCCGCCGAACCCGCACCGGGAGGGCCCGCCGCCGACGACCCGACCCCCTGGCGCCGCCTGGACCCCCGCATGCTGGTGGTCGGGCCGCTGGGCAGCCTGGCGCGCCTGCTGCCGCTCGTCGCCATCCTGCTGTTCACCGGCGGGCAGGGCGACCCGGTGCGGATCGGCATCGCGATCGCCGCGGCGGTGGCCGTCGTGGCGGGCGGGGTGATCCGCTGGCGCACCACGCGCTACCGGATCACCCGCGAGCGGGTCGAGCTGCACAGCGGCTGGCTGCGGCGCCAGCGCCGGTCGGTGCCCCGCGACCGGATCCGCACCGTCGACCTGACCGCCCGGCTGCTGCACCGCGCGTTCGGGCTGAGCGTCGTGGAGGTCAGCGCCGCCTCGGGGTCACCGCTGGAGTCGTCCGGGCTGAGCCTGGACGCGGTGAGCAAGGCCGAGGCCGACCGGCTGCGCCGCGAGCTGCTGGAGCGTGCGCCCGCCACCGCCCCGTCGTCGGCCGCCCCGCTCCCGACCGAGCTGCTCGCCCGCCTCGACTGGTCCTGGCTGCGCTTCGCCCCGCTGACGCTCTCCTCGGTCGCCGGAGTCGGAGCGGTACTGGCCTTCGTGTTCAACCTGGTCGACGACCTCGGCGTCGATCCCCGCGACATCGGCGCCGTCGACGACGCGGCCGACCGGCTCACCGCCGTGCCGATCTGGACCGGCGTGCTCGCCGCCGTCACGGTGTTGCTCGTGCTCGGCGCGGCGGGCGCGCTGCTGCTCTACGCCGAGCGCTGGTACGACTACCGGCTCACCCGCGAGCCGGACGGGACGCTGCGGGTGAAGCGCGGGCTGCTGACGCGGCGGTCGCTGTCGGTGTCCGAGGAGCGGTTGCGGGGCGCGGAGATCGCCGAGCCGCTGCTGCTGCGGGCGGGCCGCGGGGCCCAGTGCCGGGCGCTGTCGACGGGCCTGTCCCGGGACGCGCAGGGTGGCGCGCTGCAACCCCCGGCGCCGCGGGCCGAGGCGCACCGGGTGGCGTCCGCGGCCCTGCGCGAGCACCCTTCGGAGATCACCGGCGCGGCGCTGCGTCGCCATCCCCCCGCCGCGCGTACGCGGCGGCTGACCCGCGCGCTCGGACCCGCGGCCGTCGTGGTCGCCGTGCTCGTCGTCGTCGCACTGGCGGTGCCGCCGCTGTGGTGGATCGGGCCGGCCGGGCTGCTGCTGCTCCCGGCCGCCGCGCTGCTGGCGCAGGACCGCTTCCGCAACCTCGGCCACGAGCTCACCGCCCGCCATCTCGTGGCGCGGCAGGGTTCGGTCGTCCGCCGCACGGTCGCCCTGCAGCGGGCCGGGGTGATCGGCTGGACGGTGCGCCAGAGCCCGTTCCAGCGCCGCGCGGGTGTCGTCACGGTGGAGGCGGTGACCGCGGCGGGCCAGGGCGGCTACACCGTGCTCGACGTGGCCGCCGCCGACGGGGTGGCCCTCGCCGACGCCGCCGTCCCGGGCCTGCTCACCCCGTTCCTGCGCCGTCCGGCGTAATTCGCGTGAGTCCCCGTTGACACCGAATACGGATTCGGTGTCAACTCTCGTTATCATGAAATCGACGCGTCCCTACACCCAGCGGGCCCGGGCGCAGGCCACCGCCGGGACCCGGCAGAAGGTGCTGGACGCCGCCGTCGCCCTGACCATGGAGCGGTTCACGCTCGAGATCGTCCTGGCCGACGTCGCCGAGCGCGCGGGGGTCAGCGTGCAGACCGTGCTGCGCCACTTCGGCAGCCGGGACGGGCTCTTCGACGCCGTCCGGGAGCACCGGCGCGCCGCGGTCCGGGAGCAGCGGGCGGCCCCGATCGGGGACGCCCCCGCGGCCGTCACCGCGATCGTCGGCCACTACGACGAGATCGGTGACTTCATGCTGCGCATGCTCGCCCAGGAGCACCTGGACGAGCCCAGCCGGACGCTCGTGGAACGCGGCCGCCGCATGCACCGCGAGTGGGTGCGCGAGGTGTTCGCCCCCCAGCTCGCCGGGTGCCCCGACGCCGAGGCGCTCACCGACCTGCTGGTCGTCGCGACCGATCTCTACACCTGGAAGCTGCTGCGCCGCGACGCCGGGCACGACCGCCCGACCACCGAGCAGCGGATGCTGCGCCTGCTGCGGGCCGTACTGCCCGCCGATGCCGAGGAGCGCTGAGCCATGGCCGGGATCCTGATCGTGACCTGGGACGGCGGTGGCAACGTGCCGCCCGCGCTGGGCATCGGCGCCGAACTGTCGGGCCGCGGCCACCGGGTGCGGGTGCTCGGGCACCCGCAGCAGCGCACCGCCGTGACGACCGCGGGCCTGGATTTCGCGGCGTACACCCACGCCCCGCCGTGGAACGCCGTCGGGGCGACGTCGGGTGCGCGGTACGCCGCGGCCTATCTCGGCCTGTTCAGCGATCCCCGTCCCGGCGCGGACGTGCGCGCCGAACTCGGGCGCGAGCCCGCCGATCTCGTCCTCGCCGACGCCATGAGCCTCGGCGCCCTGAAGGGCGCGCAGCGCGCGGGGGCGCCGACCGCGGTGCTGGCGCACACGTTCCACCGCTACCTCACCCACGGCTGGGCGCGCGGCCCGATCGGCGCGCTCGCGACCCTGCGCGGCCTGCGCCCCGGACGGCTGTGGGGCGCCGCGCAGCGCGTGCTGGTGGCGTCCGACCGCGCGCTGGACCCCGTGGACGCCGACCGACTCCCGGCCAACGTCCGCCACACCGGTCCCGTGCAGCCCGCCCCGCGACCGGTGAGCCGCGACGCCGAGCCACTGGTGCTGGTCAGCCTCAGCACGATCCACTACCCCGCCCAGGCCCAGGCCCTGCAGGCCGCCCTCGACAGCCTCGACGGCCTCGACGTGCGCGCGGTGGCGAGCACCGGCGCCGTCGAACCGGCGGTGCTGCGCGTCCCCCCGGGCGTCGAGCTGCACCGGCGGATCGACCACGGCGAGCTGATGCCGCGGGCGTCGCTGCTGATCGGCCACGGCGGGCACGCCACGACGATGCGCGCGCTCGCCCACGACCTGCCGTTGCTGGCGCTGCCGCTGAGCCCGGTGGTGGACCAGCCGATGGTGGGCCGGGCCGTCGCGGACGCGGGCGCCGGGCGCACGCTGCCGGCGTCGGCGACGGCCGAGCAGGTGCGCGACGCCGTGCGCACCCTGCTCGCCGCCGGCCCGCACCGCGCCGCGGCCGCCGCGGTCGGCGCCCGGATCCGGTCGACCGACGGCGCCGTACGGGCCGCCGACGAGATCGAGGCCGTGCTGGCCCGCACGGGCGCCGGGCGGGCATCCGACGCCCCGTGACCGCCGGAGCGAGCGGGACCCGCCCGCCGCGGCGGCGGGCAGCGATGCCCTGCGTGGGCTCAGCGACGTCGACGGGTGCCGAACATCCCGCGGGTGATCTCCCGGCCCAGCGCGCTGGCCGCCGACCGCAGGAACGACCGCACCACCGGCGACCCGAACGCCTTCTCGACGAAGCTCGGCTCGGCGCGCTCCTCGCGGGCGGGGGGCGGCGCGGGCGCGTCGACGGGGGCCTCGACCGGCGCGGCCTCGGCGATCTTGGCCGTGAGCGTCTCGTAGGCCGACTCCCGGTCCACCGTCTGGCCGTAGCGGGCGAACAGCGGCGACGACTTGGCCGCGGCCGTCACCGCGTCCTCCCCGATCGCGGCCATCAGCGAGCGCGGGGCCCGCATCCGCGACCACGCCACCGGGGTGGGCGCCCCGCGCTCGGAGAGCACCGTGACGATCGCCTCGCCGATGCCCAGCGACGTCAGCGCCTGCTCCATGTCGTAGTGCTCGGTCCTGGGGTAGGTGCGCACGGTCTTGCTCAGCGCCGTCTGGTCCTCGGGCGTGAACGCGCGCAGGGCGTGCTGGATGCGCGCGCCGAGCTGCGACAGCACCGCGTTGGGCACGTCGGTGGGCAGCTGCGTGCAGAAGAACACGCCGACGCCCTTGGACCGGATGAGCTTCACGGTCTGCTCGATGCGCTCCAGGAACGCCTTCGACGCGTCGGCGAACAGCAGGTGCGCCTCGTCGAAGAAGAACACGAGCTTGGGCTTGTCGAGGTCGCCCGCCTCGGGCAGCTCCTCGTAGAGCTCGGCGAGCAGCCACATCAGGAACGTGGAGAACAGTCGCGGGTTGGCGGCCTGGTCGGCCAGCTCCAGGAGCGTGACGATCCCCTTGCCGTCCGCCCCGACGCGCATCAGGTCGGCCGGCTCGAACTCGGGCTCGCCGAAGAAGTCCTCCCCGCCCTGGGCCTCCAGGTTGACCAGCGCCCGCAGGATCACCCCGGCCGTCGCGGAGGAGACCCCGCCGATCCCCTTGAGGTCGGCCTTCCCCTCGTCGCTGGTCAGGTGCTGGATGACCGCGCGCAGGTCCTTGGTGTCCAGCAGCGGCAGGCCCTGCTTGTCGGCCCAGTGGAAGATCAGGCCGAGCGTGGACTCCTGGGTGTCGTTGAGATCGAGCACCTTGCCCAGCAGGATCGGGCCGAACTGGGTGACCGTGGCCCGGATCGGCACGGCGGAGCTCGACCCGCCCAGGGAGAGGAACTCGACGGGGAACGCGGTGGGCGTCCAGTCGTCGCCGGTGTCGGCGCTCCGGGAGGCGATCTTGTCGTTGCTCTCGCCCGGCCGCGCCAGGCCCGACAGGTCACCCTTGACGTCGGCGAGCAGCACCGGCACCCCGGCGTTCGAGAGCTGCTCGGCGAGGCCCTGCAGCGTCTTGGTCTTGCCGGTGCCGGTCGCGCCGGCGACGAGACCGTGCCGGTTGAGCGTCGCGAACGGGATGCGCACCCGGGCCGTCGGATCGACGACACCGTCGACGATGACGGCGCCGAGCTCCAACGCCGCCCCCTCGGTGGCGTAGCCGGACGCGATCTCCTGTGCTGCGGTGTTGTCGCCCACGGCGCGCACCCTATCGGCCGACGATCTCCCCCACCGACGCGCCGCGCGGGAACGCGGCCACGCCGCCGACCAGCGCCTACGCTGTCGGGGTGAACGACCGTCTGGTGTGGATCGACTGCGAGATGACCGGGCTCGACCTCCAGCGCGACGCGCTGATCGAGATCGCCTGCCTGGTCACCGACGGCGACCTCAACGTCCTCGGCGACGGCGTCGACATCGTGATCCACGCCGACGAGTCGGCGCTCGCCGCGATGCCCGACGTCGTCCGCGACATGCACGCGCACTCCGGCCTCACCGACGAGGTGCGCCGCTCGGTGGTGACGCTGCGCCAGGCCGAGGAGCAGGTGCTGGCCTACGTCAAGGAGCACGTGCCCGACGCCCGCACCGCCCCGCTGGCCGGCAACTCCATCGGCACCGACCGTGGCTTCCTCGCCCGCGACATGCCCGAGCTCGACGCCCACCTGCACTACCGGATGGTCGACGTCAGCTCGATCAAGGAACTGTGCCGCCGCTGGTTCCCGCGGGTGTTCTTCGCGAAGCCGGAGAAGGGCCTCGCCCACCGCGCGCTCGCGGACATCCTGGAGTCCATCCGCGAGCTCGACTACTACCGCCACACCCTCTTCGTGGCCGCGCCCGGTCCGAGCACCGAGCAGGCGCAGGCCGTCGCGGCGGAGCGGGGAACCCGCTTCGAGACCCCGGCACCACCGCTGTAGGGTGGTGTCGCTCCCGGCCGAGGCCGGAAGCGCATGGTGGGTGTAGCTCAGCTGGTAGAGCACCTGGTTGTGGTCCAGGGGGCCGCGGGTTCAAGTCCCGTCACTCACCCCATAGCGCGTCATCCCGACGAGGCGATCGTGCTCACCCCGGGTGCGCCGCCACCCAGTCGTCGCGCAGCACGAACTTCTGGATCTTGCCCGAGGCCGTCTGCGGGAACCCGTCGACGACCTCCCACACGCGCGGGACCTTGTAGGACGCCAACGTGCTGCGGCACAACGCCTCCAGCTCCGCGACGTCGACGGTACGGCCCTCCCGCGGCTGGACGAACGCGGCGACGATCTCGCCCCAGTGCGCGTCGGGCAGGCCGACCACCGCGACGTGCGCCACCGCCGCGTGCCCGTACAGCACGTCCTCGACCTCCCGCGGGTAGACGTTCTCCCCGCCGCGGATGATCAGGTCCTTGATGCGCCCGCTGACGCGCAGGTAGCCGTGGTCGTCCAGGGAGCCGACGTCGCCGGTGTGCAGCCACCCGTCGCCGTCGATCGCGCCCGCCGTGGCCGCGTCGTCGTCGAAGTACTCGAGCATCACGCACCGGCCGCGGGTGCAGATCTCGCCGGTGGCGCCGGTCGGGACGGTCTCCCCGGTGCCGGGGTCGACGATCTTCACCTCCGCGCCCGGCAGCGGGCGGCCGACGGTCTCGGACCACGCGGGGTGGGGATCGTCGGGCACGGTGTGGGTGATGTAGGGCGAGGCCTCGGTCTGCCCGAACCCGATCCCCACCGCCACCCCGAGCTCCCGCTCGGCCCGCCGGACCAGCTCGGTGGGCACGGGCGCGCCGCCCAGCGTCGCCAGACGCCAGGCGCCGATGTCCCGAGGCCGCGCGAGCTGGGCGTCGAGCATGCGGATGAGCATCGTCGGCACCGACAGCAGCACCGTGCCGCGGTGCCGCTCGAACAGGTCGAGCATCAGGTCGGCGTCGAAGCCGGGCGGGAGCACGTGGCACCCGCCCGTCTGCAGCACGCCCAGGGTCACCAGCCCGCATCCTGCGGTGTGGAACAGCGGCATCGGGTTGACCCAGACGTCACCCGGCCCGGCCCCGATCGTCTCGGCGTAGACGCGGCCGTTGAGCGCCAGCCCCCCGTGCGACAGCAGCGCGCCCTTCGGGAACCCCGTGGTGCCGGACGTGTACTGGATCTGTGCGGGCTCCCCCGGGTCGACCGACGGCAGGCCGGTGGATCCGGCAGCGCCCAGGAAGCCCGCCCAGTCGTCGAGGGAGACCACCGTGTGCAACGTCGGCAGGTCCGCGGCGACGCGGTGCGCGACGGCGAGCAGGTCACGCGAGCGCACCGCCGGCTCCACGAACACCCCGTGCGCCCGCGACTGCCGCAGCACGTAGGCGACCTCGCTGTCGCGGTAGGCCGGGTTGACCGTGACGAGCACGATCCCGGCGAGCGCGGCACCCATCTGCAGCAGGATCCACTCGGGCCGGTTGGTCGCCCAGACCGCGACGCGGTCGCCCGGGGAGAACGTCGCGAGCAGGGCCCGCGCCACGCGGGTCGACTCGTCGGCGAGCTCGGCGTAGGTCCAGCGGCGGGGCTCCCGCCCGTCCGACCGCCCCTCCACGAGAGCCGGGGCGTCGGGACGGTGACGGGCGGCCGCACGCAGAGCCTCGCCGATCGTGGTGGGCTCCGGGACGCTCATCGGGTCAGTCAACCTCCGATTCGGAGGGTGGTCAAGCACGGGTGCAGGATGCCCCCATGAGCGAGGACGACATCCGCCTGAGCCCGACCTCCTACGTCGTCCTCGGGCTCATCCACCTGCGGGGCCCGTCGACGCCGTACGAGCTGGAGGCGGCGGTGCAGAAGTCCGTGGAGTACTTCTGGAAGTTCCCGCACTCCCAGCTCTACCGGGAGCCCGACCGCCTCGCCGCCTCCGGCCACCTCACCGTCGACCAGGAGCCCGGTGGACGGCGGCGCAAGGTCTTCACCCTCACCTCGCAGGGCCGCTCCGCGCTGACGTCCTGGCTGGAGCGTCCCGTGCAGGACGTGTTCGAGATGCGTGACGAGGCAGTCCTGCAGCTGTTCTTCTCCGACCAGCTCACCGCGTCGGCGCTCGTGGACCTCGCCCGCCGCGAGATCGCCCTCTACCAGCAGCGGCTCGACGAGTACGAGCGCATCGCCGCGCGCGAGCTCCCCCGCCACGGCCAGGACCGTCGCATGGCCCCCCTCCGCCTGGGCGCCAAGCTCGCCGAGGCCTTCCGTGAGTTCTGGGAGGAGATCGCGCAGGACCCGCCGCCGCCGACCCGCGACCCGGTCGACGGGCCGCCCGGGAGGCTGTGTTAGCGTTTTCGAGCGCCCGTGAGAGCGCATCGCACGCGTCGTTAGCTCAATTGGCAGAGCAGCTGGCTCTTAACCAGCGGGTTCGGGGTTCAAGTCCCTGACGGCGCACCCAAAGTAGCAGGTCAGAGCTTTGTCGCTCTGACCTGCTACACCTTCGGGAAGATCGAAGTCAGCGGAAACTCACCGCTAACCCTTCCCGGAGCTGATGCCTCGTGGCACGTCCACCTCTCGCGCTCGGTCACCACGGCACCGTGCACCTCACCCGCAAGGGCAAGGGCTGGGCAGCCCGCTGCCGCGTCCGGGACCTAGACGGCGTGACCCGGCAGATCGAGAAGCGCGGCACCTCCCGTGCAGCGGCCCAACGCGCCCTCCAGGACGAGCTACGCCAACGCCACGGCCAGCGGGTCGAAGCGCTCCGGCCCTACTCCCGGTTCCGCGACGCGGCCGACATCTGGATGCTGAAGATCCGAGAACGGCGGGCCGACTCCACGTACGACCTCTACACGCACTGGTTGAACAAGCTGGTCCTCCCCCAGCTCGGCGAGCTGCGCCTGGTCGAGTGCGACGTCGCCAACATCGACGCCTTCTTCTCTCGACTCGAACGCGCCCGCCTCTCCGTCGTCCAGGACGACGGCTCGATCGCCGAGAAGCCGCACTACGCCGCGGCGACCCGCCGCACGGTCCGCAGCGTCGTCTCCGGAGTCCTGCAGCAAGCCGTGCTGCACCAAGCGATCGCGACGAATCCAGTGCGCAACCTGGAGCGCATCGAGTCGACCAAGGGCCACCAGGCGCCTTCGCCGCGCGGCTTGACGCCCGAGGAACGGCGCCGGCTCTTCACCTACGTCGACACCGACCCCGTCTCGGTCGCTGCCGACCTCCCCGACCTGATCCGCTTCGCCATCGGCACTGGCCTACGCATCGGCGAACTGTGCGCCGTCCGCTGGCGGGACGTCAACCTGGAGGGCATCGCCGTCGTGAACGAGGACGACATGCGCCTCGTACCGGTCGTGGCCGTGCGCCAGAACGTCTACCCCGTGAAGGGCAAGGGCCTCTCCGTGCACGGCGGCAAGACCTCGATGGCACTTCGGATCGTCCCGCTACCCGAGTTCGTGGCCGACCGCCTCCGACTGCGCCGGCACGGGGACGAACCGCTCGACTGGCCGGTGTTCGCCTCCGCCGGCCGCGACGGCCGGCCGACCTACCGATGGCCCTCCACGCTCCGTCGCACTATCCGCACAGTCCGAGCGCAGGTCGGACTGGACTGGATGACCCCGCATTCGTGGCGTCGCACCTACGCAACGATCCTCGACGACGAGATGACACTGACGGATCGAGCGAAGGCCGACCTCATGGGCCAGGCGAAGTTCTTGAAGGACGCCTACGTCAGCCGTGGCGAACTGCATCCCAACGCAGCACTACTCCTCGATGCTGCGTTGCGATAGCGCGCTGAGAACAGATCATAGAAATGGGTCGCGAACAATAGTCGCTGCGGCAACGACGCAAGTACGACCTGAAGCGACTCGCAACGTAATACACACCTACCTGGCGGTAGAAATTAGGTCCGCTACAGACTCTACTAGCATTGCTTCCAAGGAATAGCAGTTGAAGTAATCCCCGTCTGAATTGGATGCCGGGCGAACTAGGTGCGGACCACTGGAATTGTCGCAGATTGCAGCATTGCTGACACGTCCAGGAGCCAGTGCGACACGACTAGCGCGCGGTGCCGAGCTACTCCATAACGGCAACTTCGCCCGCGCCTCTGCGTCGAACAAAATCGAAGCTCCGGCAATCGTTCCACATCGAACGTTGCTCCATTCAATATAGTGAGACACATGGTCAGGCACCGTAGCTGATGCAGCAAACAGTGCCAGGTCAAGCATTAATCGCTCGTTCTTTGCGTTCGGATTTCCGTACGGTTCAATTCGCCTCGCGTTCCCATTTAACGGAGAAAGCAGGAAGGACTTAAAATCAACAGGTGCGTTCGACGAGGCGGCGAACACAAGATCCGGAGTTCGTTCATCCGTCAAAGCCAGCCCGTCGCCTATTGGCCAAGCGCTGTAGCCAGCGGAAGTAAAGGTGACGTAGCGCCTCCGCAAGATCAGCCCACCAGCACGGCCTTCAGCTCGCACTGCCCTGCGGGATGCAACTCCCCTGTCCTGCAGCGACGAGCGCGCTTGGCCCAGCAAATTGGCGACGTACGCAGCGGACGCGGCGGCCGCCGATCTATTGCGCCCGTCCTGCTCTGCAGACATCTGACTCTCGCGGCGCAAAAGACGATCTCGCTCATGCAACTCCTGAGACAGATCATCTTCAAAACTCATACTATCTTCCTGTCGACGTAGGTAGCGCAAGTAGAGCGGGATACCTGGCCAGGCCCGGCGCTAAAGCGATGCAATCGCTAAGCGGCGGGACACGCCACAAACAGAATGAATGCCCATCTGCACATCCGGCAACAGCGAACAGTTCATCATGCCTCGGCATGTGGCGGCCGCACATTCGTTGAAGATTCGGGCCGGTCCGGGTTGAAGGCACTGCGGTCGTAAAGGGTCCCGTATCTTCCGGCATCGACCCGCCGCTTAGTCCTGCGACTCTCGATCGCATACGATATCGCAAAGACCGTCGCGGGGATCGCGAAGATTAACGTCACCGACTCTTGCACGCCAGATTGCTCCAACGCCAGGAACATCAGCGCGATTGCTGGCACTACTGAGTACCAAGCCCACCATAGTGCAGCCGTGAAACTGCGAGAGCGGTCTCTTGTGAACCGGGGATTCCGCCAGTGGTCGTGATAAGCGCGCCAGTACGTATCCTGGACTGCGTGCGCGTGTCGCAGATCCTCAACCGCTCTTTCAGTGGGACTGAGGGCCGCACGCCTCTGAGCTTCTTTTCGGCCATCCTCCTGCTTTTCGATGTCGCGGTAGTAATCACGCCAGTAATTATTGTCGGCAATGGCATCTCGCAGGCTAATCTCTTCACGGTAGGCTTGACGTCCGCGCTCCTCCTCATAGCCACGCCTGAAGTTTTCATCACTACCCATCGAAACCTCAATTCCTGCTGACATCGCGGGAACCAGCTAGTCGGTAGGTCGTGAATCCTCGCACCCGCGTTACGACCGACGTTGTCCCCTACCGGTTGCTCCACCGTCGATCGGGCGTGCGCAGCAAGGCCGCGCCGTCGTCGGGGCCGCAAGGCGCGCTGGTGGCGGCGGGCGCGAGGCATTCTGTTCGCCTTGCGCTCGTCGTTGCCGGCGTGCTCGTGCCTTGCGGCCCCGGCGCCGGTGTGGCATCCCTTCAGGGCGACCGATTGGCGGTGGAGCAACCCCGCCCCGCTCGCCCCGCCACGGCCTGACCGCAGCTGACGCTGATTGCCCCTCCACCGGAGTGAGGGCCGGGGGTTCGGGGGCGGAGTCCCTGAGTGTTCTTCGCCCGCTCAGGAATGTCGGGGGTCGGCCGCACACTTGCCGCCATGGATCCTGCGCTGGACGGGCTGGTGGACGCCGTGGAGGCTGGCGCGGTCGAGCTGGCTGACGAGATGCTGCGCCGGTCGGGTGCGGTATGTCCGCCGACGGTGCACCTGATATTCAAGCACCTTCCGCAGCCCTACATCGGCAGCGTGGCGACCCGGCCGTTCCGGCGCGGCGTCGACGCGGCCGCGGCGGTGGCTGCGCTCGGGCTGCTGCCGTCCGTCGTGCATGCGACTCGGCTGGTCGTGGTGTGGGACTACTCCGACATGTGCGCGGCGTTGGACCTGCCCGACTGGCGGGAAGGCCGGTACCCGCTCGGGCTCGTGGTGCTCGATGCCGACCTGGCCGAGCATGTCGTGCGCTGGCACCCGTTCCAGATGCGCACGGACGCCACCTCCGATCCGGCTGTTCCGATCCCGGTCACGGCGTCGATCTGGCCGGAGTGGGGCGCGGTGGTCCGGCATCCGAGCGCGGAGCTACCGGCGCCGGTCGCCGAGCTGCTGGCGATGTGGCGGGAGCTGCGGCGCGGCGACGTCGCGGCGACTCGCGCCGAGCTGGAGGCGGCCGGGTTCGTCGTCAACTGGGTCTCGGATCTCGCCCGGCGCTGACCGGTACGAGTTAGGACTCGCGGGTCAGGGCGTCCTCCTCACCTGCGTCGGTGCTGGAGTCCTCGGCGGTCGTCGCGGTGTCGGCGCCCGACCAGCGGGTGAGTTCCTCACGGCGGGCTGCCTCAGCGGCGTCCCGGTCGTCGGCGTCGGCCGCGGCGCGGGCCGCGTCCGCGGCCTGACGCTCGGCGATCTCAGCCAGCGTGGCCTGCGCTTTCTGCACTGCGACCGTGGACTCGTCAGCCGGCAGCACACGCCTGCGCTCGGGCGGGTCGGCGGTCTCGGTGGCCTCCGGGGTGCTGACGTCGCGGATGTCGGGCAAGTCAGTCTCGACCGCATCGGGTTGATCCCGCCGTCGGGGTTCGTCTCGGGCCGGCTCGTCGCGCAATGACGGCCGGTCGTCGTGGGCGTCCGGGAGGAGATCGGCCTCAGTGATCGGCTGGTCCCGTTCGCGCTCGGCCTGCTCGGCGTGGTGTTCCGCGAGCCAGTCCGGGCCGGTCGTGCGGTCGTCGGGCCGATCGATGTCGACGCCTCGGGCACCGAGTTCGGTGCGGGAGCGGTCGGCGTTGTCCCGGCTGATGGCGGTGTGGGTGAACCACGCCGCGCGTGCGGCGTCGACGATCTCCAGCTCGGCGATCTGCTCGGCCAGGCGGGCGGCCTCGGCGCGCGCGTCGTCGGCTTCCGCTCGAAGCCGCGCCGCGTCATCCGGGGCCGTGTCGGGGGCGTCGGCACGGGCGGTCCACAGGGTGGCATCGGCCGCGGCGCGGGCGTGTTGCTGGTGGGCGGCGGCCAGGTCGTCCTCCACCCACCGGGGCGCCCAGGCGAGTTCGCGTTCGTAGGCGCGGATCCGAGAGCGCAGGGCGCCGTCTGACAGGTTGGCCTCCTCCGCTCCGGCGTCGACGAGCGCGAGGGCCTCGTGCGCGGCGCGGAACATCACGGCGTGCTCGACGCGGCCCTTGCCGGGGGCGTTGCCGAGCGGATCGTGCTCGTCGGTGTGGTCGACGAGTTCGCGGTAGGCCGCGGCCCAGCCGGCCCGGTGCTCCCAGTCCTGCCGTGCGACCAGCTGCGTCGGGTCCGTGCCGTCGGGGACTGGCCCGAGCGCGTCGATCGCCCAGGCGGGCGCCTCGGAGGCGGTGAGGGTGCCGAGTTCGCGGCGCCGGTCGTCCGCGGCGTCGGCGAGCTGATGCAGGCGTGCGGCGCGCTTGTCGTCGACCGGCTCGGCGTCGCGGAGGTGGTGCGGGATGAGGTCTGCGGCGCCGCCGCGGAGGTGCGGCGTAAGCTTCCCGGCGAGCGCGTGGGTGATGCGGTGGTGCAGCACCTGCGCCGGGGAGTCGGCATCGTGGAGGCTGCGCGCCTCGATCGCGGCGGTCAGGACCTGGTCGGGATCGTGGCCGGCGAGTTCGGTGGTGCGCAGCAGGCGTTCGAGTGAGGCGAACGCGTCGTCGGCAGCGAGCTGGCCGCGCTGGTGCGGCGTCAGGTGGCCCTCGGCGGCGAGCCGGTCGAGGGTGTCGGCGACGCGGCCGGCGCTGACGTCGCGGATCAGGTCGGCCATGCGGTCGACCTGGGTCATCACCGACCGGGCCTCGTCCTCGGCGTGGGACTGCTCGGCAAGCGCGCTCCGGTCCTCGCGGATCGACGCGAGGACGTCGGAGAGGACGGCTTCGGGGGTGCGGGCGGCGGCGTCGAACGTCTCCCCCGTCTCGGCGTCGGGCGCCAGGTGGCGCGTGACCACGTAGATCGTGTTGCTCTCCCGGCCGCGGGTGGCCGGGACGTACAGGCCGGCGGCGTCGGTGCCCAGGCCGGTGACGGCGTGGCCTGTATCGACGGTGCGGCCCTGCGCGGCGTCCTTGGTCGAGGCGTAGCCGAGCGAGACGTGCTCGCGGACGTACGTGCCGGGCAGCTGCATCAGTGCGCCGAGCTGCTCGCCCCACGCGTTGCGTTCGATGTCGGACGTGGCGTCGTTGGCGAGGATTGGGGCGACGGTCAGCCCGCCGTCGGCCCGGGTGGCGATCACGCGGTAGGTCTGGCGGGTGATCGGTGCGGCGGTGTTGCCCTCGAACCCGCGCAGGTGCCACGCGAGCGCCCGGGCCTGGACCAGGTCACCGACCCCGGCGACGGTGCCCCGCCAGTCGGCAAGGGCAGAGCCCTCCCCGAGGGGCACGCCCTCCTCGGCGACCCGCCCGAGCCGGACGAGCTCGGACCGCAGACCAGCCGACACCCGCGCGGCCGCCGCGTTCGTGCCGACCATCAGCAGCGACTCGCGGCCCTCGAGGGTGTCGGCCAGCCACGCCCGGGACGCGGCGGCCTCGGCCTGCTCCGCGGTGCCGCCGTCGACGAGCCGGCCGCGCTTGGTGTACTCGGCGAGCACGCTCGCGTCGCCCTCGCGCAGGCGCAGCGACGCCGGGCCCTCCCAATCGTTGGTGAAGCGACGCACCTCGGAGAGCTGGTAGGTGATGCCGTGCTCGGCGACGTCGGCGAGCGCGCCGCCCGGGCCGATCGCGGTCAGCTGGCGCGGGTCGCCCACGAGCAGCAGCTTCGCCCCGGCCGCCTGGCAGCGCGCGCGGATGGAGACGAGATCGCCCGTCTCGGCGGTCCCGGCCTCGTCGACGACCACCAGGTCGTCACGGCCCAGCCGCCACGACTCGTCATCGCCGGTGGGGCCGGTCGCGGGCCCGGGACGATCGAGGCGGTTCTGCGTCGCGAGCCAGGCCCGGACGTTCTTCGCCGCGAGCCCTTCGCCGGCCAGGACCTCGGCAGCGTTCTGGTACGGCGCGAGCCCGAACACCCGGCGCGGCGTTTCGCCGTCAACGGTCCAGGTGTCGGCGATCGCGCCGACGACGAACGACTTGCCGGTGCCCGCGGCGGCGGTGAGGACCTCGACCTGCGCACCGGAGGTCAGCACGCCGCGCAGGGTGCCGGCCTGGTCCGGGCCCAGCGTGATGCCGGACTCGGCGAACCGCGCGGCGACGTCGTCGACCTGGTCGTCGGTGAACCGGTGCGCGCCGCGCTCGACGGCGGCGGCGATCAGCGAGCGTTCGGCCGCGAGCTGGCCGGGCGTGGCGTACCGGGTCGAACCGTGCCGGGCGTACACCGACTCGCCGTTCGCCAGGCGCAGCTCGTCGGGCAGCGCGTCCACGTCCTCGGCCGGGCCGAGCCGCTGGGCACGCTCGAGCGCGGCATCCGTGAGGCCGTCGAGCAGCGGCAGGATGTCGTCGGGCGGTACCCCGAGATGCCCGGGCAGGGCGTTCGAGACCGCCAGGAACATGTCCGAGCGGGAGTAGTGCGCCCGGGTCTTGGCGACCTCGGCGACGGCCCGCTCGATGACGTCGAGCGGGGAGAACTGCGCCACCTCGCCGGGGTTCTGCGCGCGCTCGACCAGCCGCTCGGCGAGCGGCGCGAGCCCGCCGGTGACCCGCTCGCGGGCCATCTCCTCCCACCGGGCGAACTGCTCGTCCCGCGTCTCCCCCTCGTGGGACTTGGCCTTGCGCGTCACGAGCGTGGCCTGCTCGTGGATCACTGCGCGCTCGTAGGGCGACGGCTCGCGCCCGACCTTCGCCGTGAACTCGTGGATCAGCTCGGCCGCCTTCGGCCCGATCTGCGCGCGCCGCGACGAGTAGAGGTCCAGCAGCTCGCGGTCGACGCCGACGACCTCGCGCGCCTTCCCGTCCGGGCGGGTCTCCACCCGCACGCCGAGCGACTGCGCCAGGTGGGCCTCCATCACGCGCTCCGCGATCGCCGCGGCCGCGGCCTTGTGCTCGTCGATCGCCCGCCCGTCGACGGTGCGCCACTCGCCATCAGCGCACAGGACGCGGTTGAGGATGGCGTTGTGAATGTGCCACTGCGGGTCCCGCTCACGGGAGTCGTGCTGGAAGAACTGGGCGACGACGAACTCGTGCGCGTCCATCCAGCGCCCGGACTCGCCGCCGTGGTGGCCGACGCGGGAGTAGCCGGCGTGCTCCTGGAGGTAGGCGAGCCCGGCGCGGGTGCCGGCCATCATCGCGTCCTCGACGGCCTGGGCGTGGGTGTCCCATGCCTGCGCGGCCACGTCGTCACCGCGCAGCCGGGCGTCGTTGGCGGCCCGCTCGAACGCCAGACCGGTGACGGTCACCGACTTGGGCGCGGAGAACGTGACGTCGATGAACGTCACGGCCTGCCGCGCCGAGCGCCCGGCCTGGGCCCGCAGCGCCGCGCGCTCTTCGGGCCCGGCCTCGGGGTTGGCCTCCAACAGGGTCGCGTAGATCTGCTCCGCAGAGCGGTACTTGCGGTGGCCGGCGGCGAGCGCCTCCGCCTCGTCCCAGGTGGTCCGGTCGTGCGCGGCGGGGTCGCGCGGGTCGAGCAGGCGCGTATAGACGGCTTCCATCAGGTCGGCGTCGACCTCACCCGCGAGTCCGAGCGACTCGGCGCCCTTGCCCCACCACAGGCCCGGTGGCTCGCCGGCCGCGACGGCGCCGGTGTAGTAGCCCTCACGGGCCTTGGCGACCTCGTCTGTCAGATACCGCACGGAGTGCCCGCGGTGGATGCTCAGCATCACGGCTCCAGTCGAGCGGCGAGTGCTGCGGCGTCGCCCTCGTCGTCGGCCGGCCAGCGGTCGAGGACGTCTGTGTGGGCTGCCGCGATGCGCGCAGCGTCCGGTCCAGTCATTGCCGCGACCGCGGCGCGTGCCCGCGCCACCGCGTCAGCGTGCACCGAGGCGAACTCGCTGCGGACGAGTCGGCGCGCGGGGTTCGGCGAGTCGTCGTCGAGGTAGCCGGCGGCCACCGACCGCAGCCCCGACTCCCGGTGGCACCGCTCGGCGCGCTCCATCAGCGCGACCCATGCGGCGTAGTCCGCCTCCGGGTCCGTCACGCCGGGCTCGCCTGCGATCTCGGCCGGGCAGCTGACGCGGGCAGACGCCAGGTCGCGCTGGACGCGGGCCAGGAACAGCGCCGCGAACCGCTCGGTCGGCCACTGCGCCTCCTGCAGTTCCCGCAACGCGTCGCGGCATGTGGCGCTCAGATCGTCGTTCACGGTGTCCTCCTGCTGGCCGATGTTGATCTTGTAAGGCGAGTACCGGAGCAGTTCCGAGCGGGCCCGCCAGGGCTCGCGACGGGCACCACAGGATCGTGATGCGTGGGTGTGGGTCTTGCTCTTGGTCTTGTTGCTACGGGTGTTGTCTCGGTGGTTGTTGTCGTGCTTGTGGTCTGGCTTCTGGTCGTTGTTCTTGTTCTTGTCGTGGTCGTTCTGGTCGGGATGCTTCGGATCGGTCTTGGCGTGTCGAGTGTTGGTCAAGATCGGGAGTTCTCGGGTTGAGGTGGGCTCGGTGACGTGCTGGTCGGCGTTCAACGGTCTGTCCTCCGGCTCCGGGATCGGATCGAGACGCCGTGCGCGCGGAGTGCGCGGAGGACGGCGCTCGGGCTGGCGTCGAGGACGGCGGCGATCCCGCGCGAGCTGGCGCCGGCCCGGTAGAGCCAGGCGGCCCGCTCGACGTCCAGCGGGCCGGACGCTCCGCGCGCGGTGGCGCGGCGGTGGCAGGACCGGCAGAGGGGCCGGTAGCGGCCCGGATCGAGGCTGTAGCGGTGGCCGCGGGCGGGGTCGGTGCGCTCGTCGGGATCGGTGCCGTCGTAGGACCACAGCTGCGCCTCGCGGTCGCATCCAGCGCACGGCTGGGCCGCCGCTGGACCGCGGACCGTCGCGAGCCGCTGGCGCATCGCGCAGTAGCCGGGAGCCGCCGCAGCGTCGCGGATCTCGGCGCTCACGTCCCCGCCGCGGTGGACCCGATCCCAGTGCAGGCGACAGAGCCCACGGCCGTGGTGCGGGCGCTCGCAGCGCGGGACGGTGCAGCGGCGCCGCGCCCGGCTCACCCGTAGCCCCCGTGCTGGGCGAACTCGGCCTGCTCGGCCTCGGTGACCACCGCCGGGGATGGCGTGGGTCCGGCGGTCCGGGTGGCGGCCCAGTGCGCGGCAACGGCCGCGTAGTGCCCGACCAGCGGCGGCGGGGTGGGCTCGGTGACCTCGGCCGGCCGCCCGTTGCGGTCGACGTGCCGCGACAGGGAGCACCCGCCGAGCAGCGCGTTGACGCGGCGCTCGACTCCGGTGCGCTGCCGGTCGTGCCAGTCCCCCACGCGCAGCCAGGACCCGCTATCGGGGTGGAATGCGTCGGCGTGGGCGCAGCGCAGCCACCACAGCTCCTCGATCACCTCGGGGTGCCAGAGCCAGCACGAGGACAGCTGCGCGCGGGTGTAGCGCACGTAGACGCGGCCCATCCACTCCGTCAGGTCGGACAGGTCGGCGGCGGCCTGGTCGGCGTCGTTGGTCAGCAGCCACGACCGGACCGGGGCCGGCTCGTCGCCGGGCCCGTCGGCGCCGCCGGGTGGCGCGAGGCGACCGGCCAGCGCGGCGACGTCGGCGGCGAGCTGGAGCACGTTCCTGTCGACGGTGTCGATGCGGCGAAGGGCCCGCTGGAGCGCACGGCCGAGCGCGACGATCGTCGGATCCTCGCCTCCCGGTGCGGGCGCCGTCCCGCCCGTGGGGTGGTGGCCGTTGGCGGTTGCGCCGACCGGGCGGTCATCATCGGGCGTCGGCATCGGTACTCCAGTCCGCAGCGTCGGTCGAACCAGCGGCCGCGTCGTCGGCGTGCCACCGGGCGAGCTGTTCGCGGCGGTCCGAACCCGGCTCGTACTCGCGGAAGCACCCAGGCGGGTTGCGGCTGGCGATGGCGTCGAGGTCGTGCTGATCCAGACCCCACTGGTGGACGGGGACGCCGACCTCGCGGGAGGTCTCGTCGAGGTAGTCGGCGATCATCGCCTCGGCGCGGGCCCGGTCGTGACCCATCGCCGTGAGCCGGTCGGCCGCCTCGCGGAAGCTGACGACCTCGTCCGCCGGGCCGGGCGCCGGAGCACGCTCAGCGGCGGCGATGCGGTCGAGCAGCGCGTCCTTGTCGGTGAGGAAGGCGGCCCGTTCGTAGGGGTCGACGTGGCGGCCTGGCGTCGAGAGCCGGCGCAGTCGGGCCGTCAGGTCGGCGATCTCTCGCGCGGTGGGCCTGCTCATGAGGCACCGCCCCACGGGTCGCCGTGATCGTCCGGGCGAGCCCACTCGGACGGGAACGGGATGACCTCGGCGCCGTTCGCCGACTTCGTGGTCTCGACGACCTCGCCCGGGACAACCTGCGGGGACCGGTAGCCGGTCGAGCCGCCGTGTCCGGTGACGTGGACCCGCAGCGCCGTCCCACGCTTGCGGCACCACCCGGAGACGGCACGCCCACGAGCGCCCTTCCACGCCCGCGCGGGGCGAGTCCGGCGGGCGACCCAACCGACCGCGCGGGCGACCTGCCGGGCCCGCCAGGCGCGAGCGCGGACCGTGAGGGCGTTGGGGTGGTGGAACGCGTGCACGTCGCGACGGCGCCACGCCTGCTCGGCCCGCCCGATGACCGGCGGCATGTCGCGGCGGAACACCACCACCCGCCCGGCCGGGAGGTTCGCCAGCTGCGAAGGCCCGAGCACCGGGACCCGCCGCGTCGTGCGGGACGCCACCCGTCCGTGCAGATCCGTGGTCATGGTCGGCTCGTCCCGCTCCCCCGCCAGCGTCGACCAGTAGTTGAGGTCATCGCGGTCGGCGGTCCCGCCGTACAGCACGCGGGCACCGGAGTTGTTGAGGATCACGGCGGCCTTGGCGTCGCCGTAGCGGTCGAGCAGCTGCGCGCGGGACTGGAAGCACGCGATGATCGAGATACCGCGGCCGCCCATGTCCGCGCTCCACTTGTCGAGCGGGATCGGGCAGATCAGCGCGGCCTCGTCGAGACGCAGCGACAGCGGTGGGTCGAGCCGCCCGCCCGGCTGCTCCTCGGCCAGGCGGCGGGCCTCCCGGGCGACGTATCCGGTCAGCGCGCACACCAGCGGCGTCACCTGCGCCTCCTCGCCACCGAGCAGGTAGACCGTCGCCTTCGACGCGAGCAGCGCGGCGACGTCGAACGGCCGGCCGCCCTGCGCGACCGGGAGCGCGGCGGCCTTCGCCGGCCCGTGGGTGAGCCAGCCCAGCGCGGGCGCGATCGTCGAGCTGATCGACGTCCGGGTCTTCTCGTTGGTGGCGATGAACTGCCGCACGGCCGTCTCGAACGCGGGCTCCGGGCTCTTGTTGCGCAGCAGCAGGAGGATGCGCTGGGCGTGCTCGTCCGGCTCGGCCACCCACTTGCCGACGTCGTGCATCGTCAGACCGCCCAGGGCGGCAGCGTGCATCAGCGCGGCCAGGTTGCGACGGCCCTGCTCGTCCCAGTAGTCCCGGTCGCTGCTGGAGCCGCGGTTGGCGGCGGCGAGCATGTCGGTGGCCCGCTCGTTCGCCGTGGCCGGGTCGGTGCACCCGGTCAGCGGGTCGAACGTGATCGTCGACGGTCGCCCGCCCAGCCCGACCGGGTTGAACACCAGCACCGGGCCGACCTCCTCGCGCAGGGGCCCGGTCTGGTCGAGCAGGTCCGTGCGCGTCGAAGTGACCAGGACGGCGCCCGGGGCGTCGAGCACGCGGCCGGCGAGCCACTGCGTCTTGCCGACCCGCGGGCCGCCGAACACCACGACGAAGTCCTCGATCGACGCCCACACCCGCAGCGCCCCGACCGTGCACAGCTCCACCGCGACCGCAGCAGCGGGCAACTGCAGCAGCTGCCCCAGGCGGGCCCGCCGCGTGTCGACGCGCAACGACGGGCGGACGTTCGGCGTGCGGCGACGCATCGCGAGCGCCGACCCCACCCGCACGATGTCGCCCGACGATGCCACCCCGGCCTTGCGGCGCGAGGACGCGCCCCAGCGGGTGACCGTCGCCATCGTGCGCCCGTGCCGGTACCAGAGCCATCCCGCTACGGCGGCGGCGAGCACCCCGAGGACGAACGGGTGCGTCGTGCGCACCAGCGACATCCCCAGCATGGCCGCAGCGGCGGCGCACCCGATGCTGACGGCGCGGGCTCCGCGGCGCCAGAAGAACATCGCCGCCGCGACAAGGGCGGCCAGCAGCGTGAGAGCAGGGACGTTCACGACGGTGCTCCTGATCCGTTGAGAGAGTGAGTCCGCGCCGGGTCCGGGTCCGGGTCGGCCGGGCGGTTGCGGGCGAGCAGCTGGCGGGCCTCGTACTCGCTGATGTCCAGCTCCCGCGACAGGCGCCGGCGCCCGACGCCCTCGGCGATCAGCGCCGCGGCCCGCTCCCCCTGCGGCGATTCGGCGGCCGGGGCGTGCTCCCACAGGCGCGACAGGCCGTGGTCGTCGAGGTCGAGATCGGTGTCGGGCAGTAGCTGGGCTTCGTCAGCGCGCCCGACCAGGACGGCGAGGTGCACGACCGCGCCCAGCACGGCCGGCGCGATCGCGGAGACGACCACGACTACCCACCACGCCGGGGCGAGCGCGAACGCGGCCAGGCCGTGACCGAGCGCGTTGGCCGCGACGGACAGCCCGAGCAGCGCCAGCGCGAGCGCGCGGGCGAACCGCCGTGCGGAGTGAGCGGACCAGCCGCCCAGCCACACCAGCGACCCCGCCGCCGCGCCTGCGTCGACCACGACCGGGAGCAGCCACGCCAGCCACGGGGCGAACCCACAGACGAGAGCGAGATCGCGCAGCGCGGCGAACGACAGGACGGCGGCCGCAGCGGCGACCACGAACAGCAGCACGTAGAGCACGGTGCGGGCCCTCATCGGATGCCGCGCTCGATCTCGGACACCGCGACGGCCGCCCCGATCAGCACCGCGCCCAGGCTCACCGCGACCACGACTCCGCCCACCAGCAACGCCAGCAGACCGAGGACGGTCGCGCCGGCCGCACCCGCGGCGGCGGCCGCGAGCAGCAACTGCTCCGGCACCGCGGGCGCCGGGCCCCGTCCCGCCTGACGGCCGTGCTCGACCGGCCACCAGGTCGCCTCCCAGGAATGCACCGGCTCGTCCTCGTCCCACGGCGGTCCATCCCACGGCCCCCTCACCGCGACACCTCGCCGTCGATCACGCCGTGCGGCGACGGGACGTCGCGGGCGTCCCGGACGCCGATGTGGCCGATCGCCGACCAGAACTCGTTGACGGCCTGCGACGCCTGCCGGAGCGCGGCGTGCGCCGCCCGCAGCTGCGCGACCGCGTCCACGAGCCGCGCGACAGGGTCGACGGTGTACGAGTCGTCGTAGACCGCGCGGCCCTGCCCGTAGGCGGCGACCTGCCCGGCGAGGATCTCCGTCAGGTCCTCCAGTGCGTTGACCGTCGCCAGGGCGTCACCGGCGATCGAGTAGAAGTCCGCGTGATCCGCGGCCGCCCACCTCTGGTGACGGGCCACCTCGGTCCAGCCGTCCGCGCCGATCTCGGCCGCCACCACCGCGGCGGGTCGCTCGTCGTCCCCGTGCGAACTGTCCGTCGTATTCACTACGCTCGGCCTCCTTCCGTGGTTCGAGTCCCTGCCTGGGTGTTGTGCTGCTGGGAGATCTGGAGGGGAGCCCGGTTGCCGCCGCGGCTCCCCTCCCTCGCGTCTCGCTCCCGCTCACGTGCGGCGCGGGCCTGCGCAGCCCAGCGCTGGACCGTGCGGCGGGAGGCTCCGAACTCGTGCTCCACGACCCGGCCGCGGCGCCCGGCGGCGATCTGGGTCCGGCCCACTGCGGCCGTCTCGTCGCGGCCGGCGCCGATCGGGCGGCCCATCGCGTCGACGTAGGGTTCGGCGCTGCGCAGGGCGCGCCGCTCGTCGGCGGTCAGACCACCGGCGATGCCGTGCGCGAGCGCGGTCAAGGCGAACTCGAGGCAGGCGGTCCGTACCGCGCAATGGGCGCAGATGGCCTTCGCCGCGGCGACCTGCTCCTCGTAGGCCGGACCGACCTCAGCGGCGGGGAAGAACGACTCCGGGTCTGCGGTCCGGCACTCGGCGTACCGGCGCCAGTCCCGCGTCTCGGTCGTCATGGCCGCGGTCATCCCTCCGCCCCCGACTCGCCGGTCAGCGGGTCGGACGCGGACCCGATGACCGTCAGGAAGTCCGACACCATCCCGGGCAGCCCGGCACCGGCCGGGGTCCCGACGAACAGCACGAGCCCGATCAGGGCGAACGCGACCGCGCCACCGGGGACCCGCGCCTTCGCACAGATCACCGCACCCGCGAGGGCGAAGAAGATGAGGATTCCGACGCCCGGCATGGCTACCTCACCCCCGAGCGCTGCTCGCGGGTGTCCGGGTGCGCCATCACCGACGCCGGATCACCGCCGGCCGCCCACGACTCCGCGGCGGCTCGGCTCACGTACCAGCGGTTGCCGATCCGTCGCGCCGGGAGCACCTCGGGGATGAGGCGCCGGATCTTCTGGCAGTTCGAGCTGGCCGAGCCGTTCTCCCCGACCTCGCCGAACCACAGCGTCGCCACCTCCTCGACCGTCATCAGCAGGCCGGCGCGCTCCACCTGGGCCGGCGCGCTCACCGGTCCGCTCCCGTTCCCTCATCACCGCTGGTCGACAGCGGCCCGTTCCGGTGACCTCGCATGATCACTCCCTTCCTCCAACAGCAGACTAGCATCAGTTGGCATCAATATTGATGGCAGTTGGCCACGGTTGTTACTGGAGATGGCGTCGATCGACGCCAGTTGTGGAAGTGGCCCTACGCTGCGCGTGTGGCGGACCCGGGCGAGCGCGACGACTGGGATGCTGTCGCGCGGGCGATCCAGAACCGGCTGGACGAGACGCGCTCGACGCAGATGGAGATCGCGTCGCGGGCCCGGGTGTCGTTGACGACGCTGCGCGAGCTACAGCACAACCTCAACCCGCGCCGCCGCCGTCCGCAGACTCTGTCCGCGGTGTCCGCGGCGCTGGGGTGGCCGGCGGGCTACCTCGCGCAGGTGCTGCACGGCGAAGCTGCGGAGCCACACGCGAACGAGTCCACAGATCCGGTGCTGTCGTCCCTCAGCGGCCTGGAGCAGGAGATCCGCGCTCTCCGGGCCCGAGTCGACCAGATCGAGCGTCAGCTAGCTGACGGAGACGAGTAGCGCGCAGGGCCGCGACCGCCTCGTCGAGCTGGTCCAGCTGGGCCTGTAGGCGGCGCGCGACGACCAGGCCCTCGTTGCGGGTCTCTCGACGATGCTGGGTCATCTCGTGCCACCTTCACCATTCGGCCGTGCGGCGGGTGAACGGGACCTATGCTCGGACACGTCCTTGTAGATGACCTGCACCAACGGCGGGCCGCACAAAAGTGCGAGCCGCAGTCGGGATCGCGAGGTGGGATGTGGGCATGGCGCTCGAAGGTCCCATCGGGGAACGCATCCGGATCTACCGGCTGCGCCGCGGCCTCAGCCAGCGACAGCTGGCCGGCCTGGTCCAGCGGTCCGAGTCCTGGCTGTCCCAGGTGGAGCGCGGCATCCGGTCCGTCGACAAGCTCTCCGTCTTGATCGACATCGCGAAGGTCCTGCACGTCAAGGTCGAGACGCTCAGCGGCCGACCCTTCGCGCTCGCCCCGAACGGCGATCCGGAGCTGGACGGCCTCGCAGCCATCCAAGACGCTCTCGGCTCCTACCCGGGACTCGGCGTCACCACCCCACGGCCGGCGAAGCTGTCGGACATCGAGCGGCTCACAACCGAGGTGCACCTGCGGTACCAGAGCGCCGACTACGGCGCGGCGACCCGCATCCTCCCCTCGCTGATCATCAGTGTTGACGGCCTGGTTGCCGAGTCCCGCGGCGTCGAGCGGCGCCAGGCACTCGAACTCCAGAGCAGCGTCTACGTCGCCGCGGCCAAGCTCGTGACCAAGGTCGGCAACGCCGAGCTGGCCTGGCTTACCGCCGACCGCGCCGCGGGCGCCGCGCTGCACGCGGAGTCGCCAGCCCTCGGTGCCGCGGCGGCGTACCAGGTCGCCTGCGCATTCCTGAAGAACGACCGCCTCGACGACGCTGAGACCATCGCGCTCATCACGGCCGAGAACCTCAACGACGACTCCCCCGCCGGGCTCTCCCTGCGCGGCGCCCTAACGCTAATCGCGGCCGTGATCGCGGGCCGGCGCAACGACCGCGGCGAGGCCATGGAACGGCTCCAGCGCGCGCAACTGCTCGCCGACCAGCTCGGCGAGGACGCCAACCACGGCTGGACTGCCTTCGGCCCGACCAACGTCGCCATCCATCGCGTCTCCACTGCAGCCGAGCTCGGCGACGCGGCCTCGGCGATCGCGCAGGCCGAGTACGTCGACGTCTCGTCGCTGCCCGACGGGCTGCTCAGCCGGCGCGCGCAGGTCCACATCGACATGGCATGGGCCTACACACAGCGCCGCGCTGATGCGGAGGCCGTCGTCAACTTGATGGAGGCCGAACGAATCGCCCCGCAGACGCTGCGCTACAACGTGGTCGTGCGCGAGTTGCTGCGGGAGATGCTGAAACGGGAGCGCCGCACCGCGACCCCCGGCCTACGCGCGCTGGCGCGCCGGGCGACCGTGCTGGAGGGCTGACCGTGGCGGCACGGGTCGCGTACGTCATTGCGTGCAGCGCGCCGCCGGTGCTTGACCTGACCAGTCTTCTCGACTTGCTCACCGAACGGGGCTGGGCTTCCTACGTGATCCTCACTCCGACGGCTGCGGCCTGGGTCGACGTGGACGCCCTTGCGGACGCCAGCGGCCATCCTGTCCGAATCGAGCCGCGCAGACCCGCCGACCCAGACCCACTCCCGCCGGCCGACGTCGTTATAGCCGCGCCGCTGACGTTCAACAGCCTCAACAAGTGGGCCGCCGGAATCAGCGACACCCTTGCGCTGGGACTACTCAACGAGGCTCTCGGCCTTGGGCTACCGATCATTGCGGCGCCGTGCGTCAAAGAGGCACTGCGGCAGCATCCGGCGTACCCGTGCAGCGTTGAGCGACTCCGATCGGCCGGCGTCACCGTGCTCGACACAAACGTAGTCGTTCACTCAGCAGTTGGCCCCCTACTCGACTGGCCGCTCGTCCTGCCGCCCTGACAACCGGAAAATCGTCGCACTGCAAACTTGCGTACTACAACTCTGCTTGATCCAGATGAGCGAATGGATCACAGTGTGCCTTCGTGATTGAGCGGGTCGGGCGTGCCGGTCACTGCCAAGTGGTCCGCTTTGGATCCGCTCCGCTCGCACACGGGCCCGCTTCTCGCACGGTCTGCACGATGCGTCCAGGTCGGTTCGATAGCGTGCCGCGGTTGGCCTCAAGGACCTGCAGCGCCCCACGCGGGACGCTGGTCCGAGTGCCAAACCTATGAGATGGTAAGTTGCGTACCCGAGCGATTTGCTCGACTGACTCGAATAGCGCTCCTGCAAGGAGAGCTGCTGGCGCAATGCAGAGGACCCACAGGGATGAATACTGAGGATTTTCAGCGTCTATCGGAGTATGAGTTTTTCCGCCTAGTCGAGGCCGCTCTACCGAATCTTCTAGACCTTGCATCAGTCGCTACCGAGGCAAGTCTTGGACGCAACCACCATAGGGCAGACTTCGTGGTCCAGCTTAATAGCGGGCGCCCTGCTATCGTGGAAGTGAAGGGACTACTACCCAGCACTCGGAGCCGCCTCGCGAGCGTCATCGCTCAACTGAGGAAACTATCCGAAGCCTACCGTGATCACGTCGGTATGAGGGTTCCTCAACTCGCCCTCGTGACCGCCGGCTCACTTTCGCCTGACAATGTCCAGTACTTGCGAGAGCACGGCATTGACTACGTCTTTGACGGAAATGACGTCAGCCGCGCACTTGCTGCCACTCCAGAAATACCAACCGCTGACTACAGACGATCCCCGGACAGCGAGGTTCCGCTATTCGGGAGTTTAATCGATGAACTCGACTCGATCACTCCAGGCAAGAAGCAGTGGGCAGAGTATCAAGCGATAGTCCAGGATATCTTGGAGCATCTATTCTGTCCGCCGCTCAGCAAGCCGATAAGTGAAAGTGCGAATTCCTCCCGAATCAATCGCCGCGACATGATCTTCCCAAACTATGCCACTGTCGGGCCATGGATGCATGTGCGAAATACTTACGAAGGCCATTTCGTCGTCGTAGATGCGAAGAACTATTCTGGGCCAGTCAAAAAGCGCGCCGTCATCGATATCGCCAACTATCTCACGAAGCACGGGACAGGCCTTTTCGGCATGCTTGTAACCAGAAATTCTAGTGATCGTGGCGCTGACATAACTAGGCGCGAGCAATGGTTCATGCACCAGAAATTGATAATCGTGGTTAACGACGATGACCTAAGGCAGATGTGGACAATGGCCGAGAATGGCGACGATCCAGCGCAACACATAATTCAGAAAATCGAGGACTTCCGTATAGCCTTTTAGGGTCTCGACCGACGCGGCGATGCGCATACCTTAACCCAGCCCTACATGCGCGCTTCGTCCCGAACGCGCGTCCCAGCGTCATCCTTGCTTGATTCGGTAGACCATCCGCGCTGATCGCTTTTGCCGCGTCCTGTGTCGTCGCGTTCGGGTGTGCGGCCCTTCGCTGCCCTTGACCCTTCGATCTTGACCACGCTGGGGCTCGCGCGCCATCCCGTCGGCCGGGCATCGCCCGCCCGCGCATCGGCACGGGGGCAGCCCTCGGCGCCACCGCAGAACTCGTGCGGCTCTGCTTTCGGGATGTTGTGTGGTCGCCCTCCGTGACGTCGACGGGGATGACGCATTTCGCCATCCCGGAGGCTTGCCTGCCAAGCGAGGCGCCCTCTGTCTCATTCTGCCCTTCTGGCTGGTCATGGCACGTTGCACCGTGCCGGCGAACGCACCCCGCGGTACTCACGTGCGTCGCCCCGTCCCGGTGACCTACAGCTCGGCGAGGGCACTCATACTGTTTGGATGACACGGATCGACTGGGGTCGCCGTAGCGGCGAAGAAGTTGAAACAGTCGTGGGGATACTCCTCTGTCGCCGGCACCCAACAGCCGAGCGGATCACACCGTCACAGGGCGATGCTGGCCTGGACGTCATCGTGCGGGAGCCAGATGGCTGGACCGTCTATCAAGTCAAGAGGTACGCAACACAGCCGAACGCGTCGCAGAAGAGCAAGATCAAGAAATCGCTTGACACCCTCATCGAACGCCGCGCCGCGACTACCGCGATCAAGGCATGGCATCTTGTCACGCCCGTCAGCCCTACCCCACCGTCACTGCTGTGGTTCACAGGCCTAACTGACTCGGCACCCTTTCCATGCACGTGGTCGGGCTCCGACTTTCTTGACGGTCTGGCGGCCGAGTTCCCGGACGTGATCGACTACTACTTTCGAGACGGTAAGGATCGGCTTGCTAGTGCAATGGCTGATCTCGCAACAGCTATGCAGCTTCCGAACGCTGCCACACCCACGATACGGCAGGGCCAAGGCCCGGAATTGGCGCCGACCGTGGCCGTTGCTCCCGTGTTAGCAACACACGATCTAATCAATAGTCTCGATCCACATTTCCGCTACGACTTCTCAGTTGATACCCAGCCTCCGGACCTTACAAGAAGCAGTGGATTCGTGTTCGCTGAGACCAGAGGCTCGGGGACGCAGTACTTCACTTTCAAGATCTACGAGAAGTACCGTGGTGCGCTCGCCGATCGACCCATCACCCTGAACGCCACCTTTCGTACGCCGGAACAGGCCGACCAGAATGCGATGAGAGATTTCATCGACTATGGAGCCCCACTCGAACTCGGTCAGAACCTCACGACTATTGATGCTGACCTGCCTGGCGGCCTAGCCGGCACCCTGACCGGCGCCATCCGAATCCTGCCGCTTGGTAGTCTGAGTGACAGTCAATCGCGCACGATGCGGATGCGCATAGTTGACGCTGCTGATGGCAGTGCGCACGAGGTCAAGCTCCACGTTCAGCCCGCGACGGCAGGCCTCGACGGCCGGAACCTGCGAGGGATGGCAGACGATGAAGGCGGTGCCTTCTCAGTCGAACTGCGCTACAAGGACGACGACAGTTCGCAGACATTCCAGTTCATTCCGCATGACTTGTCGGGGAAAGTCGCGAACCGGGTTGCATCAGGCCTTCATTTTCTGTCCAAGCTTCGATCAGGAAACACGTTCGAGATAGCTCAGGAATTCGGCCCCTACACGGGAGAACCGCAGCCAATTCCCCGTGACCTGACCGCCTTGGTTGACGATAAAGTACTAGAACTGATCGACAGTATTGTAGTCTTGCAAACTTTAACCAGCAATCAGCTGACCGTGCCAGATCTGTCTACTCTGACCCTTCAGCAAGGGGAGGAAATCGTAGTGGCTGCGAAGGTATCGCTTGGCGAGGAAGTTGTAGTCCATTTTAATAAGCTGGAGTTTACGCCGAACGGCTCTCCTGTCCCGGAAGGCGAGAACGCCATGTTCATAACTCAAGATCTCGACGTCAAAGTCGGCGAGCTGTCAATCAGCGTTGGACCCATCGGCTTTCACTTCGAGCGCGTCAAGATTGAACTAGAAGCGGACGCCGAGAACCCCGACGGCATAATTGTGGCGCGTCCCATAGACACTCCGAAAATGAAGGCAGTAGCACGCCTATTGCCCGCGACTGCCGAATAGCAGCCGTGCGCCGCGGGGACCGGCCGGAGGCCGCACGCCCCGCGCAAGCGCTTGCGGACTGCATCGGACAGAGCGCCGCACGGCGCCGCCTTGAAGTCGGTACAGAGTGTCTGAACCCGAGGACCACGAACCCGCCTTCAAGGTCGACGCTTACCAGCGAACGCGGGTGCCCGTGACTGCACCCAGAACATGATCGGCGTGGGGCAGTACCGTCGCTGACCAGCATCAACACACCGTACCGACGCTGGTCACCGCCGTGGCTTCCGAACAGCGGGTTCGGGGTTCGAGTCCCTGACGACGCACCCAAAGTAGCATGTCAGAGCTTTGACGCTCTGGCCTGCTACTCGTCTCAGGAGATCCATTCGTCGTCAACTCGACGCAAACCCTCCCGTAGCGTCCGACATGGCTCGTCCTCCGCTCGCCCTCGGGCGCCACGGCACGATCACCACCAAGCGTGATGGCGGCCGCTTGGGGCCCCCGACCCCCCCCCCGCGAGCGCGGGAACGACGGGGACTGGAGCGGCTGCTGTCAACGGACCTTGAATATTGACCCCGGATGGTTCTGAGATCGAGGTCTGCTGCATGCTCCGCGGTTGATCGATCAGGTCGCGGAGTTGGACAAGCTGGCTACGCACGGCGTTGAGCGCGGACTCCAGGCGCTCAACGCGGGTGGCGAGGTCTGCGGAGGGCTGCTCGGCTGATTCGTCCCAACATCACCCTGAGCGTGCCGCAAACAGGATCTGGGCTGCTGCGACGGGGTCGCAGGACCTCGGCCACGCCTTGTACAGGGGCAGAATCCGGCAGTAGAAGCATGTGACTCGACGAGTTCGACGAGTACCGATCCCGGAGCCAGCTGCCCGCGCCGCGTCGCGCCCCGCGCCACCGGCTCAGCCGAGCCATTGGACGAGCAGGACGTGCACCTCCGGCGGTTCCTCGACGATCAGGTACAGGACCTGCCCTGCCTCGTCCGGGCCGAAGAGCCACCGACGGACGGCCCCGTCCGAATTGGCGAGGTGCTGGGGCTCGCCGTTCCACGGCGCGACCTCGAGAACGTCGAGGACCTGGGCGTAGGCGGCCAGCGCCTCGACCGGCAGAGCCGCGACCTGCGCGAAAATGGACTCGTCCGGGACGATTCGGTATGGCACCTACCGGCCCAGTCGTTGTCTGATCAACGCCTGCATGTCCGTGTACGACCCGGCTGTCGAGTTGCGCCCCGTCCGCAGGATCTGCTCCGCCTTCGCCATCACCCGGGCGTGCGTTCCCGGCGACGACGTCTCGGTGGACGCGATGTGCCGCCACTTCCGCAGCAGATCCTGAATACTGCCCAGCTCCATCGACGCCTTCGCCCGATCCATGACGTGGCTCCACTCGGCGTCGAACTCCACCCGCAACTCCGCTGACAAGCTCTGCCGGATCGAACGCGGATCGGCCCCGGGCACGGGCTGCCCCGACGCTGCGGGGCGAGGCGCGGGATCGGGCATGCACAGACGATAGCGCCCGAGCCGCTGACCGCATCGAGACAGCGCCGCGCAACGCAGGTCGTCGCTTCGGTCGGCGCTCACGAGCGATCACGGTCGCCCACAGCACCCGCTGCAGATGATCGATTGACGGTCCGCACTACCGCTGACCAGCACCGGAGCCCAGCGGATCATGGTGCAGTGTACGTCTCCCGAATAGCGGGTTCGGGGTTCGAGTCCCTGTCGACGCACCCAGTGTCGGCGATCATGAAATTCCCCAGGTTGGAGGGGTTCACGATCAGGTAATTCCCCACCCGGCGATTACGTAATTCCCCACGGGGAGCGCGTGCGTGTCGGTCCCGGGTCTGGTCCTCGCAAGACCACAGGCTCCGG
>NZ_JAJCYB010000059.1 GCF_029263155.1 Pseudonocardia sp.
CTGCGCCCCCGCCTCGCGCGCCCGGCGCCCGCGCCGCGGGCGCGCTGTGGCCCCGCCTCGGGGGCACGCTGGGCCGGTGGTGCGCGTGGCGGGGTCTGCGGGCGCGCGAGTCGGGGTCAGGGGGTACGGAGCAGGAGCAGCGAGCGCGCGGGCTGGGTGATGGTGCTGGCGCCGGGGAGGGGGCGGCGGCCTGCGGGGGTGCCGTCGGGTCGGGTGGAGTCGAGGACCGGGGTGTAGGGGCCGCCGCCGGGCAGCGTCACAGCGATGGCGTCCGGGCCGGCGTGCAGCAGCAACAACCACTCCCCGCGCAGCAGGCCCAGGCTGTGCAGCCCGCCGTCGTGCCAGTCGTGCCCCCGCAGCCGCCGCCCCGCCGGGTGCCACCAGAGCACCTCGCCGTCGCGGTAGAAGCGGTCGCGGTGCAGGGCGGGGGAGCCGCGGCGGATCTCGGTGAGGCGGGCGGCGAACGCGGTGAGCGACGCGGCGCCCGGGCTCGGCGTCCAGTCCACCCACGACGTGGGGTCGTCGAGGCAGTAGGCGTTGTTGTTGCCGCCCTGGGTGCGCCACAGCTCGTCGCCGCCGAGCAGCATCGGGGTGCCGGTGGAGAGCAGCAGGGTGCCCAGCAGCGCGCGGGCGGTCGCGAGCCGGCGCTGCACGCGCACGGGCGAGTCCGTCTCGCCCTCCACGCCGAAGTTCTGCGAGCGGTTGTCGTCGGTGCCGTCGCGGTTGCCCTCGCCGTTGGCCTCGTTGTGCTTGCGCTCGTAGGAGACCAGGTCGCGCAGCGTGAACCCGTCGTGGGCGGTGACGAAGTTGACCGACGCCCACGGCCGGCGGCCGTTGCCGGCGTAGAGGTCCGAGCTGCCGGTGAGCCGCGACGCGACCTCGCCGATCCCGCCGTGCCCGCGCCAGAAGTCGCGCACCGCGTCGCGGAAGCGCCCGTTCCACTCCGACCACGCCACCCCGAACCCGCCGACGCGGTAACCTTCGCCGGTGGCGTCCCACGGCTCGGCGATGAGCTTGACCCGCGACAGCACGGGATCGGTGGCGATGGCCGTGAGCAGTGGGGCGTGCGGGTCGAACGTGCCCGACCGCGGGCGGCCGAGCACCGAGGCGAGGTCGATCCGGAACCCGTCGACGCCGAACACGGTGACCCAGTGCCGCATCGCGTCGCACACCAGCCGGATGACGGTGGGGGAGCCGGCGTCGAGGGTGTTGCCGGTGCCGGTGATGTCGGCGTCGTGGCCGTTGCCGCCCAAGGAGTAGTAGGCGGGGGCGTCCAGGCCGCGGTAGGACAGCGTGGTGCCGCCGACGCCGCCCTCCGCGGTGTGGTTGGGGACGATGTCGAGGATCACCTCGATGCCCGCGGCGTGCAGCGCCCCGACCATCGTCGCGAACTCCTCCACCTCCGCTCCGGGCAGGCTCGCGTAGCCGGCGTGTGGGGCGAGGAATCCGAGCGTGGCGTAGCCCCAGTAGTTCGTCCGCGAACGGGCCAGCAGCGGCGGCTCGTCGGCGATGGAGGTGACGGGCAGCAGTTCCACGGCGGTGACGCCGATCCGCAGCAGGTGGGCGACCACCGCGGGGTGCGCGAGCCCCAGGTAGGTGCCGCGGTGCTGCGGGGGCACCTCGG
Source organism: Pseudonocardia sp. (assembly GCF_029263155.1). Taxonomy (GTDB): domain Bacteria; phylum Actinomycetota; class Actinomycetes; order Mycobacteriales; family Pseudonocardiaceae; genus Pseudonocardia. The sequence goes on from NZ_JAJCYB010000059.1 coordinate 1,625, forward strand.
GGTGCTGCCGGGTGAATCCCCTGACGTGCAGCTCGGTGATCACCGTCTCCGACCACGGGACCTCCGGGCCCGGGTGCCGGGGTGCCCCGTCCGGTGCGGTGACGACGGACAGCGGCACGTGGCCCAGCGAGTCGCGCTCGCTCAGCGGGCCCGTCATCGGATCGTCGACCCAGCCCCGTGCCGCGTCCAGGTCGGTGACCCGCCCGGCGATCCGGCGCGCGTAGGGGTCGACCAGGATCTTCGCCGGGTTCGCGCGCACGCCCTGCCAGGGCCGGTACGGACCCCGCACGCGATAGCCGTAGCGCTGACCTGCGGAGACACCGGGAACGTGCCCGTGCCAGACGCCGAACGTGCGCTCGGTCAGCTCCACCCGCCGCTCGCTGAGCGACCCGTCCGGGCCGTCGACCAGGCACACCTCGACCGCCTCGGCGCTCGCGGAGGCGACGGCGAAGCGCACCCCGGTGTCGTCGACATGGGAACCCAGGGGGAAGACCGGCACGACGGGTCAGGATAGAGGGCACCGCAGTGCCCGGCCCCTCGGCGGTCGGCCCGCGCGATCGGCGAGGATGGGTCCGTGGCTGCTCCCGATTCGCCCGCGCCCGCCCCCGACCTGACCGATCTCGTCGTCCGGATGGACGGCGTGTCGGTACGTCGCGGCTCCACCACGCTCGTCCGGGACGTCGACTGGCGCGTCGAGCTCGACGAGCGCTGGGTCGTGCTGGGCCCCAACGGCGCCGGCAAGACCACGCTCATGCGCCTCGCCGCGGCCGAGCTGCACCCCACCGACGGCGCGGTGCACGTGCTGGGCGAGCGGATCGGGCGCGTCAACCTGTTCGAGCTGCGCACCCGCATCGGCCTGACGTCGGCCAACCTGGGCCTGCGGATCCCGAACGAGGAGACCGTGCGCGACGTCGTCGTCAGCGCGGGGTACGGGCTGCTCGGTCGCTGGCGCGAGCGCTACGACGACACCGACACCGACCGCGCGGACCACCTCCTGCACGCCCTCGGCGTGCACGGGCTCGCCGATCGCGCGTACGGCACGCTGTCGGAGGGCGAGCGCAAGCGCACCCTGATCGCCCGCGCGCTGATGACCGATCCGGAGCTGCTGCTGCTCGACGAGCCCGCCGCGGGGCTGGACCTCGGCGGTCGGGAGGACCTGGTCTCCCGGCTCACCGCGCTGGCCGCCGACGCCGACGCCCCGGCGTCGATCCTGGTGACCCACCACGTCGAGGAGATCCCGGTCGGCTACAGCCATGGCCTGCTGCTGCGCGACGGTGCGGTGGTGGCCGCGGGGCTGCTCGACGACGTGCTCACCGACGAGAACCTGACCGCCACCTTCGACCTGCCGCTGGGCGTGCTGCGCCGTCGGGGCCGCTACACCGCCTGGCTGCGCTGACGCCCCGCTCGTGCGGGCCGGTCCCGGTTGCGTGGCCAGCAGCCCGACCGGGCGGTCGGTGCACGGGTCACCGCGGGGCGGTGCGCCGATCTGAGGCGGTCGCGCGGGCCCGGAAGACGGTGATCGACGTTGCGGAACGCCCGAGTGTGCATGAGCGCGCTGCAGGTTCCGAGTCGTTGATCATGGGGCCGCACGGTGCGGGTGGACCGGCTGATCGGCGGTCGACGACGCAGCACCGCCCACCCGCGCGTCCGTGGCGGACCGGATGATCGACGGTAGGGTCCGGTGCAGGCGCCGGGACCGGCGCGGCAGGTGGATCAGGCGGCAGGGCAGATCGGGAGGAACGCGGCGTGGGCGAGTTCGTGACACTCGAGGTCGACGGTGGTGTCGGCACGATCCGGCTGGACCGGCCGCCGATGAACGCCATCAGCCGGCAGGTGCAGGAGGAGCTCCTGGCCGTCTCGGCCGAGGCCACGCAGCGCGCCGACGTGCGGTCCGTGGTGCTCTACGGCGGCGAGAAGGTGCTGGCCGCGGGCGCCGACGTCAAGGAGATGGCGAACATGACCTACGCCGACATGTCGGCGGTCGCACGCCGGCTCTCGGCGGGGTTCGGCTCGCTCTCGACGATCCCCAAGCCCACCGTCGCGGCGATCACCGGCTACGCCCTCGGCGGTGGCCTGGAGCTGGTGCTGGGCTGCGACCGGCGGGTCTGCGGCGACAACGCCAAGCTCGGCCAGCCGGAGATCCTGCTGGGGATCATCCCCGGGGGCGGTGGCACCCAACGGCTCACCCGCCTCATCGGGGCCCCGAAGGCCAAGGACCTGATCTTCACCGGACGCATGGTGAAGGCCGAGGAGGCGCTGGCGATCGGGCTGGTCGACGAGGTCGTGCCGGCCGACGAGGTCTACGCCACCGCCCACCGGTGGGCCGCGCAGTTCGCGAACGGCCCGGCCGTGGCGCTGGCCGCGGCGAAGAAGGCCATCGACGGCGGGCTCGACGTCGACCTGCGCACCGGGCTGGACCTGGAGGCCGAGGTCTTCGCGGCGCTGTTCGCCACCGAGGACCGCAAGGTCGGCATGGAATCGTTCGTCGCCAACGGGCCGGGGAAGGCGGAGTTCACCGGGAGCTGATCCCGGTCAGCCTGCGAACAGGGCGTCGATCTCCAGGGCGAAGCCGGAGAGCAGCGGGCTGGTGAGCTCCTCGCCGGAACCGATCTCGACCAGGTCCTCGGCCCCGCCCGCGCGGTGGACGAGCACGGTGCTGGCCGGGGTGTCGACCAGCCACAGCTCCCTGGTGCCCGAGGCGCGGTACTGCGCGAGCTTCGGCCCGATGTCGAGCCGCCAGGTGCCCGGCGAGCGGACCTCCACGGCCAGGTCGGGCGGCCCGTCGTGGCGGGTGCCGTCGGGTGGGGTGGCCGTCCACCAGACGTCGGGCTTGTAGAGATGGGAGTCGGAGAGGACCCAGTTGCCTCCCCAACCCACCTCGCCGTGCCCGGCGTCCGTACGTGTCCAGTCGCGCAGAGCGTCATAGCAGCGCCCGCACAGGCGCTGGTGCCGGAACCCCGGATCGTTGATGTGGACCACCCCGTCGATCAGCTCGGAGCCGATCGGGTAGTCGCCCGCGAGGAACTCGTCGGACGAGATCCGGGTCGTGGTCACCGTCATGGCTCTCATGGTCGCACCGTGGCACGAGGGTCCGACAGTTCTGGGATGCTGCTACCCATGAGTACGGAGCCCGTCCCCAACCCGCACGCCACCGCCGAACAGGTGGAGGCGGCGCGCCACGACCGCAAGCTCGCGAACGTGCTCTACCACGACTGGGAGGCCGGCTCCTACGACGAGAAGTGGTCGATCTCCTACGACGAACGCTGCATCAGCTACGCCGCCGACCGCTTCCGGCTGGTGGCGGGCGAGACCGGGTTGCCCTACGGGCGGGCCCTGGAGCTCGGCTCGGGCACCGGGTTCTTCCTGCTCAACCTCATGCAGGCGGGCGTCGCGACCACCGGCTCGGTCACCGACCTGTCGCCCGGGATGGTCGCCGCGGCGCTGCGCAACGCCGAGCATCTGGGCCTGGATGTCGACGGCCGGGTCGCCGACGCCGAGCGGATCCCGTACGACGACGACACGTTCGACCTCGGCGTCGGGCACGCGGTGCTGCACCACATCCCCGACGTCGAGCGGGCGCTGCGCGAGGTGCTGCGGGTGCTGAAGCCGGGTGGACGCTTCGTCTTCGCGGGCGAGCCGACCCGGATCGGTGACGCCTACGCCCGTCGGCTCGGCGCGCTCACCTGGAAGGTCACCACCACGGTGACGAAGCTGCCCGCCCTGTCGGGGTGGCGGCGGCCCCAGGCCGAGCTGGACGAGTCGTCGCGGGCCGCGGCGCTGGAGGCGCTCGTCGACATCCACGTGTTCGATCCGGCCGGGCTGGAGGACACCGCGCGCCGCGCCGGGGCGCGGGACGTACGGGTCGTCACCGAGGAGTTCAGCGCGGCGATGCTGGGGTGGCCGGTGCGCACGTTCGAGGCCGCCGTGCCGCCCGGGAAGCTGGGGATGCGCTGGGCGATGTTCGCCTACCGCAGCTGGCTGCGGCTGTCGTGGCTGGACCGGCGGGTGCTCTCCCGGGTGGTCCCGCGCGCGTGGTTCTACAACACGCTGGTGACCGGTACCAAGATCGCGTAGTACTACCGACGACGGCCCGCGCGGCGGGGTCCAGGATGGGCCGGGTGAGCCCGGACATGGTGCGCCCGATCGAACCGCTGTGGCGCGGGCTGCTCGTCTACCGGGTGCTCACGCTGCTCAGCGCCGCGGCCGTCGTGCTGTACTCGCTCGACGACTACGCGCTGCCCGCCGGTGCGGTCGCCGTGCTGGTGGCGATGGCGCTGTGGACGGCGGTGACCGGTTACGCCTACCTGGGGTACCCGCCGGTCGACCGGCGGGGCACGGTCGCGCTCGTCGATCTCGCCGTCACCGTCGCCGTCATCGGCACCACCCCGCTGGTGCAGACGCCGGCGCAGATCGCGGCGGACGCGCCGGTCAGCGGCTCGATCTGGACCTCCGGAGCGGTGCTGGCCTGCGCGCTCGCCTTCGGGATCCGCGGCTCGCTGGCGGCGACGGCGGTGCTCGCCGCGGTGCTGCTCGGGGTATCGGCGCAGCTCGCGCCCCAGCTCTACGACATCCAACTCGTGCTCCTGGTCTCGCTGAGCATCGGTTTCGCGTCCTCGGTGCTGCGCCGCCAGGCCGACCGCCTGCGCGCGGCGATCGGCTCCGAGGCCGCGATGGCCGAGCGGGAGCGGCTCGCCCGCGCCGTCCACGACGGGGTGCTGCAGGTGCTGGGCCACGTCCACCGCCGCGGCGAGGCGCTCGGCGGCGAGGCGGGGCGGCTCGCGGCGCTGGCCGGGGAGCAGGAGATCGCGCTGCGGACGCTGCTCACGTCCGGCCCGGCACCGGTCGACGTCCACGGCCGCCGCGACCTCGCCGACGTCCTGCGCATGCTCGGGTCGGGGCACGTGAGCGGGCCGGCGAGCTCGCCATCGGACGCCGGTGCGGTCGACGAGCGCAGGCGGGGAGCCCGCATCAGCGTGTCCGCGCCCGCGTACCCGGTGCTGCTGCCCGCGCGGACCGTCGACGAGCTGGCGGCCGTGGTCGGGGCGGCCCTGGCGAACGTCGCGCTGCACGTGGGACCCGACGCCCCGGCCTGGCTGCTGGTCGAGGACATGGGCCGCGACGTCGAGATCAGCGTCCGCGACGAGGGACCCGGCATCCCGGCGGGCCGGCTGGAGGCCGCCGAGCGGGAGGGCCGGCTCGGTGTGGCGCGCTCGATGCGCGGCCGCGTCACCGAGCTGGGGGGCACGCTGGTCTGCGAGACGGGCCCGGGACGGGGCACGGAATGGATCATCCGCGTACCGAGGGAGATCAGGCGATGACCGGCACCGGTCGACGGCAGCAGGCGGAGCCGGTGGACACGGCGATCACGGTGATGGTGGTCGACGACCACCCGATCTGGCGCGAGGGGGTGGCCCGCGACCTCACCGAACGCGGCGTCGATGTCGTCGCCACCGCCCCCGACGCCGACGCGGCCGTGCGGATCGCGCTCGCCGTGCGGCCGCGCGTCGTGCTGATGGACCTCAACCTCGGCGCCACGTCGGGCGTCACCGCCATCGCCGGGATCCTGGAGAAGCTGCCCGACACGCGGGTGCTCGTGCTCTCGGCCAGCGGGGAGCACACCGACGTGCTGGAGGCGGTCAAGGCCGGGGCCACCGGCTACCTGGTCAAGTCGGCCGGGGTCGAGGAGCTGCTCGCCGCGGTGCGCCGCACGGCCGAGGGCTTCCCGGTGTTCACGCCGGGCCTGGCCGGGCTGGTGCTGGGGGAGTACCGGCGCCTGGCGGGGGAGCCCGCGGGCGCCGAGGAGCCGCCGGTGCTCACCGAGCGCGAGACCGAGGTGCTGCGGCTGGTGGCGAAGGGGCTCACCGCGCGGCAGATCGGCGAGCGGCTCGGGGTGTCGCACCGCACCGTCGAGAGCCATGTGCAGAACACGCTGCGCAAGCTGCAGCTGCACAACCGCGTGCAGCTCGTGCGCTACGCGATCGAGCAGGGACTGGCCGACGACTGGGGAAGCCCGGGTACCAGTTAGACCGAAGGGGTGAACGGCTGCGTCCACGACGACGGGTACCCGGTCCGTCCTGCCAGAATCCGATCATGATCGATCGGCGGGAGGCCGGATGACGGCGCCGGAACCGGTCACCGCCCTTCTCGTGCACGGACCCGCCGACCGGGCGTCCGCACTGGACGCCGCCGGAATCGGCGTGCAGGCGGCCGTGGACTCCGCGCAGGACGCGGTGGCGGCGGTGGCCAGCGGTCGGCCCGACGTCGTGGTGGTCGATCTCGCCGGCGGTGACGCGCTGGCCGCCATCGCACTGGTCGCCGACGAGCAACCGGGCACCGCGGTGCTCGCGATCTCGGTGTCCGCCGAGCACGCCGACGTCCTCGCCGCGGTGCGGGCGGGCGCGACCGGGTACGTGGTGGCGACCGCGGAACCGTCGGAGGTGGTCGACGCGGTGCGCAGGCTGGCCCGCGGCGAGTCCGCGTACAGCCCCGGGCTCGCGGTCGTGGTGCTGGAGGCGCGCGGCGAGCCGGCCGCCCCGGAGGTGCACCTGACCGACCGCGAGCTCGACGTGCTGCGCCTGGTCGTGGAGGGCCTCACCGCCCGGCAGATCGCCACCCGGCTCGTGATCTCGCCGCGCACCGTGGAGAACCACGTGCAGCACCTGATGGGCAAGCTGCCGGTGACCAACCGGGCGGCACTGGTGCGCTACGCGATCGAGAACGGGCTGGCCTGATTCCGCCGGAACCGCCGTGCGACCGGCGCGACGGTTCCCAACTGGCGATCAACGACGGGCCGGCGGCCGGACCGGCACGGCGGACGCGGCCCGGTGCCGGCCTCAGCCCAGGCGGCCCACCCGCTCCAGCACGCCGGCCAGCACCGCGTCCATGTCGGCGTCGTGCGCGACCTGCACCGGCGGGCCCTCGGGCGCCGGGCGCCGGGCGGGGACGGTGGCACCGCGGGCCGGACCGAGGTCGCAGGCCACCCGTACCGCCATCGGCGTCGTGCGCAGCGTGCCCGGCAGGACCGCCTCCAGCACGGCGACGGCGTCGTGCAGCGCCACCGCGTCCACGCCGTAGCGGTCGCGGTAGGCGGCCCGGTAGTGCGCGATGATCTGGGCCAGCTCGAGGCCGCGCGACCCCGCGGCACCCAACGCCTCGACCCAGTCGGGGCCGGCGGGGCACCGCGTCGTCAGGTCGAGCGGCACCATCGTGACGGGCACGTCCGCCTGCGTGAGCACGCGGTGGGCGGCCTCGGGGTCGCAGAGGGCGTTGAACTCCGCTGCCCCGGTGACGTTGCCGGCGCCGAGCGTGCCGCCCATCCACACGATGCGCCCGATCCGCGGCGCCAGCTCCGGGTGCACGGCCAGCAGCAGCGCGACGTTCGTCAGCGGCCCGATGGGTGCGATCGTCACCGGCTCGCTGGCCTCGCGCAGCACCGCCGCCATCAGCCCGACCGCGCCGCGCGGGTCGGGCGGTGCGGCGGGCGCGGGCAGTGCGGTCGCGCGGCCACCGAGCCCGTCGCCGCCGTGCCACCGCTCGGCGCGCTCGGCCTGGGCGTGCACCAGCGGGCGGGCCGCCCCGGCCCCGACCGGCACCTCCGGGCGCCCGGCCAACGCCAGCAGCCGCCCGGCGTTGCGCGTGGTGGCCGCGAGCGGCACGTTGCCGAACACCGCGGTGACGGCGCGCAGGTCCACCTCGGGCGACGCGGCGGCCATGAGGATGGCCACGGCGTCGTCCACGCCCGGGTCGGTGTCGATGATCAGCGGCGTGGGCATCCCCGGACCCTACGACCGCACGGCGAGCAGCGGTGCCCGCGCGCCCTGGCCGGCGGTCCCTGGCCGGCGCCACGCGGATCTTCGCCACGGCCACGCACGCGGTGTTCAGCGGGCGCTGCTACGAGAACCTGGCGGCGCTCGCCGTTCGAGCGGGTCGTCGTCACCGACACGATTGCCTTGCGCCCCGGCGCCCCCGACTGCGTGCGGGTCGTCTCCTGCGCCGACCTGCTCACCGACTCGATCCGGCGGATCTTCACCGACGACTCGGTGAGCGAGGTCTTCGGCGGCAAGAACCATGTGTTCTGACGCCGCCCGCTCACTCCGAGCGGGTGGGCTCGCTCTCGTCGTCGGCGTCGAGGTCGCGGGCGGCGCGCTCGGATGCTCCGCCCGCTCCGCCGGGATCGGTGTCCGGGTCGTCGGTCGCGGACGGGTCCGCGGCGGCGTGCACCCGGTCGTCGCCGGGGTCGGCGGACGTCGGGTTGTCGACGCGGCGGGACACCACGCGGTCGATCTCTTCGCGCTCCATGGGCGCGGCATACCCGGTCGCGGCCCGGATTAGGCTCGGGCGCCATGACCGGCATGTGGGGGTCACAGGTTCGCGACCGGTGGGGCCGCGTGGCTCGGCGCGACCCGCGCCAGGCCCGCTTCCTCACCCTCGCCTCGCTGCGCTGGGTGCTCCGCAACCGCGCCTACACCCCCTGGTACCTGGTGCGCTACGTCCGGCTGTTGCGGTTCCGGCTGGCCAACCCGCACGTCGTGCTGCGCGGCATGGTGTTCCTGGGCAAGCGGGTGGAGCTGCACGCCCGTCCCGGGTACGGGCGGCTGGAGATCGGTCGTTGGGTCCACGTCGGTGACGGCAACTCCCTGCGCTGCCACGAGGGCTCGTTGCGCATCGGGGACAAGGTCGTGTTCGGCAAGGACAACACCGTCAACTGCTACCTCGACATCGAGATCGGCGCGGCCACGATCGTCGCCGACTGGGTCTACGTCACCGACTTCGACCACCGCATCGCCGACGTCACGGTGCCGATCAAGGACCAGGGGATCGTCAAGACACCCGTGCGGATCGGGCCGGACTGCTGGCTCGGGGCGAAGGTGTCGGTGCTGCGCGGCACGCGGGTGGGGCGCGGGTCGGTGGTGGGCGCCCATGCGGTGGTGCGGGGCGACATCCCCGAGTTCTCCGTCGCGGTCGGGGCCCCGGCGCGGGTCGTGCGCAACCGCGTCGACGACTACCACGCCGCCGCCGCCGAGCGCGCGGCCGTCGCCGACATCGCCCGCAAGACCGCCGCGGCCGTCGATCGGAGGATCGCGCGTACCGAGCCGATGTGAGCTGCGTCCGGGTCGGTAACACCGGCCGGTCGGGCCCCGTTGTCTCCGACGAGAGCGTTCGACCGCACCCGAAGGAGCTCCGCCATGACCGACCGCACCGTGCGCCGCCTGCAGGAGCTCGAGGCCGCCTACACCGTCGCCGTCAACGAGGCCGTCGCGGAGGACCGTGAGGACCCGGTCCGCGAGCTCGTCGCCGAGTACCCGGATGCGGCCTCCCGGGTCATCAACGGCGCCGCGTGACCCTCCGTCGGGCGGAACTCCCGCCGCGTTCGGATCAGCGGCCGAACACGTTCCCGGTCGGGATCTTGGGCCGGGGCAGGTCCTGCGGGCCGCCCGTCGGCGTGCGCGCGTAGACCTCGGCGGTGGCCGCGGCGATGTGCACCCAGTCGAACTCCACCTCCAGGCGGGCACGGGCGGCGCGGGCGCGGCGCCGGGCCGCCGCCGGATCCGCGAGCACATCGCCGACGGCCCGGGCGAGGCCCGCGACGTCGCCGGGTGCGAACGAGGCGCCGGTCCGGCCGTCGACGACGATGTCGCCCAGCCCGCCCGCCGTCGACGACACCAGCGGCGCCCCGGCGGCCGCCGCCTCCAGCGCGACGATCCCGAACGGCTCGTAGCGGCTGGGCAGCACCACGGCGTCGGCGGCGGCGAGCAGCGGGGCCAGGTCCCCGTCGGGGAGGTGGCCGAGGAAGTCGACGCTGCGCCGTACCCGGTGCGTGCGGGCGGCCCCGACCAGCATCTCCGCGCCCGTGCCGGTACCGGCCACCAGCAGCCGTGTGCCGCGGTGTGCGCGGCGGATCCGGGGCAGCGCGGCGATCAGGTCCTGTACGCCCTTCTCGTACTCGAGGCGTCCGAAGTACAGCAGCAGCGGCGCGCCGTCCGGGGCGTGGTGCTGCCGGGCGGCCCTCACGCGGGCCCGCGGCACCCGCCAGCCGCGTGGCTCGATCCCGTTGTGCAGCACCGCGATCGGGTCCGGGTCGAGATCGAACAGTTCGGCCACCTCGGCGCGCATCGCGGCCGAGCACGTGATCACCGTGTCGGCGCGGTTCGTGAGCCACCACTCGGTGGAGTGCACCTGGCGGCTCACCGGTGAGGACAGCCAGCCGCCCCAGCGGCCGGCCTCCGTGGCGTGGATCGTGGCGACGAGCGGGGCGCCGAGCACGTCGGCCAGCGCGATCGAGGGGTGGGCCACGAGCCAGTCGTGGGCGTGCACGACGTCGGGGCGCCAGCGTCCGAGCCGGGTGAGCGCGGCGCGGACCATCGCGTGACCCATGGCCAGCGTCCAGGCCATCATGTCGCGGGCGAACTCCATGTGGGCCGGGTCCTCGGCGACGCGCAGCACCCGCACCCCGCCGGCCGTCTGGTCGTCGGTGGGGTGGGTCTCCGCGTCGGTGCCTGCCGGGTGCCGCGAGAGCACGACGACCTCGTGCCCGGCCGCGGCCAGCTCCCGGGCCAGCGCGTGCACGTGCCGGCCCAGCCCACCGATCACCACCGGGGGGTACTCCCACGACACCATCAGCACCCGCATCCCGGCAAACCTACTCGCTCTGGCGACGTCGGATATTGGAACTGTCTGAATGCCCTGTCTCATGACGTGGTCCCCCGGCGGCTGACGTCGGCGGCGTAGGTGGTCCAGTCTCCGGCGCTGGCGCGCTGCCAGGTGACTGCGACGTCGATGTGGATG
>NZ_JAJCYB010000060.1 GCF_029263155.1 Pseudonocardia sp.
CGCCGTCGAGATCCAGGCTCACCGCCAGGCCGTCCTTGACCGTGCCCACGCGCAGCGCCCTGAGCGGTTCACCCGTCGTCCCAGCCCGCCGCGCCTGCCCGAGCAGGCGTGGATCAACCAACCCGTCCTACAGCCAACCCAATAAGATCAACTGTCGCAGTTGACTTGACAACTACCGGATTGTTGCCCGGCGTCGGGGCACCGGGCCATGCTCAAGAAGCTCCAAGCCAGGGACGCCGCCGGTGTGGGAGTGTCGGTCGATCGAGGCGTTCAGGCGCACACGCGGTAGCCAGATCGGTAGCCAACCCCAACGATCGGCAACGAGATAGGTCGACAGCTGACGGCCAATGCGAGTCGTTCCGCGAAGGATCGCTGCAGGTCAAACCGGTTCTCGGTGCGACTACCTGCGCCAGTTGAGACTCCCTACGGTCTGTTCACACCGGAGAGGTCACTGGTTCGATCCCAGTATCGCCCACCACCTGTTTCCCCAGTTCAGAGACCCCTTTCTTCACGATTGAACTGGCGCCGTGCCAATAACCTGCCATGAGAGCGTTGCCTGATCGAGTGAACGCTGTCCCTCAGACGCCGTCAGGGTCGTCACTGCTCCTTCTGTGGTAGCAGGGGTCGCGATCGACTAACCGGAGTCGACCCATCGAGACGTTAGTGAGTCGCGACCACGGCCCGACCGCGACCCGCCATGCTCCGTCGCCCGGTCATTGTCCCCGGTGGATGCGCGGTGAACATGGCCGAGGTGCCGGTGCACCTCTGGGCGGCGCTCGGCACGCCAGACAGCCCGCCGGACAGGGTGAAAGGTCGAGAGCTGTCGGGATTGCGCGGCGCTGGTTCCGAGCGAGTCACCTCCGTACCCCTGCTCGCGGCACTCCTTGCGGGCGATGTGCCCGAGCACCACAGCTGCGATCGACCCGACCCAGAACCACCACGTCAGCCCAGCGACCAACGAGTTCACCGCCGAGATGGACGTTTGCCGGGTCGTCGGGATGGCCTGGAATGCGCCGGAGGCAGGTCTGTACGGCGTCGGCCCGGATGTCGGAGTTGGCGGCAGAACTGGCGGCTGAGCGGTCATCGTGATCCCCGAGGTATGTGGCAGACGCTCTGTGATCGTCCCTGTGCGGCGTGCTGTTACGCCAGAGTTCGACCGAGCGAGCGCCGCAGGTGTCTGCGGCCGGCCCTTTTGCCGCCGTCCGCCCCGGTTCCCGCCGCAGTGAGGTGATGAAGTCGCACCACCCATCCGGCCCGGATAACCTCCGTAGGTGGACGAGGTGGGCCAGCGGCGTGATCGGACGACGGCGGTCGTGACCGACGTACCGGGTGCTGTCGTCGTCACCGGTTTCGGGGAGATCGACATGGTCACCGCCCCGGAACTGCGGTTCAGACTGACTGACGCGATCGGTGCCGCGGCCGGGCGCCGGGTGGTGCTGGACCTGCGGGCGGTCGAGTTCCTGGCCTCCGCCGGATGCGCGATCGTCGCGGAAGGACACACCCTGGCGAGCCGGCAGGGCGCATTGCTGCACGTGGTCGTCCCGCCGGAAGGGACGGTCGACCGCGTCCTGACCTTGATCGGGCTGAGCCGGTTGGTGCGGGTGCACCCGACCCTGGACGCCGCGCTGGAGTTCTGACCGGCCAGAAACGCGACCGACCAGAAGCTCCGGTCTCGCGGACGCGGCCCGATCAGTCCGGGAGCAGCTGGTCAACCGTCGCCCGCGTCGAGTGACCGGTGGGGGATCAGGCGTGGTCCGGGTCGTGCCGCTCGACGTATCCCTCGGGGTCCTTGTCCCGGGTGTCGAGGTTCTCGGCGGTCGGGTGTGCGGCCTTGAACTCGACGAACTGTCGGCCGAGTTTCTCGCGCAGCTCCATCGGTGCCCCCTTGCGGAAGTCCGCCAGTCCCTCGCGTTCCTCCTCGGCCATGTGCTCGTCATTGGCCACTCGGGTCTTGTGCACGGCAGCCCACCAGGCGTCGCTGCCGGCGGGCTCGCGGGACGCGTCGCGCACACCGTCCCGGATGTCGTTGTGGTCGCCGATGGCGTCCAGGGTCTCGTCCTCGGCGTCGTCGACCTTGCGCAGCAGTTGCGGGTAGAAGATCTCCTCCTCGGCCATGGCGTGCACGTCGAGCAGGTCGGCGAGCGGTTGCCAGGCCTTCGCCAGATTGTCGGCGTCGCCGGACACCGAGAGGTCGTCGAGCTGGGCGAACGCCTGCCGGAAGGTGGTGTGGTCGTCCAGGATCAGCTGGGTGATGTCGGTGCCGGGCATGTCGGTCTCCGTTGCGCGTCGGTGGTGGGTACCGGGCTGCCGCGTCAGTTCGGCTCGGCCCATGGGTATCGACGTACCCACTTCGCGCCGGCTCACTCGGTGGGGTCCTTCGTCCTGCCGGGGTGTGGTTGCCGCCTGCCGGGGTGTGGTTGCCGCGCGAGCCGGGTATCCGTCTCGGATGAGCAGATCAGCGACGACGACGCGGGAGACCGAACGCAAGTACGACGTCGACGAGGCGGTGGTGCTGCCGGAGCCGGCACAGCTACTCGACCTCGACGCCGGTACCGGGGCGCACGAAATCCGGCTGGAGGCGACCTACTTCGACACGATCGACCTGGGGCTGCTCCGGGCCGGGATCACGCTGCGCCGCCGCGAGGGCGGACCCGACGAAGGGTGGCACCTGAAGCTGCCGGCCGGCGGGGACAGCCGGGACGAACTGCGGCTGCCGCTCGGTGCCGGGGGGCGGGACAAGCCCCCCGCCGAGTTCGTCGCGCTGACCCGATTGGCCGCTCGCGCCGGCCCGCTGGCACCGGTCGCGCTGCTGGCCACCCGGCGGCGGCGGTGGGTGCTGTCCGACGCGCGGGGCCGGGAGCTCGTCGAACTGGTCGAGGACCGGGTCGACGCGCACACCATGGGTGAGCAGACCACTGCGACCTCCTGGCGCGAACTGGAGGTGGAGCTCGCCGAGTCGGGCCGCCCGAAGGTGCTGGACCGGATCGAACGTGACCTGCTCGATGTCGGTGCGCGCCGATCGCGATCCGGTTCGAAGCTCGCCCGGGTGCTGGCCGACAGACTGCCCGCCGCGCGTCCCGACACCGACCGGCGGACGGCCGACGGCACGGCGGGTGCCGCGCTGCTGGCCTACCTGCGCGTCCAGACCGACCGGCTGCGGGCGCATGATCCGCTCGTCCGGCGGGACGCCCCGGACTCGGTGCACCAGATGCGGGTGGCGTCCCGCCGGATGCGCAGCGCGCTGCAGGCATACCCGCGGGTCCTCGACCGCGCCGGGACCCGCGCGGTGACCGAGGAGCTGAAATGGCTCGGTACCCAGCTCAGCGGTGCCCGCGACGACGAGGTGATCGAGCAACGGCTGGCGGCGCTGATCGCCGGGCTGCCCGGCGACCTGGTGCTCGGCCCGGTCGGCGCGCAGCTGACCCGCTCGATGCAGCGGCGGCGGGCGGCCGCCCGTGAGACCGCGCTGGCCGCGCTGGACAGCGACCGATACCTCGCACTGCACGACGCGATCGACCGGTTGATCGCCGATCCGCCGGTGGCCCGCGGCGCCCGCCGCCCGGCCCGCCGCGAGCTGCCGCGCGGAGTCGCCCGGGCGTGGAAGCGCACCCGGAGGCGTATGCGGGCGGTGGAGGGTGCCCAGGTCGGCCCGGCACGTGACCTGGCGCTGCACGAGGCGCGCAAGGCGGCCAAGCGGTTGCGCTACGCGGTGGAGGTCGCCGTCCCGGAGCTGGGGAAGCCGGCGAAGCGGATGCGCCGCCGGCTCAAGGAACTGCACGGACCGCTCGGTGACCACCAGGACACCGTGGTGGCCCGCCCGGTGATCCGGGAGCTCGCCGTGCAGGCGCACCTCGACGGAGGAAACGGTTTCACCCACGGCGTGCTGCACGGGTTGGAGTCCGCGCGCGCGGAGCGGGCGGAGCACGACCTGCCCGGCCGTTGGGACGCCCTGAACCGGCCGCAGGTCACCCGCTGGCTCACCACCTGACGCGCTGCGGCGCCAACCGGGTCCTGGTCGGCGTGCGCCGCTGGTGGTGCTGATCGCCACCCTCGCGGTGCGGCGCTCACTGCGGCACGGCGGCGGCGACAGCCCGGGTGGGTGGGGGACAAGTCCGCCGCGCCGTCCGGCGGGGCGCCGGGCGGGGGCCCGGTCGGCCCGCACCCGGTCCTGGCCCCGGCCGCCTCGCCGGTCAGCGGCGGATCGAGGTGATGGCCTGCCGTGCGTGTCCGGCCCATTCGCCCCGGGTCAGCGGGTGTGCGCCGCGCTCGGAGGGGAACGCGCTGGACACCACCAGGTCCGGGTCCAACGTGGACAGCAGTTCCAGGCTGGCGGCGAGGGTGTCCACATCGGAAATCGGCGGGATGTGGCCCGCGGCCCAGCACCCGTCGCCGCCGACGAACGCGGTGTCCCCGGTGAACAGGTACCTCGACCCGCCGACACCGGGCACCACGAAGCAGGTGCTGCCCGGGGTGTGCCCGGGCGTCGGGATCACCTCGATGCCGTTGGTGTCGACGTGGCGGCCCTCGAACAGCACGTCGGGCTCGGCGAAGCGACGAACGTCGCCGGCCTCCGCGGCGGACGAGTGCAGTCGGCTGCCGAACCTGTCCTTCAGCCGCGCCAGCGCCGGCCCGGCCTCGTCGCGGTGGCTCAGGTACTGGTGCGCGATGCCGCCCAGGGCCTCGATCGCGTCGTGGTCGGCGTCGCCGGCCGTCGAGTAGAACAGCACGTTGCGCCCGGACGGCGGGGTCCACACATAGGCGTGGGTGGTGAGCCCGGGGAACGGCGAGTCGGGTGCGGTCTCCCAGAGGTCGTCGCGGATCCGTGTCAACATCGGTGCCTCCCAGGTCTGACGTGGCGTACGGGAACGACGCTATGACCTCAACCAATATTGAGGTCAACTCAGGAGGCCGAATGGCCGCCCGGACCTTCGTGCCATGGCCGGCCGGTCCGATCGGCAGCATCATCGAGGCCACGCGGGACGCACTCACCGCTGCGCTGCGCACGGAGATGGATCGCTAGCTGACCACGGCGCGCCAGCGCGTCACGGGTCCGGGACGTTGCGCCGGATCTCGTCCAACCAGATCGTCGCGGACAGATCCGAGGGGGCGCGCCAGTCCCCGCGCGGCGACAGCGACCCGCCGTGCGACACCTTGGGCCCGTTGGGCATCGCCGAGCGCTTGAACTGGCTGAAGCCGTAGAAGCGGCCGGCGAACACCTCCAGCCAGCGGCGGATCTCGCCCAGCGGATATTCCGCTCGGCGGTCCTCCGGATAGCCGGGCGGCCAGGAGCCGGCGGCCGCGTCCCGCCAGGCGTGCCAGGCCAGGAACGCGATCTTCGACGGGCGCAGACCCCAGCGCAGCACGTGGAACAGGGTGAAGTCCTGCAGCGCGTACGGCCCGACGGTGGCCTCGGTGCTCTGCACCTGTTCGTCGGCGCCGGCCGGTACCAGCTCCGGGCTGATCTCGGTGTCCAGCACGTCGGTCAGCACCTCTCCGACCTCGTCGTCGAACTGCCCGGACGACACCACCCAGCGGATAAGGTGCTGGATCAGCGTCTTGGGCACCCCGCCGTTGACGTTGTAGTGCGACATCTGGTCGCCCACCCCGTAGGTGCACCAGCCCAGCGCCAGCTCCGACAGGTCGCCGGTGCCCAGCACGATCCCGCCGCGCTGGTTGGCCGCTCGGAACAGGTAGTCGGTGCGCAGACCGGCCTGCACGTTCTCGAATGTCACGTCGTACACCGGCTCACCGCTGGCGAACGGGTGGTCGAGGTTGCGCAGCATCAGCCGCGCGGTCTCGGTGATGTCGATCTCCTCGAACGACACCCCGAGCGCCTTGCCCAGCCGCACCGCGTTGTTCTTCGTCCGCTCGCCGGTGGCGAACCCCGGCAGGGTGAACGCCAGGATGTCCTCGCGGGGGCGGCCCGCCCGATCCATCGCCCGGGCCGCCACGATCAGCGCGTGCGTGGAGTCCAGCCCGCCGGACACCCCGATGACGATCTTCGGCTGCCCGATCGCGCGCATCCGCTGCTCCAGCCCGGAGACCTGGATGCTGTAGGCCTCGTAGCAGTCCTGCTGCAGTGCCCTCGGGTCGGACGGCACGAACGGGAAGCGTTCGACCGCGCGCCGAAGTCCGATGTCCCCGGCCGGCGGGTCCAGCCGGAACTCCACCGTGCGGACGGCGTCGACCAGCGCGGCGTGCCGGCGGCGGTTGTCGTCGAAGGTGCCCATCCGCAGCCGCTCGGCCCGCAACCGGTCCAGGTCGACGTCGGCGACGCAGTGCCGCGCGCCGCTGGGGAACCGCTCGGACTCGGCCAGGCACTCGCCGTTCTCGTGGATCATCGTCTGGCCGTCCCAGGCCAGGTCGGTGCTGGATTCTCCCTCGCCCGCGGCGGCGTACACGTACGCCGCCAGGCAGCGGGCCGACGCGGAGCGGCACAGCAGCCGCCGGTCGTCGGCCCGCCCCACGGTGATCGGGCTGCCGGACAGGTTCGCCAGCACGGTGGCCCCGGCCAGCGCCGCCGTCGCGCTCGGCGGCACCGGCACGAACATGTCCTCGCAGACCTCGACGTGCAGCACGAACCCGGGCACGTCGGCGGCGGCGAAGAGCAGGTCGGGCCCGAACGGGACGTCCGCGCCGGCCACCCGGATGCTGCCCGAGGCGTCGTCGCCGGCCGCCATCTGCCGCCGCTCGTAGAACTCCCGGTAGGTCGGCAGGTACGACTTCGGCGCCACCCCGAGCACCTGACCGCGGTGCACCACCACCGCGGTGTTGTACACCCGGTGGCCCCGGCGCAATGGTGCCCCGACCACCAGCACCGGCAGCAGATCGGCCGAGGCGGCGACCAACTCGGTGAGGCCGTCCTCGACCGCGTCCAGCAGGGTCTGCTGCAGCAGGATGTCCTCGAGCGAGTACCCGGACAACGTCAGTTCAGGGAACACGGCCAGCCCGACACCGTCGTCGTGGCAGATCCGCGCGGTGGCCAGCACCTCGGCCGTGTTGGCCGCCGGGTCGGCGAGGGCGGTGCGCAGGGTGCAGGCGGCGACCCGCACGAGGCCCTGCCGGTAGATGGAGCGGAAGTCCATGCGCACAGTCTCGCCGATGGTCCGGTTCAGCCGCCCGGCTCGGCCCCGGAGGAGACCGGCACGCCGGGGTCGGCGGTGGGCCGACGACAG
>NZ_JAJCYB010000061.1 GCF_029263155.1 Pseudonocardia sp.
GCAGACCCCGACTCGCGCACGACCGGCCCTGCGTGCCCGCGAGTCGGGGCCTCAGCGCGCGCGAGTCGCGGGCTCCGTGCGCGCGAGTCGGGGCCTCAGTGCGCGCGAGTCGCGGGTTGCGTGCGCGCCAGTGCAGCCGTAGCGGCGAGCGTCCTGTCCCCGACCGTCCCGACGGCATACCCTGCACATGTGCCCCGCTACGACTTCCGCTGCCGCGAGTGCGCGGACACCTTCGAGGTCAGCCGACCGATGAGCGCGTCGGGTGAGCCCGCACCGTGCCCGGCAGGCCATCACGACACCGTCAAGCTGCTCACGACCGTCGCCGTCGGAGGCCTGAGCTCCGCACCGCGCGCTCCCGCGCGGGCCGGGGCGGGCGGCGGAGGATGCTGCGGCGGCGGCTGCTGCGGCTGACGCGCACACCGTTCGACGCTCGCACACCCACCAGACCGTCGCAGACGCTGCAGCCTCTGCGACGCACCGCACGGTCTGCGAGCGCGCCACACCGTGCGCATCGCGAACCCGGACCCCGGCAACGGTCAGCCGGCCAGGACCACCTTGCCCAGCTCCGCCGAGCTCGCCAGCAGCGGGTGCGCCGGCAGGACACGGACCGTGTAGCCGGTCAGGCCGGCGTGCGGCAGGGGCACGACCGCCTCGAACCGCTGCCCGCCGCCGTCCGGGCCGTCCTCCGTGGCGGACCCCACGTGCTTCATCGCCGCGGTGCGCTTGCGGGAGTCGAGCTCGTCGGTGTCCGACACCGGACCCACGACGGCCTCGACCACGACGTCCGCCGCGTTCAGCCCGGCGAGCTCCACCACCGCACGCACCGTCATCGGTGCCCCGACGACCGGCGTGTCCGGCAGTCCGGAGGCGTCGACGCCCAGCACCCGTACCCGGTTCCAGGCGTTGTTGAGCCGGGTGCGGTAGGCCGCGAGCTCGCGCGCGGGTCCGAACGACTCGGCGACGACGCCCGCCGCCGCCCGTGCCGCCGGGGCGTAGAGGTCCTGCGTGTACTCGGTCACCATGCGCGCGGCCTGCACCTGCGGGCGCAGCGAGGTCAGCGTGTGGCGCACCAGCTCCACCCACCGCTGCGGGACGCCGTCGGTGCGCTCGTAGAACGCCGGCGCCACCTGCGTGGCGAGCAGCTCGTAGAGCGCGTTCGCCTCGAGGTCGTCGCGCTTGGTGGGGTCGACGATGCCGTCGGCGGTGGGGATGGCCCAGCCGTTGGCGCCGTCGTAGAACTCGTCCCACCAGCCGTCCCGGATCGACAGGTTGAGCCCGCCGTTGAGCGCGGACTTCATGCCCGAGGTCCCGCACGCCTCCAGCGGGCGCAGCGGGTTGTTCAGCCAGACGTCGCAGCCCCAGTACAGGTAGCGGGCCATCGACATGTCGTAGTCGGGCAGGAACGTGATCCGGTGCCGCACGGCCGGGTCGTCGGCGAACTGCACGATCTCCTGGATCAGCGCCTTCCCGCCGTCGTCGGCGGGGTGGCTCTTCCCCGCGACGACGAGCTGGACCGGCCGGTGCGGGTCGAGCAGCAGGTCGCGCAGGCGCTCCTTGTCGCGCAGCATCAGCGTGAGCCGCTTGTAGGTGGGGACGCGGCGGGCGAACCCGACGGTGAGCACGTCGGGGTCGAACACGTGCTCGGTCCAGCCCAACTCGGGCAGCGACGCCCCGCGCTGCAGCCACGCCTCCCGCACCCGGCGTCGCACCTCGTGCACGAGCCGCGCGCGCAGCGCGGTGCGCAGGTCCCACAGCTCGGCGTCGGTGACCTCCTCGGCGGGGCTCTCGGGGGTCCCGATCAGCTCGGTCACCTCGCGCGCCTCCCAGGTGGCCCCGTGCACGCCGTTCGTCACCGAGCCGATCGGCACCTCGTCGGCGTCGAAGCCGTTCCAGAGCCCGCCGAACATGCCCCGTGACACCGCGCCGTGCAGTTGCGACACCCCGTTGGCGCGCTGGGCCAGCCTCAGCCCCATGTGCGCCATGTTGAACATGCTCGGGTTGTCCTCGGCACCCAGTGCGAGCACCCGCTGCATCGGCACGCCGGGCAGCAGCGTGTCGCCGAAGTAGTGCTGCACCATGTCGACGGGGAAGCGGTCGATGCCCGCGGGCACCGGGGTGTGCGTGGTGAACACGGTGCCGGCGCGGACGGCGGCCAGCGCCTCGTCGAAGGCGAGGCCGTGCGCGTCCTGCAGCTCGCGGATGCGCTCCAGACCCAGGAACCCGGCGTGGCCCTCGTTGGTGTGGAAGACCTCGGGCTGCGGGTGGCCGGTGACCTCGCAGAACGCGCGGACGGCCCGCACGCCGCCGACCCCGACCAGGATCTCCTGGCGGATGCGCTGGTCCTGGTCGCCGCCGTAGAGCCGGTCGGTGACGCCGCGGAGGTCGGGCTCGTTCTCCTCGATGTCGGAGTCGAGCAGCAGCAGCGGGACGCGGCCCACCGCGGCCTGCCAGACGCGCGCGCGCAGTGTGCGCCCGCCCGGCATCGCGATGTCGACGAGCACCGGCGTGTTGTCCCCGGCGGTCAGCAGCTGCAGCGGCAGGCCCTGCGGGTCGAGGGCGGGGTAGTGCTCGAGCTGCCAGCCGTCGAGGGAGAGCGACTGGCGGAAGTAGCCCGACCGGTAGAGCAGGCCGACGCCGATCAGCGGCACGCCGAGGTCGGAGGCGGCCTTGAGGTGGTCGCCGGCCAGCACACCGAGGCCCCCGGAGTAGTTGGGCAGGACCTCGCTGACGCCGAACTCCATCGAGAAGTAGCCGACGGCCGCGGGCAGCGACCCGTCGTCCTCGCGCTCGACCTGGTACCACCGGTCGCCCGTGAGGTAGGCCTCCAGATCGTCGGCCAGCTCCCGGACGGTGACGACGGTGTCGGCGTCCTTGGCGAGCACCTCGAAGCGCTCGGTCGGGATCTCACCCAGCAACCGGACGGGATCGTGCCCCGCCCGTTGCCAGGCCTCCGGGTCGAGGGTCGCGAACATGTCCTGGGTGGGCGGATGCCAGCTCCACCGCAGGTTGGTGGCCAGCGCCTGCAGCGGGGCGAGGGCGGGCGGCAGCTGGGCGCGCACGGTGAACCGGCGAAGAGCTCTCACGCGCGGGAGCGTAGTTGAACCGATCCCGGGATCGGTCCAGGCAGGTCCGGACGCTCGGGCCTGCGCGGGCGCGCGAACGTTGCGGCCGGGCCGCATGACGATCACGTGAACGCTGGGGAATGCGCCGCGACCCGTTCCTTTCGTGGCTGGACCGGGTAGGTACGGTTGTGACACGGGTGACGTGCTGGGGCAACGCGTGTGGGTGGGTGACGGCATGACAGGTCGGCTCGGAATCGATGACGTCACCCCCAGCGTGAGCGGTGGGCGACAAGCGGCGAAGGCCGTCGTCGGCGAGGTCATCCCGATCACCGCGGTGGTGTGGCGCGAGGGCCACGACGCGGTCGCTGCCAACGTCGTGTGGCGGAGGATTTCGGGTACGGGGATCGGCAGCAGGGGCGGCGCGCACCACGTCCGCATGGAGCCGGTCGGGATCGGCAGCGACTCGTTCGCCGCCACCGTCACCGCCGACGAGCCGGGCATGTGGACCTTCCGCGTCGACGCCTGGAGCGACCCCTGGGCCACCTGGCGCAACGCCGTCACCAAGAAGCTCGCCGCCGGGCAGACCCCCGAGGAGCTGGCCAACGACCTGGAGATCGGCGCCCGCCTGCTGCAGCGCGTGGGCCGCCGTCCCGCCGAGCGCGCCTCGCGCGACCTGCTCTTCGGGGCCGCCAACGCCCTGCGCGACACCGCGATGCCGCTGCACGCCCGCGTCGCGCCTGCGTTGTTCCCCGCCGTCGAGAAGATCATGACCGAGCGCCCGGTGCGCGAGCTGATCACCCGCGGCCGCGCCCAGCAGGTCTACGTCGACCGCGAGCGCGCCCTCTACGGCTCCTGGTACGAGTTCTTCCCCCGCTCCACCGGGGGCCGCGACGAGACCGGGCGCGCGGTGCACGGCTCGTTCGTCACCGCGGCGAAGGCGCTCGACCGCGTCGCCGCCATGGGCTTCGACGTGGTGTACCTGCCCCCGATCCACCCGGTCGGCACGAAGCACCGCAAGGGCCGCAACAACAACGTCAACGCGGGCCCCGGCGACGTCGGCTCGCCGTGGGCGATCGGCTCGGCCGAGGGCGGCCACGACGCGATCGACCCCGAGCTGGGCACCCTGGAGGACTTCGACGCGTTCGTGGCGCGCACGAACGACCTCGGCATGGAGGTCGCGCTCGACTTCGCGCTGCAGTGCGCGCCCGACCATCCGTGGGTCACCGAGCATCCGGAGTGGTTCACCGTCCGCCCCGACGGTTCGATCGCCTACGCGGAGAATCCGCCCAAGAAGTACCAGGACATCTACCCGGTCAACTTCGACAACGACCCGGCCGGGATCTACGCGGAGTCGCTGCGCGTGGTGCTGCACTGGGTCGAGCACGGCGTGAAGATCTTCCGCGTCGACAACCCGCACACCAAGCCGCCGAACTTCTGGCACTGGCTGATCTGGCAGGTCAAGGCCCGCCATCCCGAGGTGCTGTTCCTGGCCGAGGCGTTCACCCGCCCCGCGCGGCTGTTCGGGCTGGCGCGGCTGGGCTTCACGCAGTCCTACTCGTACTTCACGTGGCGCACCACGAAGGCCGAGCTCACCGAGTTCGCCCTGATGCACGCCGAGCGTGCCGACGAGGCCCGCCCGAACATGTTCGTCAACACCCCCGACATCCTGCACGAGTCGCTGCAGACCGGCGGGCCCGGAATGTTCGCGATCCGTGCCACCCTGGCCGCCACGATGTCCCCGACGTGGGGTGTCTACTCCGGGTTCGAGCTCTACGAGTGGGAGCCGGTCAAGCCGGGCAGCGAGGAGTACCTCAACTCCGAGAAGTACGAGCTGCGCCCCCGCGACTTCGAGGCGGCCGCGGCCACCGGCAACTCGCTGGAGCCCTACCTCACGCGGCTCAACGAGATCCGCCGCGCGCATCCCGCACTGCAGCAGCTGCGCAACATCGCGTTCCACCACGTCGACAACGAGTCGATCATCGCCTACTCCAAGACCGAGCCGGCCACCGGCGACACCGTGCTGGTGGTCTGCACGCTGGACTCCTACGACGCGCAGACCGGCACCACCTCGCTCGACATGCCCGCGCTCGGGCTGGGCTGGAACGACCGGGTCACCGTCCACGACGAGGTCAGCGGTGAGACGTGGGACTGGGGTCAGTTCAACTTCGTGAAGCTGGAGCCGTGGAACCACGTGGCCCACATCCTGCGCATCCAGCGGTAGGCGGGTCCGCTCAACAGGGGTCCTCGGCGGCCAGTACGTCGCCGGTGGTCTCGACGTAGTAGTTGGTGACGTAGCCCGGGACCGGTGCGCCGATGCGGAACCAGACGGTGTCGCCGCGCACCTGCTCACCGCGCGTCCAGCACTCGATGTCCACGCGGGCGCCGTCCTCGTCGATCGTTCCTACGACAGGGGTCGCGGTGGTCGGGCCTGCACGCACGTTGAGCCCGTCGATACTGGTGCGCTGGCAGCCCACGCACAGCAGGACGGTCGCGACGACCAGCACCGTCCGTGATGCGCGTCGGACCCGATCGGCGTACACCCGACCACGGTAGGGGCGCTCCGACGGCGGCGCAGCGGCCGCGCCGCCGCGCCACGTTGGGTGAACCGGCGGCCGTCCGATTAACCTCGCAACGTCCCCGATCGACCCGCGGAGGAGACTGCGTGACCCTCGCCGAGGAGCTCCCGACCCTGCTGCCCGAGTGGCTGGCGCGGCAACGCTGGTTCGCCGCGAAGGGCCGGCCGGTCCGCTCCACGGCCGTCGCGTCGGACACCCCTCTGATCGACGGGCCGGACCTGCGGCTGAACCTGCTGCTCGTCGCCGTCACCTTCGACGACGACGGGTCCGTGCAGCACTACCAGCTCCCCCTCGCCCGGCGCGACCAGCTCTCGGCGGATCTCGCGGGCGCCCGGATCGGACGGATCGGGGACGCCGACGCCTACGACGGCCTCGTCGACACCGAGGTGACCGCGTGGCTGCTGGAGGCGATCCGGGCCGGCCGCACCACGGGCGAGGTGCGGTTCGTGCCCGAGCCCGGCGCGTCCATGGCCGACCCCGGTCCGGGACGCCCGATCGGGGTGGAGCAGTCCAACACGTCGGTGTCGTGGGGGGACCGGTCGATCCTCAAGGTCTTCCGGCGCGTGCTGCCCGGCGTCAGCGCCGACCTGGAGATGCACCGCGCGCTGCGCACCGTCGGCAGCCACCAGGTGGCGGCGCTGCAGGGCGCGATCGAGGGGACCCTGGACGGCGAGCCGGTCACGCTCGGCATGCTGTCGGACTTCGCCGCCAACTCCGGCGACGGCTGGGCGCTGGCGCTGTCCAGCGTGCAGAACCTGTTCACCAGCGACGCGCCGAGCCCCGCGGAGGCCCCCGGCGACTTCGCCGCGGAGGCGTCGCGGCTCGGTGAGACGCTCGCCGTCGTGCACGCGGAGCTACGCCGCGCTCTGGGCGAGCAGGAGCGCGACCCGGCCGAGCTGGCCGCCGTGTGGCACGAGCGGCTCGCCGCGATCGTCGGCGAGATCCCGTCGCTCGGCGAGCACGCCGACCCGATCCGGGCCGTGTACGACGCGGTCGCGGCGCTGGGCACGCCGATCCCCACCCAGCGCGTCCACGGCGACCTGCACCTGGGCCAGACCCTGCGCACCCCCCGCGGATGGCTGGTCATCGACTTCGAGGGCGAGCCCGCCGCGCCACTCGCCGAACGGGTGCGGCCCGACCCGGCCATGCGGGACGTCGCCGGCATGCTGTTCTCCTTCGACTACGCGGCCTCCCACCACCTGCTGCAGTCCGGCCCGCTCACCGGCTCGCATCCCGACCGGAACCGCGCCGACGAGTGGGCCGCCCGCAACCGCACCGCGTTCTGCGCGGGCTACGCACAACGCGGTGGCTCCGATCCGCGCGAGCACGGGGCGCTGCTGCGGGCGTACGAGCTGGACAAGGCCGTCTACCAGGTGCTCTACGAGACCCGCAGCCGCCCGACCTGGGTGTCCATCCCGCTGGCGACCATCGTGCGGCTGACGTCGGAGGCGGGGTCCGGCGCGGTGCGGTGAGCGGTCGGCCGGCTCGTTCCGCGATTCGCGCACCTGTCGATCTCCCGGCCCGCCGCCGTTGCCCGGCTCGAGCAGGCCTGCCGCCTGTGCACCCCAGGTCCGCGCGATCTGCGACGCCACCCGCCACCTCGACGACCACGCCGCCCGATGGGTGCAGGACCGGGTCCTGCCCGCCGCTCCCACCCGCTCCCGCGCGCAGCCGGTCGCAGCGCTCGCACGCGCCGTGATCGCGGTCGATCCCGAGGGCGCCAACACCCGCCACCGCCGGGCCGGCCGACTTCGTCCGCGCCCGCGACGTGTACTGCTGCTCACCGCCGTGCCGCCGCCCCCTGGACTCCGAACTCGACCACACCATCCCCTACCCGTACGGCCCCACCGCCGAGCACGACCTCACCGACGGCTGCACCCTGCACCACCACGAGAAACACGCCCCCGGCTGGACCGCGACCCAGCACCGGGACGGCCGCGTCGTGTGGACCACCCGACCGGACACACCTACGGCAACGAACCGTTCGACCATCGCCCACCACGACCGGCGGTCCCCGGCCCGGACCCACCGGAGCCGACCGGTGCCGGCCCGCCACAGATCGCGCCTCGGCGAGTGGTGGGGGATCACCACCGACGGCCCGAGGGCGCAGCACGATCCACCGCCGTTCTGGGGACTGTCAACTGAACG
This sequence comes from Pseudonocardia sp., assembly GCF_029263155.1. GTDB lineage: Bacteria > Actinomycetota > Actinomycetes > Mycobacteriales > Pseudonocardiaceae > Pseudonocardia. The sequence goes on from NZ_JAJCYB010000061.1 coordinate 7,787, forward strand.
GTGTAACTGATGTTGGTCGGGTCTACCGACGGCCAGCGGCGAGTCGGCCGTCGAAGGTCATCTCGAAGGCGTTGAGGGCGGGTTTCCAGCGCATCATCCAGCGCTTGCGGCCCTGGCCGGTGG
>NZ_JAJCYB010000062.1 GCF_029263155.1 Pseudonocardia sp.
GCCTTGAGGTAGGCCGTCCAGTACGACACCACGCCGTACGCGGCCGAGTGCGCGCGGTTGAAGGCGTAGTCGGAGAACGGCAGCAGGATGTCCCAGAGCGTCTTGACCGCCGCGGCCGAGTACCCGTGGTCCTTCATGCCCTGGGCGAAGCCGGCGTACTCCTTGTCCAGGATCTCCTTCTTCTTCTTGCCCATGGCGCGGCGCAGCAGATCGGCCTTGCCGAGGCTGTACCCGGCCAGCTTCTGCGCAATCGCCATGACCTGTTCCTGGTAGACGATCAGGCCGTAGGTCTCACCGAGGATGTCCTTGAGCGGCTCGGCCAGCTCCGGGTGGATCGGGGTGACGTCCTGGCGCTTGTTCTTCCGGTCGGCGTAGTCGTTGTGCGCGTTGGCGCCCATCGGTCCGGGCCGGTAGAGCGCGCCGACCGCGGAGATGTCGTCGAACTCGGTGGGGGCCATCCGCCGCAGCAGGTCGCGCATCGGGCCGCCGTCCAGCTGGAACACCCCGAGCGTCTCTCCCCGGGAGAGCAGGTCGTAGGTGGCCGGGTCGTCCAGCTCGACGTCCTCGATGACCAGCGCCGGCTTGCCGTTGAGCTCGATGTTCTCCAGCGCGTCGTCGATGATCGTCAGGTTGCGCAGGCCGAGGAAGTCCATCTTGAGCAGCCCGAGGCTTTCGCAGGCGCCCATGTCGAACTGGGTGATGATCGCGCCGTCGGCCTCCCGGCGCTGGATCGGGATCACGTCCAGCAGCGGCTTCGACGACATGATCACACCGGCCGCGTGCACCCCCCACTGCCGCTTGAGCCCCTCCAGCCCCCGGGCGGTGTCGATGATCTCCTTCACCTGCGGGTCGGCCTCGTAGAGCGCGCGGACCTCGGTGGCCTCGGTGTAACGCTTGTGCGCGGGGTCGAACACCCCCGACAGCGGGATGTCCTTGCCCATCACCGCGGGTGGCATGGCCTTGGTGATCCGGTCGGCGACCGAGTAGCCGGGCTGGCCGAACAGCACCCGGGCGGAGTCCTTGATCGCGGCCTTGGCCTTGATCGTGGAGTAGGTGATGATCTGGGCGATCCGGTCCTCGCCGTACTTCTCCGTGGTGTAGCGGATCATCTCGCCGCGCCGGCGCTCGTCGAAGTCCATGTCGATGTCGGGCATCGAGATGCGCTCGGGATTGAGGAACCGCTCGAAGATCAGCTTGTGCTTGATCGGGTCGAGGTCGGTGATGCCCAGGGCATAGGCGACCAGCGAGCCGGCGGCCGATCCACGCCCCGGGCCGCAGCGGATGCCGACCGACTTGGCGTACTGGATGAGGTCGGCCGTGACCAGGAAGTACCCGGGGAACCCCATCTGGGTGATCACGCCGAGCTCGTACTCGGCCTGCTTGCGGTACTGCTCGGTGACGCCGTTCGGGAACCGCCGGTGCAGCCCCCGCTCGACCTCCTTGATCAGCCAGGACTCCTCGTTCTCCCCCTCGGGGACCGGAGCGCGGGGCATCAGGTCCTGGCTCTCGGTGAAGTTCACCTCCACCCGCTCGGCGATCAGCAGGGTGTTGTCGCAGGCCTCCGGGAACTCCGAGTCCCACATGTCGCGCATCTCGACCGGCGACTTGAGGTAGAAGTCCTGGGCGTCGAACTTGAACCGGTTGGGATCGGCCAGCGTCTTGCCGGTCTGCACGCAGAGCAGCACCTCGTGCGGCTTGGCGTCCTCGGCGAAGGTGTAGTGCAGGTCGTTGGTGGCCAGGCCGGGCAGGTCGAGCAGCTTCTTCAGCCGGACCAGGTCGTCGCGGACCCGGCGCTCGATCTCGATGCCGTGGTCCATCAGCTCGCAGAAGAAGTTGTCCTTGCCGAAGATGTCGCGGTAGTCGCTCGCAGCCTGGCAGGCGGCGTCGTACTTGTCCTGTTGCAGCAGCCGCTGGACCTCCCCCGACGGGCAGCCGGTGGTGGCGATGATCCCCTTGCCGTAGGTCTCCAGCAGCTCGCGGTCCATGCGGGGCTTGTAGTAGTAGCCCTCCAGCGAGGCGAGCGAGGAGAGGCGGAAGAGGTTGTGCATCCCCTCGGTGTTCTCGGCCAGCAGCGTCATGTGGGTGTACATCTCACCCGGGTTGTCCGTGTCGTCGGCCCCCGACGCGCCCCGGGCCAGCACCGCGCGCTTGCGCTCGTGGCGGCTGCCCGGCGCCAGGTAGCCCTCCATGCCGATGATCGGCTTGACCCCGGCCGCCTTGGCCTTGCGCCAGAACTCGTAGGCGCCGAACACGTTGCCGTGGTCGGTCATCGCGAGCGCGGGCATCTCCATCCGCGCGGCCTCGCGGAACAGGTCGTCGAGCCGCGCGGCCCCGTCGAGCATCGAGAACTCGGTGTGGGTGTGCAGGTGGACGAAGCTGTCACCCGAGGAGCGGGCACGGGAAGAACTGGTCATCGGGGTGGGGAGCTCCCTCCTAGCGCGGGCGGACCCGCGCTCGAACGCCCTCGGCCGGGTGCGCCGTGGGGACGAGTCAGATTAACCCCGGGCACCGACAGTCCCGGCACAGCCGGGCGGCCCGGCGCCGAACGTGCTGCTCACTCCGGCCGGGCGGCGTGTCGTGCGCCGACGTCCGCGGAGCATCGCACCGGCAGGTCGCGAGAGCGGGGGCGGGGTGGAGGCAGGAGGTGCGAGCGAGGCCGGGCCGGGCTGGGCCGGGCCGGGCGGGCAGGGCGGAGCGGGGCCGGCGCCGGGCCGAGCGGCGCCGGGCGAGCGGCGCCGGGCGGCGCCGGGCGAGCGGCGCCGGGCGAAGCCAACCAGCCGGGCGAAGCCGGGCCGGCCGGGCGAGGCCGGGCCGAGCGGCCCGGGCGGCGCCGGGCACGACGGGCCGGGGCTGCCCTCCACGCCGTGCTGGTGGGCGGGCGGGACGACAGTCCGCCCGCGGCCTGTCACCGCGACCGCCCGCCGAACGACGCCGAAGATCGGCGCACCGGAACCAGCAGCCGGGCAGGACACACCTCCCAGTCCCGAGACGACGATCGTTGACAGGCTATCCACAACCACCGCCACAAGATCGACGACAGGGAACCCGCAGCAGGCCAGGACACGCCTCAGCGTTCCAGCACGACGATCACCGGCCGCCCGGACCGGCCGGCCCGGCCCCGCACGACCCGGCCCCGCACGGCCCGCCCGGGCAGGCCGGCCCGGCCCCGCACGACCCGGCCGCCGTCCCCACCACCGGCACCGGACTCGCCGACAGCACCGGCCGCCGGTCACGGGCCCGGCCGACCGGAATCCCGCGCGGCCCGAGCCTCAGGCCGCGCGGGCCGCGCGCTGCACCCGGCCCAGCAACCGCTCGTAGATCCCCTCGAACGTGCTCAGCGTGGTGGCGAGCTCGTGCTTCGCCACCAGCTCCAGGCTCGACGCCCCCATCCGCCTGCGCCTCTCCGCGTCCCCGAGCAGGGCCGCGAGGCGGGTGGTGAGCTCCGGCACGTCGCCCGGGGTGAACAACCAGCCGTTGCGCCCCGGCTTGACCAGGTGCGGCAGTGCCATCGCGTTCGCCGCGATCACCGGGGTGCCGGCGGCCATCGCCTCCAGCGTGACGATGCTCTGCAGCTCCGCGATGCCCGGCATGCAGAACACGGCGGCGCGGCGGTAGGCGTCCACCAGCTCGTCCTCCTCGACGAACCCGGGGAACGACGTGCGGGTGCCGATGCCCAGCTCCGCGGCCAGCCCCATCCACTCCTCCCGCATGACGCCCTCGCCGACGATCTCCAGGCGGGCGTCGGTGCCTGCGGGCAGTGCGGCGAACGCCCGGAGCAGCTCGTCGACGCGCTTCTCCTGGTCCATCCGACCGACGAACAGCACGGTGGGCGGTCCCGACGGCTTGTCCTCGACCCGGTACCGCGCGGCGTCGATGCCGCAGGACACCGCGAGCGAGCCCGTCATGCCGGTGGCCTTCTCCAGCAACTCGACCGCGCGCGGCGTGGGCGCGGTGACGATGTCGGCGTGCCGGTAGATGAGGTTCATGTCCCACCAGCCCAGCCGGGTGACCGGCCGCTGCAGCAACCGGGGCACCCGGGCGTGGCCGACCAGGTTCTCGGGCATGAAGTGGTTGGTGGCCACGATCGGCGTTCCGGCGGCGCGTGCGGCGTGCACCAGCCCGCGGCCGACCGGGAAGTGCCCCTGCACGTGCAGCACGTCGGGCGCGATCTCGGCGAACAGCCGCGCGGTGCGCGGCCGGGTGGTCCACGGCCACGCGACGCGGAAAGTGGGGTGGCTGAACCAGCGGTGCGACTTGAGCGTGTGGACGGTGACCCCGTCCTCCACCCGTACGTCGGGACGGCCGTCGTGCGAGGGGCACACCACGTGCACGTCGTGTCCGCGCGCGGCCAGGCCGGCCGCGAGGCGCGAGGAGAAGCGGGACAATCCGTTGACGTCGGGCGCGTACGTGTCGGCGCCGATCAGGATGCGCAGCGGCTTCACGATGGAAATCCTCTCGGAGCGGTCGGCTGGGGTCCGACGCGGGGTCATGTTGTGCGGGATCACGGTCTCGGCGAGGTTCGGTGGGCGGCGGTGGCCTGCGCCGCGCGCGCGGCGCGGGCCCGGCGGGCGTCGGGGTGGTAGCGGGCCAGCGAGACGACCCCGGCCGTCGCCGCGACGGCGCACACCACCAGCACGGCCGCGGCGACCCCCGACGTGGCGGGGCCCTCGCCGAGCAGCAGGATGCCCAGCAGCACCGCGACGATCGGGTCGACCACCGTGAGGCACGCGATGACGACCTCCGGCGGGCCGGACGCGAAGCCCTGCTGCACCAGCCAACCGCCGATGACCAGGGCCGTGCCGATGCCGGCCACGGTACCCAGCAGCCGGGGGTCGGTCCACGACACCAGCCCGGTGGCGATCTGCTGCGACAGCGCCCGGACCAGCGCGGACACCAGCCCGAAGGCGACCGCGCCCCCGGTGACCGAGGCGACGCACCTGACCCATCCGGTGCTCCACGTCGCCACCGCGACCAGCAGCACGGTCAGCACGGTGCAGATGCCGGCCCCGATGAGGATGGCGAAGTCGGGTACGCGCGTGGAGATGGCCGAGCTCGCGGCGATGGACACGAACGCCGCCACGCCGACGACGCACAGCAGCACGCCGAGCAGCACGCCGCGACCGGGGCTCTCGCCGGTACGGCGCACGGTGAGCAGTACCGCGATGGGCACCGCGAGCACGCCGATCGGCTGCACGACCGCCAGCGGGCTCAGGACCAGGGCGAACGCGTGCAGCCCGGACCCGGCGACGGCGGCGGCCAGCCCGATCAGCCAGCCCGGCCTGCTGACCAGCGTCCGGAACGCGGCGACGCCGAGTCGGCTGTCGGTGTCGGCGAGGTTGTCGACGGCGCCGTGCTGCAGCGTGGCGGCCACGGCGAAACACGCCGCGGCGACCACCGCCAGCGCGATCGCGGGCGTGGAGGCCAGCAGCGTCGGCGCGAGGACGGGGTCCGCGGCCGCGGTGAGGGTCACGCCCGGACCCCCCACTCGACCCCGCCGGCGGCGATTGCGCCTCGGTCGGCCGCGACGCGCGCCGCCCGGGCCAGCAGCAACAGCAGCACCATGGCCGTGGCGAACAGGACCCGCTGCGTCAGGCCGAGCGCCGGCAGGATCGGTGCGACACCGAACCCGGCGGGCAGCTGGCCCACCATGAACACGACCGCGCCCCCTCCGCTGAGCAACGCCCCCCACCGCAGCCCGGACGCCGCGGGGGCCCAGTGCTCCGCGGTGCGGGCCCGGGCGGCGACGACGGCGAGCGTGATCGGGAGCAGGGCGAAGACGAGAGCCCCGCCGACGCGGTGCACCCAGGCGGCGACATCGAGCGGGGTGCCCGGGTGGTTGGTGGGGAACACCGCCACCACCAGCAGCGCGACGCTCCACGCGGTGAGCAGGCCGCCCACGGTGCGCGCCCCCGGCAGGCGGGCTGCGGAGATCGCGGCGGCGAGCACCAGTCCCGCCACGGCCAGGGCCAGGGTGCTGAGTCCCACGAGCGTGTATCCCCCCGGTACGGCCACGTAGTCACTGATCGGGCTGTTCAGCGGGTCCACCACGGTCGACCCGACGACGTGCAGCACCCCCATCGGCACCAGGGCGACGATCACCGCGCCCAGCACGGCCGACTCCCCGGCCCGTGCGGGGGTGACCGCGGACCCACCGATCGTCGTCATGATCCCACCGTGGCATCTCGGAGCTGAGACGTACATCAGGATCACTACCGAGTGACCTCGGGGATCACCCCGAACTGCGCCGGTCAGGGCAGTGCTCTCCGACTCGTGCCCCCGCCGACGCCCTTTCGTGACCGGACCGTAGTGTTCGTCTCCCACGGTGCGGTGTTCGTGGTCGGGCGCCGGTGGTTCCAGGAGGCCACCTACACTCCGCGCGGTGGCCAGCCTCCCCTACGCGACCCGCTCCGGATGGCCGGAGGAGGCGCAGCGGCGCCGTCACCAGGTGGTTCTCCCGTCCGGCATCGTTGCGTACCGGATCTACGGACCCGACGCCGCCCCCCCGGACCGGACGATCGTCATGCTGCACGGCCTGCGGGGTGACCACCACGGTCTGGAGCCGATCGTGGCCCATCTACCCGGGCACCGGGTGGTCGTCCCCGACCTTCCCGGCTTCGGCGAGAGCCCTCCGCTGGTCGAGGGCCGCCACGACCTCGCCGGCTACGCCGCATGGACCCGCGAGTTCCACTCGACGGTGGCGCCCGGGACGGTCCTGCTCGGGCACTCGTTCGGCTCGATCGTGGCGGCGGCCGCCGTCGCCGGCGGGCTGGAGGTGCCCGCGCTCGTGCTGGTCACCCCGATCGCGGGATCGGCGCTGGCCGGGCCGCGCCAGGTGCTGACGCGCGCCACGGTGGCGCTGCACCGCTTCGCCGGCGCGCTGCCCGAGGGCGTCGGCACCGGCCTGCTGCGCAGCAGGCTGTTCACCCGGGCGGCGAGTGCGGCGATGGTGAAGACCCGCGACCGGGAGCTGCGCGCCTGGATCCACGCCGAGCACGACCGGTACTTCGGCGGGTTCGCCGACCGGCGGGTGCTCCTGGAGGCCTTCGGGGCGTCGGTGTCGCACGGGGTGGACGAGTTCGCGGCCCGGATCGACGTGCCGACGCTGGTGGTCGCCACGGAGCTGGACGACATCACCACCCCCTCCGAGCAGCGCAGGCTGGCCGGGGTGTTCCCGGACGCGCGGCTGGAGCTGGTCACCGGCACCGGGCACCTGACGCACTACGAGCGGCCCGACGCGGTGGCCGCCCACGTCCGGCGGTTCCTGGTGTGAAGGTCGCCGTCGACTGCCGCTACGTGCGGATCGGCCGCCACGACGGCATCAGCCGCTACACCGCGGGCCTGGTCACCGAGCTGGCGCGCCTGCACCCGGTCACCATGCTGATCAGCGACCACCGCCAGCTCGACATGCTGCCGCGGCTGCCCTGGTACCGGGTGAGCGACCCGACCGGTCCGCGCGAGCCGCTGGTGGCGCGGCAGGTGAACCGGCTCGGGCCCGACGTCGTGTTCAGCCCGATGCAGACGATGGGCACAGCCGGCCGGCGCTACGCACTGGTGCTGACGGTGCACGACCTCATCTACTACCGGCACGGCACGCCGCCGCGCGACCTCCCCGGGCCGGTACGGGCCCTCTGGCGGCTCTACCACCTGGCGTGGTGGCCGCAGCGGCTGCTGCTCGACCGCGCGGACGCGGTGGTGACGGTGTCGGAGACGACGGCCGCCCTGATCGCGGCGCACCGCCTGACCCGGCGGCCGGTGACCGTGGTCCCGAACGCGGCGGACCCGCTGCCGCCCGCGGCGGGCACCGCGGGCAGGCGGCTGGTCTACATGGGCTCGTTCATGCCGTACAAGAACGTCGACGCGCTCGTGCTCGCGGCCGCGCGGCTGCCCGACCACGAGCTGCACCTGATGAGCCGGGTCGATGCGGCCGAGCGGGCCCGGCTCACGGAGCTGGCCCCAGGCGCCCGACTGGTGTTCCACGACGGGGCCTCCGACGCCCGGTACGCCGCGGTACTGCGGGGGGCCACCGCGCTGGTGTCCGCGTCGCGGGACGAGGGGTTCGGGATCCCGCTGGTGGAGGCGATGAGCGTCGGCACGCCGGTGGTGGTGAGCGACATCCCGGTGTTCCGCGAGGTCGGCGGGCCCGCGGCGGCCTACGTCGATCCCGACGACGTCGACGGCTTCGTGGCCGCGATCCGCGCCCTGGACGACCCCGCGGTCCGCGACGAGCGCAGGGCCGCCGCCCGGGACCGGGCGGCCCGCTACAGCTGGGCCGGCTCGGCCAGGGTCCTGCTCGACCTGCTGGAACGCACGGCGGCAGCCCACCGGGCATGAAGAGGGCGGCACAGCCGACCGGCAGGCCGTCGCAGACCGATCAGGCCGTCGCAGATGCCGGAGCATCTGCGAGCGACCGGCTCGTGTGCGACGGAGGTGTCAGGCCGGGGGCAGCGGGCCGTCGTCGGGGACCGGGGTCGCCGCCTCCCGCTGCGCGGGGAGCAGGGGCGAGAGGGCCAGCTCCACCGGCCGGGCGTCCGCGGGGGCCGCGTGCACGGCCCGGACCTGCGGGCCCGCGGCCAGCGAGTCCAGCGCGGCGCGGTCCCCCCGCACGACCATCGCCACGACGCACGGGCAGGCCGGATCGGCGAGCGCGGCGGCCTCGGCGGCCGCGACGTCGCCCGCGCGGCCGGTCAGCCGCCCGGCGTCGGCCACGGCTGCGAGGCGGGCCCGTTCCCGGGCCAGCTCGACCGAGCGCGGGTCCGCGGATCCGATCGGCTCGAACCGCAGCGCGGTCTGCACCCGGTCGCGGGGCACCCGGAACACCACGGTCTCGGGCGCGGCACCGGTCGCCACCGCGAGCGCATCGGCGCCGGTCAGCTCGGCCCGGAACTGCACCAACGCGTACGCCGCCGTCCCCGGGGGCGGGAGGGTGGTGGGCAACCGGGCGAGGTAGGCGGCCACCTGCTCCCCGGACTCGGGTCCCAGCCGCACCGTGCCCGGCGTGGGCCCCGGCTCCGGCGGAGCGAACCGCGACCCCGCGTACCAGGCCGTGAGCAGCCCGATCACGACGCACGCGACGAGCACCGCGAGCCGGGTCCTCACTCCCGCAGCAGGTCCAGGGCGGCGGCCAGGTCGGCCGGGTACGGGCTGGTGTACTCGACCCACCTGCCGTCCCCCGGGTGGTCGAAGCCGAGGGAGCGGGCGTGCAGCCATTGCCGCTCCAGTCTCAGCCGCTTGGCCAGCGTGGGATCGGCGCCGTAGGCCAGGTCGCCGACGCACGGGTGACGCAGTGCCGAGAGGTGCACCCGGATCTGGTGGGTGCGCCCGGTCTCCAGGCGCACGTCGAGCAGCGACGCGGCCCGGAACGCCTCGATCGTGTCGTAGTGGGTGATGCTGGGCCTGCCCCCGGCGACGACGGCGAACCGGTAGTCGTGCTTGGGGTGGCGGTCGATCGGGGCGTCGATGGTGCCGCTGCTGGGGTCGGGGTGGCCCTGCGCGACGGCGTGGTAGCGCTTGGACACCGTGCGTTCCTTGAACGCCCGCTTCAGCACCGTGTACGCGTGCTCCGAGGTGGCGACGACCATCACCCCGGTGGTGCCGACGTCGAGGCGGTGCACGATCCCCTGCCGCTCCTCGGACCCCGAGGTGGAGACGCGGTAGCCGAGGGCGGCGAGCCCGCCGACGACGGTGGGCCCGGTCCAGCCGGGGCTCGGGTGCGCGGCGACGCCGACCGGCTTGTCGACCACCACGATGTCGTCGTCGGCGTGCAGGATCTCCAGCCCCCCGACGACCTCGGGCGGCGCGGAGATCGGCGACGCGGCCGGCTCGGGCAGCGCGACCTCCAGCCAGGAGCCGGCGACCAGCCGGTCGGACTTGCCGGCCGCCTGCCCGTCCACCTCGACGCGCCCGTCCTCGGCCAGCCCGGCGACCACGGTGCGGGACAGCCCCAGCAGCCGCGCCAGACCGGCATCGACGCGCATGCCGTCGAGCCCGTCGGGGACGGGGAGGCTGCGCAGGTCACTCATCGGCGGTCCGCTGTTCCTTGCTCGGGGTCCGCGTGCCATCGAGCTCACGACCGGTCAGCGCCAGCAGCACGAGCAGGATCCCACCGCACACGATCGCGGAGTCGGCGAGGTTGAACACCGGGAAGACGCGACCGTCGGGCGCGAACGGGGACACGAGGTCGACGACGTGGCCCTGCAGGGGGCCGGGCGCGCGGAAGAGCCGGTCGGCGAGGTTGCCCAGCGCGCCGCCGAGGATCAGGCCGAGCGCGATCGCCCAGCCTGTGGACCGCAGCTTGCGCGCCACCCGGATGATCACGACGACGACGGCGACCGCGATCAGCGTCAGCACCCAGGTGTAGCCGGTGGCCAGCGAGAACGCCGCGCCGGGGTTGCGCACGAGCTGCAGGTAGACCAGTCCGCCCAGCAGCTCCACCGGTTCCCGCCCCTGCAGCGCGGCCACGCCGACCACCTTGGTGACGACGTCGGCGGCCAGGATCAGGGCGGCGAGCAGCGCGAGCAGCCGCACGCGGGGGGCGGCCGACGACTCGGGTGCGGGGGTGTCGGGAACGGGGGTGTCGGGCACGGGCCCATCATCCCCCACGGCGCCAGCGGGCCAGCCGCCCGGCGGCGTCGACGGCCCGGATGCGGTCCTCGGTGGCGCGCCGGGCGCCCGCCGTGGCGACGACGAGCAGCTGGTCGCGCTCGCGGAGGCGGGTCTCGCCGTCGGGGGTGAACGCCTCCTCGTCGCGCACCACGAGGCTGACGGTCGCGCCGCGCGGCAGCCGCAGCTCACGCAGGTAGACCCCCCGCAGCCTGGACCCCACCGGCACGCGCACCTGGATCAGGTCGGCGCCCAGCTCGTCGAGCGGGGCGGCGTCGACCTCCACGTCCCGGCGGCCCAGCTGGGTCACCCGCAACAGCCGCGCCGCGAGCGGCAGCGTGGTCCCCTGCAGCAGCGTCAGCACCACGACCAGCACGAACACCACGTCCACCAGCGCCGGCGCCGACGGCGCTCCCTCGATCAGCGCGATCAGGGCGAGCACGATCGGCACCGCGCCGCGCAGGCCCGACCACGACAGGAACGCCTGCTCCCGCCACGACATCCGGAACGGGGTCGCCGCCGCGATCACCGACAGCGGGCGCGCGACGAGCAGCAGCACCGCCCCGGCGATCAGGGCCGGGACGATCGCGTCCACCAGCCGACCCGGGGAGGCGTAGAGCCCGAGCAGCACGAACAGGCCGATCTGCGCCAGCCAGCCGGTGCCCTCGGCGAAGGAGCGGACGCCGCCCCGGTGGGGCAGGTCGGAGTTGCCGAGCACGAGCGCGCACACGTACGTGGCGAGCAGCCCGGAGGCGTGCGCGAGCTGCCCCCCGGAGTACGCGAGGACGCACACCGCGATGGCGGCCAGCGGGTAGAGACCGGTGGACGGCAGGGCCGCGCGGCGCAGCGCCCACGCCCCGCCCAGACCCAGCAGCGCCCCGATGGCGGCCCCGGCGCCCAGCTCGTAGACGACCCGCAGCGGTGTCAGCCAGGTGATCGGGTCGCCGGAGGCGAGCAGCACGACGGCGAGCACGACCGGCGCGTCGTTCATGCCCGACTCCAGCTCGAGCGCGCCGGAGAGCCGCCGCGACACCCCGACCCCCCGCAGCACGCTGAACACGGCGGCCGCGTCGGTCGAGGACAGGACCGCACCCCACAGGAACGCGGTGCGCCACTCCATGTCGAGCAGCAGGTGCAGCGCCACCCCCACCACGGAGATGCTGACGAGCACCGCCACCGTCGACAGCGCGAGCCCGATGCCCAGTGACGGCCGTACGGAGTCCCACCGGGTCGTCAGCCCGCCCTCGACGAGGATCAGCACCAGGGCGGCCAGCCCGATCGACTCGGTCAGCGGTGCGTCGGAGAACTCGATCCCCAGCACCGACTCGCCGAGCAGCACCCCGATGCCGAGGTAGAGCAGCAGCGAGGGGAGCCCCACCCGGACCGACACGCGCACGGCCAGCACACCGAGCAGCACGACCGTGGCCACGACGCCGAGCAGAACCTCGAGTTCCCCCAGCTCCATGCCACCTCCGCAGGTCATGCAGCCTAACCGGACACGGCGGGGGGCACGCCCACCCCTACCCCCCGGTGTCGGACCGATCGCGCCGCGGGCCGACCACCCCCGGCGGGATCACCGTGCGGTCCAGCTCAGCGTCGCCGCGTGGCGGGGGCGGGGCGGGAGCTCCGCAAGCGCCGCCGCCACCTCGCCGACCCGCTCGGCCGGCAGGCACAGCCGCCGCGCCACCCACGCCGCGTCCTGCCTGGGTGCGGTCTCGCGCTCCCACCGGGTGACCTCCGGGGTGATCCCCAGCTCGACGAGCACGGCCACCGCGTCGTCGACGGTCGCCGGCGGCGGGCGGTCCAGGCCGTGGAAACGCATCCACAGCCCGTCCAGCCAGGCCATCGGGTGCTCGGCGAGCATCTCCACCACGACGCCGCGGTGCGCGGCCTCGGTGAGCGCGCGCAGGAACGGCGGCAGGTCGACGACGTTGTGCAGCACCAGGTGGCAGACCACGACGTCGGCCGTGCCCGCCGTGGCGGCCACGTCGGGCCAGCGGCCGCCGACGGTGCGGTGGGCCACGCCGCGCGCCGTGGCGTCGGCGGCGAACACCCCGAGCATGTCGGGCTGCAGATCGGTGGCCGTGATGGACGTGGCCGCCCCGGCCAGCGCGAGCGACGCGTCACCGCCACCACAGCCGACGTCGAGCACCGTGCCGCCGTCGCCGAGCAGTGCCAGCGCGGCCCGGCGCGACGGGGTGTCGGCCGGGACCGGCGGGGCGGCGAAGTCCCGGGGGTCGTGCTGCCACGGGGAGCGGGGCGCCCGGGCGAGGATCTCGGCCGGGATGCCGCGCCCGGACTGGAGCTGCGCCCACCGGGCCGCCGCCGGCCCGCTCACCACCGGAGCCCGGAAGTCACACGCACACCCCGACTCGCGCGCACGCACACCCCGACTCGCGGGTGTCAGCGGGTGCGGACGACATGGACGCGCAGCTGGGCCGGCGTGTCGTCGGGGGCGGTCACCGCGCCGGTCAGGGTGGGGGCCCCGACCGGCGCGTAGCCGACCTCCTCCGCCAGCACCTCACCGGCCACGAAGCCCTGGTGGGTGCGGGCGGCCGCCAGCACCGCCTCCGGGCCGTCGAGCGTGAGCGCGATGCGGTCCGAGACCTCCAGCCCGGCGTCGCGACGGGCCTGCTGCACCACGCGGACGACATCGCGCGCGGTGCCCTCGGCCGCCAGCTCCGGCGTGACCGCGGTGTCCAGCACCACGAGCCCGGTGGAGCCCGGCAGCGCGGCCGTCGCGGTCTCCTCTCCCGCCCGCCCCGACGCGGCCACCAGGCGTTCGGTGTACTCCCCGTCGAGCAGCGCGATGCCGCCCGCGGTCACCGTCCCATCGGGGGCCTGCTCCCACTCCCCCGCCTTGACCGCGCGGATGACCTTCTGGGTGTCCCCGCCCAGGCGCGGCCCGCACGCCCGCGCGTTGACCGCGAGCTCGAAGCGGCCGTGCGCGGCGACGTCGGCGGTCAGCACGACGTCCTTGACGTTCACCTCGTCGCGCAGGATGTCGACGAACGGCTCGACCGAGGCCGCGTCGGCCGCGGCCACCGTCAGGCGGGCCAGTGGCAGCCGCACCCGCAGGCCGCGGGCCTTGCGCAACGACAGCGCCGCGGACGCCACCTGCCGCACCCGGTCCATGGCCGTGACCAGTGCGTCGTCGTGGGGCAGTCCGCCCGCGTCCGGCCAGTCGGTGAGGTGCACCGACCGGCCGCCGGTCAGCCCCTGCCACATCCGCTCCATGGTCAGCGGCAGCAGCGGCGCCGCCACCCGCGCCGTCACCTCCAGCACCGTGTGCAGCGTGTCGATCGCGTCGGCCTCCCCGGCCCAGAACCGCTCCCGGGACCGGCGCACGTACCAGTTGGTGAGCACCTCGGCGTGGTCGCGCAGCAGCCCGCAGGCACCGGCGATGTCGTGGACGTCCAGCGCCGCCGTCACCTCGTCCACCAGCGACGCGGTGCGGGCGAGCACGTACCGGTCCAGGACGTGGGTGGAGTCGGTGCGCGCGACGCCGATGCGTCCGGCCGCCCCGGCGTAGAGCGACAGGAAGTACCAGGTGTTCCACAGCGGCAGGATCGCCTGGCGCACCCCCTCGCGGATGCCCTGCTCGGTGACCACCAGGTTGCCCCCGCGCAGGATGGGCGAGGCCATGAGGAACCAGCGCATGGCGTCCGAGCCGTCGCGGGAGAAGACCTCGTTGACATCGGGGTAGTTCTTGCGCGACTTGCTCATCTTCGCGCCGTCGTCGCCCAGCACGATCCCGTGCGCCACGCACGACCGGAACGCGGGCCGGTCGAACAGGGCCGTGGCCAGCACGTGCAGCGTGTAGAACCAGCCGCGGGTCTGGCCGTTGTACTCGACGATGAAGTCGCCCGGGTAGTGGTTCTCGAACCAGTCGGCGTTCTCCATCGGGTAGTGCACCTGCGCGAAGGGCATCGAGCCCGACTCGAACCAGCAGTCGAGGACCTCCGGGACCCGCCGCATGACCGAGCGACCGGTGGGGTCGTCCGGGTTGGGGCGGGTCAGGTCGTCGACGAACGGGCGGTGCAGGTCGGTGGGTCGCACACCGAAGTCGCGCTCGATCTCGTCGAGGGAGCCGTAGACGTCGGTGCGGGGGTGGCGCGGGTCGTCGGAGACCCACACGGGGATGGGCGAACCCCAGTACCGGTTGCGGGAGATCGACCAGTCCCGGGCGCCCTCCAGCCACTTGCCGAACTGCCCGTCCTTGACGTGCTCGGGCACCCAGGTGATCTCCTGGTTCAGCTCCACCATCCGCTCGCGGAACGCCGTGACCTGCACGAACCACGAGTCCACGGCCCGCTGGATGAGCGGGCTGCCACAGCGCCAGCAGTGCGGGTACGGGTGGTCGTAGGTCTCGTGACGCAGCAGGACACCGTGCACGAACGGTGCGGTGCCCTCCTTGAGGTCGCGGATGATCTGGCCGTTCGCGTCGAACACCTGCATCCCGGCGTACGGCGCCACGCGGGCGTCGAACTCGCCCTTGGCGTCGACGGGCACGACCGCCTCGATCCCGGCGGCGTCGGTGACGACCTTGTCCTCCTCGCCGAACGCGGGCGCGATGTGCACGATGCCCGTGCCGTCCTCGACGGTGACGTAGTCGGCGGCGAGGATGCGGTGCGCGTTCGTCCAGCCGGCGAAGAAGTCGAAGGGCGGGACGTAGGACAGGCCGAGCAGCTCGGACCCGGGAAGGGTGCGCAGCACGGTGGGTTCGTCGCCCAGCTCCCGCGCGTAGGCCCCCAGCCGGGCGGCGGCCAGCACGTACCGCCCGCCACGAACGGCACTCCCGTCCGCTCCTGGTGCACGAACGTGCCGCTCGTTGCCGGGGGTGGGCTCGACCAGCACGTAGTCGACCCCGGGGTTGACCGCCATCGCCAGGTTGGACGGCAGGGTCCAGGGGGTGGTGGTCCAGATCAGGGCCCGCGCGCCGTCCAGGTCCGACCCGGGGGCGTTCAGCTCCAGGCCGACGGTGACCGCCGGGTCCTGGCGGTCGGTGTAGACGTCGTCCATCTTGGTCTCGGTGGCCGACAGCGGCGTCTCGCAGCGCCAGCAGTACCAGAGCACGCGGAAGCCGGAGTAGACCAGGCCCTTGTCCCACAGGGTCTTGAAGGCCCACATGACCGACTCCATGTAGTCCAGGTCGAGGGTCTTGTAGTCGTGGTCGAAGTCGACCCAGCGGGCCTGGCGGGTGACGTAGGAGCGCCACTCGTCGGTGTAGCGCAGCACGGAGGTACGGCAGGCGTCGTTGAACGCCGCGACGCCCATCTCCTCGATCTCGGACTTGTGCTTGATGCCGAGCTGGTGCTCGGCCTCGACCTCGGCGGGCAGGCCGTGGGTGTCCCAGCCGAAGCGGCGCTCGACCCGGCGGCCACGCATCGTCTGGTAGCGCGGGACGACGTCCTTGACGTAGCCGGTGAGCAGGTGCCCGTAGTGCGGGAGACCGTTGGCGAAGGGCGGGCCGTCGTAGAAGACGTACTCGTTGGCGCCGTCGGCGCCGGCGTCGCGGGCGTCCACCGAGGCGGCGAAGGTGCCGTCGGCGGCCCAGAAGTCGAGGACGCCGCGTTCCAGCTCGGGGAACGACGGGTGCGCGGGGACGGCGGGATAGCCGGTCATCGGTGGTGCTCCCTGAGGTGTGGTTGCCGTGCGGCTCGGGTGCTCGTGCCTGCACGGGGACGACGCCTGCGCGCCGCGGTACCACCCCGCTTGCCGCGCGCACCGGGCGCGCGACCTCTCGACGTGTGGCTGTGACGGGCCGCACCCGTCCGGTTCTACTCCGCGGGCCGGGGCCCGCGTTTCTTCCGGAGGCTCCCCGGTGATGGCCGGATCGGTGCCTGTGGAACCAGGGTAGCGCCGGGGCGCCACCCGGTATTCCCCGGCCCGCCCGGGTGCGGCTACCGGGCGGTGGCCCGGTGCCGGCTCGCGAGTGCGCGGTCGGGGCCGCACCACCCGCACGGGGTGAAGCCGAGCTCGACGGCCTCGCGGACCGGCAGCGGGATCAGGGCCGACGCGGCGAGCGCGCGGCAGCCGGTGACGTGGTAGCGGGGCTGCTCGTCGATGACGAGCACCTCGTCCTCCAGGCCGGCGACGAGGGCCGCGGCCTCGGGATCGGACCGCTCCTGCGGGGCCTCGCCGTCGAACTCGGCCGCCGAGACCTGCGCGGGCGGCTCGGCCTCGGCTTCGGCTGGGGGCGCCGCGGGCGGTGTCTCCCCGGCGGGCCGCTCCGCACCGCCCGCCTGCGACGCGCCGTTGGTGGCCGGCCCGGAGACGAACAGGGATCCGGGCGGCTCCGCGGGCGGGGTCGCCGGTGCCCCGGGTACCTCCCGCGGAGGAGGCGACACCGCCGTGGTGGCGTCGACGTCACCCCCGCCCGTGGGCGCCGCGGACCGGGCGGGGTCGGCGGGGTGCTCGGCGGATCCTGCGGCGGCACTCGCCCCGGCCGTGCCCGCGAGGGCGGTCGTGGCGGCGGACGCACCGTCCGGCCCGGCCGCGGGGTCGCCGGTGGTCTCGCTCGCCGACGGGGCCGCCGGGTCGGAGGCCGCCGGACCGGAGGCGGCCGGGGCGGCCGGTTCCTCGGTGTCCGGGGAGCCGGCGGACGCGTCGCGTGCGGGATCGGTCCCGGACGGCTCCGGCTCGGGCTCCGAACCCGCCGCGGGGACGAGGACCGTGGGTTGCTCACCGGCGGTCGGGCCGCCCGGAGCATCGGCGTCGGCGGTCGACGTGGTGACGCTCGGTGACGAAGATTCCCTCGATGGGGGCTGACCCGGGGTAGCGCCGGACGGTCCGGCCGGAGAGCCGGGCGGTTGTACGGCGGGCATCATGACCGTCTGCTGGGCGTCGGCGTCGGGGTCGAACCGGGGCTCGACGCCCGCGTTGCGGGGCGCGGGCGGGCGGACCACCGGGATCACCTCGGTGACCGGATCGACCTCGGAGCGACCGTCCGCGGCACCCCCGGTCCGCTGGCCCGGGCCGGAGACCGCCACCGGCCGCTCCCCCGCGGAGTCGGCCGGCTGGTCACCGCCCGCCTCGTCCCCGGCGCGGACCACCGAGCGGCGCTGCAGCGTGTCGAACAGCAACACCCCCGCCGCTGCGACGCTCACGGCGACCGACACCCACGCCCACAGGACGCTGGACGACAGGAAGCCGACGAGCAGCAGGCCGAACGCGATCAGGACGAGGATCAGAACCAGCAGCAGCACTCTTCACTCCGGGTGCGGCGGCGCGGCACTCCTGCGCCGCGCCGCCGGGGTAGGAACGGGTGTCTTCTTCTCAGCTACCCGCGTCGGCGCGCTGACCGTATCCGGTGGCGGCGTAGCCGCCGTCCCGTGCCGCACGACCGTCGGTCGGGGCGGCGGAACCGCGCCCTTCCAGGTCTCTGAGCTGGGACTCCAGGTAGGTCTTGAGCCGGGTGCGGTACTCACGCTCGAAGGTCCGGAGCTCGTCGATCTTCTTCTCGAGGACCGTCTTCTCGCGCGTGATGCTGCCGATGATCTCGTTCTGCTTGCGCTCGGCGTCGCCGACCAGGGTCGCGGCCTTGTCGCGCGACTGCCGCTCCAGGGTCTCCGCCCTGGTCCGGGCGTCGTTGAGCATCGTCTCGGCCCGCGCGCGGGCGTCGTTGACGAGGCCGTCGGACTTGGTGCGGGCCTCGGAGAGCAGCTGCTCGGACTTGGTCCGGGCCTCGCCGAGCATCGTGTCGGCCTCGGTCTTGGCCTCGGCGGTGAGCCGTTCGGCCATCTCCTGGGCCATGCTCAGCACCTTGGCGACCTGGACGTGGTGGTCACCGCCCTGCTCGCCCTGCTCGGCCAGCTGCGGAGGCGGCGCCTGCATCCCCATCGACCTCTGGGGTTCCATCGGCGGTCGCATCTGCTGCGGCTCGACCTGACGCTGGATCTGCTGCGTCGGCGGCGACACGGGGGACGCCATCGCCGCAGGTGGACGCGAACGCGCGTCCTCCAGGTCAGCCTGGGCATTGCCGAGGCGTTGGTCGAGCTCCGAGACCTGCTCGCGCAGGTCCTCGTTCTCCTCGATCAGTCGAGCCAGTTCGGCCTCGACGAGATCGAGGAACGCGTCGACCTCGTCCTCGTTGTACCCCCGTTTCCCGATCGGGGGTTTGCTGAACGCGACGTTGTGAACGTCGGCGGGAGTCAGCGGCATCGGATCACCTCATGCAGTCCTCGGCGGCGAAACCGGGTGACTGGGGCTCACTCCGGCTACGGCTGGGCAACGCTCATCAGTATGAACACGACCAGCAGCAGAACCATAATCGACAGGTCCAGCCCCACGCCGCCGATCCGGACGACCGGGATCACTCTCCGCAACAACTTCACGGGCGGATCGGTGGCGGTGAAGATGAGCTCCAGTGCGACGGCACTGGGCCCGGCGGGCACCCACTGGCGCGCGAAGCTGCGCACCAGCTCGGCCACGATCCGGGCGATGAGCAGCAACCAGAAGAAGAACAGCACGTAGTACACGACGAACTGGATGACGAGGGGCACGGTGCCGAATGCTAGCCGGGTGCCGGGGCCGGTGAGGTCAGCCGTCGGAGCGGTGGATGCCGCGCTCCGCGAGCATCCGCGCGTCGTCGGCGGAGACCTCGACATCGGCGGGCGTGAGGAGGAACACCCGGTTGGTGACCTTGTCGATGGAGCCCCGCAGCGCGAACGCCAGCCCGGCCGCGAAGTCGACGAGCCGCTTGGCGTCGGCGGCGTCCAGCTCGGTCAGATTCATGATCACCGGCTGGCCGTCCCGGTAGTGCTCGCCGATGCTCCGGGCCTCCTTGTAGCTGCGCGGCTGCAGCGTGGTGATGCGCGAGAGCGCCGACGCCCCGCGGTCCCGCTGCTCGGGAAGCGCAGGTAGCGGCGCCGGCGGGACGGGCAGAGCGGTCGGCAGCCGGGTCGGCTCGCGCAGCACGGACTCGTGGTCGACGGCCAGCGCCCCCCGCGTCGACGGGCCGAACCCGCCCGGTCCCGGGCCGCCGCCGGGACCGGTGGAGCCGCCCCCGAGACCCCGCGGCGGGTCGGCCGGTCCGGGCCGTCCCCCCCGGCGCTCCCGCACCGCGTAGGCGGGCTCGGGGCGCTCGTCGTCGGCGTGGTCGAGGTGGTCGCGGCGGTCGTCCCAGTGCCCGTCGTCCCAGCGGTCCTCGGCGCGGTCGCGGCCGCGGCGCGGGACGGCGTAGCGCTCGACGGGCTCGTCGGCGTACTCGGCCATCTCCTCGGCCGGCACCATGCCGAAGTACGCCTTGAGCCGGTACATCGCGCTCATCTGCGCTCTCCCGCCGTGCCCGCTCGGCTCTGCCCGCACGCGCTGTGTCGACCGCTCGCTCGCTGACGCTCGCTCACCGGCACGCTCCCATCGATAGCCGTTCACCCCGTGCCGTCGACCGCTTGCGGCCGTTCGACGATCACGGCGAGGCTATCCGCCGTTCCCCCACAAGGGCTGTTCCGACACGCACCACGTTCGAACCGTGACGGATGGCCACCTCAAGGTCACCGCTCATCCCCGCGGACAGGGTCCTGGCCTGCGGGAACGCGGAGCGGAGTCGGTCGGCTGCCGCGGCGACGGCGGCGAACGCGGCGTCGGGGTCCGCGTCGAGCGGCGCCACGGCCATGAGGCCGTCGAGGTGCAGCCCGGCGCAGTCGACCACGTGTTCGGCGAGCGGCCCCAACCCCTCGGAGGGCACCCCACCGCGTCGCGGGTCGCCGTCGACGCTGAACTGGAGCAGCACGGACAGCGGACCCGCGCGGTCACCGGCATCCTGAGCACGCCGGACGGCGTCGTCGAGGGCGTCGGCGAGCCGGATCGAGTCGACGGATTCCACCCGTTCGGCCCAACGCACGACCGCGCGGGCCTTGTTCCGCTGGAGCCCGCCGACGAGGTGCCAGCGCCCGCCGGAGCGCAGCGCGGCCACCTCCTCGACCTTGGCGGCCGCCTCCTGCGCCCGGTTCTCACCGAAATCGGTGATCCCGAGGTCGAGCAGCCGGGCGACGTCGGCGGCGGGCACGGTCTTCGTGACCGCCAGCAGCGCCACCTCGGCGGGATCACGCCCTGCCGCCGAGCAGGCGTCCCCGATCCGGGTACGGACCGCGGCGAGGCGCCGGGCCAGCTCCCGGGACCGCTCGTCGGGCTCGCCGCTCACGACTCCTCGACCCACGTGATCGCGGCCTGGCGGCCGGTGGGGGCGTCGCGGCGGTGGCTGTAGAGGTCGCGGTCCTCCATCGTGCAGCGCGGGTCACCGCCGACGCGGGCCACACCCAGCGCGGTGAGCTGGTGGTAGAGGCCCGCGCGGAGGTCGAGACCCGGGGTGCCCCTCCGGGTCCGGACGGCGCTGCCGGGCCGCGCGGCGTCGACCTCGGCCGCCATGGCCGCGGGCACCTCGTAGCACCCCCCGCACACGGCCGGTCCGAGCAGCACCTCGACGGCGCCGGCCCGGGCGCCCAGCGCCACCATCGCGTCGAGGACGGCCGGCAGCACTCCCGCCGCGGCACCGACCCGCCCCGCATGGGCCGCGCCGACGACCCCGGCGTGCGGGTCGGCGAGCAGCACCGGCACGCAGTCGGCCGCCAGCACGGCGAGCCCGACACCGGGCAGCGCGGTCACGGCGGCGTCGGTGTGCGGGCGGTCCGGCTCGCCCGGGACCGGTACCGCGTCGACCGTGGCGACCCGGATGCCGTGCACCTGCTGCAGGTAGACGACGGGCACGCCGAGTTCGCGGGACACCCGCGCGCGGTTGGCCGACACGGCCGCCGGGGCGTCGTCGACCCCGGCGGACAGGTTGAACCGCGCGAACCGTCCCGTGGAGCGGCCACCGGCGCGGGTGGTGACGACGCGACGCACCCGACCGGTCATCGCCCACACCGGCCGGGCCCGGCACCCGGGCACGGGTCCCCGCAGGTGTGCGCGACGGGCGGCGGTGGCGTACCCGGCACCGTCAGCGCTTCATGAAGGGCGGCACGTCCACGTCGTCGTCGAAGTCCGTCGCCGCCTGCACCGGCTCGGTGTACGACGGCGCCGGGCGCTCCGGAACCACCGGCTGGGGCGCGGTGGACGAGGCGTCGGGGCGCTCGGGGCGCCGCGGCTCGGGGAAGCCGGACGGTGCCGGCGGCAGGGTGCCCGACTGGTTGCTGCCCGCCGACCGTCCCAGGCCGTTCCCGAGACCGTTCCCGCCGCTGTGGTCGCCGTCGGCCGCGGGGGCCGCCGGGGGCTGGACCGGGGGCGGTGTCGCGGGGGTGGCCGGGGCCGTGCTGCCGCTGACCCCCGGCGCGATCACGCCGGACCCCCGGGCCCCGGTCCCGAACGCGGCGGGCTCCAGCTTCTTGTGGGTGGGACCGCCGCCCTCGAACCCGGCGGCGATGACGGTGACGCGCACCTCGTCGCCGAGCGAGTCGTCGATCACCGTGCCGAAGATGATGTTCGCCTCGGGGTGCGCCGCCTCCTGGACCAGCGACGCGGCCTCGTTGATCTCGAACAGGCCGAGGTCCGACCCGCCCGCGATCGACAGCAGCACGCCCTGCGCGCCGTCCATCGACGCCTCCAGCAGCGGCGAGTTGATCGCCTTCTGCGCCGCCTGCACCGCCCGGCCCTCGCCGCGGGAGGAGCCGATCCCCATCAGGGCGCTGCCCGCGCCGGACATCACGGACTTCACGTCGGCGAAGTCCAGGTTGATCAGGCCGGGTGTCGTGATCAGGTTCGTGATGCCCTGGACACCGGAGAGGAGCACCTCGTCGGCGGAACGGAACGCGTCCATCAGGCTCACGCCGGCGTCGCCCAGCTGGAGCAACCGGTCGTTCGGGATGACGATGAGCGTGTCGCACTCGTTGCGCATCCCGTTGATGCCCTCTTCGGCCTGCCCGGCGCGGCGGCGGCCCTCGAAGGTGAACGGGCGGGTGACGACGCCGATGGTCAGGGCCCCGAGCTTGCGCGCGATCGAGGCCACGACGGGCGCGCCACCGGTGCCCGTCCCGCCGCCCTCCCCCGCGGTGACGAAGACCATGTCGGCCCCCTTGAGGACCTCCTCGATCTCCTCGCGGTGGTCCTCGGCGGCCTTGCGACCCACCTCCGGGTTGGCGCCGGCGCCGAGGCCGCGGGTGAGCTCGCGGCCGATGTCGAGCTTCACGTCGGCGTCGGACATGAGCAGGGCCTGCGCGTCGGTGTTCACCGCGATGAACTCGACGCCCTTGAGGCCGACCTCGATCATGCGGTTGACGGCGTTGACCCCGCCGCCACCGATGCCGACGACCTTGATCACGGCCAGGTAGTTGTGCGGGGGCGTCATGCGCGGTCCCTTTCCTCAATGCGGGGCCGGGGGTGTTCCTAACCGACCCCTCGAACGCTAGGTCGCGTTCCCGGCGCGGTCCAGCAGGCGCGCCGGACGTCGGCAACCCCCCGACCGGGTCGATCTCGACAGATCATGACCTTACGGTGGGCAGTTCGGGGCTCGTCACGTCGTACACGCGACCCGGCTGCGTGAGCAGCGCGACCAGGACGGACGCCTTCTCGGGACCGCGCTCGGCGGTCCCCCAGCGCACCTGACGGTCCTCGGTGAGCCCGAGGGCGACCTGCGGGGTGCCGCCGCCGGTCGACACGTCGACGGTCCGCACCTGGGCGCGCAGCCCGTCGGGCAACGCGCCCAGCACGTCCAGGGCGGCGCGGGTGGAGGGGTCGTCGGGTCCGACGGCGCCGAAGGTCAGACGGGGCAGGTCCGCGGCGACGGGCGCGGCGTAGACGACCCCGGTGGCGTCGACGGGCGCCGGGCCGCGGGCGGTGTCGACGATCGCCACGGCCACCCGCTCGGTGATCGCGACGGTGACGGTGTGCGGCCATCCGCGGCCCACCTCGACCATGGCGACGCCGGGCAGCTGCGCCACCCGTGCCGCGATCCCCGCCGTGTCGACCGAGGCCAGCGGCCCGCCCGGGACCACGGCCGCCGCGGCCAGCACCTCCTCCACGGGCACGGCGGAGGCCCCGCTGACCTCGACCCCCTCCACGTCGGCGAGGCCCAGGTCGAACAGCAGCAGCCGGCCACCGACCGCGAGGCCCGCGAGCAGTACCAGGCCGGCCACCAGCGCGGCGACCCGGCGCCTGCGGCGGTGGACCGGCGACAACGGAGCGGGCCGGGACGGCTCGGCGCCCCGTTCCTCCGCCGTCCCGACGCCCGGGCCCGTTCCGCGAGCGGGCCGGGTACTCGCGCGCTCCCCGGTCGCCCGGGCGCGAGGGCCGGCGCGCCGGGACCCGGCCGACCGGGCGGCCCGGGACCGCGCGTCACCTGCCGGGTCGTCGCCGGGCGACTCGGCGGTCCGGGACCTGCGGGAGCCGGGATCGGGCCGCGCGGCCCCGGATCGGGGGGCCCGGCCACGGGACACGCCGGCCCGGGACGCCGCACCACGGGAGGCCGCACCACGGGACCCGGGCGCGCCGGACTCGCCGGCCGGCCCGGCCGTGCGCGACACCGCCGGTCCCCGCTCCCCCGTCACCGGGTCGCCCTCCCGGGCCCGCCGCGCGACCGCCTCCCCCACCGTCTCGCGCCGGCCGCGGGCCGGGTCGGCGGGCGGGCGCGGGCTCATCGCCGGACCTCACCGCGGGCGCCCGGCACCGTGCCCGTCGCCCGGTTCACGGGCGCCGCTCGAGCTCGAGCAGGACCTCCGGGCCCAGTACGGTGACGTCGCCCGCACCCATCGTGATCACGAGATCCCCGGGCCGCACGATCCCGGCGACGACGGCCGGCACGTCCGACCAGTGCGGCACGAACCGCACCCGGCCCTCGGGCAGCGGCACCGCGTCGGCGACCAGCGCACCGGTGACCCCCGGCACCGGGTCCTCCCGGGCACCGAACACGTCGAGCACCACGACCTCGTCGGCCAGGGCGAGCGCGCGGCCGAAGTCGGCGGCGAACTCGCGGGTGCGGGAGTAGAGGTGCGGCTGGAAGGCCACGACGACGCGCCCGGCACCGGCCACCACGTCGCGGGCCGCGCGCAGCTGCGCGGCGACCTTGCTGGGGTGGTGGGCGTAGTCGTCGTACACGGCGACGCCGCCCGCGCGTCCCTTGAACTCGAAGCGCCGCCGCACGCCGTCGAAGGCGGCCAGGCCGGCGAGCAGCGCCTCCGGAGTGCCACCGAGCTCGACGCCGGCGAGCAGCGCGGCCAGCGCGTTGAGGGCCATGTGCTCGCCGGGCACGGCCAGGCGCAGCAGGTGCTCCACGCCGCCGTGGCGCAGCACCACGCGGGCACCGGGGCCGTCGGGGCGGAAGTCGACCAGCTGGGCGTCGCCGGACCGGCCGTAGCGCTGCACGCGGATGCCGCGCGACTCGGCCAGCCGGGCGAGGTCCGCGGAACCGGGGTCGTCGGCGCAGGCCACGAGCAGCCCGCCCGGGGTGATCCGGTCGAGGAAGGCGCCGAAGGCGGCGATGTAGGCCCCGGGCGTGCCGTAGTGGTCGAGGTGGTCGGCCTCGACGTTGGTGACGACCGCGACCACCGGGGAGAACGCGAGGAAGGAGGCGTCGCTCTCGTCGGCCTCGGCCACGAACACCGCGCCGGTGCCCTCGTGCGCGCCGGACCCGGACGAGGCGAGGTCGCCGCCGATCGCGAACGACGGGTCCAGGCCCGCGTGCTGCAACGCGACGGTCAGCATCGAGGTCGTGGACGTCTTGCCCGCGGTGCCGGTGACGCACGCGAGGCGCCTGCCCACGGTGAGCGCGGCGAGGGCCTGCGCGCGGTGCACGACGTCGAGGCCGCGCTCGCGGGCGGCGGCCAGCTCCGGGTTGGTGGCCCGGATCGCCGAGGAGACGACGACGGTGGCGGGCGCCTCGGGCAGGTGCGCCGGGTCGTGGCCGACCTCCACCCGCGCGCCCAGCGCCCGCAGCGCCAGCACCACCCGCGAGTCCTTCGCGTCGGAGCCGGACACGGTGGCGCCGCGGGCCAGCAGGATCCGCGCGATGCCGCTCATCCCCGCCCCGCCGATGCCGATGAGATGGACGCGGTCGTGCAGCTCGACGGGCTCGGTGGGTGTCACGGCTGCTCCATGATCGCCACGTGCGGGACATGAGCTGCACATGCGCAGCCCGTGTCCCGATCCTGCTGATCACGGGCCCCGGCGGTCACGCCCGCACCCCGATCACGTCGAGGACGACGCGGGCGAGCCGCTCGTCGGCGTCGGCGTGCCCGGACGCCCGGGCCGCGGCGCCCATCGCCGCCAGCCGCTGCGGGTCGGCGAGCAGCGGCAGCAGCTCGGTGAGCACGCGGTCGCCGGTGAGCTCGGCGTCGGGCACCAGGTACCCGCCCCCGGCCGCGACGACCGGGCCGGCGTTGAGCGCCTGCTCGCCGTTGCCGTGCGGCAGCGGGACGTAGACCGCGGGCAGGCCGACGGCCGACACCTCGGCGACCGTCATCGCCCCGGCCCGCCCGAGCACGGCGTCGGCGGCGGCGTAGGCCAGGTGCATGTCGTCGATATAGGGCAGCGGCACGTAGCCGGGGGTGGCCGTCGCGGCGACCCCGTCCTTCCCGTGCGCGTGCAGCACGCCGATCCCGTTGTGGATCAGGCCCGGGAGCGCCGCGGCGAGCGCGGAGTTGAGGGTGCGCGCGCCCTGGGAGCCGCCGAACACGAGCAGCACGGGGCCGTCGGCGGGCAGCCCGAACTTCGCGCGGGCCTCGGCGCGCAGCGCGGCCCGGTCGAGCGTGGTGACGGCGCGGCGCAGCGGGATGCCCAGCACCTGCGCGCCTGCCAGCCCGCTGCCGGGCACCGCGGCGACGACCCGCGCGGCGAACCGCGCCCCCACCTTGTTGGCGAGCCCGGCGCGCGCGTTGGCCTCGTGCACGACGATCGGCACCCGGCCGCGCGCTCCCAGGTAGGCAGGCAGGGCGACGTAGCCCCCGAACCCGACGACGACGTCGGCGTCGACGGCGGCGAGCACCTCGCGCACCCGGCGCACCGCTCCGCGCACCCGCCCGGGCAGCCGGAGCAGGTCGGTGCTGGGCCGGCGCGGCAGGGGCACGGGCGGGACGAGCTCCAGCGGGTAGCCGCGCGCGGGGATCAGCGTGGCGTCCAGGCCGCGGTCGGTGCCCAGCGCGGTGACCCGCGCCGTGGGCACGAGCCGGCACACGGCGTCGGCGAGCGCGAGCGCTGGCTCGATGTGCCCCGCGCTGCCACCCCCGGCCACGACGATCGACGGGCCGCTCATCGCACCTTCCCCGCCGTGCGCGCCGTGGGAGCGCGGTACGGCTCGGGCGCCGGGAGCAGCAGCATCCGCGCGACCCGGCCCTGGCCGTGGCGGCGCAGCACCGCCACCGCCTCGGGTTCGTGGCGCGCGGCGTTGGCGAGCACGCCGAAGACGAACATGGTGACCACGAGCGAGGTGCCTCCCGAGGAGATCAGCGGCAGCTGCAGGCCGGTCACCGGCAGCAGCCCCACGACGTAGGAGATGTTGATGGCGGCCTGCCCGACCAGCCACGTGGTGGAGGTCGCGACGACGATGCGCAGCCACGGGTCGTTGTTGCGTGCGGCGATCCGGAAGCCGGTGTAGGCCAGCGTCGCGAACAGGGCCAGCACGGCGAACGCGCCGACGAAGCCGAGCTCCTCGCCGATGATCGCGAAGATGAAGTCGTTGTGGGCGTTGGGCAGGTAGTTCCACTTGGCGCGGCCCTGGCCGAGCCCGACGCCGAACAGGCCGCCGTCGGCGAGCGAGTACAGCGCCTGCCGGGCCTGGAACCCGGCCCGCTGCGCGTCGGCCCCGCTGCTGTCGAGGAACGAGGTGATGCGCGCGAGCCGGTACGGCTCGGCCAGCCCGAGCACCAGCGCACCGAGCGCGGCGCCACCGAGCAGCGCGACCATCAGCCGCATCGGCGCCCCGGCGAAGAACAGCAGCGCGAGCAGCACCACGCCCAGCGTGATCGTCATGCCGAGGTCGGGTTGGAGCACCAGCAGCACGCACAGCAGCACCGCCACCGGCACGACCGGGGACAGCGCGTACTTCCAACGGTGCATCACCGCGCGCCGCGCCACCAGCACGTGCGCACCCCACAGCGTCAGCGCCACCTTGACCGCCTCCGACGGCTGGATCGTGAACGACCCGCCGATCGCGATCCACGCCTTCGACCCGCTGCGCTCGGTGCCCACGAGCAGCACCGCGACCAGCGACGCGATGCCGACCACCAGCGCCGCCGGGGCCAGTGCGCGCAGCCGGCGCGGGGTGAGCCGCAGCCCGAGCCAGAACATGAAGGCACCGGGCACGCAGAACAGCAGCTGCCGGTAGAACACGTCGTAGGACGATCCGTCGCTGACGAACGACTCCACCGACGACGCCGAGAGCACCATCACCAGCCCGAACAGGGTGAGCAGCCCGAACACGCCGAGCACCAGGTGCAGCGAGGTCAGCGGGCGCGCCAGCCACTGCGCCAGCGCGGTGCCGGCCCGCCCGACCGCCTGCCGCACCGGGCCCGGACGTGCCGTCCTCGTGCTCACACCCGCTCCAGGCGGCCGACCGCGGCCGCGAACGCGTCACCCCGCGCGGCGTAGTCGCGGAACTGGTCCATCGACGCCGCGGCCGGCGCCAGCAGCACGACGTCCCCGGGGCGGGCGAGGGCGGCGGCTCGGGTCACGGCGGCGGTCATGGGCTCATCGTCGCCCGCGATCACCTCGGTCACGGGGACCTCGGGCGCGTGTCGCGCCAGTGCGCCGACGATCTCCGAGCGGTCGGTGCCGATCACCACGGCCGCGCGCAGGCGGCCCGCGTGCCGGGCGACGACGGCGTCGACGGTGGCCCCCTTGAGCAGCCCGCCCGCGATCCACACGATCCGGGATCCGGCCGGGACCGCGGCCAGCGAGGCGTCGGCGGCGTGCGGGTTGGTGGCCTTGGAGTCGTCGACCCAGGTGACACCGCGCACCGTCGCGACCGGATCGGCGCGGTGGCGGCCGGGGCGGAACGCCTCCAGCGCGGACCGGACGGCGCCCGGTGCGACCCCGTCGGCCCGGGCCAGCGCGGCCGCGGCCAGCGCGTCGGTGACCCCGGGCGGGCCCGCCGGGCGCACCGCCTTCGCCTCGACCAGCTCGGCGTCGCCGAAGGCCCGGTCGACCAGCACCCCGTCGACGACGCCCAGCTGACCCGGCCGCGGCTCGCCCAGCGTGACCCCGACGCGGCGCAGGGCCGGGGCCGTGTCGAGCAGCGCGGCCGCGCGGGCGTCGTCGATGCCGGCGACCGCCACCGGGCCGAGCAGGGCGCGCGCCTTCGCCGACGCGTAGGCGTCCATCGAGCCGTGCCAGTCCAGGTGGTCCTCGGCGACGTTGAGCACGCACCCGGCCGCGGGCACGATCGACGGCGACCAGTGCAGCTGGAAGCTCGACAGCTCCACCGCCAGCACCTCGTGCCCGGCCCGGACCGCGTCGACGGCCGGGTACCCGATGTTCCCGCAGGCCACGGCGTCGCGGCCGGCGGCGAGCAGGATCGCGGCGAGCATCTCGGTGGTGGTGGTCTTGCCGTTGGTGCCGGTGACGACGAGCCAGCGGGGCGGCCGACCCCGCGCCGCGCCCAGCCACCACGCGAGCTCGGCCTCCCCCACCACGGGCACCCCGGCGCGGGTCAGCGGATGGTCGGGCCGGCGACCGGGCCCGGTGACGACGAGCGCGGTGCCCGGCGGCAGCGGATCATCCTCGGCCCCGGCGGTGACGCCGTCGGGCAGCCCGGTGAGCCGCTCCGGCACGGCGTCGGTGACGGTGACGAGCGCCCCCAGCTCGACCAGCGCCCGGGCGGCGGCGAGCCCGGACACCCCCGCCCCGGCCACGACGACGGACGCGCCCGCCACCTCACCCACCCTCACCGCTCGCCTCCGGGTGCACCTCGGAGCCACAGTGCTGTGCTGCGGTCCCGGGAACAGCAGTACGGCTCCGACGTGCAGGGTGACGGCACGTCAGAGCCCCGCGCTCGCCGTGAGCCACTCGCTGTAGAACAGGCCCAGGCCCAGGGCCGCGCACATCGCCGCGAGCAGCCAGAACCGGATGATGACCGTGGTCTCCGCCCACCCGGCCAGCTCGAAGTGGTGGTGGAACGGCGCCATCCGGAACAGCCGCCGCCGGGTCGTGCGGAACACCACGATCTGCAGCGCGACCGACAGGATCTCCACCACGAACACCCCGCCGATGACGATGAGCAGCAGCTCGGTCCGCGTGACGATCGACAGCCCGGCGATCAGCCCGCCCAGCGCCAGCGAGCCGGTGTCGCCCATGAAGATCCGTGCCGGTGCGGCGTTCCACCACAGGAACCCGATGCAGCCGCCCATCGCCGCGGCGGCGACGAGCCCGACGTCGAGCGGGTCGCGCACCTGGTAGCAGCCGGCCACGGCGTTGAGCGCGCACGCGTTGCGGAACTGCCAGAACGCGATGATCACGTAGGTGGCCAGCACCATCGCCGCGGTGCCCGCGGCCAGGCCGTCGAGGCCGTCGGTGAGGTTCACCGCGTTCGACCAGGCCGCGATCACCAGGTAGGCGAACACCACGAACCCGATCGCGCCGAAGCTGAGCACCGTGATGTCGCGGACGAACGACAGGTTCGTCGAGGCCGGTGTGAGGCCCTCGGCGTTGGCGAACCGCACCGCGATCACCCCGAAGATCACGGCGGTCACCAGCTGGCCGACCAGCTTGGAGGTCTTGTTCAGGCCGAGGTTGCGCTTGCGGCGCAGCTTGAGGAAGTCGTCGAGGAAGCCGACCGCGCCCAGCGCCGTGGTCAGGAACAGCACCAGCATCGCCGAGAGCGTGATCGGCTCACCGGTGAAGGCGTGCGAGAGCAGGTAGCCCAGCCAGATGGCCAGCAGGATCGCGACACCGCCCATCGTGGGCGTGCCGCGCTTGGCCTGGTGGCTCGACGGGCCCTCGGCACGGATCTCCTGGCCGAAACCCTGCCGCGCGAAGAAGCGGATCAGGTACGGCGTGAGCAGGATCGACACCGCGAGCGCGACGCCGGCGGCGATGAAGACACCCCTCACCGGGCTCCCTCCACGAGCGCGGCGGCGAGGCGTTCCAGCCCTGCCGCCCGCGAGGCCTTGACCAGCACCGCGTCCCCGGGCCGCAGCTCGGCGCGCAGCAGGCCCAGCGCGCCGTCGACGTCGGCGACGTCACGGCCCGCGCCGTACTCGGGGGCGCCGACCGCCACGATCTCGTCGACGCCGAGGTCCACGGCGTCCCGGGCCACCCGCGCGTGCGCGGCGGCGGACCCGTCACCCAGCTCGCCGATCCGGCCCAGCACCGCCCAGGTCCGGCGGCCCTCGCCCAGCGAGGCGAGCGCCGACAGCGCGGCCCGCATCGACTCCGGGTTGGCGTTATAGGCGTCGTTGACGACGGTGACGCCGTCGGGGCGTTCGGTCAGCTCCATCCGCCACCGCGACGCGGGCTCCGCGGCCGACAGCGCGGCGGCCACCCCGGCCGGGGTGCCGCCCAGCTCGAGCGCGACGGCGGCCGCGGCGAGCGCGTTGCCGACGTGGTGCCCGCCGACCAGCCGCAGCGCCACCTCCGCCGTTCCGGCGGGGGCGACCAGGGTGAACCGGGCGCGCCCGCCGTCGAGCCGGACGTGCTCGGCGCGCACGTGCGCGTTGGGGTGCGCGCCGGTGAGCACGACGCGCGCGTCGGTGCGGATGCCCATCGCGGCGACGGCCGGGTCGTCGGCGTTGAGGACGGCGATCCCGTCGTGGTCCAGCGCCTCCACCAGCTCGCCCTTGGCGGCCGCGATGGCCGCGGTCGACCCGAACTCGCCCAGGTGTGCCGAGCCCACGTTGAGCACCACCCCGATCCGGGGCGGCACGGCCGCGGCGAGCGCGGCGATGTGCCCGGGGCCGCGGGCGGAGAACTCCAGCACGAGATGACGGGTGGCCTCGCCCGCGCGCAGCGCGGTCCAGGGCAGGCCCAGCTCGTTGTTGAACGACCCCGGCGGGGCGACGGTCTCACCGAGGGGGGTGAGCACGGCGGCGAGCAGGTCCTTCGTCGAGGTCTTGCCCGAGCTGCCGGTGACGCCGACCACGGCACAGTCCGGCAGCGCCGCCACCGCGTGCCCGGCCAGGCGGCCCAGCGCGGCGAGCACCGCGGCGCCGTGGCCGTCGGGGTCCGTGGAGCTCAGGTAGGTGCCGGTGGCCCGCTCGGACACCGGTGGTGCGATCACCGACGGCGCGTCGACCGCGCGCCCGGCCAGCACCCCGCCCGCTCCCGCGGCGACCGCCGCGGCCGCGAAGTCGTGCCCGTCCACCCGCTCCCCCGGCAGCGCCAGGAACAGCCCGCCCGGACCGATCGCCCGGGTGTCGAACTCCACGGCGGTGACGCGCTCGTCACCCCGGGCGCGGTGCAGCCTCCCCCCGGTCACGGCGGCGACCTCCGCGAGCGTCATCGGCTTCACCGCGGCCCCCCGCCGGGAGCCGGTCGCGGACGCCGGTGGTCGCGGGCCGCCGCGCACGCAGGCGGGCCGGTGGTGAGCGCAGCGGGCGGCTGGGCCGCCGCGGCGCGTGGCGGCCGGGACGCGGGGGGCACTAGCGCACGCCCGCGGCGGACAGCGCGGCCGCGAGCTCGGCGGCGTCGTCGAAGGGGTGCTTGACCCCGTGGACCTCCTGGCCGACCTCGTGGCCCTTGCCCGCCACGACCACGGCGTCACCGGGCCCCGCCGCGGCGACCGCGGCGGCGATCGCGGCGCGCCGGTCACCGATCTCCTGGATCTCGCCGCGCCCGGGTTCGGCCACCGCACCGGCCAGCATCGCGGCACGGATGTCGGCGGGGTCCTCGGTGCGCGGGTTGTCGTCGGTGACCACGAGCAGCGCCGACCGCGCGGCCGCCGCGGCCCCCATGAGGGGCCGCTTGCCGCGGTCGCGGTCGCCGCCGCAGCCCAGCACCGTGATGATGCGGCCCTGGACCTCGCCGTGCAGCGCGTCGAGCAGCGCGGCCACGGCGGCGGGCTTGTGCGCGTAGTCGACGACGGCCAGGAACGGCTGACCCACGTCCACGCGCTGCATCCGCCCCGGCACCGCCACCGCGGCCAGGCCCGCGACGGCCACCTCGAGCGGCACGCCCGCGGCGTCCAGGCAGGCCAGGGCCACCAGGGCGTTGGCGACGTTGAACGCGCCCGGCAGCAGCAGTCGCGCCGGGACCACGCGCCCGTCGGGGGTCAGCACGGTGAAGGTCTGCGAGCCGTCCTGGCCGGTCTCGGTGTCGACGGCCCGCCAGTCGGCCGGGGCGCCCGTGCCGGCGACGGTGACCACGTCCGGGGTGCGTGCCGCGAGCCGCTGCCCCCACGCGTCGTCGACGCAGACCACGCTGCGCCGCGCCCAGTGGTCGAACAGCATCGCCTTGGTCTCGAAGTAGTCGTCCATGTCGCGGTGGAAGTCGAGGTGGTCCTGCGACAGGTTGGTGAACGCGCCCACCGCGAACCGGGTGCCCGCGGCGCGCCCCAGCGCCAGCGCGTGGCTGGACACCTCCATCGCCACGTCGGTGACGCCGGCCTCGACCATCATCGCGAACAGGGCCTGCAGGTCCGGCGCCTCCGGGGTGGTGAACGCGCTGGGCAGCCGCTGCCCGCCGATCCGGGTGCCGACCGTGCCGATCAGCCCGGTGGCCCGCCCGGCCGCCGCGAGCCCCGCATCGACGAGGTGCGCCACGGTGGTCTTGCCGCTGGTGCCGGTGATGCCGAGCACCGAGAGGCGGGCCGTCGGGTCGCCGTACACCAGGGCGGACGCGGAGCCGAGCACGTCGCGCGGGGTGGGGTGCACGAGCACCGGCACACCGTGGGGCAGCGCGCGGGAGGCACCCGCCGGGTCGGTGAGCACCGCGACGGCGCCTGCGCCCGCCGCGGCGGTGGCGAAGTCGGCCCCGTGCACGCGGGATCCGGGCAGGGCGGCGAACAGGTCTCCGGGCCGTACGTCGGAGGCGCGCAGCGTGACGCCGGTGACGGACGTGCCCGGCGGGGGCGCGAGGACCCCGATGCGGGCGGCCACGGCGCCCAGGTCCACCGGATGCGGCCGACGGGGACGCAGCGGCTCCGGGGACACCTCCGGCGCGGCGGACGAGCGGGCATGCGGCACGCCCGGGAGGCTACCGGCGGTCCGGATCGCCCCCTCCCGCGCACCACCGCTCGTCACCGATCCCACGGCCCACCCGCCGCACCGGGCCGACCGGTCGCCGGACCCCGCCCGGCCGTGGCGGGCGGGGTACCTGTCGCCGCACCCCGGGCACCGATGATCGACGCCTCGGAACGGTCGGGCGGGCCCGGACCCGCCGCCGGTTCCGCAACGGCGATCACACCCGCCGGCGCCCGGTCGCAGCGCCGGGACGACCGGCCGTCGACGTCCCGGCAGGCACCCCACGGGTGGTGGCGCGGGGTGCACGACGGCGCCGGACCGCCGCCGCACGTCCGACCCCCGCGCGCGTCCCGCCGCCCGCCGCGAGGGCACTCGCGCGCACGGGTCGTGCCGACGCGCGCGAGGGAGCCTGCTACCCCAGTGCGCTCCGAGTCGACGCCAGCACGTCGTGCCGACGCGCGCGAGGGCCCCGCGCGCCGGGGACGACCCCCGCACGCCCGCACGAGCGTCCGCGGCGCGTCCGCCGTCCGCTCAGGGGGCGACGAGGGTCTGCACCGGGGCCGGCTCGGCGCTCACCGGCAACCGCTCGCGCTGGGCGAGGTAGCTGGCGATGTCGTGGAACAGCGGCGCCGCCCCCGCCCCACCGGACGGCGCGTCGAGCATGATCGCGATGACGTAGCGGGGGTCGTCGGCCGGGATCATGCCCGCGAAGGTGATCCAGTACGTCGACGACGCGTAGCAGCCGCACTCCGGGTCGACCTGCTGCGCGGTGCCGGTCTTGCCCGCCACCCGGTAGCCGGGCACGGCGGCCGCCGCACCGGTGCCGCGCTGGCCGCGCTCGTCCTGCGTGACGGCGGTGAGCATCGTCCGCAGCTGCTGCGCGGTCTCCGGGGACACCACCCGGACCGGCTCGGGTGTCGGGGTGGGCGTGCGCACGCCGTCCGGGCCGACCGTCCCGGACACGATCCGCGGCGGGATCCGCACGCCGTCGTTGGCGACGGCCTGGTACATCCCGGCCATCTGCAGCACCGTCATCGACAGGCCCTGCCCGATCGGCAGGTTGCCGAACGTCGAGCCCGACCACGCCTCGCGCGCCGGAACCGATCCGGCGCTCTCCCCGGGCAGCCCGACGTCGGTCCTGGTCCCGATCCCGAACAGGGCCAGCATCTCGGCGAACCGCTCCTCGCCGACCTCCTGCGCCGTCATGATCGTGCCCACGTTCGACGACTTCGCCAGCACCCCGGTCAGCGTGTAGTTCTCGACGCCGTGGGACCAGGCGTCCTTGATGGTGCGGTCCGCCACGTCGATGGTGCCGGGCACCGACAGCACGTCCTGGGGCGTGGCGAGCCCGTACTCCAGCGCCGCGGCCATCGTCACGATCTTGTTGACCGAGCCCGGCTCGAACGGGCTGGTGACGGCCGGGTTGCCGCCGCCGGTGCCGGTCGACCGGTCGGAGTTGCCGCCGTTGGCCAGGGCCAGCACCTCACCGGTACGCGAGTCGAGCACCACCGCCGAGGACGTCTCCCCCGCACCGGTGCGCGCCACCTCGTCGGCCAGCGCACGCTGCACGGTGTACTGCAGGTCGGAGTCCAGCGTCAGCTGCAGGTCCGAGCCGGGCACGACCGGGCGCTCGAACTGGGTGCTGCCCGGGATCTCCGCGGAGCTCTCCTCGGCCTGGTCCACCACGCGCAGCCCCTCGGAGCCGGCGAGCAGGTTGTCCTGCGAGCTCTCCAGCCCCTCGCGGCCGATGATCCGTTCCTCGCCCGGGTCCCACCGCGAGAACCCGACGATGCTCGACGCGAGCGGCCCGCCCGGGTACTCCCGCTCCTCGCGGTACTCCTCGTCGATGTGGCGGAACCGCTCCCGCAGCGCGCGGGCCACGTTCGGGTCGACGTTCTCGGCCAGCACCACGTAGGCCCGGTCGCTGCTGAGTCGCTCGACCAGCTCGGCGCGGTCCTCACCGGTGGCCGCCGCGACCGCGGTGGCCATCTGCTGGACCAGCGCCGGGGCGTCGTCGCCCTCCTCCCGGACGATCGTGCGCGGGTTCGCCACCAGCGCGCGGGCCTCGACGCTGAACGCGAGCGGCGTACCGGCCCGGTCCAGGATCGCGCCGCGCTCGGCCGGGATGTGCAGCTCGACGGTGCGCTGGCGCTCCGCGAGGGCGTTCAGCTCGCCCGCCTGCACGGTCTGCACCGTCGCCAGGCGGACCGTGGCCAGCGCGAGCGCGACGACGAGCAGGATCCGGCCCAGCCGCAGGCGCGCGAGATGGTCCCGGGACCGGGCGGTTGCGGCCGGCGGCCGGCGACCGGCGGCACGGGCCACGGGCGGCTTCCGCGCCGCCCCGCTGGGCCGGGACCGGGGCGGGGCCGTCGGCATCAGTTCCCGGCCGGGGTCGCACCGTCGGCGGCCGGTTCCGCGGCCGCCGCGGCGGCGGCCGGGTCGGCCGCGGCCTGCTCGGCCGGGTCGACGGGTTCCTCGGCCGCCGGGTCGACCGGCGCCGCATCCCCGGCGGGCGGCTCGGCCGGGGCCGCCGGGTCCTCCCCCGCGGGCGGCTCGACGGGGGCCGCCGGGTCCTCCCCTGCGGCCCCGGCCGGGGCCGCCGCGTCGGCGGGCGACTCGCCTGCGGGTGCCTGCCCGGCGGCCGGGGGTGGGACGGGCACGGGCGGGGGTGGGGGCGGGGCGGGGGCGCGCGCGACCGACGGGTCGCCGACCACCGTCACCGTGCCGTCCGGCGCGACCACGATCCGCGCCGTGTCCTGCACCGGCACCATGCCCATCTGCTCGGCCCGACGCACCAGCTCCGGCGCGGAGCCGGCCACCGCGACCTCGCGACGCAGCGCCTCGACCTGCTCGCTGAGCTCCGCGGCCGCGAGCCGGGCGTCCTGGAGCCGGTAGGAGTCGGCCGCCGCCGCCGTGGACAGCCACAGCGTGAGGACCAGGCCCGAGCCCAGCAGCACCATCACGAGCATGACGAACTGCGCGCGGCGCGCCGGGGCGCCCGACCGCGCCGGGCGCACGCCGCCGACCAGCCTGCGCAGCCGCTCGTCGCGGCGGGCGTAGGCCTTCTGCGCGGCTCCCGCGTCCCGGGTCCGCGGGGCACCGCGCTGGGCGGGGACGACCGGAGGCGGGGCCGTACGACCCGGCCGCGACGCGGTCCGCACCGAACCGCGCGGCCGTTCGGTCACCGGCGCGCTCATCGCTCGTCCACCGTCCTCGCAGCGCGCACCCACCGCACCCGTGAACCCCTCGTCAGCTCGCTCATGCCCACCCTCCACTCGTGCCCGCGCGGCCGGCTCACGCCGCCCCCCTGATGCGTTCCGCCGCCCGCAGGCGCACCGACGCCGCCCGCGGGTTCTCGGCGACCTCGTCGTCCCCCGCGACCTCCGCACCGCGGGTCAGCAGCCGGAACCCGGGCTCGTGGCCGGGCAGCTCGACGGGCAGGTCGAGCGGGGTGCGGGAGCTCGCCCGTCCGGCCAGCTCCCGCTTGACCATCCGGTCCTCCAGCGAGTGGTAGGCGAGCACGACCAGCCTGCCGCCGACCGCGAGCGAGTCCAGCGCGGCGGGCAGCGCGGCCGCCAGCGCGGCCAGCTCGCCGTTGACCTCGATGCGCAGCGCCTGGAAGGTCCGCTTCGCCGGGTGCCCCCCGGTGCGCCGCGATCCCGCGGGCACCGCCGCGTAGAGCAGCTCGACCAGCTCCGCGCTGCGCCGCAGCGGGGCCTCGTCCCGCCGTCGCGCCACGGCCTGGGCGATCCGCATCGCGAACCGCTCCTCGCCGTACTCGCGCAGCACCCGCGCGAGCTGCCGCACCGGGTAGGTGTTGAGGACGTCGGCCGCGGTGGGCCCGGTGGTCGGGTCCATCCGCATGTCGAGCTCGGCGTCACGCGAGTAGGAGAAGCCGCGCTCGTCCGCGTCGAGCTGCAGCGACGACACGCCGAGGTCGAACAGCACCCCGTCCACGGGCCCCAGCCCGAGGTCGTCGACGACGTCGGCGATGCGGTCGTACACCGCGTGCACCAGGTGCGTGCGGTCGGCGTGGGCGACCAGCCGGCGCCCGGCGAGCGCCAGCGCGTCGGGATCGCGGTCCAGCCCGACGAGGGTGAGGCGCGGGTGCCGGGCCAGCAGCGCCGCCGCGTGGCCGCCGAGGCCCAGCGTGGCGTCGACCAGCACCGGACCCCGGCCCGCCCGCTCCGGCCCCGCGAGCGCGGGAGCCAGGAGGTCGGCGACGCGGGACAGGAGCACCGGGACGTGCCTGGCCCCAGCCGGCCCGCCGTGGTCGCCCCCGTCCGGATCGATCCTGCCGCGCATCGCTCACCTCCCGCACTGCCGTCGCCGCCGGCCGCGCCGGTGTGTCAGCGGGCCCGTCCCGTGCTCCCCAGCCGCGGGTTCGGACCCGAGCCCGAGCGACGGGCCACCGGGCCGCCGATCGGGAACCTCTCGCGGTGTCCCCACCCGGGCGCCGCGCCCGCCTTCTCCTCGTCCACGGACCTGGCACCGGGGAAGGTGCGCCAGGGCCGTCGGTGAGGGGAAGGGGACGCGGCGCCCGGGAGGGGGCACCGACACTGCTCGACTAGAGCCCGACCTCCTGCTTGGCCGTGGCGTAGTCGTCCTCGTGTTGTTGCTGGTAGCTGGCCCAGGCCTGCGCGTCCCAGATCTCGGCGCGCGTGAACGCGCCGATCACCACGCAGTCCTTGGTCAGCCCCGCGTAGCGCCGCAGCTCCGCGTTGATGGCGATGCGGCCCTGGCCGTCGGGGTTCTGGTCGTCGGTGCCGGAGAACAGGTTGCGCTGGAAGGCACGGGCCGCCTCGCTCGTGAGCGGCGCCGAGGAGACCTTGTGAGCCATCTCGGCGAAGGCCTCCCTGGTGAACACGTAGAGGCAGTGATCCTGCCCTTTCGTGATCATCAGACCGCCCCGCAGCTCGTCCCGGAACTTCGCGGGCAGCGTGAGCCGCCCTTTGTCGTCCAACTTCGGGGTGTAGGTGCCGAGGAACACGGCTCCCACCTCCCCGGGCCGGGCCGGGGCGACCCAGCGCGCCCCAGCGATCACCACACTACCCCACTTCGCACCACCGTCAACCGGTGACGAGGCCTTGCTCGGCCCTGGTCGACGGCGAATCGCCAGCTCAGCTACATGCTGGTCAGGTGGGGGATTCTGGGGCGCCACCCGGCGGCGGGACGGCCCGCACCGCACGATCAGGTCGATCCGGTGAGCACCGGTCGACGGACAGTGAGCAGCACACCTCCTGGGTGCGGCTGCGGACCCGACGTGTGGGCGGGTGGGGAGCGCCGGGCCGCCCCGGTGGGGCAGGGTGGGGCGAGGACGCGCCTCACCCGTCCGGGTCCATCGCCCGGGCACGTTTGACAGGATGGGTCATCGAGCACCGTGGTTTCGACGCGCGAGGAGGTCGGGTGACGACGACGAGCAGCCGGTCCGGCACGGTCGGGCAGCCGGGGGCCGACGGCCTGCCCGGCGTCGGGCTGGCCGAGGTCGCCGAGGTCGCCGGGCGGATCGCCGGCAACGTCTCGCGGGTGCTGGTCGGCAAGCCCGAGGTCGTGCGCGTCGCGCTGATCACGCTGCTGGCCGAGGGCCACCTGCTCATCGAGGACGTGCCGGGCGTCGGGAAGACCTCGCTGGCCAAGGCGCTGGCGCGCTCGATCGACTGCTCGGTCAGCCGCGTGCAGTTCACCCCCGACCTGCTGCCCGGCGACATCACCGGCATGTCGATCTTCAACCGGCAGACCAGCGAGTTCGAGTTCCGGCCCGGCCCCCTGTTCGCGAACGTCGTGATCGCCGACGAGATCAACCGCGCCTCCCCGAAGACGCAGTCGGCGTTGCTGGAGTGCATGGCCGAGCACCAGGTCACCGTCGACGGCGCCACCTACGGCCTGGCGAGCCCGTTCATGGTGGTCGCGACCCAGAACCCGATCGAGATGGACGGCACGTACCCGCTGCCCGAGGCCCAGCGCGACCGGTTCACCGCGCGGGTCAGCGTCGGCTACCCGGATGCGGCCGCCGAGCTGGCGATGGTCGACGACCACGCCACCACCGAGCCCCTGGACACGCTGGCCCCGGTCACCGACGCGCGTCACATCCACGCCGTGACCGAGGCCGTGCGCCGGGTGCGGATCGGGCCGGAGGTGCGCCAGTACTGCGTCGAGCTGGTCGGCATCACCAGGAGACTCCCCGAGCTGCGCCTCGGTGCCTCGCCGCGGGCCACCCTGCAGCTCGTCCGCGCGGCCAAGGCGCAGGCGGCGCTGGCCGGGCGCGGGTTCGTCGTCCCGGACGACGTGCAGGCCGTCGCCGTACCGGTGCTCGCCCACCGCCTCCTGCTCACCCCCGACGCGCAGGCGTCGCGCCGCTCCACCACCGACCTCGTCCGCAGCCTGCTGGGCCGCCATCCGGTGCCCTCGCCCGCGCGCCCGGCCGGCTGAGACCGTGGCCTCCCGGCTGGGGCGCTGATGGGCGGGCGCTTCTCGGGCCTGACGACGCGCGGGCGCTGCCTGCTCGCGGCCGGTGCCGCCACGGCGGTGTCGGCACTCGTGCTCGACGAGCGCGACCTGATCCGCGTCGGCGCGTTCGTCGCCCTGCTCCCCCTGCTCGCGCTGCTGCTCGCGGCGCGGATCCGCCGCTCGGTCCGCGCCGAGCGCCGGCTCGGGCCCGAACGGGTGCCGGCCGACGCGGAGGTGACCGTCCGGCTGCGGATCGGCGGTGGCCCGCTGGTCGGCGCCCTGCGCCTGGCCGACAACGCACCCGACGCGGCCGGCCCGCTGCCCGGTGCCCCGCCGCGCTTCACGGTGCTGCGCCTGCCCCGTTCCGGCGCCACGCTGCACTACCCGCTGCGACCCGTCCAGCGCGGCGTGCACCGCATCGGACCGCTCGCCGGGCGCGCCACCGACCCGCTCGGGCTCGCCGAGTTCGAGCGCGAGCTGGCCCCGGCGGCGACGCTGACGGTGCTGCCCCGGGTCGTCGCGCTGCGCGGTGTGCCGCAGGCGCTCGGCGCCGGCGAGGGCACCCCCGGCGCCGCGCTCGCGCACCAGGGCCAGGGATCCTCCGACGTGCTGGTACGCCAGTACCGCCAGGGCGACGAGCTGCGCCGCGTGCACTGGCGCAGCACCGCGCGCCACGACGAGCTGATGGTGCGGCTGGAGGAGCGGCCGTGGCGCACCGGCACGACCGTGCTGCTCGACCGCCGCGCCGACGCCCACCGCGGCCGGGGCCCCGACGCCGGTATCGAGTTCGCGATCAGCCTGGTCGCCAGCATCGGCGCGCACCTGGCGGGCCGCGGGGACCCGATCTCGGTCGTCGCGGAGGACGGTACGCCGATCGCGGAGGTCGTCGGCGACCTCGATCCGCTCATGGACGCGCTCGCCGCGCTGCGCCCGGCCGCCCGCTCCGAGCTCACCGGCCCCCCGCTGACCGGGGACGTGCTCGCGGTGCTCGGCACGTTGGGCCCCGGCCAGGTGGAGGCGTTGACGGCGCGCCTGCCGGGGGGTGCCCACGCGGTGCTCCTCGACGCGGCCACGTGGGCGCCGCGCCAGGCCCGGTCGAGCTCGGACGTCGCGGCCTCCGGGCTGCGCCGCGCCGGCTGGCGGGTCACCGTCGCCCGCGCGGGCACCCCGCCCGACCGGGTGTGGGACGACCTCGTCGCCACGGCCGGAGTCGCATCGTGACGCTCACCGCACCCGCGCCGCGGGCGGCGGCCCCCGACCCGCCGCCGCGCCGCCGCCCGGGACCGTGGCGGGCCTCCGTCGCCTCCGGGGTGGCGGTGCTGCTCGCGTCCGGGCCGGTGTCCGCGGTCGTGCAGGGCACGGGGTGGCTCGGCTTCGCGGGCGCCGCGGTCGCGGCCGTCGTCGGCGTCGGGATCGTCGCGGGCCTGCTGGTCCCCGCGGACCGCGCCCCCGGCCGCACCGTGGCCGCGGTCGCCGCCGCGCAGGTCGCGGCGGTGCTCGGGCTGCTGACGGCCCTGTTCACCGACGACGGTGCGTTCGGCGTGCTGCCCGGACCGGCGGCGCTGGCGGACATGGGCGGGTTGCTCGCCGGGGCCGGCGCCCAGATCAACGTCGGCATCGCCCCGATCGAGGCCACCCCGGAGATCCTGTTCCTGGTCACGGCATCGCTCGGGCTGCTCGCGGTGGCGGTGCACCTGGCGGTCGTCGGCGCCGCCGCGCCCGCCGCGGCCGGGATCCCGCTGCTCGCCGCGTTCGCCGTGCCCGCCGCACTCGCCGACGAGCTGCTGCCGTGGTGGGTGCTGGCCGCCGCGGCCGCCGGTTTCGGGCTGCTGCTGCTCGCCACCGACGGCCGGTCGCGGCAGTTCCCGGGCGGGCTCGTCCTCGTCGCGGCCGCGGTGGCGGTGGCCCTGCTGGTCGGCACGCTCACCGCGTTCGTCGGCACGTCGGGCCGCTTCGCGGGAGGTGGCGACGGCGAGGGCGCCGGATCGATCGGTCTGAGCCCGTTCACCTCGCTGCGCGGGCAGCTCAACCGGTCGACGCCCAGCCCGCTGTTCGAGGTGCGGGGGCTGACCGAGCCCGCCTACCTGCGCGCGCTGACGCTGGCGGACTACCAGGCCGGGGTGGGCTGGCAGGCCACCCGCCCCGGCCCCGGCGTCCCGGCGGAGGGGCCGTTCGCGCAACCCCCGGTGCCCGGGACCCCGGCGCAGGTCACCGTCGACAACGTGGGGTTCCGCGACTACTGGCTACCCGTCTACGGTGCACCGCTGGCCCTGGAAGGGCTGACCCCGGGCCTGTTCGTCTACGACGAGGACAGCGGGATCGGCTACACCGCGCGTCCCGCAGCGGAGGACGGGTGGACGCAGTCCGCGTTCCTCCCCGCCCCCAGCACCGACCTGCTGCGCGCCGCGCAGGGCGAGGCACCGGCCGCGATCTACTCCAACATCCTCGGGGTCGACCCCCGGATCGCCGGGATCGCGGCGGAGGTCACCGCCGGCGCCGCCACCGACTTCGACCGGGCGCTGGCGCTGCAGGAGTACTTCACCGGGCCGGGCAGCGAGTTCGGCTACGACCTCGCCACCGCGCCCCCGGAGGGCGACGACGCGCTGGTGGAGTTCCTCACCATCGGCCAGGTGGGCTACTGCGAGCAGTTCGCGTCGGCGATGGCGGTCATGCTGCGCACGGTCGGGGTGCCGGCGCGGGTCGCCGTCGGGTTCACCGCGGGCACGCCCGTCTCCGACTACCGCGCGATCAGCACCGCCGACGCCCACGCGTGGGTGGAGGCCTGGTTCCCGGGGGTGGGCTGGACGACGTTCGACCCCACCCCGCTCACGGACGGGCGGGCGATCGTCCCGCCCTACGTCGAGCAGGCCCGCGCCGAGGCCGCCGCGGGTGCGGCGCCCGCGGTGCCGGCGACGCCGCTGCCCGCCGCCCCCACCCCGGCCCCGGACCCCGCCGGCACACCGGCCGCGCAGGAACCCGGGTCGGCGCCCGACGCGGCCGCGGCGCCCGACCCGGGCCCGCCGCTCTGGCCGGTCGCGGTGGTGCCGGTCGGGGCCCTGCTCGCGCTCCTGCCGGCGGGGCTGCGCCACCTCCGGCGCCGGGAACGGCTCGCGGCGGCCGCCGCGGGCGGCCCCGGGGCCGCGGTGGCGGCATGGGACGAGCTGCGGGCCGAGTCGGCCGACCGGGGCGTGGCGGTCCCGGCGAGCGACACGGTGCGCTCCGCGGCCCGGCGGCTGGTGCGGGAACACCGGCTCGACGCGGCCGCCCAGGACGCGCTGCGCGCCACGGTCACCGCGGTGGAGGCGAGCTGGTTCGGCGACCGCCACCCCGACCGGCACGCGCTGACCGGGCCGCTGGCCGAGGTGCGGGCCGGGATGGCGGGGGGCAGCCCGCTGGATCTGCGGGCCCGGCTGCTGCCCCGGTCGGTCCTGGCCGGCTTCCGGCGTTCCGCACGCGGGGACCGGGTCCCGGACGACGGCGCCGCGGTGTCCCGGAGCTGATCCGGGACACCGCGGCGGTCGAAGCGGGCGGCGGCTACTCCTGTTCGAACCGGCGGCGGAAGCGCTCCTCCATCCGGCCGGTGAACCGGTTCTTGTCCGGTTCGGCCTCCGCCGCTCCCTCGTCGGGCGGAGCGGGGCCGCCGACGGAGGTGACGGCGAGCACCGCGCCCCCGAGCATGACGAGGAACCCGCCACCGCTGATGATCAGGAACAGGTTCGCCTGGTTCAGGCTCGTCAGCACGATTCCGGCGATGAGGAGCACGACACCGAGAACGAACAGGGCGACGCCCTGCATGCGCCGACGGCGCGTGGGTTTGCGCATCCGACCACCGCGTACGGTCGATGCGAACTTCGGGTCCTCGGCGTAGAGAGCGCGCTCGATCTGTTCGAGCAGTCGCTGCTCGTGCTCGGAGAGGGGCATTTCATCGCCTCCGGCACTACGTGTGCTTGTCGGTCATCTTCCATGGTGCCGGAACGACGCGACGAACGCCCGGGCTGGGCCTCCTAGGGCAGAGGATACGAGCCTCGGGGCCCGGCGACTACCCGAACTCGTCGAGCGGGTGGTTGTGATTCGCGGACGGCACGGATCGGTGACCCCAACGGGGACGATCCGGGCACGCACCGCAGCGACCCGACCACTCGACGCAACACTGCGTGACCCCACCCCACGGCGCGCCGGCGAAACCCCCACCGGACGTGTGCACCGTCACGTCCCGGACGGACGCCGGGCCAGCGCGTGCAGCCGCACCGCCACCTCCAGCAGCGCCGGCGTGGCCGCGGCCAGCGACTCCAGCTCCGCGAGCGACCGCACCGCGGCCGGTCCGCCGTCGCACACCGCGCCCGGCACCCAGCCCTCGAGCACGCCGTCGCCCTGCAGCGTCTCGGTCACCAGGCCGACCCGGCGCACCAGCTCGCGCAGGCCCGCGGCGTCGAGGCGCCTGCGCAGCGGGTCGTCGGGTCCGCCGCGGCCCTGCGGGTCGGTCAGCACGGCACGGGCCTCGCCCAGCCTGCCGGCCAGCACCCGGCCGAGCACCGCGGCGTTCCGCCCGGCCACCAGCAGCGACACCGCTCCGCCCG
The DNA here is from genome assembly GCF_029263155.1 of Pseudonocardia sp. Lineage (GTDB taxonomy): Bacteria > Actinomycetota > Actinomycetes > Mycobacteriales > Pseudonocardiaceae > Pseudonocardia. The sequence goes on from NZ_JAJCYB010000062.1 coordinate 44,660, forward strand.
GCGCGGTGGCCGCGGCCAGCGCGGCCAGCGCGCGCTCGGCGTCGTCGACGACCTCCAGCAGCCCGTGTCCCAGCACGACGTCGGCGCCACCGGGGGCGACGACGTCGGCGAGCGCGTCGACGTCGCCCTGCACCGGCGTGACCCGCTCGTGCACCCCGGCCTCGCGCGCCCGACGGTGCAGGGCGGCGAGCGCGTCGGGGCTGGAGTCGACGACGGTGACGGCGCAGTCCAGCCGGGCGAGCGCGACCGCCCAGGCGCCGCTGCCGCCACCGACGTCGAGCACCCGGGGTATGGCGACCCCGCGGGCACGGGCCGCGGCGACCTCGGCGGCGAGAGCGCGGTGCACCGCGGGGGCCGGATCGGCCGCCGGCGCCGTGCTCGGGGACGGGGAACTCACGCCCGCAGCGTAGTGGGAGGTAGGTTGACCGCCGTGCAGGTCGTGGCCTCGTTGAGTCTCAAGGGTGGCGTGGGTAAGACCACGGTGGCGCTCGGGCTCGCCGGCGCCGCGCAGCAGCACGGGGTGCGCACCCTGCTCGTCGATCTCGATCCCCAGGCCAACGCCACGATCTCGCTCGACGTCGGGCCCACCACGGCCACCGTGGCCGAGGTGCTCGACGAGCCGCGCCGCCCGGTCCTGCGCCGGGCGATCACCCGCAGCGGCTGGGGCGAGCATCTCGACGTGCTGGTCGGCGCCGAGCAGACCGAGCGCCACAACCACCCCGACCCCGGGTCCAAGCAGCTGGGCCGGCTCACCCGGGCACTGAGCCGGCTGACCCCCGACACCGGCGACGGCACCGACCTCGATCCCGGCGACCCGGCCGACGACGAGGACGAGCACGGCGACGGCGGGCACGGCGACCTGGGGCCCTACCGGCTGGTCGTGATCGACTGCCCGCCGTCGCTGGGTCAGCTCACGCGCAGCGCGCTCGCCGCGGCGCACCGGGCGGTGCTGGTGACCGACCCGACGATGTTCGCTGTGTCCGGGGTGCAGCGCGCGTTCGACGCCGTGCAGACCGAGCGCCAGCGCGGCAACCCCGACCTGCAACCGCTCGGCGTGCTGATCAACCGGGTCCGCCCGCGCAACGCCGAGCACGAGTTCCGGGTGGCCGAGCTGCGCGAGCTGTTCGGGCCGCTGGTGTTCAGCGGGGTGCTGCCGGACCGCTCGGCGATCCAGCAGGCCCAGGGCGCGTGCGTACCGATCCAGCGCTGGGACACACCCGGCGCCCGCGAGGTGTCGGCCGTGTTCAGCACCCTGCTGGGTCGGGTGCTGCGCAGCGAGCGCCGTGACCGCGCGATGACGCCACCGCCGCGCACGCGCTGAACCGGCGCCCGCCGCAGCGCCGCCGCGCATCACCGCGGTGGCATCACCGCCGTGGCATCACCGCAGCGGGATCGCCGCGGTGACGATGCCGACGAACTGCTCGGCCTGCCGCAGCAGGTCGTCGGCGTCCCGGCGACCCACCAGCCGGGAGATGCCGGCCTCGGCCGCGGCGCGGGTGTCGGAGCAGGATGCGAAGAACGCCGCCCACTCCCCCAGCTCCGGGGCCACGTCGGCGAGCAGCCGCCACACGTTGCGGGTGGAGCGCCGCCGGGGCGGCTGGGGCCGGGCCCGCACCGCGAGCACGGCCGCTCCGGCCCGCAGCGCCGCGAGGTACGCGGCCGGGTAGCGCAGCAGGGGGTCGTCGTCACGGTGGGCCTCGGCGATGCCCTCGGCCGCCTGGCGCAGCAGCGCGAGCGCGGCCCTCGACGTCGGTGGTGCCGCGGACCTGCCCGCGCCCGACCGTGGCGCCGGTAGCGCCGCCACGTCGAAGACCGGGGCCGCGTCGAACGTGATCGTCATCGGAGCTCCACCCTCCTCATTCCGCCACCCGGACCAGATCCCACACCCCGGGACCCGCCCGCATCCGCAGCACGAACTCGCGACCCGGTGCCTCCGGCTCCTCCGCGGACCGCGCCTCCACCCGCCAGCAGCGCATCCGGTCGCCCCCGACCGGCATCGGCGACGGGAACGGCCACGGCGACTCCTCGATCCAGCGGTCCCGCACGTCGACGACCAGGTAGCGCGGCCCGCCCCGCACCGGCCTGCGCTGGAACTCGACGGGTTCCCCGTCCTGCCAGCGCACATGGATCGGCGTCGGCTGCCGCGACCTGAACACGCGACCGAAGGCGCTCACGGTCCGGCCCCGCTGCGTCCGGCACCGCTGCGCCCGGCCGGGGACGTGTCCACCAGCTCGCTCATGGCTCCCCTTTCCCGTCCCACCGTCTGGGGTCGGTGGGAGGATGGCTCCGGTGGAGGGGCGCTTCCCCCGCCCGTCCACCGGATCCACCCAAGATCGAACGTATGTTCGATCTCGTCCAGTGAAGCGCGCCGGGAGCCCCGCGTCAAGTCATGTCGAGACGCGGACGGCCGGACGTGGTGAGATGACCCAGTGACCACCGCGCCCGCCCGGCACCTCGTCGAGCTCGGGCCGCTCGACCTCGCCGACCGGCTCGGTGCCGCACTCGAGGTCTACGTGGCCGCGATGGGGTACCCGCCGGGCACCGCCCGCCATCGCAGGCCCCTGTGGCTCGACCACGTGCAGCGGCCGGGCTGGCGCGCCGTCGGCTGGATCGACGCGGCCGACCGGCTGCTCGGCGTCGCCTACGGATACCGCGGCGCTCCCGGGCAGTGGTGGTTCGAGGAGGTCCGGCGGGGCCTGCGGTCCCAGCCTGCGGACCAGTACTGGCTCGAGGACTACTTCGAGCTCACCGAGCTGCACGTGCGGCCCGACGTGCAGGGCGGCGGGCTCGGCGAGGGGCTGCTGCGGGCACTGCTGGCCGGGGCGACCACGCGGCGCGTCCTGCTGTCCACCCCCGAGTACGGCACCCAGGCGCCGGGGAGGGCGTGGCAGCTCTACCGCCGCACCGGCTTCCACGACGTGCTGCGCCAGCACCGGTTCACCGGCGACACCCGCCCCTTCGCGGTGCTGGGCCGCACGCTGCCCCTGGACCCGCCCGGACGCACCTCGGAGCCATGACGCTGTCGACGGCCGCCCATGGCAGCACTGTGGCTCCGAAGTGCGGATCGTGGGCTGGCACGATGGTCCGGTGACCCTCCGGCGCGCACCCGTGTTGTTGCTGCTGATCGCCCTGATCGCGCTGTTGGCCCTCTCCGGCTGTGCCAGGGTGCGGGCCGCGCTGGCCGTGCAGCCCGACGACACCGTGGACGGCGAGATCATCCTCGCCACCCCGGAGCAGGGCCCCGACGATCCGGGGCCCGTGGTCACGCTGCCCCCGTCGCTCGCCGACGACGTCGAGCTGTCGCCGTACCGTCAGGAGGGCTACGCCGGCTCGGTGGCCCGGTTCACCGGCCTGACGTTTCCGCAGGTCAGCGAGCTGATCGGCGCGGCAGGCGCGCCCGGCGAGAGCGTCGACCTGCAGCTGCGGCGAGCCGGCAACCGCGTGGTGCTGGCGGGCTCGGTGGACCTCACCACCGTCGACACCGACCTCGCCGACTTCCAGCTCAAGGTCAGCTTCCCGGGCCAGGTGCTCGACACCAACGGCGACGCCGACTCGGGCACCGTCAGCTGGTCGTTCGACGCGGGCCGGGTGGGCGACATCGAGGCGGTGGTCGCGATCGACGACCCGAACGCCCCGTCCCCGGTGAACTGGACCCTCGGCCTGGCGGCGGTCGTCGCGGGGGGGGGGGGCGGGGGGGTTGTGTTTGGCCCCCCCCCCACCAACCCCCCCCCCAGACCCCCCACC
>NZ_JAJCYB010000063.1 GCF_029263155.1 Pseudonocardia sp.
ACGACGCCGCGATGTTCGACGCCATCGCCACCCTGATCGACGCAGGCGCCAGGCCGCGCACCGCCGACGACGACCGCACCCCCGCCACCCGCCAGGCCGAAGCCCTCGCCGACGCCTGCGGGTTCGTGCTCGACCACGGCAGCGCCGAGCACCTGCCCTCCGGCGGCGGCCGCCGCCCCCACCTCAACATCATCGTCACCCTCGACGACCTGCAGCGCCGCGCCCGCGCCGCCGTCCTCGATTTCGGCGGCACCCTCTCGCCCGAGGCACTGCGGATGCTGTGTTGCGACGCCGCGGTCATCCCCGTCGTCATGGGCAGTGCCGGGCAGCCCCTCGACATCGGCCGCCGCACCCGCGTCATCCCCGAGGGCGTACGCCGCGCCGTGACCGTCCGCGACCGCGGCTGCGCCCGCTGCGGCCGCCCCCCGAGCTGGACCGAGATCCACCACATCGTTCCGTGGGAACACGGCGGCCCCACCCGCGTCGACAACTGCGTGATGATCTGCCGGGCGTGTCACCGCCTGGTCCACCACGCCGGCTGGGACGTCGCGCTCGTCGGCGGGCGCCCCGAGTTCTACCCGCCGCCGTGGATCGACCCGAGGCGCCGGCCCCGCATGCCAGCGGCACCGCCGATGGTCGCGTAGCCACCCGCGTCGTGCATCGGTCCTCCCGGATCGCGGTCGGCGCGCAGGGGACTGCGCCGGACCAGGTAGAGCGACCGCATCAGCCCGCGCACCGTGCGGTTCCAGACGTACCCGCGCGGGAACTCCGGCAGCAGCATCGTCCTCCGTCGACCTGGACCAGGATCGCCATGTCTTCCCCGACATGCTCGTGCTCCCCGATCGTCGGGCCGTCCGGTTCGGACGTCATGAGAGCCCTCAGGAGGCCAGTGTCGTGGGCTCCGTCCGCAGCAACCGGTCGCCCGCCCGCTCCGCCGCGCGCCGCACCTCCTCGTCGAACACCTGCAGGCACGCCGCCGCGCGGTCCGGCCCGTCGCGATCGTCGAGGCCCTGATGGCGCATGTGCACCATGCCGCAGGCCTGCACGGCCCGCACGAGGCGCTCCAGCAGGCACGGGGCCGGCCGGGCGGGGTCGAGGAGCGTGAACTGCGGGTCGTCGGTGGGATCGTCCCTGCGTCCCAGGATCATGCCGCGCGCGGTGAGCGCCGCCGCCTGAACGAGGCACCGGGCGGCGGGCAGCGGTGGGTTCCCCTCGTCGAGCAGATCGACGATCACGGCCGCGGTCTCGACGTCGATCCCCCCGATGTCGGGATCGCTCAGCAGCAGGTCCCGGACGGTGCCCGCACCGGTACGGACCTGCGTGACCTCGACGGCCGCCGCGAGCCAGTGCGCCGCCGCGACCGCGGCCGCGATCGGCTCCACCTCGGTGAACAGCCGCTCGCTGCCCATCGGCACCTCGTGCAGGAGCCGATCGGCCGCGACCACCTGGACCGGGGAGGCGTCGAGCCGGGTCAGTGCGACGGCCTGCCGGGCGCGGCCGGACAGATCCCCGCACCGCGCGCGCTCGACGGCGTCGAGATCGGCGGTCACGTCCTCGACGACGGCCCTGCTCACCCCGGCGCTGCCAACCGCGACGAGCTCGCGCCCGACGTCGTGCGCACCGTCGAGCAACGGGTCGCCCTCCCGGTAGAGCAGCCCCGCGCGAGGCAGGTGCGGCCTGCGCAGCGCGCGCAGGGCCGGCGCGGGCCGGATCTCGACCGCGGCGGGATCGGTGTAGGCCAGCCACGCCGTGTCCGACAGCGCGGTGAGCGCCTTGGCCAGGTGCAGGCCACTCCGCTCGGTCGTACGGGTGTTCAGTCGGGCGACGGTGCGGGCGGTCGCGCCCGCGCCGGTCGGCCAGGTGGCCAGCAGGTGGGAGGTGGTCGGGTCGAAGGCGTAGGTCGTCATGGCGGGAGGATGGCGGGTGCGGGTGGACTCGCGGGGCCGAACGCGAGAACTCGCCGGGCGTCGCGGCAGGGCCTGCCCGGAACTGTCGGTGCCGCCCCCTACTCTCGCCCCCACCGACCGAGGAGGCCCGGATGCCCACGCACAGCGCGTTCACCTACCTCACCGTGGGCAAGTCCGAGCTCTACCGGCAGGTGATGCTCGCGTTCGTCGCCGCCAAGCGCCGCTTCACCGTGCACCTGCGCCCCGAGGACGTGCGCGACGCGCTGGGCCCGGGGGTCGACGTCGATGCCGTGGCCGCGGCGCTGGTGGCGCTGGAGGGCTGGGGCAACGTGGCGTCGGACCCCGACACCAGCCGCGTCACCACCGTGGAGGACTTCCACCGCGCCCGCTACCTCTACCAGCTCACCCGCGAGGGAGAGGCGGCCGAGGAGGCGCTGGCCGTCTACGACGAGGCGCTGGGCCGACGCGGGGCGCTGCAGGCCGTCGCGCTCACCGACATCGCCACCCAGCTCCGCGTCCTGCACGAGCTGGCGCTGTCCGCCGAACCCGATCCGGCGAAGGTGCACCTGTCCCTGCGGGCCCTGGTCGACCGGTTCACCGACCTGGCCGCCAACGCGCAGGCGTTCATGGGATCGCTGCAACGCTCGATCGACCTGCACGACGCCGACGCCGAGGCGTTCCGCGCCTACAAGGAGCGGCTGATCGACTACCTGCAGCGGTTCATCACCGACCTGGTCGCCACCGGCTCGGAGATCGCGGCGCTGGTGGCGCGGATCGAGGAGCTCGGGGTCGATCCGCTGCTCGACGCGGCGGCATGGCGGGAGGCCGCCGACGCCGCTCCCGGTGCCGTGGGCGACGGCGACGATCCGCGCGCGGTGGAGTTCGCCCGGCGCGCGGCGCTGTGGCGGGAGCGGTGGGCGGGGTTCCGCGCCTGGTTCGTCAGCGCCCCGCAGCACCCGAGCCAGGCCAAGCTGCTGCGCTCGCAGGCGCGCGCGGCGATCCCGCAGCTGCTGCACGTCGTGGCCGCGCTCAACGACCGGCGCACCGGGCGCTCCGACCGCTCGGCCGATTTCCGCACGCTCGCCCTGTGGTTCGCCCAGGCCCCCGACGAGGCGTCGATGCACCGGCTGTGGCGCAGCGCGTTCGGCCTGTCCCCATCGCGGCACCTCACGATCGACGCCGACACGCTCGCCGCCCGCGCCGACGACCCGGTGCCCGCGAGCACGCCGTGGGCCGACGCGCCGCCGCTGGAGATCAGCCCGCGGCTGCGCAGGACCGGGAGCTACGAGCGGCGGGGCAAGCCGTCGCGGGTCGCCGACCGGTCCGCGCAGCGGCGCCACCTCGCCGAGGTGGCCGCGCAGGAGGCCGCGGAACTGGCGGCGGCGCGGGCGGCGCTGGCCACCGAGCACCCGGTGCGGCTGTCCGACGTCGGCACGCTCGACGTCGACGCGTTCCGGCTGTTCCTCGGCCTGCTCGGCGACGCCCTCACCGCACTCACGCCGGGCCGCCACGAGGTCACCACGAGCACCTCGGACGGCACGATGGCCGTGCGGCTCACCGTCCTCCCCGGCGCCGCGCCGGTACGGATCCACACGCCCGACGGCGAGTTCCGCGGGCCCGACCATCTCGTGCACATCGTCGACCTCACGGCGCCGGCGCGGGAGCTGACGGCATGACCTCCGCACTGTCGGACGCGCTGGGGCAGACGCGGCGCAGCGAGCTCACCCGGGCGGCGCGGGCCCTGCTGCGCCGCCCGGTGCTGCGGGCACACGGGCCCGACGCCGAGCACGTCGTGCTGGTGCGGCGGCACGCGGGCGCGCTGCGGGAGTGGTTCGACCGCAACACCGGCTGGCGCCTCGTCGTCGACAGCGAGGTGGCGCGGCTGGTCAAGACCGTGCCCGACACCGCCGACCCCACCCATCCCGCCCGCGATCCGCGCAGCCGGGCGCCATTCACCCGGCGCCGCTACGTGCTCACCTGCCTCGCCCTGGCGGTGCTGGAACGGGCCGACGCCCAGGTCACGCTGGGTCGGCTCGCCGAGCAGATCGTGCTCGGGGCCGCCGATCCCGAGTTGGGGATGGCGTTCACCCTGGAACGCCGCGAGGAGCGCACCGACCTGGTGTCGGTGGTGCGGCTGCTGCTCGACCTCGGGGTGCTGGCCCGGGTCGCGGGTGACGAGGACGCCTTCGTGCGCCAGGACGGCGACGCCCTCTACGACGTGGAGCGCCGGGTGCTCGCGGCGCTGCTCGCCACGCCCCGCGGGCCGTCCACCGTCGCCGGGGCGGGTTTCGAGGAGCGCCTCTCGGGCATCACCGAGGAGCTGCCCGCCACCACCGACGACCTGCGCAACCAGCGGATCCGCCACCGGCTCACCCGCCGCCTGCTCGACGAGCCGGTGCTCTACCACGCCGATCTCGACGACGCCGAGCTCGCGTACCTCACGAGCCAGCGCCACGCGATCACCAGCCGGATCACCGAGCTGACCGGGCTGGTGGCGGAGGTGCGGGCCGAGGGCGTCGCGATGGTCGACCCGCTCGACGACCTCACCGACGTCCGCATGCCCGAGAGCGGCACCGAGGGCCACGCCACGCTGCTGCTCGCCGAGCACCTCGCCGCGGCGGCGCAACCCCTCCCGCTCGCCGCGCTGCACGACCACCTGCGCAGCCAGGCGGCCGAGCACGCGTCGTACTGGCGCAAGGACGCCACGGCGCCCGGGGCGGAGGTGGAGCTCACCGAGCTGGCGCTGCGCCGGTTGCAGGCGCTGCGGCTCGTCCACCGCGAGGGCGACGTCGTGCGCCCGCTGCCCGCGCTGGCCCGCTACGCCGTCGGCGCCCCCACGATCCAGGAGCCCAGGAGACGGGAGCCGGACCGATGACGCTCCCCCAGCCCGCCCGTGCCCGCTGGCAGCCGCTGCGCGCCGGGCTCGTCGACCTCTTCTACTACGACGTCGAGGAGTTCTGGTTCCACGACGGGCGGCTGCTGCTGCGCGGCAACAACGGCACCGGGAAGTCGAAGGTGCTGGCGCTGCTGCTGCCGTTCCTGCTCGACGGCGACCTGTCCTCGCACCGGGTCGAGCCCGACGCCGACCACAAGAAGCGCATGGAGTGGAACCTGCTGCTCGGCGGCGAGCACCCGCATCCCGAACGGCTCGGCTACACGTGGTGCGAGTTCGGGCGGCTCACCGAGGACGGCACGGCGCAGTTCCGCACGATCGGGTGCGGGCTCAAGGCGGTCGCCGGGCGGGGCATCGCGCGGCACTGGTTCTTCGTCACCGACCAGCGCGTCGGGGCCGACCTGCAGCTGGTCGACGCCACGCGCACCGCGCTGACCCGCGAACGGCTCACCGACGCACTCGCCGGGCACGGCGTCGTGCACGACCGCGCCCGCGACTACCGCCGGGCCGTCGACGAGGCGCTGTTCGGCCTCGGCGAGCAGCGCTACGGCGCGCTGGTCGACCTGCTCGTGCAGCTGCGCCAACCGCAGCTGTCCAAGCGACCGAGCGAGAGGGCGCTCTCCGACGCGCTCACCGAGGCACTGCCGCCGCTGGACCAGGCCGTCGTCGCCGACGTCGCCGAGGCGTTCCGCAGCCTGGAGGAGGATCGCGACGAGCTGGCCGCCATGACCGAGGCGCACGACAGCGCGCGGGCGTTCCTCGGGCACTACCGGCGCTACGCCTCGGTGGCCGCGCGGCGCCGCGCCGCGCTGCCCCGGCACGCCGAGCAGCGCTACCGGTCCGCTCGGGAGGCGCTCGCCGCCGCGCAGGAGGCGCACCGCGTCGCGGAGGAGGCCGCGGAGGAGGCCGCCGACCGGCTCGCGACGCTGGAGGCCGACGCCGAGCGGCTCCGGGTCCGGGACCGCACCCTGCGCCAGAGCCCCGAGATGCGTAGCGCCGAGCAGCTCGAACGCGCCGCCGACGAGGCCCGCAGGCGCCGCCGCGACGCCGACGACGCGGCCCGGCGACGCACCGACGCCGCCGCCGACCTCGACCGGCGCCGCGCCCGCCACGACGACGCCGGGCGCCGCACCACCGCGCTCGCCGCCGAGCTGGCCGCGGCGCGCGAGTCGGCCACCGATGCCGCCCGGACCGCACTGGTCGCCGATCCGCACGCCACCGAGATCGACGCACGGCTGACCGGGACCGACGCCCCGCCCGACGGGTTCGGGTCCCCGCCCGACGGGATCGGCTCCCGGCCCGACGGGATCGACGCCCCGGCCGACCGCCGGCTGGAGCGGCTGCGCCGCGCGGCGACGGAGATCACCGAACGCCAGGAGCGCGCGATCCGCCACGTCGACACGTTGCTCACGGCGGAGTCCGCCGCGGCCCGGGCCCTCGCCGACGCCCGCGCCACCGTCGACCGGCTGGCCGGCACCGCGGCCGAGCTCGCCGAGCGTCGGGCGGCCGCCGCCGAGGCCGTCGAGGAGCGGGCGACCGAGCTCGTCGCGGCCACCCGGGATCACCTCGACGCCGCGGTCGAGCTGGCCGTACCCGAGCCCGACGCCGTGGCCGCGGCGCTGGAACTGTGGGCCGGCACCCTCGACGGGCCCAACCCGGCCCGCGTCACCGCCGACACGGCAGGGCGCGACGCCACCACCGCGCTGGCCACCGCCGGCGCTGCCCTGGAGCAGCGGTCGGACGCGGCGGCGGCCCACGCGGCCGAACTGGCCGCGGAGATCACCCGGCTGGAGGCGGGCGAGCACGGCGCACCGCCGGCCCCGCACACCCGCGCTCCCGACGCCCGCACCGGCCGGTCCGGGGCCCCGCTGTGGCAGCTCGTCGACTTCGCCGAGGAGGTCGACGACGTCACGTCCGGCGGCACGGCCCGGGCCGGGTTGGAGGCCGCGCTGGAGGCCTCCGGCGTGCTCGACGCCTGGCTCACACCCGACGGTGCGCTCACGGCACCGGGCGGCGACGTCCTGATCGCACCGGAGTCCGGCTCGGTGCCCGGCACTGCGGTGGCCACGGTCCTGCGACCCGCGATCGACCCCGCCGACCCCCGGGCCGCCGCCGTGCCGGAGGAGGCGGTGGAGTCGGTGCTCGCCGCCATCGGGCTGGGGGCCGGTCCGGCATCCACCTGGGTCGGCACCGACGGCCGGTTCCGGATCGGGGTCCTCACCGGGGCGTGGAGCAAGCCCGCGGCGCAGTACATCGGGCGCGGCGCCCGGGAGGCCGCCCGGCGGGCCCGGCTGGTCGTGGTGCGGGCCGAGGCCGACGACGTGGCCGCGGAGCAGGCCGCCATCGCCACCGAGCGGAAGCTCCTCGCCGACCGCCGCGACACCCTCGCCCGCGAGCTCGCCGGGCTGCCCGACGACACACCGCTGCGGGAAGCACACGCCGCGACCGTCGCCCTGAGCGGCGAGCACGCCCGGCTGGAGCGCGAACGCCGGGAGGCGGACGCCCACGTGGACCTCGCCACCGACCGGGCCACCACGGCCACCGAGGAGCTGCACACCGGCGCCACCGACGTCGGGCTGCCCACCGACCGGCCCGCCCTCGACGCCGTCCGCGACGCGCTGGCGGGCTACCGCGTCACGCTCGCCGGGCTGTGGCCCGCCGCGCGCGGCCTCGCCGACGCCCGGAACGCCGAACGCGACACCGCCGCCGAGCTCGCCGCCGCCCGGGACGCGCACGCCGCGGCCGAGGACCACGCCGCCGAGGCCGACCGCGACGCACGCGCGGCGGCCGAGGCGCACGGGACGCTGCGCGACACCGTCGGGGCGGCCGTGGAGGAGCTGCAGCGGCTGCTGGCCGAGGTCACCGAGCTGTCGCTGGCCAACTCGCGCGACCACAGGGACGCCACCGGCGCCCGCGAGCGGGCGGTCGCCGCGAGCGGCCGGGCCGACGGGCTGCGCCAGGGTGCCACCGCCGATCTGGCGACGGCCACCGACGAGCGCACCGCGGCCGCCGACTCCCTGCGCCGCTTCGCCGGCACCGGCCTGCTCACCGTCGCCCTGCCCGAGCTGGCCGTGCCGGACACCTGGGCACCCGATCCGACGGTGCGCCTGGCCCGGCAGATCGACCAGGAGCTGGAGTCGGTCGGCGCCGACGACCCCGCGTGGGACCGCGTGCAGCGCCGCGTCACCGACGAGCTCAAGACGCTCTCCGACACCCTCGCCCGCCAGGGCAGCACCGCCTCGGCGCAGCTGCTCGAGGACGGCATCGTCGTCGAGGTCGTGTTCCGCGGGCGGCCGGCCACGGTCCCGGAGCTCACGGCCGCGCTGGACACCGAGGTCACCGACCGCAGCCGCCTGCTCGACGAGCGCGAGCGGGAGATCCTGGAGAACCACCTGGTCAACGAGGTGGCGAGCACGCTGCAGGAGCTGATCGCGCAGGCCGAGCAGCAGGTCGGGGTGATGAACGCCGAACTGGACGGTCGGCCCACCAGCACCGGGATGCGGCTGCGGCTGGAGTGGCGCCCCCGCGAGGACGGCCCGGCCGGGCTCGTCGAGGCCCGCCGCCGGCTGCTGCGCCAGACCTCGGACGCGTGGTCCGAGGACGACCGGGCCGCCGTCGGCGGGTTCCTGCAGGCCCGCATCGCCGAGGTCCGCGCCCGCGACGAGACCGGCACCTGGTTGGAGCACCTCGACACGGCCCTGGACTACCGCGGCTGGCACCGGTTCGTCATCGAGCGCCACCAGAACGGGCAGTGGCGCCCGGCCACCGGCCCGGCGTCGGGTGGCGAGCGAGTGCTGGCCGCGAGCGTGCCGCTGTTCGCGGCGGCGTCGGCGCACTACGCCTCGGCGGGCAACCCGCACGCCCCGCGGCTGGTCACCCTCGACGAGGCGTTCGCCGGCGTCGACGACCACGCCCGCGCCAAGTACCTCGGCCTGCTCGCCGCGTTCGACCTCGACGTCGTGATGACCAGCGAGCGGGAGTGGGGCTGCTACCCGGAGGTCCCCGGCCTCGCGATCGCGCAGCTGGCCCGCACCGACGGGATCGCGGCCGTGCTCGTCACCAACTGGCGGTGGGACGGGCGGCAGCGCCGCCCGGTGCCACGCCCGGTCGGCGCCGCGGCGGCGCCGGAGCCGGTCGCGGCCACCGGCAGCCTGTTCGATGAGCTCTGACGGGCACGACCGGCTGCGCAGGCTGCTCGGATCCCCGGACCTGGCGTGGCTGCTCGACCGGATGCGCAGGCGGCTGGAGCGCGGCGAGCCCGTCACCGGCACGGTCACGCTGACCGACGCCACCCCCGGACAGCGGGCCGCGGTGGCCCGGCTGCTCGGCCGTCGACCGCGGGCGGGCACCGCGCTGAGCGTGCGGCTCGACGACGTCGCCGACACGGTGGCGCGCTCGGGAGCACACCCCGGCGGGCTGGCGGCGGCGGTGGTCGCGCTCACCGGTCCGGTCACCCCGCGCGCGACGCTGCTCGCCGAGCGCGAGACGGCGTGGGCGGTCGCCTTCGCCCGCCTCGACCCGGCGCTCGACCGCCACCCGGCGCTGCAGCCCTGGATCGACTCGCTGCGCGCCACCGGCACCGTGCGGCGCCTGACCGCCGACCCCGACCGGGCCACGGCGCTGCTCGCCGACGTCGCCGCCGTGCTCACCGCGCTGCCCGCCGAGCCCGAACCGGTGGGCCGCTTCGCCGAGCGCGTGCTGGGTTCGGCACACGCCCTCGACGAGGGGCGCCCCGTCACCGGCCTGGTCTTCGCCGCCGCCCGCGTGCTGGGCGGGGTCGGCGACGGCGACGGCGCCGGGTGGCGCCGCGAGGTGTGGGCGGCGGTCGGCCTGCTGCGCGACGAGCTGTCCAGCACGGTGCTGGCGCTGGGCCTGCCCGGTGACGCCCACGATCCCGAACCGGTGGTGCTCACCCTGCGCAGGCTGTCCCGCCGCCCGCCGCGCCTCGACCTCGCCGGACGGACGCTGTCGGTGTGCGAGAACCCCGTGGTGGTGGCCGAGGCCGCCGACCGGCTCGGCCCGGCCGCCGCGCCGCTGGTCTGCGTCAGCGGGCAGCCGGGAGCGGCGGCGATCACGCTGCTGCGCCTGGCCGTCGACGCCGGGGCCACCCTGCGCTTCCACGGCGACTTCGACTGGGGCGGCGTGCGCATCGGCAACGTGCTGTGCGCCCGCCTGCCGGTCGGCCCGTGGCGGTTCGACGCGGCGTCCTACCGGGCCGCGCTCGAGCGCGGCCCCGGCGGCCCGCTGCGGGGCACCCCCGCCGAGGCGTCCTGGGACCCGCTGCTCGCCGACGCCATGCGCCGCGCCGGGTCCGCGGTGGAGGAGGAGCGGGTGCTCGACGACCTGGTCGGCGACCTCGCGCGGTGACGCTCCCGGGTACACGGTCACGGGGTCTCGCGTGGGGCCGATCGGGAATCCCGTCCCCCCTTCGTGCGAGCGGCTAACGGACCCCCACCACCGTCCCGATGAACCGTGCAGGGCGCCCGACCGGGCACCGGACGGAGGTCGGCGTGATCGGGATCGGGCTGTTCGCGAAGATCGTCGGGGGGATCGTCGCCGCCGGAGCGGTGGGGACGGCGGTCGTCGTCGGTGTGAGCGCCGGCGGGTCCGCAGGCGACGCGGTCGTCACCCGCGTCGTCGACGGCGACACCGTCGACGTCCGCGTCGGCGGGCGCGACGAGCGCGTCCGCCTGCTCAACATCGACACCCCGGAGTCGGTGGACCCGGACCGGCCGGTGCAGTGCCTCGGGCCGGAGGCGACGGCGTTCCTGGAGGCGCTGCTGCCGGCCGGCACCCCGGTGACGCTGGAGTACGACGACGTGCGCACCGACCGCTACGGCCGCACCCTGGCCGGCGTGTTCACCGCCGACGGGACGCTCGTCAACACCGAGATCGCCCGGGCCGGGCTGGCCGCGGTGGTCGTGTTCGACGACAACGTCCGCTTCCTGCCTCCGGTGGAGCGGGCCCGGGCGCAGGCGCAGCAGGCGCAGGCCGGGCTGTACTCGCCCGGCACGGCGTGCACGGTGCCGGCACTGGTCGCTCAGCTCGACGAGACGGTGGCCGCCCATCCGGTGCGCACCCCGCCGGACGGGGCGCCGGCGGCGGAGTTCGAGGCCGCGGCGGCGGCGCCGGACGTCGTCGTGGCCGCCGCGGCGGCCCTCGCCGACCTGCTGACCGGCCAGGCCGACCAGCCACCGGTCGCCGCGATCCCGGAGGCCGAGCGGGCCGTACTCGTCGACGCGGTGCAGGAGATCGGCCGCACTGCGCGGACCCAGGGCACCGACCTGCGGTCGAGCGCCGACGAGATCGTGCGGGCCGAGGCCGCCCGGCGGGCCGAGCAGGAGCGGCTGGCCGAGCAGGAGCGTGTCGCCGAGCAGGAGCGGGTGGCCGAGCGGGAGCGGGCACGCCGGACCGAGCAGGAGCGGGCCGAACGGGAGCGGGAGACCGCGCCCGCACCGGAACGCCGCGCCGATCCCGCACCGTCCGGCGACCCGTACCCGGGCTACACCGGGCCGCGGTGCTACGAGCCGGGCGGGCGCGTCTGGCACCCCTGCCCGTCCTGAGCGCCGCCCGTCACCCGCTCACCCGACCGGGGCGACGAACTCGATCCCGCCGAGCCGGAACTCGCGCTCGTCGTCGCGCAGGTGACACCACGCGGACAGCCAGCGGTCGTAGACGTGGTGCGGGCGGATGTCGCGGGTGGAGTGGTTGCCGGCGGCGTTGCGGTAGCGGATGCGCACGTCGCGGCCGTGGTCCACGGCGTCGGCCAGCAGGGCGAGCTCGCCGTCGTCGAGGTGGGTGGCGACGCGGGCGAGCTCGTGGTGGGTGGCCGACAGCGCCTGTTCCGGCGGGTCGCCGGAGAGCAGGCGCGCGGCGAGGTCGGCGGGCGCGATCCGGCGGCGCGGTGCACGAGGTGCCGGCTCGGGGGCGGGGCCGGCCGCCCGCGGCGCCAGCACCACCGCGCCGTCGGCGTCCTCGGGCATCGGGGAGAACCCGGCGGCACGCAGCTTCGCGACCACGTCGTCGGGCTCGTTCGGGCTGGTCAGCACGGTGGGGGCGAGCTGGGCCAGGCGCAGCGGGCGCAACGCCCGGGTGTGCCGGAGTTCGGCGATCTCGGACTCCGACCCGGTGACGCAGCACCGCACGCCGCGGACCCGCACGGAGCCGTGCCGGCGGGCGACGTCGGAGATCAGGTAGTCCAGCGGCTGCGGCAGCTCCTGCCCGGTGACGGCGGCGAGGTCGGTGCGCAGCTCGTCGGCGCTCCACCCGGCGTCCATCGCCGACCGCACCGACGCCGGGGTGAACCGCCAGATCGCGGCGGCGCCCCGGCTCTCGGCGACGGCACAGGCGGCGAGCAGCCGGGCGGCGGCCGCGGTGGGCTGCCCGGACACCACGGCGGTGAGATCGGACTGCAGCACCAGCAGCCCGCGCGACTCCGGCAGCAGCCCGGCGGCCCGGCGGGCGAGCTCGGCGGCGTCGGTCCCGGCGGTCGCGACGAGCAGCTCACCGAGCGCGGTCAGCCGGTCCCCCGTGACGACGCCGAGCGCGGTGGCCTCGCGCACCGCCGCCACCGCCTCGCGGCCGGCGTACCGGACGTCGACGTGCAGCGGGCAGAACCAGCCCAGGTGCTCCGCCGCCGAGCGCAGCGAGCCGCCACCGGCCGCGGCCCGCAGCAGGGACCGGCGCAGGATCCCGGCGCCGGAGTGCATCGGCAGCGGCGGAGCGACCTCGCCGTCGTCGATCTCGCGGCTGGTCGGGGCCAGATCCAGGGCGTGCCAGGCCTGTACGACGCCCGCCCAGCGCGCCACCGGCTCCTCGTCGCGCCACCGGTCGTAGGCCGCGGTCGGTGCGTAGCCGCCGGGGCCCGCGGCGAGCAGGCCCGCGGCGTGCGCGACGTCGATCCACAGCGCCGGCTCCTCGACCTTCAGCGACTTCGCCAGCCGGGCCCGCTCGCGCGCTCCGACACCGCCCTTCTTCAGCGCGGCGATCGGGCGGGTGCGGGCGTCGTCGAGCAGGGTGACCAGCGCGAGCAGCGCCGCCTCCGCGCCGGCCCGCCCGTCGTCGACCGGCCCGGTCGCCGCATCGACGGCCGGGCGGCCGGTCACCGCGCCGTCGACGAGGAGCATCGCGGCGATCTCGCGGGGCAGCTCCGGCAGGTGACCCACGGCCACCAGCAACCCGGCGTCCACGAGCTCGACGGCCGTCGGGCCCACCCGTCCGGGCAGGGAGAAGCCGCGCGCGTCGAGCAGCAGCCGCAGGTGCCGGTCCGCGGCCGGGGAGAGCCGCTCGGTCGCCGCGACCACGACCGCCGGATCGGTGACGAGCCGCTCCAGCTCCTGCACCAGCGCCGGTTTCGTCCCGCCTGCGGGACCGCCGCCCAGGGCCGCGACGGCGTCGCGCACCTGCTCCACCCGCGCCTGCCCGGCGATCCTGCGGACCGACCGGAAGTCCCCCAGCTCACCCGCGAAGTGCGCCGCGAGCCGCAGCGGCAGCTCGACCCGGCCGCCCTCGCGCCAGGCCAGGCCACGGGCGCACAGCCGATCCACGGCCTCGCCGGCCAGCTCCTCGGAGGCCTGGACCCACCGGGCGAGCGCGGCCCGGTCGGGCGGCTCCAGCAGCGCGACGGCGCGCGCCACGACCGTCTCGTCCCGGTCCATCGACGGCAGCGCGCGGCTCAGCGAGTCGGCCCCGCCCAGGCGCAGCGCCAGCTGGTCCAGGGAGCGGGGCACCGGCTCGACGAGCACGTCGCGGCGCTGCTCCAGCAGGGCGGCGAGCGCCGCGACGTCGAGGCGGGCGAGGTGGTCGGCGAACGTCACGGCACCGATCCCACCATCCCGGTCGCCGGGCCGGGAGGCCACCCGGATTCCGTCGGGGACATCGGGCAGCATGGGTGCCGTGATGTCGCAGCCGAGCTCCGTACCCGACCACGCCGACGCCCCCGAGTGGTGGCGCTCGGCGGTGATCTACCAGGTCTACCCGCGCTCGTTCGCCGACTCCGACGGCGACGGCATCGGCGATCTCCCCGGCATCACCGCCCGGCTGCAGCACCTGGCCGACCTCGGCGTCGACGCGCTGTGGCTGTCCCCCTTCTACGTGTCCCCGATGGCCGACGCCGGATACGACGTGGCCGACTACCGCGACGTCGACCCGATCTTCGGCACGCTCGCCGACGCCGAGAAGATGATCGCCGAGGCGAAGGAGCTCGGCCTGCGGGTGATCGTCGACCTGGTGCCCAACCACACCTCCGACGCCCACGCCTGGTTCCGGGCCGCGCTGGCCGCGGGCCCGGGCAGCCCCGAGCGGGCGCGGTACCTGTTCCGCGACGGGGTCGGCGACGGGCCTCCCAACGGGTGGCGCAGCGTGTTCGGCGGGCCGGCGTGGACCCGGGTGCCCGACGGCCAGTGGTACCTGCACCTGTTCGACTCCGGCCAGCCCGACCTGGACTGGAGCAACCCGGAGGTCCGGGAGGAGTTCCACGACATCCTGCGCACCTGGCTCGACCGGGGCGTCGACGGCTTCCGCGTGGACGTCGCCAACGCGCTGGTCAAGGCCGACGGCCTGCCGGAGTGGGAGCACGAGCACGGCACGGTCGACGCCGAGCACGCCCCGATGTGGGACCAGGACGGCGTGCACGAGATCTACCGCGGGTGGCGGGCGGTCCTCGACACCTACGACGGCGATCGGATGCTGGTCGCGGAGGCCTGGGTCGAGCCGATCGAACGGCTCGCCCGCTACGTCCGCCCCGACGAGATGCACCAGGCGTTCAACTTCGACTTCCTGAAGGCCGCGTGGCGGTCCGCCGACCTGCGCCGGGTCGTCACCACCTCGCTGGCCGCGAACGACGCCGTCGGCGCCCCGACCACCTGGGTGCTGTCCAACCACGACGTCGTGCGGCACGCCACCCGGCTCGCCCTGCCGGCCGGCGAGAACCCCAACGGCATCCGCGCCACCGACCCCCAGCCCGACGCGGCGCTCGGCCTGCGCCGGGCACGCGCCGCCAGCGCGCTGATGCTGGCGCTGCCCGGTTCGGCCTACGTCTACCAGGGCGAGGAGCTGGGACTTCCTGAGCACACCACGCTGCCCGACGAGCTGCGCCAGGACCCGACGTGGTTCCGCACCGGCGGCGTGGTGGCCGGCCGCGACGGTTGCCGCGTCCCGATCCCGTGGAACGCCGCCGCCCCGGCCCACGGCTTCAGCCCCACGGGTGCGACCTGGCTCCCGCAGCCGGACCATTTCGCCCACCACGCCGTCGACGTCCAGTCCGGCGACCCCCATTCCACCCTGGAGCTCTACCGGGCCGCGCTGGCGCTGCGCCGTGACCTGCGGCTGGGCGAGGGCGCCGTCGACTGGGTCGACGGCGAGGCCGACGCGCTGGCCTTCCGCAACGGGCCGCTGCTCGTCGTCACCAACTTCGGGGTCGACCCGATCGCCCTGCCCGACGGCGCCGAGGTGCTGCTGGCCAGCGGTGAGCTCGGCGGAGCCCGGCAGGTGCCCACCGACGTCACGGTCTGGGTGCGGGGGTGAGCGCGCGCGGGTGCCTGCTGGCCGGGGCGGTCGGCGACGCGCTCGGCGCGCCGGTCGAGTTCGAGTCCCTGGCGCAGATCCGGCGGGCCCACGGTGACGCGGGCGTCACGGACCTGCTCCCCTCGGCCTACGGGCGCGCCGGGCTGATCACCGACGACACCCAGATGACGCTGTTCACCGCGGAGGCCCTGCTGGACGGCGGGGAGCTCCCCGCCGCGCTGACGGCCGCCTACCTGCGCTGGCTCGACACCCAGGAGCTCGCCGGCCCGGCCGCCGGCGCCACCGGCCTCGCCGCGCAGGGATGGCTGTACGCGCAGCGGGCGCCGGGCAACGCGTGCCTGTCCGGGCTGCGGTCGCAGCGGCGGCAGCCGGGCGCGCCCGTCAACGTCGACTCGAAGGGGTGCGGCACCGTCATGCGCTCGGCGCCGTTCGGCCTCACGCCGCGCCTGGCCGGTCCCGACGTGATCGCCGACGCCGCGATCGCCGGGTCGGCGCTCACCCACGGCCACCCGACCGCCGGGATCTCCGCGGCGGGGCTGGCCGTGCTGGTGCACCACCTCTCCGCCGGCCTCGACCTGCCCGGCGCGCTGGCGGCCACCCTCCCCCTCCTGGCCGCACGACCGGGGCACGAGGAGACCGTCGACGCCCTGCGCCGGGCCGTCGACGCCGCCGCGGCGCGCGCGGAACTCGGCTCGCTCGGCGAGGGCTGGGTCGCCGAGGAGGCGCTGGCCATGAGCGTCTTCTGCGCGCTGCGCCATCCCGACGACCTGCGCGCGGCGCTGCTGCTCGCGGTCAACCACGACGGCGACACCGACTCGACGGGCGCCATCACCGGCAACCTGCTCGGTGCCCGGCACGGGGAGGCCGCGGTGCCACCCGAGTGGGCCGCGCAGGTGGAGGGCCGGGCGATGATCCTGGACCTGGCCGACCGCCTGGCCGCCGGCCGCTGACCGTGACCGTCCCCGCGTCGTCGTCGACGCGGGGATCAGCCGACGTTGACGCCGAAGTCCCTCGCGATGCCGGCCAGCCCCGACGCGTAGCCCTGCCCGACCGCCCGGAACTTCCACTCGCCCTGGTGGCGGTACAGCTCCCCGAACACCATCGCGGTCTCGGTGGACGCGTCCTCGGTGAGGTCGAAGCGGGTGATCTCGCGCTGGTCTGCCTCGTTGACCACGCGGATGAACGCGTTGGTGACCTGGCCGAAGTTCTGGCGACGGTTGTCGGCGTCGTAGATGCTCACCGGGAAGACGATCTTCTCGACCTCGGGGGCCATCGCCGCGAGGTTCACCTTGAGCGCCTCGTCGTCGCCCTCGCCCTCGCCGGTGAGGTTGTCGCCGGTGTGCTCGACCGTGCCGTCCGGGCTGGTCAGGTTGTTGAAGAAGACGAAGTGCGCGTCGGAGAGCACCTTGCCGTTCTCGCCGAGCAGGATCGCCGACGCGTCGAGGTCGTGGTCGGCACCGGTGGTGGTCCGCACGTCCCACCCCAGGCCGACGATGACGCTGGTCAACCCGGGGGCCTCCTTCGACAGGCTGACGTTGCCGCCCTTGGCCAGGCTCACTGCCACGTGTCGCTCCTGTTAGTCGTTCGTCGAATGCGCTCGTCGTCGGTCCGGCGGCGATCACCCTAGTGCGGTCCGGAGCGGCGTGCACGACACTCGCGCCCGTGACGCGTCCGCTCGCTCGGCTCGCGGCCGGCGGGTTCCGCCGGGCCGCCGATCTGCTGCGGCGCGAGAAGGGTGGGGCCCGCCCGGCACGGCGGACCGGCGGGCCGACACCCCGCGGGTCGGGGGCTCCGGATGGTCACCGGGTCGGGTCGCGGGGACGCCCGCGGACCCGGCGTCCGACGCGTCCGCCGAACGTGACGAGGGAGCGCGATGGGTACTGATCCCGATGCCGCCGAGGCACAGCTGAAGCCGGATGCGATCTCCTTCGTCGACGCGCTGGTGATCGGGCTCGCCTCCACCTCGCCCGCCTACACCCTCGCCGCGATCATCGGACCGGTCGTGGCCCTCGTGGGGGTCAACGCACCGGGCGTGCTGCTGGCCTCGTTCGTGCCGATGCTGTTCATCGCGTCGGCGTTCCACCACCTCAACCGGGTCGACCAGGACTGCGGCACCACGTTCTCCTGGGTCACCCGCGCGATGGGACCGTGGTCCGGCTGGATCGGCGGCTGGGCGATCGCCATGACCGGGGTGCTGGTCATCGGCTCGCTGGCCGACATCGCCGTCCGATTCGGCCTGCTCACGCTCGGCCTCGACGATCTCGCCGCCACCAACGCGCTGGTGATCCCGCTCACCGCCGTCGTCATCGTGGCCGTGACGGCCCTGTGCGTCCTGGGCACGGAGATCTCCGCCCGCTTCCAGAACGTGCTGATCCTCGCCCAGGTGCTGTCGTTGCTGGTGTTCGCGATCGTGGCGATCGCACGCGGGGTCGCGGGCGACAGCCCGCTCGACCCCGTCACCCCGTCGGTCTCCTGGCTCAACCCCTTCGCGGAGGGCGGCGCGGCGCTCACCGCCGGCCTCCTGCTCGGGGTGTTCGCGTTCTGGGGCTGGGAGTCGGCGGTGAACCTCACCGAGGAGACCCGTGACTCCGCGTCCGCCCCGGGCCGGGCCGGCATCGCCTCCACCGTCGTGCTGCTGATGACCTACCTGGCCGTGGCGTACGCGGTGATCACCTTCGCGGGTCCGGCATTCCTCGCCGACAACGACGAGGAGGGCGAGCTGATCTTCGCGCTGCTCGGCGAGCAGGTGCTCGGCGGCTGGGACTGGCTGCTGCTGCTGTCGGTCGCCACCTCCGCGCTCGCGTCCACCCAGACCACGATCATCCCCGCGTCACGGACCGGCCTGTCGATGGCACGCCGGGCCGCGCTGCCCCACCGGCTCGCACACATCCACCCCCGCTACCGCACTCCCGACGTCTCCACCTGGACCGTCGCCGCCATCGCGATCGCCTGGTACGTCCTGATCAGCCTGATCAGCGAGAACGCCCTGTTCGACTCGCTCACAGCGCTGTCGCTGCTGATCGCGTTCTACTACTCGCTCACCGGCATCGCCTGCGCCGTCTACTACCGCAAGCAGCTGCTGCGCAGCGTGTCCAACCTGATCCTGATCGGCCTCGGTCCACTCGTCGGCGCGGCGCTGCTGATCTACCTGCTGGTCCTGTCGGTCACCGACCTCAACGATCCCGGGGCCAGCTCGTCGGGCGTGTCGTGGTTCGGCTTCGGCCCGCCGCTGGTGATCGGCGTGGGCATCTTCCTGATCGGCATCGTGTTCATGATCGCGTGGCGCCTGCGCGACGTGCGGTTCTGGCGGGAACGACCCGGCATCGCCCCGGACACCGAGCAGGTCTGAGGTACCCGCGCCCAGCATGCTGACCCCGCCGGCGGTTCTCACGCTCCTCGCCGGGCTGCTCGTCGTGGTGCTCATCGCCGGTACCGCGCCGCTGCCCGACGCCCGGCCGCCCCCCTGATGCATCGATGAAGATCCGGCTCCCGGTGGACATACCCGGCCGGATCACCGATCCTTGCCAGGCCGACGCCACGCCGTGCCAAGCCGCCAACGACGCCAACACCTGTCCGCCCCGCGGCGGCGTCGCGGAATGGAGAGCGCAGCCATGGAGGATCTGGCTCGGAGGCTCGGGTTGCGAACCAACCCGCACATCTTCTTCTGGTCGGCCGGCTTGATGGTCGCCTTCCTCGTCCTGCTGCTGGCGTTCCCGGGGCCCATCGGGTCGGCCTTCGGCGCAGGTCGCGAGTGGATCGTCACCAACCTGGGCTGGTTCTTCATCCTCGGCGTCACCACCTGGCTGGTGTTCCTCGCCTGGGTCGCGCTGAGCAAGTACGGCCGCCTGCGCCTGGGCCACGAGGGCGACAAACCGGCGTACTCGAACCTGTCGTGGTTCGCGATGCTCTTCGCGGGCGGCATCGGCACGGTGCTGATGTTCTGGGGGGTGGCCGAGCCGATCTCGCACTTCTCCAACCCGCCCTACGCCGGGGTGGAGCCCTACAGCGTGCAGGCGTCGCAGGACGCGATGACGATCTCGCTCTACCACCTGAGCCTGCACACCTGGGCGATCTTCACGCTGCCCGGACTGGCCTTCGGGTACTACATCTACCGCTACGACCTGCCGATGCGGGTCTCCTCGGTGTTCTACCCCTTCCTCAAGGAGAAGATCCACGGACCGATCGGCAAGACGATCGACGTCTTCGCCGTGCTCGGCACCCTGTTCGGGCTGGCCGTCTCCCTGGGCCTGGGCACCTCGCAGATCAACGCCGGGCTGACCGCGCTGACCGGTGTCCCCGACGCCGTGTGGCCCAAGGTGCTCATCATCACCGCCCTGACCCTGGTCGCCACCGCCTCCATCGTGGCCGGGCTGGACAAGGGCGTGCGCCGGCTGTCGAACGTCAACATCCTGATCGCCGTCGGACTGATGATCTTCGTGCTGATCGCCGGTGACACGATCTTCCTGCTGCGCCAGATGATCGAGAGTGCAGGCCTCTACGCGCAGGAGATCGTCCCGCTGTCGTTCTGGAACGACTCCATGGCACAGTTCACCGACGAGGGCGGCTGGGGCTGGCAGGGCGGCTGGACCGTCTTCTACTGGGCGTGGACGGTCACCTGGGCGCCGTTCATGGGCGTGTTCCTCGCCCGGATCTCGCGCGGGCGCACCATCCGCCAGTTCGTCGGCGGCGTGCTCGTCGCCCCGTCGCTGTTCACGCTGGTCTGGTTCGTCACCTTCGGCTGGTCGGCGATGGAGATCGACGGGATCGGCGGGTCGGGCGGGCCCATCTCGGCGGCGGTCGCCGACAGCGTGCCGCTGGCGATGTTCGCCTTCTTCGACAACTTCCCGGCCGCCACGCTGATCTCGGGCATCGCGATCGTCGTGGTCGCCCTGTTCTTCGCCACCTCGTCGGACTCGGCGTCGCTGGTCGTCGACATGCTGTGCTCGGGCACCGGCGAGGCCGGGCCCGTCCGCCAGCGCGTGTTCTGGGGTCTGTCGGAGGGGGCGCTGGCCGCGTCGCTGATCATCATCGGCGGCTCGGCGGGGCTCGAGGCACTCCAGCAGGTCATCACGGTGATCGGCCTGCCGATCTTCCTGCTGGTCTTCGCGATGATGTTCGCGATGATCGCCGGCCTGCGGCAGGAGGTGTTCCCGCCCGCGCCGGTGCCCGATTCGCCTGCCACCAACGGGGCGGCCCCGACGAACCGGGACGGCCCGGCCGAGACCCCCGAATCCGACGACACGCACAAGACGACGCCGGTACCCCGTACCTAGGCGCAACTCCACGTCGGACCCATAGCACTTCGGAGCCATAGCGCTGTTCTGCGACCACTGGAACAGCGTTGTGGCTCCGAAGTGCGTTCGGGTGCGACTCTCGTGACAGGATGAGCCCGTCCAGGTGACGGCGGACGAGGAAGCCGGTGCGAGTCCGGCGCGGTACCGCCACTGTCAGCCCTTCGGGGCGAGCCAGAGACTCACGCCGTCACCCACCTCCAGTTCGGGGCGGATCTCCCCGAGAGAGGCCGGTGGCGCCGTGCGTGCCCTCCCCGTTCTGCTCGTCCTGCTCGCGGTCGCCGGGTGTGCCGCGGCGCCGCCCACGCCTGCCACGGACTGCGCGCCCGCCTCGGGCGGCCGGTCCACCGTCGAGCACGCCGAGAACTTCTCGCTGCAATACGAGGACGGCTACCAGGTGCTCACGGTGCACGAGCCGTCGCCGGGCGCGCCCGCGGAGTCCTACGTGCTGGTGAGCTGCGGGGCCACGCCGGAGGTGCCGCCGGAGCTCGCGGCCGCGCAGCGGATCACCGTGCCCGTGGACAGCCTGTACTCCGGCTCCACCACGCACCTGCCCCTGCTCGTCGACCTCGACCGCGTCGACGTGCTCACCGGCGTCGCGACGGCGGGTTTCGTCAGCTCGCCGCAGGTGCGGGAGGCGATCGAGGCGGGCGCCGTGGCCGAGTACGCGCCCACCGAGCAGGTCGACGTGGAGCGCGTCGTCACCGGGCGCCCCGACGTCCTGATGACCGGTGGCTTCGACGACCCTGCGTACGCGACGCTGCGCGGGGCCGGCGTCCCGGTCGTCGCCAACGCGGAGTACCTGGAGCCCACGCCGCTCGGCCGCGCGGAGTGGATCAAGGTGATGGCCGCGCTGACCGGGGACGAGCTGCGCGCGACCGCGGTGTTCGACCAGGTCGAGGCCTCGTACACCGGTACCGAGGCGCGGGCGGCGGGGGCGGCACCGGTGCCCGTCGTCGCCGGGTCGCTGTTCGAGGGCGTGTGGAGCGTGCCGGCGGGCGGGAGCTACATGGGGCGGCTGCTCGCCGACGCGGGCGGCGCCAACCCGTGGGCGGCAGATCCCTCCGCGAGCAGCCTCACCCTGGACTTCGAGACGGTGTTCGCGAAGGCCGGGCAGGCCCCGGTGTGGCTGGCCACCCAGGACTGGGCGAGCCGCGCCGACGCCCTGGCCGCCGACCCGCGCTACGGCGAGCTGGCCGCGATGCGGGAGGGTCGGACGTTCACCGCGAACAAGGCGATCGGGCCCGGTGGCGGCAACGACTTCTACGAACGCGGAGTCACCCGCCCCGACCTGGTGCTCGCCGACCTGGTCGCGATCCTGCACCCCGAGCTGGCACCCGGCCACGAGTCCACGTTCTACACCGAGCTCCGATGACGCCCACCCCCGC
Organism: Pseudonocardia sp.; assembly: GCF_029263155.1. GTDB lineage: Bacteria > Actinomycetota > Actinomycetes > Mycobacteriales > Pseudonocardiaceae > Pseudonocardia. Next base: position 22,004 of record NZ_JAJCYB010000063.1, read on the forward strand.
GAGTCGGGGCGTGAGTGCGCGCGAGTCGGGGCCTGAGTGCGACCACCCACCCGCGAGTCGGGGCGTGAATGCGCGCGAGTCGGGGCCTGAGTGCGCGATCCCCACCCCGGCGGCTCGCACGGATCCGGCGACACGCGCGCACCCAGAGCCCGACTCGCGCACACCGAGAGCCCGACTCGCGCGCACGGAGGGCCCGACTCGCGGGGCCGGAGACCCCGACTCGCGGGGGCGGGGGCGGGGGCGGGGGCGGGGGCGGGGGGCCTTCGCCGTGGGGGTGCTCGGTGTGGCCGGCGTGGTCGCGCTCGTGCTGGCCGTCGCCGTCGGGCCCGTCGTCGTGTCGCCGCTGGACACCGTCGCCGTGCTGCTGGGGCTCACCCCGGCCGATCCCGCCGCCCCGGTGCTGATCGGGGCGGTCCGGGTGCCGCGGGCGCTCACCGCGGCGCTGGCCGGGGCCGCGCTCGGCGTCGCCGGGCTGCAGCTGCAGACGCTGTTCCGCAACCCGCTGGCCGAGCCGTACGTGCTCGGCGTCAGCGCGGGGGCGAGCCTGGGTGTCGCGCTGGCCGTGGCGGGCGCGGCGGGCGGCTCGGCGGGCACGTTCACCGCGGGGGTGGTCGGGGCCGGGCGCGCAGGGACGGTGGTCGCCGCGGCCGTGGGTGCCGGGCTCGTGCTGGGCGTGGTGCTGCTGCTGTCGCGGTGGGTGCGCTCCGGGGTCGTGCTGCTGATCGTCGGGGTGATGCTCGGGTCGCTGGCGACGGCCGGGGTCAGCCTGCTGCTCACCGTGATCGACCCGCAGCGCGCGCAGCAGTTCATCGCGTGGGGACTGGGCAGCTTCTCCGGGACGACCGGCGCCGACCTGGCCGTCCTCGCGCCGGTCGTCGCGATCGGGCTGCTCGTCGCGCTGGCCGGCTCGAAGGCGCTCAACGCGCTGCTGCTCGGCGAGGACCACGCCCGCAGCGTCGGCGTGCGGATCGGGCGGGTCCGGCTGCTGGTCCTGGTGTCCTCGGCGGTGCTGGCCGGGGCGGTCACGGCCTTCTGCGGGCCGGTGGCGTTCCTCGGCATGGCCGTGCCGCACCTCGCCCGCCTGGCGGCGGGCACCTCCGACCACCGGGTCCTGCTGCCCGCCGCCCTGCTGACCGGATCGACGGTCGCCCTGGTCTGCGCGCTGGCCGCGCACCTGCCGTGGCTGCCCGGGCCGATCCCGGTCAACGTGATCACGTCGGTGGTCGGTGCGCCGGCCGTCATCGCCGTACTGATCCGCAGCCGGCTGGTGAACCCGTGACGCTCGCGCTCCGCGGCCTGACGGTGGGGCACCGCCGCGCGCCCGCGGTGCTCAGCGGCGTCGACCTCGACGCCGCGCCCGGCGAGCTGACCGTGCTGCTCGGACCGAACGGGGCGGGCAAGTCGACGCTGCTGCGCACGGTCGCCTGCCTGCTCCCCGCGGCCGCCGGGTCGGCCCGGCTGGGTGCCACCGACCTCGCCGCGCTCGCCCCCGCACAGCGGGCCCGCCGGGTCGCCGTGGTGCTCACCGAACGGGTCGACCCCGGCCTGCTGACGGCGCGCGAGCTCGCCGCGCTGGGCCGCCACCCGCACACCGGCGCGCACGGCACGCTGCGCGCCACCGACCACGCCGCCGTCGACGACGCGCTCGCGGCCGTGCGCGCCGAGCACCTGGCCGGCCGCCGCGTCGCCCACCTCTCCGACGGCGAACGCCAGCGGGTGCTGATCGCCCGCGCCCTGGCCCAGGCACCGGACCTGCTGCTGCTCGACGAACCGACCGCGTTCCTCGACGCCCCGTCGCGGGTCGCGGTCACCGGCCTGCTGCGCCGGCTGGCGCGGGAGCGGGGCATCGTCGTCGTCGCCTCCACCCACGACGTGGAGCTCGCCCTGCGCGTCGCGGACCGGGTGTGGCTGCTGGACCGGGACGGCGGGGTGGGCACCGGGACGCCCGCGGAGCTCGTCGCCGCCGGGGCCCTGGGCCGGGCCTTCGACAGCGACGAGCTCCGGTTCGACGCGGACGCCGGCACGTTCGTCATGCGGTGAGCTACCCACCGAGCCCCTCGGGGTTGGTGGTGGCGGCCGGCTCCTGCGCGCAGACCGTGCCCGGCGAGGGCACCTCGCCGTCGATCAGGTAGCGGTCCACCGCACCGTCGACGCACGGGCCACTGGTGCGGTAGGAGCCGTGCCCGACCCCCTCGCGGGTGAGCAGCACCCCGCCCTCCAGCGACTCCGCCATCGCCTGCGCCCACGGGTAGGGGGTCTGCGAGTCCTCCCGGCCCCCGACGACGAGGATCGGCGGGGCACCCGCGGCGGTCAGCGGGCCGGTGAACCGGTCGGGGTTGGACGCCGGCCACTCGGTGCAGGACAGCAGGATCATCCCGGAGAGGTCGCCGAACCGCGGGTTCGCGGCGGCGATCTCGGCGGCGTTGCGCTCGTGCTCGTCGACGTCGGCGGGCACCGCCCGATCCAGGCAGTTGACCGCCATGTTCGCCTCGAGGAAGCCCGCGGGCGTGCCGTCCGGCTCGCGGGACAGCAGCTGCGAGAGCGCGAGCAGCACCGACCCGTCGCCGTTCTGCGCGGACAGCAGGCCCGCGGTCAGCGCGGGCCACAGCGTGCGGGCGAACATCGCGGTCCGGGCGGCCAGCAGGGCGGTCGCGCCGTCGACCCGGCCTCCGGCAACGCCCGGGGCGGACGGCACGTCCAGCGGGGCCGCCTCCAGCTGCGCGACGAGCGCGTCGAACGCCGCCTGCGGGTCGCCGTCCCCGAACGGGCAGGCCGCACCCTCGTCGCGGCAGGTGGCGAACCACAGGTCGAGCATCCGTTCCCCGCCCGCGGCCTGCTCGGCGGTGGCGGCGAGCGGGTCCTGCTGCCACCGGACCGGGTGGACCGGCGCGTCGAGCACCATGTGCCGGACCCGGTCCGGGAACAGCGTGGCGTAGGTGGCCCCCAGCAGCGTGCCGTAGGACGTCCCGAGGTAGCTGATCTGCTCCTCGCCCAGTCCGGTGCGGACCAGGTCCATGTCGCGGGCGACGTCGTCGGTGGCCATGTTCGCCAGCAGCGCCGGGTCGACGCCCTCCGCGCAGCCCTCGGCCAGCTCCCGCGCCTCGGCGTCGAGCACCTCGCGCGGCAGCCCGCCGGTCAGGGTCGGGTCGAGGTCGGCCGCCAGGTCCTCCTCGCGCTGCGCGTCGGACAGGCAGCGGATCCCGTCGCTCTCCCCCACCCCGCGCGGGTCCATGCCGACGATGTCGTAGCGGGCCAGCAGCTCGGGCGACCAGCTGCCCGGGTCCGTCGGCGTGCCGATCATGCGGACGCCCTCGGTGGCCGACCCGCCCGGCCCGCCCGGGTTCACCAGCAGGCTGCCGATCCGCTGCGCAGGCTCGGTGGCGCGGTGGCGCACCAGGCCGAGCTCGACCGTCGGCCCGCCGGGGTCGGCGTGGTCGACGGGTACGTCGTACGTGGCGCAGTCGAGGTTCGTGCCGCACTCCTGCCAGTCGACGGCGGCGACCACGGGTGGGGCGGGCTCCCCGGCCGCCCCACCCGTCGCGCATCCGGCCAGCACGGCGACGGCCAGCGCGGCCGCCGATGCCCTGATCGTTCTCCGACGTGATCGCATGCACCGATCGTCGGCGGCGGCCGGAGCGCCCGGCAGTCGTCGCCGTCACCGGGGCCCGTGACGCCCCGCGCGGGCCCCGATGACAGCTGTCACGACCGTCAGGCCAGCGACTTCTCCAGCTGCGCGGACAGCGCCGCCGCGAACGCCGCGGGCTCGGCCAGCTCGCCGCCCTCGGCCAGCAGCGCCATGCCGTGCAGCAGGCGCGCGACCCCGCGCAGCTCGTCGTCGTCGGGACGTTCGGCCTGGGCCCGGGCCAGTCCGGTGACCAGCGGGCTCGCCGGGTTGAGCTCCAGGATCCGCTTCACCGTCGGCGGCTCCTGCCCCATCGCGCGGTACATCTTCTCCAGTGTCGGCGTGAGGTCCCCGGGGTCACCGACCAGGCACGCCGCCGACGTGGTGAGCCGGTGCGACAGGCGCACCTCCTTCACCTCGTCCTCCAGCGTGGTGCCCAGCCAGGCCAGCAGGGCCTCGAAGCCCTGCTTGGTCTCGTCGTCGAGATCGTCACCGCCGAGGTCGACGTCGCCCTTGGCGATCGAGGTGAGCGGCTTCCCGTCGAACTCGGGGACCATCTCGACCCACACCTCGTCGACGGGGTCGGTCAGCAGCAGCACCTCGTAGCCCTTGGCGCGGAAGGCCTCCATGTGCGGCGAACCCTCCAGCGCCACCCGCGAGTCACCCGTCATGTAGTAGATCGCGTCCTGGCCCTCGGGCATGCGGGACACGTAGTCGCGCAGCGTGGTGGGCTGCTCGGCGTCGTGCGTGGTCGGGAACGAGCAGATCTCCAGGATCGCCTGCCGGTTGTCGCCGTCGGAGATCAGCCCCTCCTTGACCGCGCGGCCCAGCTCCGACCAGAACGTGGCGTACTTCTCGGCGTCGGTGTCGAGCATGGCGCGGACCGTCGAGAGCACCTTCTTGACCAGGCGCTTGCGGATCAGCTGGATCTGGCGGTCCTGCTGGAGGATCTCGCGCGAGACGTTGAGCGAGAGGTCCGCGGCGTCGACGACGCCCTTGACGAAGCGCAGGTACTCGGGGACCAGCGCCTCGCAGTCGTCCATGATGAACACGCGCTTGACGTAGAGCTGCACCCCGCGCCGCGAATCGCGCATGAACAGGTCCATCGGCGCGTGCGAGGGCAGGAACAGCAGCGCCTGGTACTCGAACGTGCCCTCCGCGGAGAGCCGGATCGTCTCCAGCGGCTCCTGCCAGTCGTGGCTGACGTGCCGGTAGAACTCGGTGTACTCCTCGGGCGTCACGTCGCTCTGCGGGCGCGACCACAGCGCCTTGCGCGAGTTGACCGGCTCGCTCTCGGACCCCATGCGGATGGGCCAGGTGATGAAATCCGAGTAGCGCTTGACGATCCGCTTGACCACGTGCTCGTCGGCGTAGTCGTGCAGCCCGTCCTCGGCGTCGACGGCCTTGAGGTGCAGCGTGATCGTGGTCCCCTGCGGCGCGTCCGGGGCGTCGGCGACGTCGTAGGTGCCCTCCCCCGCCGACTCCCAGTGCACCCCGGCCGCCTCCCCGGCCCGCCGGGTGACCATCTCGACCCGCTCGGCGACCATGAAGCTGGAGTAGAAGCCCACCCCGAACTGGCCGATCAGCTCCGCGGACGCCTCCTCCGAGGACCCGCCGTTCTCCTTGGCGGCCCGCAGCTGTGCGAGCATCTCGGCGCTGCCCGAGCGGGCGATGGTGCCGATCAGGCCGACGACGTCGTCGCGGCTCATGCCGATCCCGTTGTCGCGCACCGTGAGCGTGCGCGCCTCGGGGTCGGTCTCGACCGCGATGTGCAGGTCGGAGACGTCGACGTCGAGGTCCTTGTCCTGGTAGGACGCGAGCCGCAGCTTGTCGAGCGCGTCGGAGGAGTTGGAGATCAGCTCGCGCAGGAAGACGTCCTTGTTCGAGTAGATGGAGTGGATCATCAGCTGGAGCAGCTGACGGGCCTCCGCCTGGAACTCGATCGTCTCGGTCGACATGTGGCCGGGGTCCTCTCGTGCTGGTCGGGGGTTGCGCGGTCTGACGATATCCGCGCCGGCGCGTGGCGCCGTGCACACCTCCTGGTCACCGTGCACAGGCCGTGCGGTGTGCACGCCGGCGGTCAGGTGTGCACGGCCGGCCGCGGTGCTGCTGCCCACGACCGTGGTCGGCCGCGCCCGCACCGTGGCCGCCGATGAGTTCCCGGCATCACCGACGTCAACAGGGGCATGGACACCCACACACTGCGCACCCCCGGCGCCGACCTCGTCTACGACGTCCACGGCCCGCTGCCCACCGCCGGCTTCCGCGCGCTGGCCTCGCACCTGCCCGACCGCACCGTGGTCGCCTACGATCCGCGCGGTCCCGGGCGCGGTGTCGCCGCGACCGCTGCCGTCAGCGCAGCCGCGATCCCGCCGAGCAGGAACGGCGCGGTCGCGCCCGCCGCAGCGGCGAGCCCGGCGGCGAGGGGCGAGCTCACGACCGTCGCGCCCAGCAGGACCGTGGCGAACAGGGCCATGACGCGACCGAGTATGTCGGGTCGGGCCCGTTGCAGCTGGGCGAGGACGGTGCTGAGCAGCACGGACCAGCCGAGGCCCGCGACGGCCAGGCCCGCCGGGGCGAGCGCGGGAGCGAGCCCGACGAGCAGTTGCCCGGCGGCCACCACTCCCGTCGCCGCGGCCGCCGTGCGTGGGTCCGGGCGACCGATCACGGCGGCGACGAGGGTCCCGACGAGGGATCCCGCGGTGAACACCGCCAGCGCCGCCCCGATCGCGCCCGCTCCCCCGCCGAGCTGCTCCTGCACGAGGATGGGCACGCTGACCTGGTAGGAGAACGTGGTCGTGGCGACGACGGCGAGCACGACGACGGGCCTGCGCAGTGTCGGGGTGTGCCACACGTGGGCCAGGCCGTCGCGGACCTGCCGCGGCGCGCGGGGCGTGCGCGGGCTGGCCCCGATCGGGAGCGTCGCGAGCACGGCGACGTCGACGAGGAACGACAGCGCGTTGATCCCGAACACCACGGCCGCGCCGAACGCCGGCACGAGCAGCCCGCCGAGCGCCGCGCCCAGCGTCATCCCGGCCAGCATCAGCGTCCCGCTGAGCGCGGCCGCGGCCGGCGCGGCGGCGGCCGGGACGAGCTGCGGGGTCAGCGCGCGCCGGGCCGGGGTGTCGACCGCGTTGACGGTCCCCCAGACCAGGGCGAGCACGCCGATCACCGGCAGGGTCAGCCGGCCGGTGGCGGCCGCGACGGCGAACACCACGGCGACCAGACCCAGCCCGGCCTCGGCCGCCATCAGCAACGTCCGCCGGTCGACGCGGTCGGCGAGCGCGCCGCACCACGGTCCGAGCACCAGCGTCGGGAGGAACTGCAGCATCACCACCCAGCCCAGTGCCCCCGGATCCAGCGCGACCACGACGGCCGACAGGGCCACGACCTGCGCCCACGAGCACGTGATCGACGGCAGCTGGCCGGCCACGTAGCGCCGGAACGCCCGGCTGCGCAGGGGCGCGAGCCCGGTACGCAGCGGGGCGTCGGTTGCGGGTGTCACCACAGCGTGAAGACCGCGGCGACGGCCAGCGCGACGCCGAACAGGTACGTGCCCACGGCCCCGGCCATGCTCGCCGGGCGGTGCTGGGCGAGCGAGCGCGCCGACAGCATCCCGTAGGCGTGCAGCAGCCGCGCCAGCGTGGCGCCTGCGACGAGCGGGACGGCCACCCACGCCGGGCTGCCGAACCCCACCACGAGGAACAGCACGGCGAGGTAGGCCACGTACTCGCTGGCGTTGCCGTGCGCGCGCTGGGCGATGAGCAGCGGGGACGCCGGGTCGGTCGGCATCTGCGACCCGCCGACCTTGGCGGTGACGCCCCGCAGGCGCGAGACGTTGAAGCCGAGCACGAAGAGCATCGCGCCGAGCACGGCGACGCCGACGACGGCGGCGGCCAGCGACACGGACGAGACTGCGGGCAGGCCGGTCATGCCGGTCTCCTCTCGGGAGCGGGTCGGGGTTGCGCCGGCAGCGCGCCGGCGAGTGCGAGGTCGACGACGTCGGCGCAGAGCGTCCAGCCGAGGAGGGCGTCGGCCTTGCGGAGGCCACCGACGCTGGTCACGTTCACCTCGATGAGATGACGGCCGATGACGTCGAGCCCGGCGAGGTGGATGCCGTGGCGTCGCAGGGTCGGTGCCAGGCGGGAGCAGATCTCGCGGTCGCGGTCGGTGACGGGCGCCTCGACCTGCGGGTCGCCGATCCGGAAGTCACCGTCGGCTGCCGGGAAGCGCTGGACGGCGCCGACCGGGTCGCCCGCCACCACGAACACCCGCTTGTTGCCCGCGCTCACCTCGCGCAGGTAGGGCTGCAGCACCGCGGCCCGGGTCCCGGCGCGGGTCACGATCTCGACGAGCGAGGCCAGGTTCGGGTCGTGGCGGTCCAGGCGCAGCACGCCTCGGCCGGCGAACCCGTCGACGGGTTTGACGACGACCACGCGGTGTTCGGCGACGAACGCGAGGACCGTCGCGGGATCGGCGCTGACCACGGTGTCCGGAGCGAGGTCGGGGTAGTGCAGCGGCAGCAGATGCTCGCTGCAGGCCCGCAGCCCGGCCGGGGCGTTGACCAGCGCCGTCCGCGCCGGGTCGACGAGGTCGAGCACCAGGGTCGCGGTGACGAACGCCTCGTCGAGCGGCGGCTCGGTGCGCAGGAAGACGGCGGCGGCCTCGTCGAGCCACAGCCGGGCGGGCTCGCCGGTGCGGTACCACGGATCGGGGACCGACCAGTGACATCCCCGGGCGGGGACGCTCGGTGCGAGCCACACGGGGGTGGCCAGGCACCGGGCCCGCCCGTCGACGGCCTCCAGCGCCACCGCGCCGGCCGTCCACACGCGCGCACCACGCTCCTGCGCCGCGTGCATCATGCCGATGCTGGTGTCCCGCGCCGGATCGAGGCGCTCCAGCGGATCGACGACGAACACCACATCGGCGGTCTCGGGGTGCATGCCCGCAGGTTCGCGCGACCCACCCGTCCGAACGTCAGTACCGCCACGGAGGAGCGGTACGGAACTTGTTCCCACCCCGTCCCGGGCGGTGGAGCACCTCCGCCCTGACCGCTCTGCCCGGTCGGATCACGGCCGCGGGCGGCGCGTCCCCGTCACCCGTACCCGGAAGCCGTCCGTCGGCCCGGGTGTCGGGGCCGCCCGGCGGCGCAGCACGTAGCCGGGCGGGTCGAGGGCCAGGTCGAGCCGGTGGAACAGGCGCGCCGCGGTGAGCGTCATCTGCACGTCGGCGATCCCCTTGCCCAGACAGGTGTGTGGGCCCTTGCCGAAGGGTGCGTACGCCCCGGGGGTGGCGTGCTCACGGCGCCCGGGGCCGTAGCGGTCGATGTCGAACACGTGCGGGTCGGGGAAGAACTCGGGCAGGAAGTGCGGCACGGTGATCGCGCAGTACACGGGCTCGCCCTCCCGGATCCGGTAGCCGGCGTACTCGAAGTCGCGGTCGGCCACCCGCGGCTGCGCGACGGCGATCGGGTAGAGGCGCATCGTCTCCAGCACCGCACCGGTGATCGACGGCAGGTCGGCGAGCGACTCCTCGGTCACCGGCCCGCGCGCGAACAGCGCGTCGGCCTCCGCGCGCACGCGGTGGAGCACCTCGGGATGCTTCAGCACCGCGTAGACGAGGGAGGCGAGGGTGTTGGCCACCGTGTCCAGGCCCGCGACATAGGGGCCGGTCAGGGCCAGCACCAGGTCGTTCTCCGCGACGAGCGCCGGGTCGCGGTCGCGGGCATCCATGATGTCGTCGACCAGCGTGCGCCGGTCCGCACTCGCCGCGGGCCGGGCGCGGTGGTCGCGGATCATCTGCTCGCCGAGTTCCTGGACGCGCGCCTTGGCCCGCCGGTACCTCGGGTGCCGGAGCACGAACTCCGGGCGCTGCTTCGTGACCAGGGCGTTCAGGATGTACAGGATCGTGGTGCGGATGTCGGTGACGTACTCCAGCGGCGCCCGCCCGGTGAGCAGCGTGCCGAGCTGGCTGGTCACCAGGTACTGGATCGCGGTGACGACGGGCACCGCCGCCCCGGGTCGCCAGTCCCGGTCGAGGCAGTCGTCGGTGATCGCGACGAGGTCGTCGAGCCGGCCCCGCAGGGCGTCGCGCGAGTACCCGCGCCGCATCACCTCGCGCAGCCTGCGGTGCTCGGGGCCGTCGACGCCGGTGAGCGTCCGGGTCGCGCCGTACTCGTCGACGAGCCCCTGCCACACCTCCCGCGACCGCAGGCACGCCTGCCCCTCGCGCGAGCCCATCCAGCGCGCCAGCTCCGGCCCGGCCAGCACCGTGAGCGTCTGGTTGAGCACCCGCACCCGGAACACCGGCCCGTGCTCGAGGTAGCCGCGGACGAAGCACGCCGCGGGGTCCCGCGCGAGCGCGGCGACGCTGCCCACCACCGGCAGCCCGCGGACCACGGGGATCCGGTCGTCTGCGACAGCCGATGTGCTCATGTGGTCCTCACCCGCGCCAGCGTGCCGTCCGCTCGACGTCACGTCCAGGAGCGTCCGCTCCGACGGCGTCCAGTGCCCGCGGGCGCGCGGGTCTCCGCTACGCGCCGCAGGATCCGGTGTCGATGTGCAGGTGCCTCGTGGTGGTCCAGCGGCACAGCCGGATGCCGACGACGACACCGGCGATCGAGGCCAGCGCCGGGAGGTAGCCGCTGCCGACCTGGATGATCGGGATGGCCGGGCATCCCCCGGAGATCGCCCAGCCGACGCCGAACAGGGCCGCGCCGGGCACGACCCCGGCGTGGATGCGCGTGGGGGTCCGCCGCACCCGCAGCACCGCGAAGACCACCACGATGATCGCGACGGCGCCCGCGAAGGCGAGGAACATGCGGAGGTCCTGGAAGGTGAACATGCGGTGCAGCTCGGCGTAGTCGCCGAACCCGATGTTGGTGACCGTGAAGCCCAGTGCCAGGCCGGCGACGACGTTGGCGAGCAGGATCCCACCCTGGGTCCGCATCAGATGACCTTCCACAGCAGGAACGACACGACGACGGCCGTGCCGAAGAACACCGCGGTCGCCACGAGGCTCACCGGGTAGAGGCGCCCGCAGCCGTGCAGGCCGTGCCCCGAGCTGCAGCCGCCCGCGAGCCGGGTGCCGAAGCCGACGAGCAGGCCGCCGAGGAACAGGACGACGACCATGACCACCGGGTTGTCGGTGACGATCTCGGCGAAGCCGGGCCCCATGTCGGGGCGGACCTCGAAGCGTCCGGACGTGGCGGCGGCCACGAACCCGCCGAGCAGGATCGAGACCAGGAGGGCGGCCTGGGTGACCAGCGGCGCCGGGCGCGGCGGGCGCCGCGCGGGCGGGTTCGCCGCCGCCCCGTGCCGCGGCCCGGGCGACACCGGGTACGGGTCGCCGGGCGAGTGCCCGGCGAGGGCGTCGACCAGGGCGCGCTGGTCCACCTCGTCCCGGGCCCGGCGCCGTTCGAGATCACGCTCCGCGCGCCAGTGCAGGACGCGGTCCCACGCCCCGGACACGCCGAAGGATCGGTCGGTCGCCAGCGAGTACGCGATCGTGACCAGTGCGAGCCCGATCGCGCCCGCCCACCACGGCCAGTAGCTGCTCATGCGGGGGTCCTCATCCACTCGGCCAGGCGCGTCCACCACGAACGCGTCGGTCTCGGTTCCTGCACGGCTCGTGGTGCAGGCGCCGGAGGGTCGAACAACGAGCCGAGCTGCCGATCCCCGTCCGCCGGGACGGGCTCCCGCGGGGGCGCGTGTTCGAACAGCAGGTCGACGAGGGTGGGCGCGCCGCCCGCGGCCCGCCCGCCCGGCGGGGCTGCGGCTCCCCGGTCGGCCGCGGCACTCTGCAGGTGGTGCGCGTCGTGCCCGTTGGGGAGCAGGCTCAGCGGGACGTACTGCCCCCGCAGCGACTGCTGGTAGCGGGCACACCCGCGCCACCCGTCCGCGCTGTCGCAGTAGCAGCGTCGCCATCCCTCCAGGCTGGAGTTGAGCAGGGGGAACAGCGGGCATGCCGCCGTGTGTGAGCAGGCCATGTCTGTCCGATCCGGTCAGGTCGGGCCCGGGGTCGACCCGAGACGTGGTGGAGGTCGGTGTCGCAGGGGCGTCGGCACCTCGTGACTCATGGCGCGTCCCCGCGTCCCGCCCTGGATCCGATGTCGATCGTCGACGGTCCGACCCGGCCGCGCGGCCGCGTGACGCCGCCGTCGACGACCGCAGCGGAGGCGCGCCGCTGCCGCGGCACGTCCGCCGTTCCGGTCGCCGGGCTGCGGGCGGTGTCCGCGCGGTGCAGGTCGGCGAGGCAGGAGCGGAGCATCTCGGCGTGCTCGACGCCGCTCCGGTCGCAGTCCTGCAGGGCCGCCATGACGACGTCCCGGGCCATGGCCGTGTCGCCGGCCGCGGCGAAGGTGAGCCCGAGCCCGAGACGGGTGGTGAGGGTGTCGGGGTGGGACGGCCCGAGGACGCGGTTGCGCTGGGGCGCGACCCGGGAGTACAGCCACAGGGCCTCGGACAGCCGCCCGGCGAGCCGATGCGTGGTCGCCACCGCGTCACGGGCGGCGAGGGTCCGGGCGTGCTCGTCCCCGAACACCCGCTCGCGGCGGTGCAGGTTATCGATCATGAGGTGCACGCCGGCCTCGTCCCGCCCACCCATCACGAAGGCGACGGCGAGGTTGCCCTCCACGACGAGGGTCGCGGGATGCTCACCTCCGAGCAGCCGCCGGCAGTCGTCGAGCAATCGCTCCAGCGCGATCACCGCCCGGTCCGGCCGCCCGGCCGCCAGGTGCTCGGCCGCTGCGCCGTTCCGGTCGGCCAGCTCGGCCTGGTCGCCGACGCTCCGGCCGCCGTCGGCACCGCCCCCGTGCGGGACGACGGCGGAGCGGCTTCCGGGCCATCGGGTCGACCGGCGGGCTGTCATCCCTCTCCTCACGTGCCGTCGGCATCACTCGACCGGGGGACCCGCACCGGTGATGTCACTGACGGTGTACAAGGTAGGGGCGCACCGTGGCCGCTACGGACTGCGCGGTGCCCGCTGCGCCGGACGGGTCGGCCCGTGCGTTCACCGGGCCGTGCCCGGGCGACGGGCCGCGACCTTGCGCCGGTCGGGTCATCCGATCGTTCGACCGATCGGCCGATGATCGCGACCGGTGGTCGATCCCGGGCGTCGTGCGGCGCGACGGGTGTCGACGAGCGGTTCGACACGGCCGACGACCCGGTGGTCGGGTTCGGACGGCGGGTACGGGTTCCGGCCCGATCCGCGCCGCCCGAGATCGCCGTCAGCGACGAACGCTGCAGGAGACCGCCGAGTACTCGCTCTCCGTCGCCTCCGCGAGGACGACGCCGTCGATGACGATCCGGCAGGAGATCTCGCCCGACGCACCGGCGGCGGAGACCGAGTACTCGGCGGGCTCGGCGACGGCCGGGAGGGTCTGTTCCCAGGGCAGCTCCGCGCCGGACAGCTGCGCGACCGATTCCCCCCGGCTGTAGGTGATCGCGCCCGCCGGGCCGGATCCGGTCACCTCGAAGGTGACCTCGGTGGCCGCGGGACCCGCGGCGGCATCGGTCGCGTCCGGGTCGCCGGCGGGAGCCACCCCCGACCGGCCGCTGTCGGCCGACCTCTCGATCGCGACCGTGCCCCCGGCCGGTCCGGAGACGCCGTCCGGGCCGCCGAGGACGGTCAGCGTGATCGGCACCGCGACCACGACGGCCGCGGCGGCGCCGACCACCCACGGCCATCTCCGCCGCAGGGCCACCCGGATGTCGTTCCGCCGGGTCCGGCCGTCCCCCGACGCGTCCGGGCGACGGCGACCGGCCGGCCGGTCCGCAGCGTCGCGGCGGTCGGGTCCGGGGGTCCGGTCGCGCCGCGGGGCCGGGCGGTCACCGCCGCCGAGCGGACGCCGGTCGTCGGTCCCGGGCCGGTCGTCGGTCCCGGGCCGCCTGCGGGCGTCCCGGTCGGGGTCGGGCCGAGCGGGCTCGTCGCCGGCACGGCGGTGCCCGCCGTGGTAAGCCCGGACATCACCGGGCGGGGTCGCGGCGGCCGGGCGTCGACCACCGGGGTGCGGGCCGTACGAGGAGACGTCGGGTCCGGACGTCTCGGGTACGCGGCGGTGCCCGCGCCGTGGCCCGTGGTCGGTCCGGCCGCCTCCCGGCCGGTCGCCGGCGTGACGGCCGGTGACCGCGCCCGGCATCGGCGGTGCGACGTCCCCGCGGGCCACGAACGGCCGGGCCGCCTGCTCCTGACCCGGCCGGGGGACGGCGCGGCGTCGCGGCGGCGGAGGCGGTTCGTCGTCGAGCATCCAGCGTCCCGCTGCCGGATCCCACCGTGGTCCAGGCACGTCCGTCCCCCTCCGTTGCCGCGAAGAGTCAACGAACGGGCCGGTCGTCGGTGACGGCCGCGCGCCCCGGTCCGCGCCCGACGCGCGGATCACGGATCCCACCGGGCCCGCCCGGCCGGCCGGCCCGGTGGGGACGCCCGGGTCACGGCTTGGCATCGGGGGCGCTCCGGGTCGCGGAGCCGCTGCTACGGTCCGCCGGATCCACGTCGGAGCGCGGCCTCGGGGGGCCCGTTCGGGGGCCGAGGAGCCCTGGTTGAGCGCGCGCCCGACGCCATCGCCCCTGTGCGACCGCTCCACGGACCTCCCCGCCGGTCAGCAGCGACCGGCAGAGGATGCGGGTCGGGCCATCGCCCTCGCCCCCGCGGGCCGACGCCGCCTCGCGGCGAAGGCCGCCACCATCCCGAGACATCCACCCGCGCCGCCCGGCGTCGGGCGATACTGCGCGAACGGAGAACCCCGTGCCCCCCACCCGAACCCGACCTCCCCGGCGCCGGCCGAGGCGAGCCGGCACCGTGCTGGCGATCGTCGGCGTCCTCGCGCTCGGCGGCTGCGGCGGCGAGACGCCCGGCGCCGGGGGCGTCGACGTCACCGAGCACCTCGACGCGCAGCTCGGCAGCGTGGGGATCGTCGCCGACCCGGGCTCGCTGGCCTGTGACGACGTCGACCTCGGCGTCGGTGCCTCCGTCGGCTGCACCTTCACCGCCGGCGGTCAGCCCGTCGGCCTGACCGCCGAGGTGACCTCGGTCGAGGGTTCCGGTGTCGGATTCGACGTCTCCACCCAGGCACGGCCGGTGCCGGCGGAGGTCCTGGGGACCACCGTGGCGACGCGGGCGGGCCAGCAGCTGGGCGCGGCGATCGACTCCGCGGAATGCGCCGGGGAGCTGGCACCGACCGTCGGGGAGTCGACGTCGTGCACGCTGACCAGCGGCGCGGAGACCAGGGACGTCACCGTCACCGTCACCGGGGTCGACGGTGGCCGGCTCGACTACACCCTGGACGCGGCATGACGGCGCACGGTGCGCGGCGCCGGGTGCGCGTGGCGGGTTCGGTCACCGCGCTGCTGGTGGCCCTCGCCCTCGTCCAGGGCGTCGCGGTGACGTCGGCGGCGGCCTCCACGGCGAGCACCCCGGTGGACTACCGGGCGCTGGAGCAGCAGATCGCGCAGGCCGTCAACGACGCGCGGACGGACCCCGCCGCGATGGCCGCGACCCTCGAATCCCTGCAGGCCAGCCCCGACGGCCCCTACAGCGTGAAGCTGCCCGACGGCAGTCGCGTGAGCACCCAGATGCCCGACCTCGTGCAGGCCGCCCGGGAGGCCAGGACGCAGCCGGCCCTGCCTCCGCTCGCCTGGTCCGAACAGCTGGCCGACCTCGGACGCACGTGGGCCGGTCGGGCGTGGAAGGAGCAGCACGGCGACTACGCCGCACGGACGAAGCGGGCGGGCGTCGAGGTGATGGCGATCGAGGCGATCACCGCGGCGGACGCCAACCCGAACTCCTTCGTCTACGCGTTCTGGATCAGCAGCGGCGAGTGGAACCGCTCCTCCGTGTGGGATCCCGCCGCGTACTCGGGCCGGGGCCACCGGGGCATCGTCAACGACAGCCGCATGACCGCGATCGGTGTCGGCTGCGGGCCGCACCGCGACACCTACGACCCGTCCCGGGTGATGGCCATCTGCGTGCTCAACGACGGCGTCGACCCGGCCGACCGGAGCCCGGTCGCCACACCGGCGGCCGGCGGTGCGCCGTCGCTCGCGGACCTGCCGGCCGCCGTCGCAGGCTCGGTGGGCACCACGACCGACCCGGAGCGGTCGACCCTGACCGTGGACACCTCGACCCCGGCCGTCCCGGCCCCCACCGGCGAGGACCCCTTCGCCCCGGTCGTCGGCGACATCGCCGCCACCGACGGCGCCACCGACGCCGGCGCCGCGCCGGCGCCCGACGCCCCACCCGCCGACCTCGCCCACGGCGAGACGTGGGACGTCAACGGTGACGGCAGCTTCCTGATCACCGTGACCGCGCAGGACGAGTTCACGCCGTCGGAACAGGCGACGATCACCGGGTACGGCACGACGGCCACGGCCTACCGCGGCTACGAGATCCGGTACGAGAACAACAGCGACACGTCCTACTCCCTGCCCGACGTCGTCACGCAGTGGACCTGCACCTCGGGGACCGAGCGGCTGCCGTTCGTCCTCCAGCCGCCCGGCCAGGGACTGCCCGCTCCGGGGCAGCTCGGGCGGGGGGCGGCCGTGTTCGCCTTCGGCTGCGGCACCGGTGCGGACGGTCATGCCGAGGTCGGCGCTCAGCTGGGCGGCGAGCTCGGGGGCGGGTCACGGACCTGGGTCCAGCGGTAGCGCCACGGGCCCGACGGGGGCCGGATCCCACGACGTCGACCTGGCGTCGTGGGGTCCGGCCACGTTGCGCAGGCGGGTAGCGGCGCTGCCGCAGGAAGACGTCGGTACCGGCCGACGAACTGCACCTGGTGCCAGACGAGCACTCCGGCACCGAGCTACATCGAGATCATGGCCTCGTCGGCGGTGAGCCCCACGCCCGAGCGGCGTCAGCTCCGGGCCTCGACGTGGAACTGGACGCTCTGCATGGATTCGATCGCCTCGCGGGGCAGCTCGAGATGCGCGGGATGGACGAGGTAGGCGGCGAAGTCCTCGACGGTCTCGAACTCCGTGACGATCGCGTAGTCGGCGTTCGCCGGGCGCTCGCCCAGGTCGTGCCCGTGCCGCGTGCGGATGGGGAAGTCGAGCCGGCCCGGCAGGGCGGCGACCGCCTGCGCGAACGCCTCGATGTCGGTCGAGCTCGCCGACTCTCTGAACCTGAGCGTCAGGCAGTGGATCACCATCGCGACCTCCGCGTCGGATGGACCGTCCCGTGAACGCCGGGCATCTGGTCCATGGTCACCATTTTCGTGACTGATAATAGACATGTTGTGTGAGTCGACCAAGTCTCCCGCCGCAACTGTGAGGGTCAGACCGACTTTCTGCAGCTCATTCGCCATGCGCGGCCTGGACGGCTGACTCACCTGACTCGCAAGTACCTCCGGGGTGGTGATCGATGATTGACTTAACCGCGCCGCCGGATCTAACTTGTGGCCTGTCGCCCCTATCCGAGGGGCCGCGCCCGCCACGACCGGGAGGGGCTTGAAGATGAAGCTGGGTTGCTCGTTCGCCACGTCGCTGGAGACCCCGGAGCACATCCGCATCGCCGAGCAACTCGGCTACGAGCGCGCGCTCTGCTACGACTCGCCCGCGCTCTATCCCGACGTGTGGATGGCGCTGAACCGCGCCGCGGAGCTGACGGAGCGGATCGAGCTCGGACCGGGCGTGCTGATCCCGAGCCTGCGGCACCCGATGGTCACGGCGTCGGCGATCACGACGCTGG
This sequence comes from Pseudonocardia sp., assembly GCF_029263155.1. Lineage (GTDB taxonomy): Bacteria > Actinomycetota > Actinomycetes > Mycobacteriales > Pseudonocardiaceae > Pseudonocardia. The sequence continues at coordinate 39,306 of NZ_JAJCYB010000063.1, forward strand.
TGCACTCCGCGGGCGAGGGGCGGGTGTTCGTCGGTATCGGGAGCGGGTTCACCGGCCGGTTGGCCATGGGGCGGCCGCCGGTGCCGTGGGCGCAGGTCGAGCACTACGCCCGCACCGTCCAGGCCCTCCTGCGCGGCGAGCGAGTGGAGTGGGAGGGGGCGATCATGCAGGTGATCCACCCCGACAGGCGCTTCGGGCCCCGCCTTCCGATCACGGTGCCGTGGGGCGTCGCCGGGGAGGGCCCCAAGGGGACCCGGGTCGCCCGTGACCTCGGCGCCGAGCTGTTGCGGATCACGGCCCCCGAGCCGGGGTTCGACCGGCAGTCGATGGTGTTGGCCGGCACGGTGCTCGACGACGGGGAGGACCCCGGATCCGAACGCGCGATCGACGCGGCCGGCCACGCGGCCGGTCTGTTCCTGCACTGGGCGGTCGAGCACGGCGTGATCGACGAACTGCTGGGCGAGGGCGGCCACGTGTGGGCCGCCGCGTACGACCACATCCCCGAGAACATCCGCCACATCGCCCTGCACGACCGCCACGTCGTCGGCGTCAACGACGTCGACCGGCCCTTCGTCACCACCGAGGTGATGACCGCAGCGGGGGTGGCGCTCACCCGCAAGGAGTGGCGGGCCCGGCTCGACGCCCTCCGCGACAGCGGCTGTGCACACGTGCACTACCAGCCCGCCGGCCCCGACATCCCCCGCGAGCTCGAGGCGTTCGCGGCCGCCTTCACCAGCTGACCGGACCCGACGGAAGGATCGCCGACGGCGATGGAAGACCTGACGTTCATCGAGTGGCAGGAAGACGGCCCGGTGGCCACCGTGTGGCTGAACCGGCCACCGGTCAACGCGACCGACCACGAGCTCTACACCGAGATCCGGCAGTTCTTCGGCCACCTGTCCGCCTACCTGCCCGACGCGAGGGCGGTGGTGCTGGCGGGCCGGGGCAAGCACTTCTGCGCGGGCAACGATCTCGCCGAGTTCCGGACCATGGACCCCGACAACGCCCCGGCACGCCTGGAACTGGCCCGCGAGGCGTTCTGGGCGATCTACGACGCACCGCTGCCGGTCATCGCCGCGGTGCACGGCGTCGCGGTCGGGTCCGGGCTGGCCATCGCGGCGTCGTGCGACCTGGTCGTCGCGGCCGAGGGCGCGCGGTTCGCCACCCCCGAGGTCACCGTCGGGGTGCTCGGCGGGGCCAAGCACCTCTCCCGGCTGGTGCCGCAGGGCGTGGTGCGGTTGATGCACTACACCGGCGATCTCTACCCGGCCGAGAAGCTGCTGCCCTACGGCGGGATCGTGGAGATCGTCCCGCAGGAGCAGCTGCTCGGGTCCGCACGCGCGCTGGCGCGCTCGATCGCCCGGCACAGCCCGGTGACCCTCGAGCTGGCCAAGCGCAGCCTCAACGGCATCGAGTACATGGACCTCAAACCCGGCTACGAGTTCGAGCAGCGCCTCACCCGCGAGCTGTCGGGGTACGCCGACTCGAAAGAGGCGGTCAACGCCTTCCTCGAGCGCCGGGCGCCCGTCTACACGGGGCGGTGACCGTGTCGTCATCGTCGGGGCCGCCGTCATCGGGGTCGCCGTCATCGGGGCCGACGGAGTCGCTCGACGCGTTCCGTGCGCGGGCCAGGGCCTGGCTCGCCGCCGCCGACATCCCCGAGGTGCCCCGCGACATCGACGGCCGGTTCGCGACGCTGCGGCAGTGGCAGAAGACCCTCTTCGCCGCGGGATGGCTCGGCCTCTCCTGGTCACGGGAGGCGGGTGGCCAGGGTCTGACCCATCTCCATCAGCTGGTGTTCGTCGAGGAGCTCGCCCGGGCGGGCGCACCGCAGCCCATCGGCCTGATCGGGCTGGAGGTCGTCGGGCCGTCGATCGACCGGTACGGCAGCGACCGGCAGCGCCGCGAGCTGCTCCCGCGGCTCCTGTCCGGCGACGACATCTGGTGCCAGGGCTTCTCCGAGCCGGACGCGGGCTCGGATCTCGCCTCGCTGCGGACCCGCGCGGTGGCCGACGGCGACGAGTTCGTCGTCTCCGGCCAGAAGATCTGGACGAGCTGGGCGCACCTGTCGCAGTGGTGCGCCCTGCTGGTCCGTACCGACACCTCCGTGCGCAAGCAGGCCGGCATCAGCTACCTGCTCGTCGACATGGCGAGCACGGGCATCACCACCCGGCCGATCACGCAGATGACCGGCGACCGGGAGTTCTGCGAGGTCTTCTTCGACGACGTCCGGGTGCCCCGCGACAACGTGCTGGGTGAGGTCGACGGGGGCTGGGCCATCGCCACGCACACGCTGGGCAGCGAACGTGCCGGTGCCACGCTGCGCCGCCGCGTCGAGTGCGAGGTGGCGCTGGGCGAGGCGCTCGACCACATCCGGGCCGCGCGGGGACCCTCGAGCGACGACCGGGCGGCGGCCGCCATGGGTCGTGCGCACGTCGCGATGCGGGTCCTCGACGCGCAGACCAGGCAGACCACCGCCCGGCTGGTCGCCGACACCGGGCCCACCCCCATGGACTCCGTGGACAAGCTGCTGCTCACCGACGTGGAGCAGATCGTGTTCGCCGAGATCGCCGCCCTGCTCGGGCCGTTGCGGGCGCTGCCGGGCACCCGGGCGCGCGGACTCCTCTCACAGCGATGGGCCTACGAGCACCTCTACTCGCGGGCGGCCTCGATCTACGGCGGCTCGTCGCAGATCCAGCGCACCATCATCGCCGAGCGGCTGCTGGGACTGCCCCGTGGCTGAGCACGAGGAGTACGGCAGCGCCGTCGACGAGTACCTTACCCGCGCCTACGACGGCGACCGGCGTACAGCGTGCCTCACCGCAGGAGGCTGGGACGCGGGTCTGGCCGCCGAGCTGGCCGGGCTCGGCTGGAACGGTCTCGCCGTACCGGAGCGGCACGGCGGGCTCGGCGCTCCGCTCTCCGCGCTGGGGCCGGTCCTCACCGCGCTCGGCAGGCACCTGGTGGTCGGGCCGATGCTGGAGAACACCCTGCTCCCGGCGGTGCTGCACCCGCTCTGGGCGAGCGCGCCCGCGCTCGCGGCGGCCGTCGAGACCGGGGTGCCGGTCGCCCTGGTCGATCCCGGGGTCACCGACGACCGGGCCGCCGCCGTCGGCACGGTGACGCTGCGTGACCAGCGACTCTCCGGGGCGGTGGAGGCCGTCCGCTTCGCCGGGCAGGCGAGCCTGCTCGCGGTGGTCGCCGCGACGGAGGCGGGCGAGGTCGTGTGCCTCGTGGACCCCGCGGCCGCCGGAGTCCGCGTCGACGGCGTCGACAGCGCGGACCCGGCCGCCGCGTTCGGCCGCGTGGCGCTCGACGACGTCCGTGCCGACGCCGCGACGCCCGCCGACGGCGGCGAGCTCGTCGCCCGCATCCGATCGTGGGCGCGGCTCCTGCTCGCCTGCGAGCTCAGCGGGGTGGCCGACCACGCCCTCGACCGCACGGTCACCCACATCGGGCAGCGGGAGCAGTTCGGGCAGCCGATCGGGAGCTTCCAGGCGGTGAAGCACATCGCCGCCGACATGTACGCGCAGGCGACGAGCCTGCGCAACCTGTGCGCCGCGGCCCTGGCCGACTCCGCCGACGCGGGCACCGCCGACCTGGACGTCCTGGCGTGGACCGCGAAGGCGCACGCCGCGCAGGTCGCCGTGCGCGTCTGCGAGGACGCGGTCCAGCTGCACGGCGGGATGGGTTTCACGACGGAGAGTGACGTCAGCGCGTGCTACCTGCGCGCCCTGGCCCTGCGCGGCTGGTACGGCGACGCGACCGAACTGCAGCTGCGCATCGGAGCAGCCTTGTTGGACCGAGCCTGAGAGGGCAGACGTGAGAGCGACGAAGCTCGACGAGGAACAGATCCGCCTGAACACCGAGGCGGGATTCTGGGCGGGCAACCTGATCGACGACCACCTGTCCGCCGCCGCGGCGCGGACGCCCGGCGCCGTCGCGGTCGTGGACCGGACGGGCCCTCGTACTTATCGCGACCTGGACGCCGACGTGAACCGCCTGGCCTCCGCACTGCGCGGACGCGGGCTCGGCCGGGGCGACGTGGTGTCGTGGATGCTCCCGAACCGGGCCGAGGCGATCGTCGTGCACCTCGCCGCGATCCGCCTCGGGGCCGTCAGCAATCCGATCATCCCCATCTACCGGCACCAGGAGACGACGTTCATCCTGCGCCAGGCCGCGTCGAAGGTCGTCGTCGTCCCGCGCGAGTTCCGGGGCTTCGACTACCCGGCGATGATCGACCAGATCCGCGGCGAGGTTCCGGCGCTCGAGACCGTCGTCGTCGTGGACGCTGCGCCCGGCAGCGCCCATGTCGGTTTCGACGCACTGCTCGGCGAGGGCGGCGGCGAGCCCGTCGACCACGCCGGCCGCAGCGCCGACGACGTCGCGCTGCTGCTCTACACGTCGGGCACGACCTCCGCACCGAAGGGCGCGCTGCACAGCCACAACACCCTCGACCACGAGAACCGCAGCATCATCGAGTTCTTCGCGCTCACCCCGTCCGACGTCGTGTTCATGCCCTCGCCCGTCGGGCACATCATCGGCGTCCTCTACGGCATGCAGCTGCCGTTCATGCTCGGCGCTCCCGTCGTGCTGCTCGACGTCTGGGACCCGGAGCGGGCGCTGGAGCTCATCCAGGAGCACCGCTGCACCTTCACCGTGGCCGCGACCCCGTTCCTGCACGGCATCGTCCACCACCCGCGACGGGCGGAGTTCGACACCGGCTCGATGCGGGTCTTCGCCTGCGGTGGCGCAGACGTCCCACCGGAGCTGATCAGGGCGGCGACCAGCGCACTGGGCTGCACGGTGAGCCGCGGCTACGGCTCCACCGAGTACCCCACCGCCACCGCAGGCAACGCCGAGGACCCCGTGGCCAAGCGTGCGCAGACCGACGGACGAGCCATCGGCGCCGCACAGGTGCGGGTGGCTGCCGACGGCGAGCTGCAGGTGCGCGGTCCGGAGATGTTCCTGGGCTATCTCGACAGCTCGCTCAACGCCGACGCCTTCACCGACGACGGCTGGCTGCACACCGGCGACCTCGCCCGCATCGACGACGACGGCTACGTCGAGATCGTCGGCAGGAAGAAGGACATCATCATCCGCGGCGGCGAGAACATCAGCGCCAAGGAGATCGAGGACCAGCTCGTCGAGCACCCCGCGATCGCCGACGCCGCCGTCGTCTCGGCGCCCGACCCGGTACTGGGCGAGCTCGTCTGCGCGGTCGTCGTACCCGCACCCGGCGCGGGCATCACGCTGCCCGAGCTCGTCGAGTGGCTGGCCGCCCGGCAGATGGCCCGCCAGAAGCGCCCCGAACGCCTCCTCCTGGTCGACGAGCTGCCGCGCACCGCCAGCGGCAAGGTCCAGAAGTTCCGGCTCCGCGAGCTCACCCGCGCGGACGCCGAGCCCACCAGTCACCGACCGATCGGAGTCCGACGATGAAGCTGCACCCCCTCACCGAGTTCACCTCGGGCCACCAGTTCCTCGAATGCCTCCGCTGGCACGACGGCGCGCTGTGGGCCAGCGACTTCTTCGCGGGCTCGGTGCTGCGGTTCGCCGCCGACGGGACGTCCACGGCGGTCGCCGAGATCCCCGGCGCACCCGCGGGCCTCGGCTTCCTGGCCGACGGCTCGACGCTGGTCGTCTCGCAGTCCGACGCCACCGTCGTCCGCATCGCCCCGGACGGCACGCTCAGCCCGTACGCCGACCTCGGCGCCCTCGCGGGCGGGCCGGGCAACGACATGCTCGTCACCACGGGCGGGCACGCCTACGTCGGCAACTTCGGGTTCCACATCGGATCCGAGGAACCCAGGCCGACGGCGCTCGCGCACGTCGACCCGAGTGGCACCGTGCACCGTGTCGCCGGTGACGTGGTGTTCCCCAACGGCATGGCCCTCTCGCCCGACGGGGTGCTGCTCCTGGCCGAGAAGTTCGGTCACCGCATCACCGCCTACGACATCGACGCGCACGGCACGCCCACGAACCAGCGGGTCTGGGCGCAGCTCCCGGAGTCGTTGCACCCCGACGGCATCGCGCTGGACGCCGACGGCGGGGTGTGGTTCGGCAACGCTCTCACCACCGGTGACGACAGCGGCTTCTACCGCGTCGTCGCGGGCGGCGAGATCACCGACAAGGTGCCGGTCACCGGGGCCCAGGCCATCGCGTGCGCCTTCGGCGGCGACGATCTCGACACCCTCTACATGGCCTGCAACATCACCACGCTCGAGGAGTTCGTCCAGGGACGGTCGAAGGCGGTCGTCACCACCGCCGTCGTCGGGCGCACCGGGGAGCCGGGCTCGTCCGGCGCCTGACCGCCACCGGATCCCGGCCGATACGATGCGCGGATAGGTGGAGAGGAGGCGACAGCCCGTGGACGCTGCCGCCGCACCGGCACCGCCTGCCCGCAGGTCCCGTCCCGCCAACCGGCGGGCCGAGATCGCCCGGCACGCCGGGGAACTCTTCAGCGTCCGCGGGTTCCACGCCGTGCGGATGGACGACATCGCCGAGGCCAGCGGCATCACCGCCCGGGCCCTGTACCGCCACTACCGGAACAAGCAGGCCCTGCTCGCCCACGTCGTGCGGGAGGACCAGCAGCACGTCATCGACACGCTCACCACCCTCGCCGAGCGGCCGGCACAGACACGCGACTCCGTCGCCGACCTCGCCGCCGTCACCGACGCCGCGCTGGACAGCCGCAGGCTGTCGCTGCTGTGGCAGCGCGAGGCACGCCACCTCGCCGACGAGGACTACCGCCTGGTCCGCCGGCAGACCCGGTGGATCGCCGCGACCCTCGACGAGCTGTTCCTCCGGCACGACCGCCCCGACCTCGGCGACGACATCATCGACATCCGCAGATGGGTCCTCGTCAGCATCGTCTCCGGGCACGGCCTCTACGACAGCCCACTGCCCCGCCCGCGACTGGCCGGAGAGCTCATCGCGGCAGCCCGGCGGGTCATCGACGCGCCCCCAGGGGTGCCCTCCGCGGACCCACCTGCCCCCGTCCAGGTCGACCGGACCCCCATCGCGCGCCGCGAGCAGCTCATCTGGGCCGCGGCACGCGCGTTCCGCGACAAGGGGTTCGGCGGTGTCGGCAACGACGAGGTCGGCAGCCAGCTCGGCATCGTCGGTCCGGCGCTCTACCGCTACTTCGACACGAAGGCCGACCTTCTCGTCGCGGCGGTGAACCGACTCCACGAATGGCTAGCGCTGGAGATGACACGCGCCATACACGCGCCGTGCCCGGACGAGCACGTCCTGGCGGTGCTCGTCCGGGGCCACGTCCGCGTCGCGATCGAGGCGAGCGAACTGCTCGCCGTGTGGCTCACCGAACGGCTGTACCTGCCCGACGCAGCGCGGGAGCGGTTCGACCGGATCGAGGCCGACTACATCGCGGAGTGGCAGCGCTGGCTGTCGATCGCGCGGCCCGACCTTCCGGACGCCGTCGCGGCGTCGCTGGTCACGACGGCCAAGACAGTCATCGACGACTGCGCCCGGATTCAGCGCCTTCAGCACTACCCGACCCTGCACGCCGAGCTCAGCCGGGCAGCGCTGGCGACACTTGGACTCCCAGCCGGCTAGCTGGCTAGGTCACCAGGGCCGAGAACGCCGGCCACCTCGCCGCCTTCGGCGCACGTCGGCACAGGCACGACGCACTCTCACGTCAACGACGTTCCAGCGTGGGACACTCGACGCACGACCAGTCGGGAGGACGTGCACCGACTCCGGATGCCGTCCCCGAGACCCGGCCCCCCGCGTTGGAGCAGATTCTCCGCGCCAGCCTCAACGGGCCCGCGCCACCGAGACATCGAACCCTGTTTGCGCTGGTAGAGGTGGTGGGGCGAGTCGGGTTCGAACCGACGACCCGGCGGCTCCCCGATCAACCACCGTGCGTGTGATCGGCCGAGGTCGTTCATGCTGGCCACTGACCGAGTCGATCATCAACGGAGTTCGGCGCTCAGCCACGGTTCGACGGAGTAAGCGTGGGGATTCCCGTGGGGCTGATCATGACCGCAACGCGGCCACCACCTCATGCACGGCCGCTCGCGCGGCACCCACCATCAGCGGCTGATGACTCTCCCCCGTGGTGCAACACTGATCGCGTGACCAACAGGGAAGACCTGCATCGACTCCACGACGCGGTCCCCGAGACGCGGCTTCCCGCGCTGAAGGAGATCCTCCTCGCCAACCTCGCCGAGCCAGAGCCTCCGGCGCCCCGACAATTCACCAGCACAGGCACTCTCTCGGCGGAGCACGATCTGGCCGAGCGATCCGGAGACATCCTGCGCCGCGACTCCACCGGAGGGTGAACGACAGCGGTCGGACCGAACCGACCCAATCACGCCGGAAGCAGCGTGAACGCCTCGACGTGGCCCGGCCGCACGACACTGAAGCGGCGGCGATCCAGAGTCGCCACCTCGCGCACACCCAGACGCTCCGCGACGGCGATGACCGTCGCGTCCGTGGTGCCCAACGGCATGTCGGCGTACGTCCGCACCAGCTGGGCAGCACGGCGCAGGTCCGCCGTCGTGAGGTCGACCAGCTCGAAGTCCCCGTCGGCCACCGCCGTCAAGAACAGCGCCTCCACCTCCGCGCCGGACTCGCGCGCGAGCATGTACCCGACCTCCGCGACAACGGTCCCCGGGACCAGCAGTGCATGGCCGGCGAGATGAAGCCCGCTGAACAGCTCGACGCACTCGTGGTAGCGATCGTCACCCTGAAGTGCCGCGGCAACGATCGGACCGGTATCGCAAACGATCACGCCGGGCGGCCGAAGCCCTCGCGCAGGATCTCGTCCGTCCGGTCAGCCACGTCGCTGCGCTCCGCGCGACCGGCGCCGAAGAACGCCGGGGGCCACCGACGCTCGCGCGCCGGACGCGCGAGTGGCGTCCATCAGAGTGGTGTACGGCAGGCCCCGCAGGTGAGGGGCGTGGCGTAGACGAGTAGGGCGGCCACCGCGTGATCTTCTTGAAGACCTACCACAGTCCGACAGGAGAACCACGCGATGACCGCTCCGTCCAGTATCGACCCGTCCCGGTTCCTGCACGAGCAGCTGGGGTCCGCGTCGCCGGATCTGCTCCGATCGATGTTGACCACGTTCATGAACACCCTGATGTCCGCGGAGGCCGATGCGGTCTGCGGCGCCCCCTACGGCGAGTCCAGCCCGGAACGCACCAACGTGCGCAACGGCTACCGCCACCGCGAGTTCGATACCCGCGCCGGCACCCTGGACGTGGCGATCCCGAAGCTGCGCGAAGGAAACTACTTCCCGGACTGGCTGCTGGAACGGCGCCGCCGCGCCGAACGTGCACTCACGACCGTGGTCGCGACCTGCTACCTGCTCGGGGTGTCCACCCGACGGATGGAGAAGCTCGTCGACGCCCTCGGGATCACGAGGTTGTCGAAGTCACAGGTCAGTGTGATGGCCGCCGAGCTCGACGCCCAGGTGAGCGAGTTCCGGTCCCGCCCGCTCGATCAGGGCCCCTACACCTTCGTGGCTGCGGACGCGCTCGTGCTCAAGGTCCGTGAGGGCGGGCGGGTGGTCAACGTGCACGCCTTGGTCGCGACCGGGGTGAACGCTGATGGGCACCGGGAGATCCTCGGCCTGCAGGTCACCTCCGGTGAGGACGGCGCCGGCTGGCTGGCGTTCTTCCGCGACCTGACCGCGCGCGGCCTGAGCGGGGTCGCGCTGGTGACCAGCGACGCGCACGCCGGGCTGGTCGCGGCGATCGGGGCCACCCTGCCCGGAGCGGCCTGGCAGCGGTGCCGCACCCACTACGCGGCGAACCTGATGTCTGCGACCCCGAAAGCGTCCTGGCCGTGGGTGCGGGCGCTGCTGCACTCGGTCTATGACCAGCCCGACACCGCGAGCGTGCACGTGCAGTTCGACCGGATGCTCGACACCCTCACCGAGAAGCTGCCGAAGGTGGCCGCCCACCTCGACGCGGCACGGGCGGACGTGCTCGCGTTCACCGGCTTCCCGAAGGAGATCTGGCGCCAGATCTGGTCCAACAACCCCCAGGAGCGACTCAACCGGGAGATCCGCCGCCGGACCGACGTGGTCGGGATCTTCCCCAACCGGGACGCCCTGATCCGCCTCGTCGGTGCTGTGCTCGCCGAGCAGCACGACGAGTGGATCGAGGGCCGCCGCTACCTCGGACTCGAGGTCCTCAAACGCGCCCGCCTCACCACTGTCCCCGACCCCGCCGCGACCCCTGAGGAGGTCCCCACCAGCGACATCCCCGCACTCAGCGCCTGACAACTACAGAAGATCACCCGAACGCCGCTCAAACACCACGCCCCGGGACTTGACCGACGCGCGTGCCGACGGACGTCAGCCAGTGCTGCCGGTAGGTCCTCCTCCGGCAGCTGCTCGACCAGGTCCCGCAGCTCGTCCCGCTCGGCACTCATGACGCCAGCGTAGTGACTACCTCCCACACGACCAGCCTCAACACGACCGCCACCGATCACCGGCAGCTCTCCCGACACCTGCGGGGAGACCGTCGCGGCTGGGTGAACACACGTCCTGCCAGTCCCGGCTGGGATATGAGTCTCGGACGCACAGCAACACGCTGAGCAGCGCAAAGTGGGGCGAGTCGGGTTCGAACCGACGACCTGACGGGTTATGAGGGAACTCGGAGCAGCGCCCTACAGCTCTCACCTGCGTCGATGCTCGCAGGCGATGCTTCAGGAGCGTCGTCGACGTCGCTGGGTGGCCCGATTTCGTGTCACGAACCGTGTCATGTTCGATCTTGGGCCAGTGACGCGACGGAGGGCGTCGTCCCCGACACCGCCGCCTCCGCGAGCGCCTCGCCGAGCACCGGGGCGAACTTCATCAGGTTGTCGCCGTACACGGCGAGGATCGGGCCGTTGCGCCGGAACTCGACACCGTCACCCAGGTTCGGGACGGTCGTGCAGTACAGGCTGTCGACGATCTCCGGCCGCACGGTAAGGAAGCGAGCCGCGTAGTCGGCGATCACTCGCCGGGACGCAGCTACGGCCGACTCACGCCCCCGCTCCCACGCGACCTCGACCGCGTCGACCTGCCCCCCAACGGCCCACCGGCCCGGGCCGGCCTCGTGCTGATACGTGCTCAGCCCATCCGCCGGCTTGTCGATCCACGACTGCCACCCCGACCCGTCGACGGCGAACGTGAACCGGACGTGGTGCGCGAGCAGCGGCGGCGTGTAGATGCCGACCTGTGCCGCGAGATGCGACGTGCTTGCCCCGGCCGCCAGGACGACGGCATCGAACTCCGCCACGCCACCGGCACTCGTGACGACCGCGGTGCCGGCCGCCGAGATCCCGAGCGCGAACACCGGCTCGTGGATGACCGCACGACCGGCCTTGGCGGTGAGGTGATCGCGTAAAGCGTTAATACTGCAACGGCAGTTCGGGTCACGGAGGACGGTGGCCGCGACGGCGGTAGTGACAGACGCGGGCCTCGTATTGGCGGCCTCGGCGCCAGTTCGACCAGTGGATCGCGCTCCTCACGCAGACGACGGGGGCGAGGACGAGTTTGGCGAGCAGGTGGCGGATCTCGTTGCTGCTCAACGGGATCAGGCCGTCGTGACCGGGTCCAGGTCCCCCTTTTTGGCCTCTTGGGCGCGGGTGGCGGCGAGGTAGGCGGCGGCGAGCATCGCCAGGGTGATGTGGGCGTACCAGGCTCGGTAGCCGCGAACCTGGTAGTGATCCAGACCGGCCTCGTTCTTCGCGGTCTGGAAGCACTCCTCGATCGCCCAGCGGGCCGCGGCGACCCGGATCAGCTCCGGCACCGGCGTCGCTGCGGGGCCGGCGCAGCGGTAGAACGCCAGCTCAGGATCCTTGCCTGGTTCCGGGTCGATCTGGCGGCGCACCAGTAGCCAGTGACCCCACCCGTCGGGGAGTCCGTCGGTCTTCGCGGTCGCGGTCAGCGTGAGGACGGCCCAGTCGTAGAGCCGTTCACCGTGCGCACCCGGACCGGCCGAGCGTCGCTCCCACGCGCCTGCCCCGGCCAGCGCGGCGAGGTCGGTGGCGGCGTGGCGGCGCCCGTCGGGGCAGGTCAACAGGTCGTCGCTGCGGGTGGCCAGCACGAACGGCACCCCCCGGGCGGCCAACCAGGCCCGGAAGCTCCGGTTCTGCCCGAACGCCTCGTCCGCGGTAACCCACCCGTGAAGGACCCCGGCATCGTACGCGCGAGCCAACATGTCCAACGCGAGCTGCGGCTTGGTCGCGAACTCCACCTCGGCCGGGACACCGGCGCCCGCGCACCGATCACGGTTCTCGGTCCACGACCTCGGCAGATACAACTCGCGGTCCACCAGCGCCCGACCGCGCGCGGAACCGTAGGCGAGGAACACCCCGAGCTGACAGTTGTCGATCTTCCCGCTGGTGCCGGTGTACTGCCGCTGCACCCCGGCCGACCGCACACCCTTCTTGATGAACCCGGTGTCATCGACGATCCACACCCCGGACGAGTCCCCGAGCTCGTCGAGCACGTATCCGCGCAGGTCATCACGCACCCCGTCGACATCCCACTCCGCAGTACGCAACAGCCGCTGCATCCCGTCCGGGGACACCGCACCGGCATGCTCGGCCAACGTCCAACCGTTCTTGCGCTCCAGACCCGGCGAGCAGCCCACGGAGATACGCACCGACCCGCCGCCGCGGCTCGACCCGACCGAACCGGCCCGCGATCAGCTCTACTACCGCATCCAACGACGCGACCCACCCAGCAAGATCCACCACGCGGTGATCATCACCGCCGGACAGGCATCAGCCTCTCACGACACGCCGAAGTGCCGTTGCAGTATTAACGTTCACGACCCCGCCCCCGACGTCGAGAAGTGTCACCGCGGGTGCGTCGACCACCGGGATGCGCAACTGGTCGGATCCGGCATCGATCAGCTCATAGTCCGCTCCCGCCGCGGCCATCGCCGCGGCTCGATCGGCCACGTCGGTACCCGTGATGACGCATCCCCTGTTGACCAACATCGGGGGGCCGGCGAGGCCGCTCCATCGCTCGAATGCGTCCCGAGCTGTTCGTGCGGCCCGCACCAGCTGCGAGTCAGAATGGGCGACCCGGAAAATGCGCGTCGAGCCTGCCGAACGTTCGCCCATGACCGGCCCGGGCTCGTAGCAGATGGTGGCGTGACCAGCGCCCACCGACGCCGCCAGCGTGGCCATGCCGACGACCCCACCCCCGATCACCGCGATCCGCACATACTCAAGGTTAGCGGCTCGATCAGCGACGGCGCGCTCGATCCGGAGACCGCTCGAGTGTGAAGCTCGCTGCGTCGCCCAGCGTCCCTACCTGCATTGACAGTTCAGGGGAGCCTTCGCGGGATCGGGCAATCGATCGATCGAATGGAGGAACCGGACGAAATGCTGCGTCGGTTTCTACGGCTTATGCACTACACCTCTCGTAGCACTAGTTTCAACTGGGTGTCGCGGACATCATGGATAGACCGTCGGCGAGAAGCCGGCCCCCGTTGACGTAGTGATCACTTATGAGGACAAGATTCATGAACCACAAACTATAGCCGACCCATCGACTCCAACCCCAATCTAACCAGAAGGGGTAGCCGATCAATCGGAGGCGATAGGCTGTCATGAACAGGAATCGAGGCAGAACGCTACGAGGAACCCTGAGTCTTTCCCGCTCGATATTGACATACCACTCCTCACCGGCCTCGTCCATTAGAAACATCTCAGCTACAACTAGACGTCCGCGTTTGCCGCGCATCCGAGTGGGTCGGAAAATGTTTCGCATCTTGAACTGCGACAGCCGATTACGAAATGAATAATAGCTGTCGAATACCAAGTAGAGGAACTTGTCGAAGACTCGCTCGGTAAGTGGGAGATCCTGCCGGGCTCGGTGGCGATCTATCAGGATTTCGACTACTCTACGCTCAGCCTCGCGACGCTCCGCCAGCATGTTTCCTATGCCAGCGTACCTCTGAGTGTGTTGGCGAATACCTCGCAGGACTATGTTGTCTTGAAATCGCCCGAATCTCCTGTCATAGTATCTTAGATCTGCCATATTAAGAGGGGCCTCGGCCGGATTACTTATCACAACGCCAGGTGACGAGTCGGAGGTGCGCCATCGGGTCTCCGAGTCACTCGCCACTAAGTATCGAAGGTTCACGATAGCTACGTGCTCGCGACGCTTCTGAACAACCTGATACCGGAAGGCTTTCCTGCTGTAATACAATGCAAGTACGCTTATCGCAATCGGCGCCCAGGTCACGATATCGGAGAGACTGATTGAGATCTGCATCTCTGCTAACGACATGGTTGGCCAGCCTGCCGCATCCGCCATCTCGCGGTCGCGCTCCTCGCCCCCACTTCGGCAGCGACTACCTGGCCGCTCACGGGCCTCATCCCAACGCGGCGATGATCGCGGGTAGCACCTGCCGTCGACATTCGAGTGTGCCCTCATCCCGCGGGATCTCACTCGTACCGTCACAGAACGCCTTGATGCTGTCTCGGTTGCCGCCAGCGGGGTGCGGCAGATGAACGACCGTGCGGCCCAGCGCCCGGTAGGCGTAGTGGATCGCTGGGCCTGAGTTGAAGGGCTTCCCGTCCAACACCATCATGATATTCCGGACGTTCTCCTTCGCTGAGCCCAGCATGACAACCAGCTTCACCGACTCTGGAAGTCCAGCCTTCAGGTGCCGGGCGACGCATTCGGTTACGAAGGCGGGCGCAGCAGCGATGGTCTGACCAATAACATTTCCACCCGTGCCGATCCAGTCAAGTTGCTTTCGACTATTCTTGCCCCATATTGAAACCGAGCATCGGACCAACGATGCGAAGCCGAAGTGCGGTTCGGTCGACAAGAAGAGGGAGTCGATGTCCAAATTGGAATCGACGAGGCCCGCAGCTGCAAGCAATCTCCGCAGGTCGTTACGCATCTCAGCGAACGGGATGTCCTCGAACCTGGCACCATCGGCGATCTTCTTGTCCTGGTTCGGCCCCTTGGAGAAGCCAAGCACGAGAATATCGGGAGCCGATGAACCCCAGTAGCCGGGGTTTGCCCGCAGACGCCAATGCTTCTTACCGACCACGAACTCCTTCGTCACTTCACTGTTCCAGGGAAGATCCGAATCTCCGAAGCATGCACGACAACCCTGCCGACCGTGCTCAAATGCAGACGACGACTCCGCTGACGAAGACATGAACCATTCAACCACAAGAACTTCGCTCCCGGGAAGTGCCGCTGCTCGATTGCGGCCGCTACGAGAGCGCACCTCGACATGCGTACGTCGCGCTCGTTATTGTGCGGCCAGTCCTCCCCGGCCCCCTCGTCCTGGCCGCTCTGCTCGTCGCGCCGGCGGGGTCAAGGGTGCAAATCGCGGAGCGACGCCGTAGGCGCCCTTGACGCCGCCGGCGCGACGTGGACGATTTCGGCCGAGGGGCCGCCGCAGCTCCCAGCCAGCTCCGGCTGCTCGCCCGGCTCGCGGGCGGAGCCCGCGGCCGGTCGCGCGGACGAATGCTGTCGGTGGTCGGGCGCACACTGGTGCCCATGAGGATGCTGAGCACGGTGCCGGAGTGGGTACGACCGCCGCGACCGGCGGTCGTGCGCATGGAGGGCTTCCTCCTGAGGCTGTACGGGCGGACAAAGTCGCCGGAGGTGTTAGGGGCGTGGGCCTGTCTGGACTGGTTGGGCGGCTGGCTGGGCGAGAAGACGCGTGGACCGCTGATCCTCCGCGGGTTACCCACGGAGGCCGCGGCCCGCGGGGACATGCGGGTCGCCTCGGCGATCGCGGAGGGCGAGACCTATCCGGGCCCAGCGTGGTGGGACGGGCACGCGATCGCCGTCGGCGACCGGATGCCGGTCGAGGAGTGGGCCACGCGGATCGCGAGCGAGTACGAGCGCCACTACTGCCACGGGGTGCGAGTTGCGTTCGGCTGGCTGCTCGGCGTCGTCGACGACCCGGCGCTGCTGGCGCCAGTGCGGGACGGCGAGGGCGCCCGCATCTCGATGGTGGACCGTGAGGCGTACCGCTGTCATCTGCGGGAGATCGCCCAGCTCGCCGCCGGACCCGAGGTCCCGGGCGATCGTCGCCGGGCGATACCTACAGGCTGACCATTAGCCGGTGTACTCCGCCGGCTCGAGCACGGCGGCCTGGTCCTGGTCGATGTGTTCGGCGAGGTCGGCATCATCGACGGCCCATCGGGTCAGCTCGGTGGAGCGTTCGTCCTCGTTGGTATGGGCGTCGAGCACCTGGCGGGCCTCGATCTCGGCGAGCGAGCGGCGGGCACGGGCGATCGAGTCGGCTGTGTCCTGGGCACTCGCCTCACGGACGACGTCCTCGCGGGTCTGACGCGGCTCGGCAGCGGCTACCTCGCGGATGTCGGGCACGGCGGTCGCGACCTGCGACTCCCGGTCGTCGACGCGCACAGCATGACGATCGGGTTCGAGGTCGAGTTCGGTGATGTCCCGGTGCCCGTCCTCAGCGGCGCGGGCAGCGTTGTCAGCCTCCAGCCATTCCTGCGCGGTGACCCGCTGCTCGGGCTCCTCGTCGGCGTGCCGATCGGCGAGGATGAAGGCCGAGATCTCGGCGTTGGCGCGGGTTGCCGCGCTGTGCGCCAGGAATGCGGCGCGGGCGTCGTCAAGACCCTCCAGTTCGATGACTCGGGCGTCGAGGGTCGTGGCGAGCGCGGCGGCTTGGGCGGCTTCGGTCTGCAGCCGGTGCCGCTCGGCCGGGTCGGTAGCGATTTCGGCTTCGGCGGTGCGTAGCGCAGCGGTGCGGCGGTGCTGGTCGGCGGCCTGGTGGGTGCCGGCGAGTTCGTTGCCGACGTAGCGCGGCCCCCACGCCTTCTCGCGTTCCCAGGCGATGATCCGCATGCGGTGCAACCCGTCCGACATCTCGTGCTCGGCACGGTCGATGTCCGGACCGCCAGCAGCGCGCCAGGCGTTGCGGTAGGCGGCGTAGGCCTCGACCTGCCCGGGCGCGGGAGCCGGACCGAGCGCGTCGGCGGGGTCGTCGTGGCCGCGCAGTTCGCGGTAGGCCGCGATCGCTCCGGCGCGCTGCTGCCAGTTCTCGCGCTCGCGCGGGTCGTCGGGCACCGCGCCGAGCGCCTCGACCGCCCACGCGGTCGCGTCCTTCGCTGCGACGCGGCCCAGCTCGGCGGTTCGCTGGTCCGCTGCGGCGGCGAGCGTGTCGAGGTAGGTGTCCCACTCTTGGTCACCGGTGCGTGGCGTCCAGTCCGCCCACGCGGTGCCGACCGGGTCGAAGCGGCGGGTGTTGCCGTCGGTGATCCGGGCGTGCAGGACGTTCGTGGTGTTCTTCGCGCCGGTTAGCGATCGCTCGGCGACGGCGTCGAGGAGCAGCTGGTGCGGGTCCTGCCCGGCGAGCTCGGCGCGGCGCAGGACCCGTGCCAGCGACGGGGCGCCGTCCTCGGCAGCGATCCGGGCCCGCTGGTCGGGTGAGAGGTGCCCGGCTGCGGTGAGCTGGTCGAGCCAGCCGACGGTGCGGGCAGTGGCCGCGATGTGCGCGGCGTCAGCGAGTCGCTCCCCCGCCGTCTGCGCCGAACCGGCGACGGCGGTGGACTCCTCGGCGATCGCCACCGCGGATCGGGTGCTGAGCGGGTCGCGGTCCGAGAGCTGGCCGGCGAGCACAGCGATCGGGTCGCGGTGCAGCTCGTGGCGTTCGTCGCCGCGGGCCGGGTCGTCGACGGTGGAGCGGGTGACGACGTGCGCGGTGTTCGCGTCGCGGCCGCGCGACATCCCGACGTACAGCCCGGCCGGGCCGGTGCGGCCGGAGATGATCGTGTGGGTGGTGTCGACGGTGCCGCCCTGCGCGGCATGGACGGTGGAGGCGTAGCCGAGCGCGAGGTGCCCTGCGACGTAGGCAGGCGGGAGGACGAGCCGCTCGCCGAGCACGTCGCCATTGGGGGTGCGGCCGGTGATGACGGCGACCTCGAGCCCGCCGTCGGGGCGGACCGCCTGCACGCGGTAGTGCTCGCGGTTGATCGCCCCGCGCGGGTTGCCCTCGTACCCGGCGAGGGTCCAGTCGAGCTTGCGGGCCTCGACGAGATCGCCCACGCCGGCGTAGGTGCCCTGCAACCCCAGCTGCACGCCGTACTCCTGGACCTGGCCCAGCCGGACCAGCTCCGCGCGGATCGCGGACGACACGCGCGCGGCCTGCTCGTTGGTGTCGACGACCAGCAGCGAGCGGCGGCCGGCGAGGGTGTCGCCCAGCCACGCGGCCGCGGCGGACGCCTCCGCTTCGTCGCGGGTGCCGGAGTCGAGCAGCCGGCCGTGCTGGTGGTACTCGCGCAGCACCGATTCGTCGCCGTCGCGCAGCCGCAGCGAGGCGCCGCGTTCCCACTCCTGGTTGAACCGGCGGGCTTCGGCGAGTTCGTAGCGGGCGCCGCTCGCGGCGACGAGGTCCATCGCGCCGCCGGCGCCGACCGCGGCCAGCTGACGGTGATCGCCCACGAGCAGCAGCTTCGCGCCCGCCCTGTCGACGTGGCTGTGGATCGCGGCGAGCGCGGCGGTGTCGGTCATCGCGGACTCGTCGACCACGACCAGATCCCCGGCACCAAGCCGCCACGCCTGGTCGGCGTCGATCGGGCGCGGGCCGGCGGCACCGGCACCGGCTGCGAGGCGGCGCTGCGCGGCGAGCCACGCCGCGACGTTGCTCGCGTCGAGGCCCTCGGACTTGAGGACCTCGGTCGCGATCTGGGAGGTGGCCAGCCCGAACACCCTCCGCGCGCCGCTCTCCGGCACGTCGGCGTCGCTCCAGGCCCGCGCGATGGTGCCGACGACGAACGACTTGCCGGTCCCGGCCGGCCCGACCAGGGTCTCGACGCGGGCGCCGGAGGTGAGCACGCCGCGCACGGCGGCGGCCTGGTCGGGTCCGAGGTCGATCCCGGACTCGGCCAGGGAGCGCAGGAACCGGTCCGCGACCGGGTGTGGCAGCGCCGCGGCCCCGCCGGATGCGGTGGCCGCGACGAGGGCGCGTTCGGTGCGGACGTGCTCCGGCGTGGCGTAGAGCCGCGATCCCGGCGCCTGGTAGGAGGAGTCGCCGTTGTCCAGGCGCAGCTCGGCGGGCAGCAGCTCGTCGCCGGGCCGCGCCTGGTCGAGCGTCGTCGCGTAGTCCAGCGCCTTGTCGGTGAGCGAGTCGAGCAGCTGCCCGATGTCGCGCCCGTCGGTGATGCCCAGGTGGTCGGGCAGCGCTGTGTTGATCGCGCTGGTCAGGTCGGCCTTGGTCCAGCCGGCCTTCGCGGACTGGACCTGTTCGAGCGCGACCTCGATCACCGCCTGCGGTGACCACTCCTGCGCGGCCACCGCGTCGGGGCGGGCGCCGAGCACGGTGTGCGCGACCCCTGCCAGTCCGCCGTCGATGTCGGCGCGGATGCGTTCGTCGATCCGGTCCAGCAGCTCGTTGCGGGATTCCCCGATGTGCGACTTCGCCGCCCGGGTCGACAGGGTGGCCTGCTGGGCGAGCCGTTCGCGCTGCAGACCGTTCGGCGCGCGGCCGTAGCGCTGCTCGTAGGCGTCGACGAGTTCCTGGGTCTTCGCGGTCACCTGGTGGCGTCGGGTCGAGATCAGGTCCATCGCCTCCTGCACGACGCCGACGATCTCCCGGGCCTTCCCGTCCGGCCGGGTGGCGACCAGCACCCCGAGCGCGTGGCTCAGGTGTTCCTCCATCGTGCGTTCGGCGACGGCGGCCGCGGCCGGGCGCCACCGGTACAGCGACTGGCCGTCGATGGTCAGCCACACCCCGTCGGGGTCCTCCACGCGGTTGAGCAACGCGTTGTGGATGTGCAGGTGCGGATCGTGCTCGCGCGAGTCGTGTTGCAGGAAGCTCGCGACGGTCCAGCCGTGGGCGTCGGCCCACCGGCCGGCCTCGCCGCCGTGGTGCCCGGTGCGGGTGTAGCCGGCCTTCTCCGCGAAGTACGCCAGCCCGGCGTTGTTCCCGGCCCAGATCGCGTCCTCCACCGCGGTCCGGAACTGTGCCCACGCCGCCGCGGTCTCCTCGTCACCGACGTTCCGTGCGGCGGTCTCCTGCGCCTCGAATGCCGTATGAACGAGGGTCACCGACTTCTGGACGTTGAACGTGAGGTCGAAGAAGGCGACGTTGTGCCGCGCCTTCTTCCCGGCCTCTGTACGGAGTTCAGCGAGCCGTTCACCGGTGGCGTTCGGTTCGCGTTCAACGGCGGCGGCGTACAGCTGCTCCTCGGTCTTGTACTTGCGGCCGGCGTGCCCGAGCGTGTCGACGTCGTCCCACTTCTCGGGGTCGCTGAACCCCTCGGCGCGCGGGTCGAGGAACCGCTCGTAGACCGCGCGCATGTCCTGCGCCTCCACCAGCCCCGTGAGGCCGAGCTTCTCGGCGCCGGCGCCCCACCATCGCCCCGGGGGCTCGCCCTCGGTGACCGCGCCGGTGTAGTAGTTCTCCCGACCGGTCGCGACCTCCTTCAGCAGGTAATCCGGGCTGTAGCCGGACGCCACGCTCAGCACCATGACGACCCCACTCGGGTCGAAACGATCATGAGCGAGGCACCTGCAAGATCAACCGCGCGGAGCGCCGGTTCCGGTCGGCCGGAGGCCGACCCGCACCAGTTGATCACGATGCAAAGGTGTGGTCGCTCTGATCTTGTGGCTTGTCGCTCGTGCTCGTTGTTCTTGTTCGTCCGTCTGGAGTAGTGCTCGGCCGTCCGTCGTCTCGTTCTGGTGGTCGGCTCGCTCGGGTTGCTGGCGTAGGTGGTTCGGGTCGTCGTAGTCATGGCTGGGTCCTCGCGTCGGGTCTGTCGGCGTCGTCGGGCTGGGTGGTGTGGATCAGATGTAGGGGTGTCGGCTGCGCTCGGAGGGCTCGCAGGACGGCGGCTGCGGTTCCCCGGGAGACCTCGGCGAGTGCGGCAAGATCGGTGACGGTCGGGAGCGCGCCGTGGCGCTGGGCGTGCCGCGTCGCGGCCGCCGACGCTCGATCGCGGGCCGGGGACGGCCCTGGCCGAGCGGCGCGCTGTTCAACCGGCCGGGCCGCGAGAGTCGGAGTGTCGGCGGCAGGCTGGACGGCGGCCGGACGCTGTACACCTGGACCGGCAACCGGAGTGCCGTTCAACGGCTGTACATCGCCCGGGTTGTACAGCGGCGATTGGACGTCGGACGGCTCGGCCCGCTCGTCTGCCGGTGGGCTGTCGGTGGCGAGCAGGTAGAGCAGGTGCGCCACGATCGCGGCGGCGACGGCGGGCCACGCGCCGACGCCGAACCGCAGCAGCGGCGATGCGTCGACCGCCGATCCCGACGCAAGGAACGCGGCCTGCGCCAGCCCGGACAGGCCCGCCGCGAGCACCACCACCGCCCACGCATAGCGAGCCCCGGAGCCGGTGAGCCGGGCGGTGGCGGCGTAGGCGACCAGGGCGAGCCCGTCGGTGATCAGCGGGTAGAGCCAGGCGATCCCGGCGGGGACGCGGGCGGCGTGGGCGACCTCGTAGAGGCCGTGCGCGGTCGCGACCGCTGCGCCCACCGCGACGGCGAGGCCGGGCAGCCAGATCCCCCAGCGCGCAGCGCGCGACAGAGAGTCGGTCATCGAATCGGTACCCCGTTCCGGGTCGGCGGGGCGGCCGGCTCGGGTGCGGGGTCGTCACGGGCGGTCGTCCACCAGTGCGCCATCCGCTCCACCGTGTCGAGCCCCGGCACGGCGACGGCGCCGGTCGGGGCCTGGTCCCAGCCGGGCCGGGTCTGGTGCCGCTCGATCGAGCACGAGCCGGCACTGCCGCGGATGCGTCGCACGACCCCGGGCCGGGACCGTTCGTGCCAGTCCCCGGCCAGCGCCACCGCCGCGGCCGGGCCCTGGTACGCGGCGCACCAGGCGTGCATCAGCCACACGAGTTCCTCGACGACGTCCGGGTGGTAGAGCCAGCACTCCGGTAGGGCCATCGCGCCGTCGGGGTAGCGCAGGAAGATCGCGTGCAGCCACGCGGTCAGCTCGCCGAGCAGCCGCCGCGCGCCGAGCTCGTCGTCGGGCAGCATCAGCCACGACGGAGCCGGAGCTGCGGCCGGACGGGCCGACAGCATCGCGACGACGTCGGTGACCTGCGCGAGCAAGCCGGCCAACTCGTCGACCCGGTCCCCGACCGGCAGCAACGGGTCGACCGCACGGCGCAGTGCCTCGACCTCGCGGGCGAGTCCGGCCACCGAGCGGGCGACCTCCGCGCCGTCGTCCTCGGTGCCGGCGGGTTCGGCCGGGCGGTTCATCGGGACCACCCCGAGTCGCCGTACGGCGGGTCCATGAAGCCGCGCGACTCGGTGTCCTGCTCCACGGCGGGAGCATCGTCGTGCCAGCGGGCGAGCTGATCACGCCGAGCCTCCAGCTCCGAGCCGTCGACGACCGTGCACCACGGCACCGGACCGACCGGTCGCTCGCACTCCCACACCGTCCGCGGGTCGGCGTCGTCGACGCCGATCTGATCGCGCAGCGCAGCAGCGCGCGCGGCCAGTTCGGCCGGGTCCACCACGTGGGCCGGCTGCGCCTGG
Organism: Pseudonocardia sp.; assembly: GCF_029263155.1. Lineage (GTDB taxonomy): Bacteria > Actinomycetota > Actinomycetes > Mycobacteriales > Pseudonocardiaceae > Pseudonocardia. Next base: position 61,768 of record NZ_JAJCYB010000063.1, read on the forward strand.
GGCGGGAGCACGTCCGGATGGGGCAGGTCCAGCCGTGCGGACCCGCCCGGGTGCCACCACTGCGAGTCGTCAGCGTCGAACGCGACGTCGTCGGGGCCATCGGTCCGGTTGAGCTGGGCTCCGTGGCGGTGCAGCTCCCGGTCGAGGGACGAGTCGGCGTCGACGATCCGGGCGAGCAGCGCGTCCTTCTCGGCGAGGAACGCGGCCCGCTCGGCCGGGTCGGCGGCGCGGCCTTGCGCGGACAGCTCGCGTAGCCGGCGGGTCAGCGCCGCGACCTCGGCGATCGTGGGACGGTCATAGGGCGGGTTCATCGGGCACCTCCAGGTGTGACGGCCACGCGGCGCGGCCGGGTGTGCGTGCGGGATCGGTCGGGCCGGTTCACGGGTTCCACCACGCCTGCCCGAACGGGAGGTCGGTACGGCTGGCCGGGCTCTCGGTCGCGGGGCCGGGTTGGTGACGACGGGGGTCGGTCGGCGCGTCCGGCCGAACGGTCCCGGTGTCGGCTCCGGGGCCGGGTCGCTGCCAGTGGGCATCACCGTTGGTGTGCGCGGGCCAGGCCGCGACGGGCACCGGGATCTCGACGGTGGGCGGGTCCAGGTCGACGAGCACGCCCCGGGTGTCCGGCCAGATCCCGGCGAACAGGCGGCGACCACGGGCGTGCAGGGCGCGCGCCCATCGAGCGATCGCAGCCCCGGCACGGGCGCCCGTGGACCTTGTCCACCGCCGGCACGTTGCGGCGCAGACACGAACCGGGCGGGTTGCCCACGCCCACCATCGGCGTCCGGTGGCGGCCCAGCGAGCGAGCCGGGCGGCCAGCTCCGGGTGCGCAACAGCGAATGCGAGCGCACGGACGTCCCGGCGGTGCCACGCCATCCGGGCGCGCCCGAGCACCGGGTTGATCCCGCGGCGGAAGACCAGCACCCGGCCCTCGGGCAGGTTCGCGATCTGTGCCGGGGCCATCACCGGCACGCTGCGCACGGTCCGCGAGCGGCCGCGGCCGTGCGGGTCGGTGGTCCAGATCGGCTCGTCGCGGTCGCCGCTGAGGGTGGACCAGAAGGTCAGGTCGTCCCGGTCGCCGGTGCCGCCGAAGATGACCTTCGCGGCGGCGTTGGTCATGATCTGTCCGGTCTTCGCGGATCCGTAGCGGTCGATCATCTGCTGCCGAGACTGGAAGACCGCGATGATCGTGACGTTCCGGCCGCCCATGTCCGCCGTCCAGGATTCGAGCGGGACCGGGCAGATCAGGAACGCCTCGTCGAGGTACAGGCCGAGCGGGGGGTCGAGCCGCCCGCCTGGACGCTTCACGGCGATCTGGCGGGCCTGCCGGGCGATGTGCCCGGTGAGCGCGCACATCAACGGCGCCACCTGGGCTTCCTCGGCTCCGAGCAGGAACACCGTCGCCCGCTCCCGCAGGAGCTGCTCGACGTCGAACCCGTGCCCGGGCGCCGCGGCCTCGACGGCAGCCCGGTTGTTGAGCCAGCCCAGCGCCAGCGTCATCGTCGTGGTGATCGAGGTCTGGGTCTTCGAGTTCGTGCCCAAGAACTGGGCGGCGTCCTGGGCGAAGGCCTCCATCGGGGAACGCTGCAACGCCGCGGACACCTCACGACGCGCCACATCCGGCTCACCGACCCACGTGAGGACCCGCCCCATCCGATAGCCACCCAGCGCGGCGGCGTGCAGCAGCATCGCCAGGGCGCGGCGAGCCTGGGCGTCCCAGAACTCCCGGTCCCCACCCCCGCCGTGGGAGACCGCGCCGATCATGTCCGTGGCGCGCTCGACCGCCGTCTCCGGATCGGTGCAGCCGGTCAGCGGGTCGAAGGTCACCGTCGACGGGATCCCGCCCAGTCCGACGGCGTTGAACACCCACACCGGGCCCTTCTTCGCTCGCAGCGGCCCGCACAGCGCGAGCAGGTCCGTGCGCGTCGAGGTGACCAGGACCGCGCCGGGGGCGTCGATGATCCGCCCCGCCAGCCACCCGGTCTTGCCGGTGCGCGGCCCGCCGAACACGAGCGTGACGTCCTCGATCGAGCACCACACCGTCTGCACCCCGGTGCGGCACAGCTCGATCCCGTACTCGACGACGGGGACCCGCATCAGCGCCCACCGGCCGAGACCGGTCAGCGCGGGGCGGACCTTGCGCACCTTGGCGCGCAGCGCGCGCCCCGACGCGCGGCGGGCGATCGCCGCCGACGACGCCGTTCCGGAGCTGCGCCGGGTGCGCCCGGTCCACCGGGTGATCAGTGCCGCCGAGCGGGACAGGTGATGCCATCCCAGCCCGACCGCCAGCACGACGGCGATCACGTAGGCCCACCACGGGAGCTGACGCAGCAGTGTCCACGCGGCCAGTGCTGCGAACGCGCCGCACCCGATCGCGGCCGGATACGCACCGCGCCGCCAGAACAGCACGGCGGCAACGACCGCGACGACGAGTAGCAGGAACACATTCACGACGGACCTCCTGTCCGGTCCAGCAAGCAAGTGGGACCGCCGGCGCGGTCGGGATCAACGGGTGGGCGGAGAGTCATCGCGCACCCCGCAGGTACGCCGAGCCCAGGGCGCACGCGCCGAGCAGCACCAGCGCGCCCACGGCCACGGCGACGACGACCCCGCCGAGTAGCAGCACGAGCAGCCCCAGCGCGGTTGCCGCGACCGCGCCGCCGCCCGCGGCCAGGACCACCACCGGCCCAGTCGAACCGCGCGGCCGGCTGTGACCGGCCTCGGTCGTTCCGGAGGCGTCTGCCCACCGGTCGGGCTCCCACGGCGCGGTGTCCCAGGACTCCGGGTTCCAGCCGCCGGTCATCGGTCGGCTCCGACCGCGTGGGCGACCGCGGTGGCGATCGCACGGGCGTTGCCCGGACCCATCGCCCGGAACCGGAACCGATCCGTCCCGAGCGCGATCGCCAGGTCCAGGACCGCGAGTTCGGTCGAGGACGCCGCGTCGAACTCGCCGTGCTCGTAGGCGGTACGCGCGGCGGGGAAGTCGATCCACCACTCGCCGTCCGGGCTGCGGTTGACGCAGGCGCGGAGGAAGTCCCCGCGGCGCGGCCACACCTCGTGCGCGAGCAGCAGCCATACCGCGGCCTGAACGTGCGCGTCGTGCCCGTCGATCCAGCAGTGCAGTCCGGCCACCACGCCACCGGCCGTTGTTCCGCCGGCCACCCGCATCCGCGCGGCCCTGGAGCCGTTGCGCGCGTTCACCGCGACGCCTCGCTGTCCGGCGCGGCGCGGGCGGTCTCGACGCCGATCCGCCCGATCAGCGACCAGAAGGTGTTCAGCTCCAGCGTCACGGCGCAGGTCTTGGAGCTGAGGAGGTCCAGCACCTCGGCGGCCTGCGCCAGAAGCTCGCGCGGGTCGACGGCGCGCTCGTCGTCGTAAACGGCCTGCCCGTCCGGCAGGCTGTCGGCGTAGCCGGCAACCTGCGTGCTGACCAACCGCATCAGTGACGAGATCGGCCCCAACGTCGCGACCAACTCGCGCGTCAGCCCGTAGATGTCCTGGTGGTCCACGGTCCCGGCGTTCTGGTGGGCCTCCAGAGCGGCCCGCCAGGCTGCCGTACCCGCCTCGGCCCGGCGCACCGCCGGTGACCCGTCGGTCTGCTCGTGCCGGTCGTTGTTCTCGAAACCGCTGTTCGTCCTACTCATCTGCCCTCGTGTCCTTCCACTGATTGGGTCCCTGACATGGCGAGGGGAGCCCGGCGCTCGGCGCCGCTCCGCTGCGCGCCCGTGCTCGTGCGTGTGGAGCGGACCTGGGCGGCCCACCGGGCGGCGGTGCGCTCGCTCACCCCGAACTCCCGCGCCACCGCCCTGGGCGTTGCCCCCGCGCGGATCGCGGCCCGTCCGGCGGCGGCGACCTCGCCCGCGGTCCCGCCCGCCGGGCGCTCCGGAGCCCGGCACGTTCGGCGGCGCCCGTGACGACGAGCTCGCTCGTCCCGGCGCTGCTCCTCCGTCATCCCGCCGGCCAGTCCGTACGGGAGAGCGAGCGCCCACGTCAGGCACTCGGGCCGAACCGGGCACCCGGCGCACACCGCCAGCGCCACCGCCACCTGCGCCTCGTACTCCGGGCCGGCGGTGGCAGCAGGAAAGAACCGCTCGGGATCTCCACCCCTACACGCGGCCCGGTCCCGCCACCGACCCTCCGCCGTGCACACCGCCCGCTCGTCCATGATCGTCATTGCCGCTCCCTGATCGTGAGAAGTGGTGGGCCGGTCGAGCCCGCATCACCAGATGGCGGCCCGGCGTGGTCGGCGAGGCTCGCGGTCGCGCACGCATGCCACCGGGCGATGCCGGGCCTCATGCCGCACCCGCCGTGTCCGCGGTGCGCTCGTTCGCGTCGACCTCATCGGCGACGATCGAGTCCGCGCCGTCCTCGACGACGTCACGCGGCCGGTCGACCTCCGCGAGCCCGTCGCCGATGGCCTCGTGCAGGGCGTCAACAGCCGCGCGAGCCCGGTCCATCGGATCGGGCGCGACATCGTCGACCACCGGCGCCGCCGAACCGTGGCGCTCGTGAAGCGCGTCGACCGCGGCCCGCGCGTGGGCCAACGGATCGTCATCGCTATCTGCGTCGGCGGGAACAGCGGCAGCATCCCGGTCCGCGCGCCGGGCCTTCTCCGCCTCCCACGCGCGCTTCCCACGCTCCGCCGACGTCAGGTTCAACGCCTGTGGGTTGGGCGACCGCACCCCACACAGCTCGCGCATCTGCGCCATCGCCCGGACCTGCGCCGCCCGCACGCCCGTGGGGGTGATCCCCAGCTCGACGGCCGCATCCGCGGTGCCGCGGTCGGCCAGCACGCTCGCCCGCATCACCTCGGCCTGGCGCGGCGACAGCTGCGCCAGCAGCGCCTCGACCCGCTCCCGGGCGTGCGCGGTCTCGTCCCGCCGCTCGACCTGCTCGGCCGGGCCCGGCTCGTTGGCCGCCACCCACGTCGCTTCCGTGACGTCCGTCGGCGTCGGTCGGCGCGCGAAGTCCTGGTAGCTGTTGAGCACCTCGTACCGGGCCGTCGCCGCCGCGTAGCCCCAGACGGACTCGATCTCGCGGTCGCTCTCCAGCGCCCGCCAGATGCCGAGCAGCGCGCGCTGTGCGGCGTCATCGCCGTCGACCTCGCCCAGCCGGCCGCGGCAGATCGCCCGCACCATCGGCTCGACCTCGCGCAACCGCGCCGCCGTGTCCGTGCGGTCGCGGGCAGTGATCAGGACGTCCCGCTGCCCTACCATCGGGACCTCTCCTGTCCGGTCCTGGACTCCGAGAGATCGGCCCGGCGGCTGTGTCCCGCCAAGAACCCGTCGCCGGGCCTACCCACGCTTGACCTCCGCGTTCGTTGCACCGGAGCCCGCCGAAGCGGCAGGCGTTGACTCCGCCGCGTCAAGCGACGCCGGACACGCACGCGGGCGGTCATCCCTCCGCCTCACCGTCGGTCAGGGGCTGTGACGCCTCGCTGATGGACGACAGGAAGTCCGACACCAGTCCGGGCAGACCAGCGCCGGCCGGCGTGCCGATGAACAGCACCAGCCCGATCAGCGCGAACGCGACCGCGCCACCAGGCACCCGCGCCTTCGCGCAGATCACCGAACCGACGACGGCGAAGAAGATCAGGACGCCGACGCTCATGACTCGCCGTCCTCTCGGCGAGTGACGACGAACGACGCGGCGTCGACGACGCTCCCCGCATCGACGGCGCCCTCGATCAGCGCGTCGAGCACGCGGGCAGGGACGATGACACGGCCGCGGACCCGCACCGCCGGGAACTCGCCGGCGTTGATCGCGCGGTAGAGCGTCACGGAGGAGATGCCGGAAATCTCCGCGACCTCGGCGACGCTGTAGAAGCGCCGGGCATATGCCGGACGCTCCGGAAGGAGCTGGCCGAGCGTGCGTCGTGTGGGAGTGCTGCGGATCGGCGTAGCCGGTTGGGGCGCCGAGTTGATGTCTGCTGAAGTCATGGACCAAAGGTCACGGCGACCAGGACGACCGGACCACGACCGCGAAGCGACCTGAGCCGGACCTCTCCGTGCCCGCTGATCACCGATCGGCAACGTCGGGGGTGTGCACCAACTTCTGCAATCGGCCCAGTTCTGTCAGTGGGCCTGCGTACGCTGCGGATTCCGAGCAAGCGATCGGCGAGGAGGGCACATGCAGGACGACCGTCACGCATCCGCCCGAGCGCCGCGCACGCTTCTGGAAAAGCTGATCAAGGAACGCGAAGCGACCTACGAGGAGCAAGCGAAAGCATTCGAGAAGCTCGCCCGCGAGCTGAAGGAACCGGCGACCATGAGCGTTCGCCACCTGCAGCGGCTCGCCGCCGGCCAGCGCACCGCCACCCACGCGACACCCAGCACGCGCCGCGTGATGCGGCACCTTTACGGGCACGGGCTCGACGAGCTCCTTGCGCCGGTGACCGCCGCGGAAGCAGCGACGGTGGTGGCCGTCGCGACCCGGCTCGATCTCGACGCGCTCCGCACCCCCGACGACAGCACGGCGGCGCTCGGGCAGCTGACGTCCGAGCTTCTGACGGACCCGCTGGCGCCGGGCAACCTCGGCGTCACGCCGGAGGCGTGGCAGGCCGTGGTCGTGCGCTGGATGCTGGAGCCGGAGTCACGCGCGCAGGGCGGGACGTCAGGCGGAAGCGTCGCCGCGACCGATGTCGAGGTGATCCGCAGCGCGACGCGAATGCTCGCGGCGTGGGACTACCAGTACGGCGGCGGCCACTCGCGCATGCTCGTCGGGCAGTGCCTCGCCACGGAGGCCCTGCCGCTGGCGCGGCGCGCGTCGCCGTGCTCGGCGGTCGGCCGCGACTTCCTCACCGCCGTCGCCGCACTCGCGCGCCTGGCCGGCTGGACGGCGTACGACATCGGCAGCCACGGGAGCGCGCAACGGCTGCTCACCGTCGCACTCAACCTCGCCCAGGCCGCGGGTGACCGCGCGCTCGGTGGCCGCATCCTCGCCGGGATGAGCCACCAGGCCAACTTCCTCGGACAGTCGCAGCGGGCCGTCGAGCTGGCTCGTGCGGCGCACGCCGGCGCCCGTGGACAGGCCACCCCGACGGCGTTGGCTCTGTTCCACGCGATGGAAGCTCGGGCGCTGGCAGCAGCCGGTGACGAGATTGGTTGCACCGCGGCACTCGTAACGGCGGAGCAGGCGCTGCTCAGCGGCAACCCGGACAACGATCCGGAGTGGGTGCGCTTCTTCGACCGCGCGGAGCTGCACGCCGAGTTCGCGCACTGCTTCCGCGACCTCGGCCGGCCGCAGCTCGCTGCGGAGCACGCGCAACGGTCGATCGACACCTCGGAGACCGTCTACGTCCGGAGCCTCTCGTTCTGCCGGACGGTGCTCGCCACCGCCCACATTCAACGTGGAGAGCTGGATGAGGGCCTGCACGTCGCGCGCGGGGTCGTCGACACGGCAGAGCAGCTGCGATCGCAACGAGTGTTGACGTACCTCGACGAGTTCCGCGGCCGGCTCGACTCGTTCGGCGATGCCTCCGCGCTGCGCGAGTTCGACCTGTACGTCACGGAACGGTTGCCGAAGCTAGAGCTGCCGCCAGCGGCGGGGAAGCTCGTCGTTGCGTAGGTCGGCGAGCCGGCGCGCGATCTCGTCGTCGACGACGGCCGACTCGCCGGCCCGCTGCATCAGCCACGACGTCATGTTGAGCTCGCGGATGGCACGCATGGTCGGGAACCCACTCCAGGTCAGCGGATCCCACCCGTAGCGATCGACGCACCGCCGATACTCGGCCTCCCCCATCCACCCGAACACCGCGTACGCCGCGGCGAAGACGGACGCGTCCCACTCGCGCGGGCCCCACGCGAACGCTTCGAGATCGATCAGCACAACGGTCCCGTCCTTGCGTCGCATGAGGTTCCCGAGGTGGGCGTCACCGTGGATCGGCCCGGGCTCCAGCTCGAAGGACAGCGACTTGTAGGCATCTCGCAGCTCAGCCTGCCGGCCGGCGAGGAAATCCCGGTCGGACTCGGTCACGCTCGCGCCTGCGGCAGTCAGTCGCCCGAGGACTCGCGGCATCGGGTCGAAGGTCGGCAACGACACGGCGGTCGGCGGAGGAAGGTCGTGGAGTCGCCGCAAGACGGACGCGAGGTCCGCGAAGGTCGGTCCCTCCGGCGACTCGACGATCAGATCCCACCACGTGACGACGCGGCCGTCGATCACCAGCAGCTGTTCGGGACCGTCATACAGCCGGACAGCCGAGAAGCCGCAATCTGCAAGCCACGCGGCGACGACGACCTCCCTGCGCGGGACGTCGGCGTGCCGCGCGATGCGGGCGACGACCGGGTGGTGGACGAGGCGGTAGACGGCGTTCTCACCGTGCCGAAGGAGTACTGCATCCGTGCCGTCCAGGCCGACGTCGCGGCACGCCGCCGTCAGGATCGAGCGCGTCGCACTCGCAGTAAAAAGGCCGGCGAGCCGGTCCTCCTGCGCAGGCCGCATGCCTCTCACGCTACTGGCGGCACGCTGTCCACCGGGCCGCGTCAGCGCAACGCGTTCGTGACGATGGACGTCAGCGCAAGGCCGGTCGCGCCACGGCCGACAGGCTGCGCCTGCGCGTTGGAAACGACCGATCCCTCGCGGCGCGACTCGTAGATGTCGCCGGTGAAGCGGACGGACCGGTAGCGTCCACGCTCGCGAGACAGCTCGGTGATGTTTCCGGTGCCGGACCCGTCGACCAGGCAGGGTGGGCCTGAACCTACGAGTCCGTCTCGACGACCTCGGCTCCGTCAGCAGCGCGCTGAACGGACTCACAACCCTTCTTGGCGGCGGCTTTCGTCTCGTACGCCTCGCCGGTCGCAACGACCTGCCCGTTGCTGGCCTTCAAACGAAAACGAAACTTGCCAGCGCGGTCTTCGTAGACCTCGAATTTTCCTGCCACTATGCCGCCCCTCGAAGATGATCAGTTGGTCGTCGGGCAGGCTACTCGCAACGCCGACCTTCAGCGACCAATGCACGCCGAACGAGCACTTCCGTGTCAGAGCGGATGCTCCGGCCCGACCAGTGGCTGGCCGGGGTGTTCCTGCTGGTTGGCGTGCCGGTCTGTGTCGCCCCGTGCGGAGGCGTACTCGGCCGGGTGGTGCCCTTCCGATGACTCCGGCCCGGCCGTTCGTTCCTCGGCTCTGCGACTCAGGGTCTGTGCATGGCGCAGCCATCGCAGCACCGTGCCGCGCGCGCTGGTCCGCCGGGCCTGCCGCCGCCACGCTTGCTGACCCGCTCGACGCGCCCGCCGTAGTGCCCACCGCTGAACTGCCCGTCGGTCACTCGTCCGTCGATGTTCTTCGAGGCCAGCCCACCCGGCGAGGTCATGCGCACTTCCGTGTCAAGGCGGACGCAGAGTCCCGGGTACTGACGGGCCGTATCGTCGCGTGCCCTCTGAGCTGGGCGTTCGTGCTAGCGCGTCTCGGGACGTGACGGGTGCTCCCGAGCCGCGTGCTCCGGGTTTGCTCCGCCCAACCACGCTGGGTCTCGTGTGGCATCCCGTCGACCTGGCAACGCCCGACCGCGCGGCGGCCCGGGGGCAGCCCTCGACGCAACCGCCGGCCGACGTCGTGCAGCTCTGCCCCCGGGACGTCGTGTGGTAGCCCCTCGGGGAGGTCGACGGGATGCCACACCCGGCCATCCCGGAGACCTGCCCGCCCGGCGAGGGCACCGCTGTTGACGTTGACTGCGGGTACCCGGTTGCTTGCGGCCGTACCATTCGCCAATGCGATATATCCCACCGGCGTCCTGGCCGCCGACTGCGGACGACGAACCGCCGAGCGACGGCTGGCGTCCTCCTCCCTATTGGGAGCCAAAGTCGAACTCGTTGCCGATCACACCGGACGGTCGCGGAAAGCTGGTTCGACCACGCTCGTCCGAAGAACCGAAAATGGAGAAGACTCCGCCGCAAGAGAGTCGCGACGACCACCGAGCTGCACAGCTTGTAACTGCGGAGCGCATGCTCGGGATGTGGGCGCGTGCCGTCCAGAAAGATGCCCATAGCTACTACCAAGCGGCGATGCGTGCTGCATGGACTGATCGTGCGATCGATCATGGCGAAGACTGGTCGCCGGACGAGGGCGACCTAGAAGTCGCCCTTGAGGAAGTTTGGATCCGAGGCTATCGCCTTGTCATGGGCAACTACCAGATGGAGCGGTGGCTCCAACTGTGGCGCAAGCTGAACGACAAGACCGCTGAACCTGCGAGATATCGAGAACTTCGCAACGCCCTTGAGCATTTGGACGAGGCGTCCTTCAGCGGCGACCTGGTCGCTCGTCGCGCCCCTACCGGCAAGGCCTGGTCACTCGATGATCTGCCAGATAGAGAGCTCTCTCTGGGGTTTCACAACTTGCACGTCGACAATGCGTTTGGTATCGCCGATCTAAAAGAGCTAACAGATGCGGCGCGCATCTACGCATCATTTGGCCGAGGGTTCAATGATGATTACGAACCGTCCTCCGAGAATCTTGAGTGGCTGCGGCAATCGGACGACGATTGTCCCGATTGAGGCGACTGCGCCGCGGAGACCGGCCGGAGGCCCGCATGATCCGCGGCGCCGCAGGCGCCGCCTTGATCAGGAATGAAAAGTCTGAACACGGTGGCGGCGCGGCGCGCGGCGCAGTGGGCCCCAGGCATCGAGCGTCAAGCCGGGTAGTCCCAGGCGAACATGTCTAGTAGGACGAGCTGGCCGGTCGGGTTCGCGGTTTCGATGTTCACCTCGCCGCGGTACTTCGCGCTCGGCCGCAGGTCGTATGGGATTTCGGCCCCGTGCCGGCACTCCTGCATCGAGGAGGGCGGCGCCTCGGACACGCCGTCAGCCCCGATGGTGGACCACTCGTAGTACTTCGGTGAGCCGCCGTCTCGGAACGGGTCGTAGTCCCGGCTCGTCTCGATGCGGACCGACAGCACGAGCCTGTGGTCGCGCCCGGGCGAGGGCGTGAAGAACTCGTCGCCGTCGCAACCAGGGTCAACCTCGACCTTGTCGAGCACCAGGCGGATGCCCCACGTGTTCGGGTCGCCATCGTCGGGTCCGCCCCACTGCGCGACCTTGCCGAGCTGCTTGAGCAACAGGCCGCCGGGCAGCTCGACGCGCGGACCGTACAGCTCCTCCTGCTCAGGAGAGAGGGTGATCGGAGCAGGTGATGGAGTACCGCCAACGCCAGGGGCGGTGTCAACAGCCGGTGGGACGTTGAACGGCTCGGGCGGCGCCGGTTCCGAAGCGCACCCTGCCACGAGACCGAGAGCGGCGACGACAGCGGGGACGAGCGCAGCAGGCCGCATGAACCCTCCAAGGTCGTGGATCTCTCCCTGTTGGCGTCGCTCCTCACGATCGACCCGTTACGGGCGCTCCGGCCGGTTCGCACGACTCGGTGACGTGACGCCGGGGCCTTGACAGCGGTGGATCCGGTGAGGTGGTCGATGACGGCATCAGCTCCACCCGCAACGAGGCGTCCGTGTTTCCCCTGCTTGTTGGCGTAGCCGATGGCGAGTACGCCGACTGCGTGGGCGGCGATGACGTCGGTGACGGAGTCTCCAACGAGGGCGCATTGCGCGGGCTCGGCATCGAGCCGGCCGAGGGCGTCCCTCACGAAGTGCGGCGACGGCTTGAGCAGGCTCGGGTCCGGATCGTTTCGGGCGACGATGTCATGCACGGTCAGGGCGTGGGCGTCGAGGAAGGTACGGATTGCTGCCTCGGAGTTGTTGCTGACGATCGTGACGGTGTGCCCGGTCGTCGTGAGTCCGGCCAGGGCTTCGGTGAGGCCTGGTGTCTTCGGCGCGGTGGCGACCGCCTCGACTTCGAGTTCTCGGAACCGCTGCTCGGTGACGTCGACGAGGCTGGGCGCGGCGGCCGCGACGTGGCGGATGACCGCGAACGGGTCGTCGGATTCCGCCAGATCGGGCGGCAGGACGACGCCGTGATCTTGGAGGGCTGCCGCGAACGCCCGCGTGACAGTCCTGGCCCCCACTCCCCCAAACACTGAGCCTTTGCCAACCCGATCATGAGTTGGCGATCATGAGGGTCTGAACTGCGGCAACGAGGGTGCCGGCGCGGGTCGGGCTGGCGCGGATCTTGCGGAGGATCTTCCAGTTCTTCAGCTCGGCGTTGGCCCGTTCGCCCGGGCCGCGTCGGCGGGCGTGGGCGGTGTTGACCGCCTTCTGTGTGGCCGACAAGCGTCGGCGGCGGCCGGTGTCGGGATCGATGCGGCGGCGGCGCTGCGGGACCCGGACCAACGGGCCGCCGCCCTGGTAGGCGGTGTCGGCCAGGGTCTGGATCTCGGCGTGGTTGAGCGCGTCGATGATGCCGTGCTCGCGGGCGGCGCCCATGTCGTGACGGGCTCCGGGCAGCGGCGGGGAGATCCACACCAGCCGACCGGCGGGGTCGGCGATGACCTGCACGTTCAGGCCGTGGCACTTGTGCTTGCCCGAGTAGTAGGGCCGGTCCCGTCCGCCGGTCATGCCGACGCGGTCGATCCGCAGCAGGGTGCCGTCGAGGATCACGTGGGCCTTGCGGCGGGCGATCTCGATGGCCTGGGCGAGGGTGGGCGCCATCGCGGCGAGTAGCGCGAGGGCCTCGCGCAGGTAGCGGTACACCGTGGAGGTCCCGACGCCGAAACCGCAGGCCAGGTCGGCGTAGGTCTCGCCTTTGCGCAGGTGGGCGACCACGAGCAGGGCTTGGCGGCCTGGGTCCAGTCGCCGCCAGCGGGTGCCCTTGCTGGTGCGGTGGGCGCGCAACAGATCGGTGAGCATGATCAGCGCACGGGTGGACACGGTCATCCCGGAGGGGTAAGACATCACGACGAAGCTCCTGGCCAGGCGAGTTGATCTAGGCAATCGCCCGTCTACCAGGAGCTTCACCCATGCACGGAGCCGACACGCCGCACAACCGCCACACTTGCTGACGAGGTTGGCAAAGGCTCACTGCGCAGACCGGCCCGTCGAAGTCGAGCAGGATGTGCCGCCGTGTCGCGAGCAGCTCGGCGATTGTCATCGGTGTGGCTCGCGGGCGACCGTCGTCCAATGGCTTTCGAACCACAGCCGGCACTGCGCGACGTACTGCGAGGCCATGGAGTCGGGGTCGGCGTCGCCGGCGTGGTGGAACAGCACGGTGTCCTTGCCCATCAGGTCCCACATCGGCACCTGTTCGCCGTCGAGCTTCACGGTGTGCTCCTGCACTGGGTATAAGCCGAAGAACGCGTCGGTGCCGTTGATCAGATAGAGCTTGAACAGCGGCACGGCCGGCGCGACGCGGATCTCGGCCTGCACGTTCTCGACCAGGCCGAGTTCGCCGAGTTCGTTGGTCGCCTCGACGATCGCCTCGGTGTGCCGGCGCATGATCCCCGTGGCGCGCTCGCGGAAGGCGGGGCTGTCGGCGAGGCCCTCGACGGTGGCGGGCAGGCTCCACGGCACGGCCGGGTTGGGCACGAGGATGCGGACCTGGATCGACTCGGGCCGCAGCCGGCCGGCGCGGACCTTGTCCAGGGCTCGGAGATCGCGTTGTTCAGCGTCTCGCCGGAGAAGCCGGCGAAGTCCACCGACACCTTCGATGCCTCGAACGCGCGCTCGAGGTGCAGTCGCAACCCGACCGGGCGCTCGGTGCGCTCACGGACGTAGACCCCGCTCCCCTACCGCGAGACGACGAGGCTCTCGTCGCGCAGCAGCCGGATCGCCTGCTGCACCGTCATGCGGGCCACGCCGTAGTGCTTCGCCAGCTCCGGCCCGGACGGCAGCTTCTCCCCCGGCTCGAACCGCCGGGTCAGGATCGCGGCCCGCAGCGAGTTCGCCACCTGTTGATACGGCGACCGCGGGTCGTCGGTGGCGAGCTGACTCTGTTCGCCGACTACAACGAACTGGTGCGTCTGTGGGACGCGCTCGCCGACGCGACCGTCGAGCTGGAGCTTGCCCGGATGGGCACGACGAGGCCGGGGCCGGGTAGCGCGGCCTGACCGTCCGGGCGGATAAGCCCGACCAACCATTTCAGAAGAATGGTATTCCGGTGCGGGCCGTGCTGTGCCGGAAACCGGCGAATCACGAGGAGCCGGTCAACTGTGGACCTCTGCCAACCAATTGCGGGGGGTTGAACGGGGGCCGATAGCCACCACGTGCCGGGCGACCCGCTCAATCAACCAGCGCGGGGCCGGAGCGCCATCTCCTCAACCTGGCAACGCCCGACCGCCCCGGGTGCACCCTACTGCCGATCCGCCGGCGATCCTGTCAGGCGTGCACCCGGGGACGTCGTGCGGTAGCCCAACGGGAGGTTGAGGAGATGGCGCGTACCCCGCACCCATCACCCCACCGCCGCCCGCTCTGCTTCCCCACCATCTCCGAGACCTGCCCGTCCGGCGAGGACGCCACCGTCCCCTATACCTCGGCAGCTACGTCCTTTAGAAACTGCCGCGCTTCACTGATCAAGGCAGGCATATCCGCCTTTAGATCAAGAGAGGCCGATCCGTAACTGATTCGGTCATGCTGCAAAAGGTCGACGTGATTGAAGATGGTCAACGCATCTGGGTGAGGCTTCCCAAAGACAGTGCCTAGAGCCCGATCTTCGATGTGCTCGTACGCATTTCTGATGCTATTGACTGCCGCCTGCTTCGCAATCACGGTCGGCGGCACAGAAACTGTCGAATGCAGCATGCTGGACGCCTTCTCGATCATGTCGCAAACCCGCCCCAGGGCAACCACGGCGAGCTCGACGGCGGATATCAGACCGAAAAGCTCCCGGCGAATGGCAGGACCCGCGAGGCCGTCCCCTGCAAGCACCTGCCTGCGTCGCTCGACATCGCCCAGGAGGACATTCGCTGCGTCTAGCCGACGAGCGGCTGCCAAGAGGTACCGGACCTTATCATCGGCGCCACCGGCACCTATCGACATCCATATCCAAAGGACGGGAGTGATCGGTACGTACTCGCCGTCAGCGAACGCGGTGGCCTCTCGCTCATCGATTGCGTCCAGCTCGATCTCGAGACCGCCCGGCTCGATAGAGAAGTCATCACCGGGCCTCAGGTGAACTCGTCGGCCGTCGTCTGACTCGCCGTGCCGCAATGTGCGACCGAAGACCGTAGTACCTTCACGGCGCACTGGAACGATTCTGAACCAGATAACCAAGTCGTCAATTCGACCGACCTCCGCAGTAGTGTTGAGCCTGGATCCACCGCCGCAGTTCGCGTTACGCGCTGGTTGATCTTCTGGGTGGGTTGGTGGGAGAAGGTCGTGGTTGAGCTGCCGGTCTGTCCGGCTCTTCCACTGCTGGTTCTCCGGTCGGGCCCCGGTGGGGGGCGGTGGTCAGGAGGCGGCGGGGAGTGGGTCGTGCAGGGCGCGGCGGAACAGTTCGTCCAGGCCCGGTTCCCAGGGCCAGTCGCGCGGTAGGTGGAGGACCTGGCGGTGCGCGGAGTGCGCGACCCGGGCCGGGGTGGCGATCAGTCGGGTGCGCAGGGTCGCGGTGCGTTCTCGGGCGTGTCGTCCGCCGGCCAGGACGCCGGCGGCGCGGGTGAGGTTGTGGGAGATCGCGGCGCAGACCAGCCAGGCGCTGTTCGCGGCGAACGAACCCGAGGGCAGGTGCGCGAGTGGGCCGTTCTTGAGCTCGGCGATGACCTGCTCGATGATGGCGTGGTCGCGGTGGGTGGCCTCCGCGGTCAGCATCGGCTCACCGCTGTCGGTGAACACCGCGTGGTAGCGGTAGACCGCGAACGCTTCGGTCTGTCCGGCCGCGACGGTGCGGGGGTTGAGCCGCCGCACGCGGCGCACGATCAGCCGGGCGGTGACGTGCTCGCGTCGGCGGCGGCCGGTGAACGCGGTGAACACCACCTCGGCGACCTCGGCGTCGGAGACCCAGCGCTGCTCGTCGTCGTCCCAGATGGCGTTCGGGTAGCGGATCGCGGTCCACGCGGTCTCGTCGATGCGGGTGATGGCCCGGGTCACGGTCTTGGTGAGTCGGGCGGTGACCGAGAACCGGGCCCCGGCCCGGCGGCAGGTGTTGATGATGTCGTAGCCGTAGTAGGCCGAGTCCGCGCGCACCAGCGTCATCGCGTGCCGCGCCGTGCCGGCGCCGGCGCGTCGGGCGGTGGCCAGCGCGTCGGCGAGCAGCTTCGCGGCGCCGCGGGCGGAGTTGGTGGATCCCTTGCGCAGCCGGGTCGCCGCGATCACCGGCGCGCAGGTCGGGGTGGAGAGCACCGCGAGCAGCGCGTTGAGTCCTTTGACGCCGGTGTAGCCGCGCCCGGCGCCCTGCTTGGCGTAGCCGTAGGTCTGGCGCACGGTGTCATCGATGTCGACGAACACGATCTGCTCGGCGCCGGGCAGCAGCGGCGTCGCCGCCGCCAACCGGGCGAGGAGCCGGGCGGCGACGGAGTCGAGTTGGCGGACGTGACCGAAGGTGAACCGGCGCAGGAACGTGCCCAACGTCGACGGGGCCCGGACGTCGTCGAACACCCGGCCCATGCCGCCGTGGCGCAGCAGGTCCATGTCGGTGATCGAGTCCGCACCCGCGACCATCCCGCCGATCAGGGCGGTGATCTTCGCGGCGGCGTTCGCGGTGCCCGCCCCGGCCAGGGTGAGCCCGGAGGTCAGCAGCGTCGTGAGGCCACACCGGGCGGCCAACGCCATGATCGGCACCAGGCCGACACACGACACGAGGTTGGGATCATCGAACCGCACGCTGATCGCGGAACGGGCGTGGGATAGTCGCATCCAGCGGATGCCCTTCTGTGTGGGATCGATGTGACCGTGGTAAGCCACATTCTCCCAGCTCAGAGGGGCATTCGTGCGTTCCGACCCACCCTTACAGACTCATTTCGGCGGTGCATCCAGGCTGAGACTGACGGCCGCAAGGGGCATCATCATCACGATCTGGTCGCCCTCGAACAGAGGGATTCGAGGCGGTTCGCCGTCCGCTGGGTCGGCTTCCCGGACGAATACCCGATTGCCCTCGCGTTCTTCCAGGACAACGTTCTTTGGTTCGTCGGATCCCTCAATCTTCACTTTGCCCAGCCAGCCAACGGGCACGGGCGGTGTTCCTTGTGGATCCTTAAGGCTATCTGACACGGTCGTACGGTAGCGGACTCGGCGCCTCAAACGTCGCGTGATTGCGGCTTCTCGCAGCCGCGCGCCGCGCGGGGACCGGCCGGAGGCCGCACGCCCCGCGCGAGCGCTTGCGGCTGCATCGACACAGCGCCGTGCGCCGCCGCCAGGCGGCGCCTTGAACAAGGAACGAAAGTCTGAACACCGCAGCCAGTGGCCAGTGGCCGTCGCGACACCGTCGCGCCCATGTCCGCTGCACCGACAGCAGCCGTCGGTGCAGCAACCTAGTCAGTCGGCTCCCGGATGTGCCTTGCCGACGCGAGTGCCTCGTCCGGCGACCACCTCGACCTGACCGGACTCAAGAAGGAGGTTGACGGCTCGATGGGCCGTCCCCACAGCGACGCCGTGCATCACGGCGAGCGTCTTGATCCCAGGCAGGAACTCGCCGTCAGTCAGCTCGCCGGCCTCGATCTGCGCTCCGAGCGCGGCAGCGACGACTTCGTAGGGGAAGGGGGCCCGA
This sequence comes from Pseudonocardia sp., assembly GCF_029263155.1. Taxonomy (GTDB): domain Bacteria; phylum Actinomycetota; class Actinomycetes; order Mycobacteriales; family Pseudonocardiaceae; genus Pseudonocardia. The sequence goes on from NZ_JAJCYB010000063.1 coordinate 79,277, forward strand.
TCAGCACTTCGCCGGCGCGCGGACGGTTCTGACGGTCGCGCTGGCATCCTCGCCCCGAGATTCCCGGCTGCCCGCTGGTCCGACTCAGAAACCCACGCCGCATAGACCCGCAGCGTGGTCGTACCTCCCCCGCCGTGCCCCAGCCGGCCCGCGACGGTGCGAATGTCCACGCCGGCTGCGATCAGCTCCGTCGCCGAGTAGTGCCGGAGCTTGTGCAGCGACGTCGCGATGCCGAGCCGGTCGGCCAGATCGCTGTAGCGCTCGCTCACCGAATTCGGCCGCATGTAGGTCGAGTTGTCCGGCGCGAGCGAGAACACGTAGGCGCCGGCGGGTACTGGCTCGCCGAGCGCGGCGCACCGCTCCTCCAGGCGCCTGCGGTGCTCGGCGAGGATGCCGACCGTCTCCTCGTCGACGGCGATGCGGCGGTGCTGGTGGTCCTTGGTGTCCTTCTCCCACGTGTCCCGGTTGCGCTGGCCGATGCTGCGCGACACGGAGATCACGCCTGTTGACAGGTCGACGTCAACCCAGCGGAGCGCGCACAGCTCGCCTCGCCGTACGCCGGTCACGATCGCGAGCCAGACCAGCGTGCCCCACTCCGGATCGGCCCACGCCTCGGTGAGGATCCGCGCGGCCTCCTCGGGCGATGGCGGCCGCGGCTTGGCCTTCGGGGCCGGCGGGGTCTCGGCGAAGACGATCGGGTTCGACGAGATCCAGCCCCACCGGACCGCGCGTTTCAACGCGCCGCTGAGGATGAAGTGGATCTGGCGGATCGTCGCCGCGCCGAGCGGCTTGCACGTGTGCGTCCGGCAACGCTCGTCGCACTTGTGCTCGTACGGCGTCCGATGGTCGACGTAGCGGGTGCGGCCGCAGTGGTCGCGGCAGCGGCGCAGCTCGGCGTGGAAAGAGTCGAACGTGCGCGCATTGAGGGCGCCTACCTGGACGGTCCCGAGCAGCGGCCGGATGTGCTTGGTGGCGTAGCCGGCGTAGGTCTCGCGTGTGCTGCGCTCCCAGGTGCTCAGCTCGAAGTGCTGGTCGAGCAGCTGGTTCACCGTCGCGTTCGTCCGCGGCTGGCGCTGTTCGTCGACCTGCTTCAGGAGTCGGGTGCGCGCCGCCTCGGCCTGCCGCGCCGCCTTCGGCCCGGGCGGGATCAGCTCGACGAGGTTCCGCCGGCGCCCGGTGACCGCATCCACGCCGGCGTACACGCGGACTCGTAGTCCGCCACTCGGCAGCACGTCGATCGCGCCGCGGGTCCGGCGGCGGCCCGCGCGGGAAGGAGCCATGACACCAGCGTATCGCGCTTTGGTGTCACATTTCGTGTCATGCGGCCGGAAGAGCCAAGACCTCGAACCCTGTTTGTGCTGGTAGAGGTGGTGGGGCGGGTGGGGTTCGAACCCACGACCTGACGGGTTATGAGTCCGCTGCTCTGACCAGCTGAGCTACCGCCCCGAAGCAGGTAGAACCCTACCCGAAGGGCACATCGCCCCTGGTAGACGCCGGTAGCGGCTAGATTCGCAGGTCACCGACCCGCACCGCCCGATACGCCGTGACACCCCGTCGGGGGCCGCCGCACCGGTACGTCACCGGTACGTGGAGCGCCGTAGCCGCGCCCAGCGTCGAGCGCTCTCGGTAGCCGCTCACGACGGCTCGCTCATGCGCTGGTAACTGCGAGCTGAAGTGCGATCCCTCAGAACGGCGGCAGTCGCGGGTCGCGCGGCGGAGGCGGGGGTGGAGGCGGCCCGAGCCAGCGGCGGATGCGGTCCAGGACGTCCGCGTCACGCGGCGCGCTCGACGGCATCGAGCACCTCCACCGCCGCGACGTTGCGCCAGAACACGACCACCGTCTGCTCCCGGGTGTCGCGGAAGTCGAGCGCCGGGACCCAGCGGCCGTCCGTCCGCTGCACCCGCGCCACCTCCAACGTGCATGGGTCGCCGGTGAAGTCGCGGAGCGTCTGGCGCAAGCGGATACCCGCGCGCTCGACTGCGACGACCTCCCCCACCCTCCGCGACGCGACGACCAGCCCCCGCCCTCTCAGCTCCACCGTCTCCCCGGGCAGCAGCAGCCCGCTTCGGTACCCAGGGCCCCGGCATAGTTGATGTTGCAGTTATGTGAGCAGGTCAACGGCTCGCAGCGGGTGGCGGCTGGTGTCGCGGCAGGCTTCGGCGATGTTGGTGGCGCCGGCGAGTCGGTGGCGGCTGATGGCGAGGTTGCGCAGC
>NZ_JAJCYB010000064.1 GCF_029263155.1 Pseudonocardia sp.
CTCGGGCACCTCCATCCCCTCGAAGACCGAGGTACCGGGAACCGCGCCGAGCGCCGTGACCGACCAGGCCGCGGCGAGGGCGATCTGCGCCAGCTTCTCCCACTCCACCTGCTCGATGCAGTCCACCGCCTCCGCCGGCAGGCCCGCCGTGTCGAACGCGGCCGTGATGGCGTCCACCCGGGAGCTCGTCGACCCGTCGAGCTCACCGAAGTACGCGGTCACCTTCGCCGACAGGGTGTTGCGCACCACACCCGGTTCGACCAGCGTCCCGCCCTCGATGGTCGAGGCACCGATCACGCGGTCCCGGCCGAGCCACTGCACGAGCTTCGCGTCCTTCTCGACCGTGTTCTGCACGGACAACGCGGTGGCCACCGCATCCCGCAACGGTGCCGCTTCCTCGAGGGCCTGGGCGGTGTCCTTGCCCTTCACCCCGAGGATGAAGTAGTCGAAGGGCCCGGTGGCCTCGGCCGCCCGGTCGACCGCCCGCAGGTTGTCCGTGATCCGCATGTCGCCGCGACGGCCGACGATCCGCAGGCCGTCGCGTCGGATGGCGTCCACCTGGGCCGGCCGGCCGATCAGGGTGACCTCCACGCCCGTGCTCGCCAGGTAACCCCCCAGGACCGAGCCGAGCCCACCGGCGCCGAGGATCACGACGCGCATCAGATGACCCCCGCCGCGTCGAGCCGCTGCGCCAGCAGGTCCCGCTCGGCGCCGGAGAGCCGGGCGGTGACGGGTGGCCGCATCGGGCCGGCGCGCAGGTCCAGCAGCTCGAACCACGCCTTGAGGTACGGCATCGCCGCGACGTAGGAGCCGGTGGCCGCGATGCGGCCGATGAGGACCTCGTCGTAGACCTGCCGGACCGGGTCCAGCTTCGCCGACACCGGCAACGCCTTCTCCAGGTCGCCGGCCAGCGCCAGATCGGTGTAGTGGTGCAGGTCCGCGCGCCACTTCCCGTACAGGAGCAGGGAGAGCTCGCCGTAGAGGACCCGGCCCCCGAAGAGCGCGGCGTCGTGCGCCCAGTAGCGCTCGTTCGGCTCGCTGATCACGAGCCGGTCACCGGCCCTGCGACGCAGGGCGATGCTGTCCGTCCAGGTCAGGGTGCCGTTCTTCACCCCGATGACGTTGGGGTGCTCGGCGATCCGGAGCACGGCGTCGTGGCTGTACACGAAGCCGGACACGGGCGTGCGGTAGAGCACCAGCGCGAGCCCGGTCTTCGGCGCCACGAAGTCGAAGTACGACACGACGTCGTCGTTCGTCTTGAGCTGCACCGACGGGTTCATGATCTCGGCGCCGGTGAAGCCGAGCGACTCGACGTAGCGCATCTTCTCGACCGCCTGGTACGCGGAGGACTCGAGGATGATCGTGAACAGCGGCAGGCGGCCGGCGGCGGCGTCCGCCACGACCTCGTGGTAGCGCCACCACTCCGCGAGGGTCATGTTCCACCCCTCGGCGAAGAACCCTCCGACGACGAGGCCGGCACAGCCCATCTCCACGAACGCGTCGATGTTGTACCGCAGGCCTGCTTCGTCCAGCTCGAAGTCGTCGGTCAGCGGGGTGAGGGGACACATGTAGAACCCCTTGAGGTTCTCCGCGGCCCACGCCCTGGCGTCGGGTCCGAGCTGTGTCGTCGGCTTCGTCGTCGCTGTCATGCTGTTTTCGGCTCCCTGGACTGAGTTGGCTGGTGGTCGGTTCTGCTACGGCGTACGGCCGGCGCCGGCGGGTTGGGCGGTGATCCGCGCGCACAGCTCGCGCCATCGGCGGCCGCACTCCCGGGACGCCTCGTCGAAGCTCGCGGGCATCTCCGCGTAGGGGGACGGATCGGGCCCGGAACGCAGTATCCGGCCGTCTCCATGCGGATCTTCTCCAGCTGGATGTTGTACGAGGCGAACGCGGCCGGATCGGACAGGAGCCCGAGCAGCGGTTCGTGGGCCCAGGCGATGTCGGCGCCGAGCCGGCTGATCGACGCGACGTCGTGGTCCGCGGCGGCTTGCAGGATGGCCAGCGCCGGCGCGGGTCCCATGGATGCCGACGTGGCCCAGCAGGCCTGCGCGGCGTCGGGCGAGACGGCGTAGAACTCCTCGACCATCAGCTCGTTCCCCAGGAACTTGACGGTGCCGTGGGTCGCCTCGAGCAGTTGCTCCAGACCCGCGGGGTGGTGGTCTACCTGCGCGGGCCGCCGTCGCCCAGCGTCCCGACCACGACCGTGACGCGGTCGCCGGCGCCCGCGTACTCGAGGATCCTGCGGGGCGATCCGCGCGTTCGCCGGGCTGAACTCGATCGAGTGGAGCCGGGCGTCGGGAAGCATGGCCCGGACCATCCGCAAGGATTTCGCCCTTCTCCTCCCCCACGTTGATCAGGAAACTGCGCTCGACGCAGAACCGGTCGATGGCCCGGATGACGTCGTCCACGTCACCGGCGCGGGCGGGCCGCGTCACGTACGTGGCGAGTGCCTCCTCCCGCCCGTCACCGACCTGCCAGGTCGTCCGCAGACGTCGCTGACCGAGGAGCATCCGGAGGAAGGACCACCGCAGGAACAGCGCCGGCTTGCCGGCGAGCTCGTTGGGGACCACGGCAGCGCCGAGCGCCCCGCCGGCCCACAGCGTGGGCCGCCCGCGACGCACCCGGCCGGACCGCAGCGCGGCCGTGGCGGCGCCGGCCACGGCTCCGGCCACGAGCGACGTCCGCGAGCGACCCCTCACGACCTCCACCGTGACGCCACCGTCTCAGTCCCCCCACACGAGGCCGTCGACCTCGCCGACGAGGCGGAGCCCGGTGCTCAGCACCGGCATGTGGGACATGGCGACCTTGACCGGGCCGACGAACTTGATCTTGCGCGTCATGATGGCGTTCGCGGCGCTGATCTCGCCTCCCGCGACCCGCCGCCACACCGCGGAGGTGGCGGTGAGGACGAAGTCCGGCTTGCGGTCCGGGATGGGTCCGCCGCCGTAGACGACCTCCCCCTGCTTGATCTCGATCTGCGACACGGGCCCGGCCTCGCCCTGGACCCGCCACTCGATCACCATGGAAAGCTCCTTCCCGCCCTCCCTGGTCTCGGGCGTCGCGTTCCAGAGTTCGCGGTATGCCTGCGCCCACTCGGGCGACATCAACGCTACGGCGCTCATCTCAGATCCTCTCCTTGTACCACCGTGGTCGGTCCACTGTGGTCAGACGGGGTGCACCAGGTAGCGGGGCGGGGTGTTGTCGAGCACCTCGACCCGTTTCTCGAACAGCGCGACCTCGCCGTCGAGGACGACGAGGTCCTCGCAGTGGCCGCTGACCAGGATTCTGGCCTCACCGGAGGTGGCGGTATAGGACGCGATCACGTTCGACCGCACCTCCCACCGGTCCTCGCCGACCTCGCGCAGCGCGGTCCGCTGGAGGACGTGGCGGAGGCCCTCGCGGATGTTCTCCATCGCATGCAGGCCGTAGGCGCACTCCGGTGCGAACAGCGCGAGCCACGCCGGGAAGTCCCGGTCGTCGACCGCTTCACCCCTTTTCCTCGGCTCATGCCGTCGGTACGTCGGACGCCAGGAGCGCATCGCGCAGGTCGGTGTGCTCGTCGGTGAGCCGCTGTGCGTCGACGTGTGCCCGGGAGGCGATCAGCCGCCGGCTCAGGTGCACCTCCCCCGCGCAACCCACGCCCAGTGCCGCGACCAGCGTCGAACCGGCGAGGTAGAAGGCGGCGAACCTGTCCCCGTCGAGGCGCCCCCGGACGACGACCCGGTCGGACCGCTCGGGGAATCCGGCGACCTGCAGATTCAGGCCGAACTGGTCGGACCAGAACCAGGGCACCTCGTCGAAGGGTTCCCGGCGGCCGAGCATCGCTCGACCGGCGGCCGTGCCCTGGTGCTGGGCGTTCTGCCAGTGCTCGACCCGGACCCGGCCGCCGAGGACGGGATCGGGGCGGTTGGCGACATCGCCCGCGGCGAACACGTGCGGTGCCGATGTCCGGCAGTACGCGTCCACCTCGACGCCGTCCGACACCCGCAGCCCCGCGGCGACGGCCAGCTCGGTGTTGGGCACGGCGCCGACCCCGACGACGACGACGTCGGCGTCCCAGAACCGGCCGTCGGCCACGGTGAGGCGCGCCCCCTCCGGGCCCACGCTCGTCCCGGTGACCTGCACGCCGGTGATGAGCCGGATGCCTCCGGTGGCGTAGAACGTCCCGAACAGCTCGCCGACGGTCTTCCCCAGCACGCGCTGGAACGGTGCGGCGGCCGCTTCCAGCATCGTGACCCGGCAGCCGAGCGATGCGGCGCTGGAGGCGAGCTCGGCGCCGACGAACCCGCCGCCGACCACCACCACCGACGCGCCCGACCGCAGTCGCGACCGGATGGCCAGAGCGTCGTCGACGGTGCGCAGCGCGAACACCGGGCCACGTCCCGGTCGGAGGCCGAGCGGCCATCGCGGCCGCGCTCCCGTCGCGAGCAGCGCGCGGTCGAACTCGACATGCTCGCCGGTGTTGAGCTGCAGCGTGCACCGGTCGGGGTCGAGAGCGTCCACCGAGACGCCGAGCGACACCTCGATCCCCTGGTCCTCGTACCACTCCGGGGGTCGCAGCAGGCAGTCCTCCCGGGTGAGCTCTCCGCGGAGCAGCGCCTTGGACAGGGGTGGGCGGTCATACGGCAGGTGTTGCTCCGCGGAGAACAGCAGGATCCGCCCCCCGAAGCCGTCCCGGCGCAGGGCCTCGGCGGCGTGCACGCCCGCCATCCCGCCGCCGATCAGCGCCGCCACCGGGCTCGGTGTCATCGGGCGGGGCCCTCGTCACCGATCAGCTTGATCGCAGCACCCGGACACTCGCGCGCCGCCGTGCGGACGGCGTCGTGCCGCTCGGCCGGAATGGGTTCGAGCGCGACGACGGCCTTCCCCATCGCGTTGATCCGGAAGACGTCCGGCGCCGCCTCGACGCAGAGCCGGTAACCGCAGCACCGGCGGGAGTCGACCTCCACACGCATGACCTGTGCACCTCGTTCTCGATCTGTTCTGGACTCAGGTGAGAGGCGGCCCGGGCGGGCCGGTCCGGTGGCTGATGGTCTGCAGCTCGGTGTAGGCGTCGAGGCTGGCCGGGGAGAACTCCCGGCCCAGGCCGCTGTTCTTCGCCCCGCCGAACGGGGCCCGCGGGTCGAGTGAGCTGAAGCTGTGGCTGTTGACGAACACCGACCCGCTGTCGAGCCTGCGGCCGAGCTCGAAGGCCCGGTCCTCGTCCACGGTCCAGATCGAGGCGGCCAGCCCGTACTGGGACCGGTTGGTCAGCCGGATGACCTCGTCGAGCTCGGTGTAGCGCAGCACCGGTACGGTCGGGCCGAACTGCTCCTGCTCGACGATCGCGAGCCGGGGATCGGCGTCGGTCACCACGCTGGGCATCATGAAGTGGCCGTGCTCCCAGGCCGCCGTGTCGAGCTTCTGCCCGAGGGTGGTGACCACCGCACCGGCGGTGCGGGCCTCCTCCACGATCTTCTCGACCGAGCCCTTCTGCTGGGCGTTGTTCAGCGGCCCCATGGTGGAGCGCGGGTCGTCCCCGGGCCCGACGACGATCTCGTCGACCGCGGCGTGGAAGGCCTCGACGAAGCGGTCGTGGATGCGGGCCGGGACATAGATGCGCTTGAGGCCGAAGCAGACCTGCCCGGTCGTGCCGAACGCGCCCTTGGCGATCCGCCGCATCGTCTCCGGGGAGAGGTCCACGTCGTCGAGCACGATCGCGGGATCGTTGCCGCCGAGCTCCAGGGTCACCCGCTTGATGTCCCGCGCGGCGACGGCCATCACCTTGCGGCCGGTATCGGTGCCGCCGGTGAAGCCGATCTTGCGGATCAGCGGGTGCGCGACGAGCGCCTCACCGGTCGCGTCGCCCCCGGTGACCATGTTGAGCACTCCGGGGGGGAAGTGCTCCTGCAGGGCTCGGATGACCTCGGTGAGCACCAGCGGGGAGTTCTCCGACGGCTTGAGCACCACGGTGTTCCCCGCGACGAGCGCCGGCGCCAGCTTCATGAACGACAGCACCACCGGGAAGTTCCACGGCGTGACGGCGGCCACCGGCCCGATCGGGCGGCGCCGGATGAGCGTGGTGCCGCCGGCGTCGCGGATCCGCTGGTCCGCCAGCGCCTCGACCGAGATGCCGGCCGTGTAACCGCAGATGCCGGAGGCGAACTCGAGGTCGATGTGCGACTCCTCGAGGATCTTCCCGTTCTCCCGGCTCAGCAGCGGCGCGTACTCCTTGATCATGTCGTGGATCACGCCGGCGGCGGCGAACAGCGCTCCCTGACGTTCTTCCAGCGGTCGCGACGACCATTCCGGGAACGCCGTCGCGGCCGCCTGCACCGCCTTGTCGACCTGCTCCGGCGTGGCGTCCGGGACGGACCCGAGCACCACCCGGGTATCCGCCGGGCTCACGACGTCGATCGTGCGGTCCGACGTCTCCTCGCGTCCGTTGATGATGAGTCTCGCGTTGATCACTGATCTCTCCTCGGCCGATAGCCGGTGCTGGTTCTCCGCGACGGCCTGGTCGCGGGTGGGGCCAGGAAGCGCCGGCGAGGGAGGGCTCGCTCGGGCCTCCGTTCACCTGTGTCGGTCGTGCGGCATCGCTGCCGTCCGCCTCGGCGGGCGTGAGCCCGGCGGCCTCGCGCGACCGGTAGTGGCTCTCCGCCAGCCCGGCCCAGCGCTGGCCGTACCGGCGGGCCGATTCGACGACTGCGTCGGGGATGTGCACGAAGGGCGGCCGGGCCGCTCCGGCGCGGCCGTATCCGGCGACATCGACGGCGATCTTCCACCAGGCCGACTGCATGGCCTGGAACTCCTCCATGGTCAGGCCGAGCGTCCGCATCGGGGCCTGCATCTGGTCGGCGATCGCGGCGGCCTCGGTCCAGTCGCCTCGTTGGCAGGCATCGCGCAGCGACAGCGACGGCCACGGGCCCATGCAGACGTCGATGCTCCAACCGCCGGCCGCGCCGAACATCATCGCGGGGTACATCAGCTGGTCGAGGACGAGGACCGCCATCTTGTCCTTGACCGCCTTGATCGCGCCGATGACGTTGAAGATGTCCATCGAGGTCTGCTTCAGCGCCACCACGTTCTTCACCTGTGCCAGCTCGCGGAAGGCGGCGGGCGGCATCGTGATGCGGAACGCGTGCGGGTTCTGGTAGATCATGATCGCGAGCTCGGGCACCGCCTCGGCGAGGTCCTTGTAGTACTGGACCGCGTTCTCCGTGGTCTGCGGCAGGTACATGGGCGGCCCGCTCATGATCCCGTCCGCCCCGAGGTCGGCGATGAGCCGGGCACGCTCGATCGAGTCGCGGGTGTTCAGCGTGCTGGCCCCGACGAACACCGGGACCCGCCCGTTCACCGTCTCCACCACGGTGGCGACCAGCGTGCGGTACTCCTCGGTGGTGAGGGTGTGCGACTCGCCGGCGCTGCCGGTGGTGACGATGCCGTCGGCCCCGTCGCGCACCAGGCGGTCGACGAGGGACAGCAGTGCGTCGGTGTCGATCGTGTCGACGGCGTTGACATCCGCCGCGTCCGGGGTGGAGCAAGCCGGCACGAACGCCCACAACCCCTTCATGTCGCTCGGTACGAGAGTGTTCGTCCTGCGTGTCACGACCGTGTCCTTTCGGGAGATCTCGGTGCTCAGTGGCCCGGGCCGTAGGGGTTGTTCAGGAACTGCGAGAAGATGTCCTTCCGTTGCCACGAGAGGCTCTCCAGCTCCATGGCGTCGAGCTGGATACGGAAACCCAGCCGCGGGCTGGCGATCTCGAGTCGCTCGCCGTTGCGGGTCTGGACCTTGTCGACCGTCACCATCGCGAACTCGTTGGCCACGGTCGTCTTCGAGCTGGGCTCGTCGTTCATCGGACTACCTCCTGGCTGCGCGCTAGAAGAAGAACGCGAGATTGTGCGTGGCGATCACGACGTGATCGAGGACGACGGTGCGGCGGGCGAGTCGGAAGCCCTGGTCGGTCCGGCGCAGCACGTCCTGGCGCTCGGCCGTGAGCAGGTCCGTGGTCCTGCTGTCGCCGCGGCTACGCGACACCATCACGTTGGAACGCACCTCGTACTCGTCGGCCCCGGAGCCGGGGCGGACGCGCACGTTGGAGACGAAGTGCCGCAGCTTCGACGGCGGGTCCTCGGCCCACGCGTACTCGGTGTCGAGCCGGAGGATGCGCATCTCCAGCCCGGTGTAGTCGTCGTCCCAGTGGGCCATGGTCGTCGAGCCGGCGCTCCCGTGCGCGCGTTCCCGCGTCGTCTGGACCGGGATGACGTACTTGATGTCCTCGGTCACCAGGTCCAGCCACTCCCGGAAACGCCCGTCGTCCAGCAGGGCCGATTCCGCGAAGAGGAAGTCCTCGACGGCGATGCGGAGCATCAGTTGTTCGTCCACTGTGGTCAGCACCGCGGAAGTCCTTTCTCGTTGTCCATCGGATCGAGACTCATGAGACGGCGCTCTCGTCGTCGGCGTCCTCGAGGAGCTCGAGCCACCGTCCCCAGAACTCCCGCTGGTTCTGCTCGGCGTACCCGCTCGACAGCGCGCGGCCGGGGCCCTTCCAGTCGGGATCGCGGCCGAGCACGCCCAGCCCCATCTCGAAGTTCAGCCGCTGGCTGCCGCTGAGCAGACCCTGTGTCCCTTTGGTGATCGACCGCCAGGTCTCGGCGTCGTCCTGCTCGAACACCCCGGACACCCCGAAGGTGCGGACGTAGGTCTCGTAGGACAGGTCCTTGAAGTCCTCCGGCGCGTCCCGCTCGATGAGGAACCACGACCAGACCTCCATCGTGTCGTGGCTGAGCGGGCGCCACAGACGCATGGTCAACATCGGCACGGGGACCGACATGTGGTCCTTGCTGATCATGACGTTGAGGAAGGACAGGTTGGGGAACACCGTCCCGTGGATGAAGATCGTCCGCTCCAGGACGTCGGCGTGCGTCTGATCCCCGTAGCCGGCGGCGAGACCGTCGATCATCTCCTCCGGGTAGTTCATGAACGGTGGCATCTCGTAGCCGGGCGGAATGCCGAGGACGCCGAGGCCGTGGCCGCCCGACAGGCTGATGTGGGCCGGCGCGGAAGCGAACTTCGGGTCCGGCGGCACGAGACCGAGCTCCGCCATCGAGCGGTGCGTCATCAGCGTGTGGTAAGCGTCGCCGACGAAGTTGTCGGCGCCGAGCTTCCAGTTCGCATCGATCACCCAGCGCTGCGGCTCGCCGCGTACCTCGAGGCCGGCGGCGCTGCGCTTGGTGAACAGGTCGATGTACCAGGCCATGTCGCCCAGGTACTCGACCAGTGTCGGCGCCGCGTCGTCCAGGCAACCGAAGACCAGGCCGTTGTAGGACTCGAGCCGCGGTACCGGTGTCAGGTTCCACTGCGACTTGTCCATCGAGGCGCCGTAGACCTCCTCCTGCGCGGGCACACCGGTCAGGTCACCGGTGTTCTTGTAGGTCCAGCCGTGGTAAGGGCAGCGGAAATGCGAGGTGTTGCCCGCCTCGGTCCTGCACAGGAGCGTGCCGCGGTGGCGGCACGAATTCGCCATCGCGCGCACGGAGCCGTTCTCGTCCCGGACCACGATCACCGAGTCGTCGCCCATGTAGCGCACGACGTAGTCGCCGGCCTCCGGCACCTCCGACTCGTGCGCGAGGAACACCCACGACCGGCCGAACACCCGCTCCGCTTCCAGCTCGTGAATCTCCGCGTTGGCCACGAGCCGAGCGGGCAGCTGGCCCTTCTCGACGCTCTGCCGCCCGCTCGAGATGAGCCGTTGGATGTTCCTATCCCCGCCGACTACCGACATTCCCGTCCAATCTCTTCGTGTCCGAGGGTGCGATTCTCCGGCGCCTCGGGGTCAGTGCTGGTATTCGATGTCCAATGCGCTCTCGAGCTCGGAAAGCCGATCCTGCGCCTTACCGATCGTCATCATCTTCATCATGTCTCCGACGACCTTCATCTGACCGGTCATCGCGGCGGTCTGCCCGTTGAGCGAGCCCTTGGACAGTTCCACATTTGTCTCGTAGCTGACCTCGGCCTCCACGTCGGGCCCACGTGGTGCACCTCCGATACCGACGGCGAGGGATCCGTCGGAGAAGTGCATGTAGTACTCCTCGCTCCACGGACTCCCGGAGACCGAGACGTGCATCAACACGTCGTGGCCCTTCACTGCGGTCCGGAACGCGTCGTCGGAATTGGCCGCGGCGGTGACCGCTTTGGCCCACTCATCGGTGAGGAACTGAATCGCCATCATGACTCCACTCGGTGTTGTGCTTCGCGTGCCGGCGCGGTCACCTCGACGCGACCTCGAGAGCCCCCGGCGGCGTCTGGGCGACCATCTGATGCCCCCAGACGCTCGGGCGGTCGTACTGCGCGACCGTCCACGTCTCGTCGTCGACACTGACCGCGCCCCAGCCGTACTCGAGGTCGAACCCGCCCGGCGTCCGCACGTAGAACGAGACCATCCGGTCGTTCACGTGGCGCCCGAGCGTCATGCTCAGCGGGATCTTCCGCGACATGCAGAGGTCGTAGGCCACGCCGACGTCGTCGAACTCGGCCACCTCGACCATCACGTGATGCAGCCCGCGCACGCCCGGCATCGGGGTCAGGGCGAGGCTGTGATGGCGCGGGTTGCAGTGGTAGAACCACAGGTCGATGAACGTGTAGATCTCATCGCTCTTCTTGAACCCGAGCACGCCCTGCAGGAACCGGTCGGACCGTTTGAGGTCGGGTGTCGCGAGCACGAGATGACCGAGGCCCTGCGCACCGGTGATGAAGCGGGACATCGGCCTTCCGGGCTGGAAGGACCCGGGCACGATCTTCTGCCCGTAGAACAGTTCGTGCCGCAGCCCCGACGGATCCTCGATCGCGAGGAATCCGAGCACACCGCGCGCGGCCCGCTCCTCGTCGGTACCGGTCTCGAAGGCGATGCCACGCTCCCGCAGGAGTTCGGCCGCCGCATCGAGCGCGTCCTCGCTGCCCACGTCCCACCCCGCGTACAACATGCGGTTGCGCTCCCCGTGGTGCACGGCGATCCTGTGGTCGGTGTCGTCCATCCGCAGCAGCACCGTGCCGGCGTCGGCCTCGACCGCCTGCATCCCGAGGACCTCGGGTCCGAACTCGAGCCATTGTTTGGCGTCCGGGGACGCGACAGCCACATATCCCAACGATCTCGCCAGCATTGCTGCTCCTTGTGATGATCAGGCGGTCAGGTCGACCCCGCCGGCGGGCTGTGTCATGCCCCGCACGCCGAGTCCGCCGTCGCTGTTGATGACGACACCGGTGACGGCCCGGGAGTTGTCCGCGGAGGCCAGCAGCACGTAGAGGCCGGCGTGATCGGCCGGTTGCTGCGCGGCCATCAGCGGGTTCGTGCTCATCAGGTCCTCGATGTCGGGGACGGTCGACAGGACGATGTCGCCCTGGCCCAGCCGCTCGATCCCGCGCAGCTCGGTGACGGTGCCGCCGGGGGCGACCCCGTTCACCCGGATCCGAGGCGCCAACTCGTACGCGAGCTCCCGCACGACACCGACCACCGCGTGCTTCGAGGCCGTGTACAACGGGCCGCCGCCGGAGGTGTAGAAGCCCGAGTTGGAGACCGTGAAAATCATGCTCGGGGCGTCGCTCTTGAGGAGTTCGGGGACGGCCGCCCTGGCCCCGAGCAGGTAGCCCTTCACGTTCACGGCGAAGATCTCGTCGAACGCGGCGCTGAGCTTGTCCCCCTCGAAGCTGACGAGCGAGGCGAAGTAGTCGAAGATCCCGGCGTTCCCGACGAAGACGTCCAGCTTCCCGAAGGCAGCGACGGTGCTGGCCACCGCCCGCTGGTTGTCCTCGAAGGAGGTCACGTCCCCGGTGAGGAAGACGGCGCCGGGATGCTCGTCCTGCAGCTTCTCGACGCCGTCCTTCGAGCGGTCCAGCACAGCGACACGCGCACCCTCGGCCAGGAAACGTTCCACCACCGCCAGCCCGATACCCGAGGCGCCGCCCGTGACGAGCACAACCCGTCCGTCCAACCAGCCCATAGCTGCCTCCATAAGAAGATCGACGTGAATCGCGAATCCGGGCTATCCGGCCTCAGCCGGCCACGGATTCCTGTGCCGAGCGCAGTGCCTCGTAGCGCTGGTGCAGCCCGGCCCAACGGCGTCCCGCTTCGCGAGCGCCCTCCAGGTAGGCCTCCGGGACCTCGGTGTACGGGGGCCGGGTGGGGCCGGTGCGCATGAAGCCGGCGCCCTGGAACTGCGCGTTGTCGAGTTGGATGCTGTATTTCAAGAACTCCGGGAAGTTGCCACCGGGATAGAGCGGTTCGAGGGCGCGGTCGAGTTCTTCGGTGAGGGACTGGCATTCGCCCCAGCTCTGGGCCTTGATGAGATCGCGCAGGTGCGTCGCGGGCGCCGGACCGCACGCGACGTTGCCCGACCAGCAGGCGGTGACCTCGTCCGGGAACAGCCGCGCGAAGTAGTACCAGTCGGTCTCGAGCGGCAGCAGCCGCATCCGGCCGTCCACCGCGCGTAGATCGGACAGGAAGGCCGCGCCGCTGAGCAGCCCGAGATGCTTCGCCGCGACGATCTGCGGTATCCGGCTCAGGGCTTCGTATGCCGAGGGCCCGATCTTGCCCTTGAACGCACCAGGGTTGTCGTAGACGACCAACGGCACGTCGGGCAACGCCTCGGCCACCTCACGGTAGAAGCGCACGATGCCGGCGTCGTCGAGGGGCAGCCACATCGGACGGCCGACGAACAGGCCATCGGCGCCGATCTCGGTGAGCCGCCGGCCCCGCGCGATCGTGTCCCGGGTGTTGAGCGTCGTCGCGCCCGCGAACACCGGGATTCGCCCGGCTACCGTCTCCACAACCGCATCGACGAAGTCCTGCTGCTCGTCCCAGGTCAGGGAGGCGCATTCACCGAACGTGCCCGTGGTCATCAGCACGTCGACATCGCCACGGACCATCGCGTCGGCCAGCTTCGCCGCCTCGTCGAGATCGACGGTGTTCTCGGCGTTCCACTGGTCGGCCGTCGGGGTCGACGGCGTGGGGATGATCCCGACGATGCCGGTGATGTCGTCGACGGTCAACTTGGGGTTGGGCACCTGCACTGCCTCTCGTCGGTGGTTTCTCAGCGGGCGCGAACGTTGGCCGGAACCGGGGGCACCGGGTGCACACCCAGGGACAGCTCCGGCTTCTCGTGGTAGAGGTCCAGCGCCCGGAAGGTCGGGATGTCGTTCACCGAGAACAGGATGGCTTCCTCGGCTGACGAGTTGACGAAGTGGTGAGTGCTCCAGTTCGGCACGACGAAGCTGTCATGCGGACCCCATTCGAGCTCCACACCATCGACGACGACGGTCCCCTCGCCACGCACGACGAAGTAGACGGCGCTGGACGTGTGCTGGTGGGACTCGGTCCGCTGGCCGGCCCGCAGCAGCTGCACCCAGCAGTCCAACGTCGGCATGGTGGACCCGCCGGTGACCGGGTTCGCGTAGCGCAGGACCACACCGTCGTAGGGGCTGCCGGTCGCATCCGCCATCCGTCGGAGCTGCTGCTCGACATCGCGCCACGGATAGCGGAACGGGAAGTTCGCCGTCTTGGCCTGCTCCCACACCGGCCGGAGCAGGCCGCCGCGATCGGCGACGTGCTCTCCCGGGTTCGCCCGCTCCGGCTGCCGCTCCTCACCGAAGGATTCGTAGAAGGGGACGTTCAGCCCGAGCACGAGCCCGATGTCCAGGACATCGAGCCACACGACGTTCTCGGAGGTTCCGTTGTGGTGATCGTGCCAGGTCCAGCGCGGGGTGAGGACGAGGTCGTAGTCGTCCATCTGGCACGGCTCACCGTCCACCACGGTGACGAGGCCGGGGCCGCCCTGGATGGCGAACCGGAGCGCGGACATGGTGTGCCGGTGCGCCCAGGCGATCTCACCCGGCTTGAGCATCTGCATGCCCATGTTCATCGTGTGCGTCGTTCCCCGGGTGGCCGGGTTGATGAAGGAGAGGTTGCGGCGGGCCGTGAAACTCTCGGGCAGGACATCGCAGGACTCCAGCAGCTTCGCGTAGACCTCCTGCCACCGCCACAAGAAGGGAACACCAGCCGGCTTCGGCCCTCCGACGACGCTTTCCAGCATCTCGTCGTAGACCCATTGCCCGCGCAGATTCGCTGCCTCGAGCTCGGTGTCGAACTCCCGAAGCGTCGGAACTCCGACGGTCGACATTGACCCACCTTCTCTGTCTAGCAGAATGTCTCTCTGTGATTCGAGGAGAGTAGCCGCGGCAGAACCAGCTGGTCAAGCATGTTTGTGAGAAAGCAGAAATCCATCCGTTTTGCGCACGGAACTCTCCCCTGCGTTCCGCATAATTCGGTCGGTCTAGAGATCCTGGTTGGATGAACCCCGAGGTCGTGGCCGTGCGGGTCGCCACCGAACCGAGAATCGCCTAGAGAAACGCCTGAACCGGTTTCCGCTGCTGATAGCCCACTTCAT
>NZ_JAJCYB010000065.1 GCF_029263155.1 Pseudonocardia sp.
ACAGCGAGACGTAGACGTCGTTCGGCCCGGACAGGTAGCCGGAGGTGCGCACGAACGCGTAGTTGTCCAGCACGTCGATGATGCCGGCCACCGGCAGCAGCACGTCGTCGTCGCGGACCTCGGTGTCGGGCTGGGCGTTGGCCCCGCCGCCGCCACTCGGAGCGCCGCCACCGTCGCGCCGGTCGCGACCGCGCCGGTTGCGGTCACGGAACCGGCGGCCCCGTCGGCCGCGGCCGCCGCCGTCCTCGTCGTCGTCATCGTTGGCCCGCTCGTTGGCCCGCTCGGTGTTGCGGTCGGTGTTCCGGTCGGTGTTCCGGTCGGTACGGTCGTTGATGCGGCCCTGCTGACGATCGCGGTTGCCCCCGTCACGGTTGCGGCCGGACCGCTGCTCGCCGGAATCCTGGTCGCCGTCACGGCGCTGCTCGGCCGGACCGGTGTCCGTCGGGTCGGTATCCGTCGGGTCGGTGTCCGCCACGGCGCCGGAGTCCGCAGCGACCGGGCCGGTGTCGTCGGTGCCCGCGGACTCGCCGGCGACCTTCTCCGGGGATCCGGCCGGCCGGGAGGCGGTGCGCCGGCGACGGCCGCGGGTGGGCGCCGCCTCGACGGTGGCGTCAGCGGGCACGGTGGCGTCAGCGGGCGCCGGCGCATCGACGCTGATGGACGCGGCACCCGACGCCGGGGCTGCGGTCGCGGCACCGGTCGCCGGGGCCGAACCGGCGCCGTCGAGGCTGAGCTGGGCGTCCGGGTCGGCGGACCCGCGCTTCGCGCCGCCGGCCCGAACGCCGCCCTGCCGCTCCTTGATGGCGGCGATCAGCTCGCCCTTGCGCATGCCGGCGGTGTCGCCGATCTTCAGCTCGCCGGCCAGCTCACGCAGCTCGGCCAGCACCATGCCGGACAGGCCGCGGCGGCGGGCCGATGAACCGTTGGGGGAGCCGGCGTCCGCCCCGGGGGCGGCGGCCGATTCAACGGCCGAGCCGGCCGTGGCATCGGTGCCGATGCTCGTTCCGCCGGCGCTGCTCTCGGCCTGATCGGCAGCCTGGTCGGTGCCGAGGGTATCGGTGTCGCTCACAAAGATCCTTCCTAACCAACCGGGCAGGTGCGCCGATCAGCGGGATGTGTCGCCCCACCGGGACGGGAGGGCGACGGTGACACGGGGGGCGGTGGGCGAACCACTGCTCGCGCCGAACACACTGGACAACGACCCATTTCGATGATCATGTGCCGGAAACTTCCGCGCCGTAACGCGGACTGGTCACGGGAGGGGATCACACCCGGTTCAGCAACGGGAGTGTACCGACGCGGATCAACGCAGGTCGTCGTACGCCGCCGAGCGTAGACAATAGGCCGCAGCCCGGCAACAACACATTACGGTGTGCCGCAAGCCCAGGCACGTCCGGCCGACCCACCGGCGATCTACGCAACGTCACCGAACCTCGGCGGTGGCGCCCGTACGGTCCACCTCGAGCACACGCTCGGTGAACCCCGGACCGACCAGGCCCGGCGGCAGTCCGGCGCCGTCGACCAGTGCCAGCACCGTCGGTCCCGCGCCCGACACGATCGCCGGCACACCGTGCGCGCGTAGCCGGTCCATCAGCGCGGCCGAGGAGGGGTAGGCCCCACGGCGGTACGGCTGGTGTAACCGGTCCTCGGTGGCGATGAACAGCAGGCTCGGCTGCGCGGTGAACGCGCACACCCCCAGCGCGGTACGGCTGGCGGTGAACGCGGCGTCGGCCAGCGGCACCCGCTCGGGCAGCAGCCCACGGGTCACCGCCGTCGCGGAGCACTCGTCGGGCACCAGTGCGACCGGTCGCAGCGCGGCGTGCGGCTCGAGCCGGGCGGCGCCGAAGCGGTCGGCACCGTCGTCGCCGGTGGACTTCCAGGCCACCACCAGACCGCCGAGCAGGCTGGCCGCCGCGTTGTCCGCGTGCCCGTCCATCCCGGCCGCCACCTGCAACAAAACCTCTCGCTCGGCGTCCGGATCGCGGCCGAGCAGCGCGGCGGCCGCCAACGAGCCGGCCACCGCGGCGGCCGCCGAGGAACCCAGGCCCCGCCCGTGCGGGATCTGGTTGCGACAGCGCAGCCGCAGGCCGGGCGGCGTCTGCCCGAACGCCGCGCAGGCCGCGCGCAGCGCGCGGACGACCAGATGCTGCTCGGTGAGCGGGACGCTGCCCGCGCCTTCCCCGGTGACCTCCACGACCAGGCCGTCCGGGGCGAGCGACGCCTCGATCTCATCGTGCAATCCCAGGGCCAGGCCCAGGGTGTCGAATCCCGGGCCCAGGTTGGCCGCCGACGCCGGTACCCGGACCAGCACCTCGGGAGAACTCATGCCAGCCCGAGCGCGCTGGCCACCGCGTCGGAGTCGGCCGGGATCACCGTCGGCGACGGCGCCGTATCGGTGCGCGGTCCGCTGTCGCTCCCCGAGGCAAGGAGCGCGGTGTCCGGGTCCTTCAACCCGTGACCGGTGACCGTGCACACCACCCGGCCGTCCTCGGGGAGCATGCCGGCGGCACCGACCTGCAGCAGACCGGCCACGCTGGCCGCCGACGCCGGCTCGACGAACACCGCCTCGCGGGTGGACAGCAGCCGGTAGGCGGAGAGGATCTCCTCGTCGGTGACCGCCGCGAACAGCCCGTTCGACCCGTCGCGCGCGGCCACCGCCCCGGCCCACGACGCGGGTGCGCCGATCCGGATCGCGGTGGCCACCGTCTCCGGGTTGCGCACCGGAGCGCCGTGCACCAGCGGCGCCGCGCCGGCGGCCTGGAAGCCGAACATCCGGGGCAGCCGCTCGATCAGCCCGTCGTCGCGGTAGGCGCGGTAACCGGCCCAGTAGGCGGTGATGTTGCCGGCGTTGCCCACCGGCAGGCAGTGCACGTCCGGCGCGGCGCCCAGCTCGTCACATATCTCGTAGGCCGCGCTGGCCTGCCCGGCGATCCGCGCCGGGTTGACCGAGTTGACCAGGGTGGTGACCGGGTAGTCGGCGGAGGTCTTGCGGGCCAGCTCCAGGCAGTCGTCGAAGTTGCCCTCGACCTGGAGGATCTTCGCCCCGTGCGCGACCGCCTGGGCCAGCTTGCCCAGCGCGATCTTGCCCTGCGGCACCAGCACCGCGCAGGTCAGACCGGCCCGCGCGGCGTAGGCGGCGGCCGAGGCGGAGGTGTTGCCGGTGGACGCGCACAGCACGCCCAGGGTGCCCGCCGCCAGTGCCACGGTGACCGCGACGGTCATCCCGCGGTCCTTGAACGACCCGGTCGGGTTGGCCCCGTCGACCTTGAGCAGCACCTCGCAACCCACCCGGTCGGACAGGTACGGCGCCGGCAGCAGCGGTGTGCCGCCCTCGCCGAGGGTGACCACCGTCCAGCCCGGTTCCACCGGCATCCGGGCGCGGTAGGCCTCGATGACGCCCGGCCACCGGGTGAGACCGCCCGTACCGGCCCGGACCGGACCCCCCACCCCGACCGCCATCACGCCACCCCCAGTGCACTCACCGGACGGCCCAGGTTCTCCACCCGCAGCACCCGGTCGACCCCGAGCACCTCGTCCAGCTCGGCGAGCGCGGCGACGGTGGCCGCCAGCGCGGCGTCCGGCGCGGTGTGCGTCACGATCACCAGCCGCGCACCCGGGCGGTCGGCCGGCCCCGCGCCGCCGGACATGTCCTGGCGGACGGTCGCGATGCTGACACCGTGCCGGGCGAACACCCCGGCGATGGTGGCCAGCACGCCCGCGCGGTCGTCGACGTCCAGACTGATGTGGTAGCGGGTGGGCGTGGCACCCATCGGCTGCACCGGCAGGTTCGCGTGCACGTGGTCTCGGGGGCCGCGCCCACCGGCCACCCGGTTGCGACAGATCGCCACCAGGTCGCCCAGGACCGCGCTGGCGGTCGGCGCGCCGCCGGCGCCCTGGCCATAGAACATCAGCTGCCCGGCCGACTCGGCCTCGACGAACACCGCGTTGTAGGCGCCGTCCACCGAGGCCAGCGGGTGTCCGGCCGGGATCATCGCCG
The DNA here is from genome assembly GCF_029263155.1 of Pseudonocardia sp. Lineage (GTDB taxonomy): Bacteria > Actinomycetota > Actinomycetes > Mycobacteriales > Pseudonocardiaceae > Pseudonocardia. The sequence continues at coordinate 3,998 of NZ_JAJCYB010000065.1, forward strand.
GGTACACCCGGGCGGACACCGACTCACCGACCTCGGCGCTGCCGACCCGCTCGCAGATCGCCAGCAGCTTCACCACGCAGCCCAGACCCTCGGCGGCCGCGATGTCCGCGGAGGTGACCTCGGTGATGCCCTCGCAGTACACGTCGCTGGCCACCACCCGGGTGTGGAACGCCAGCGAGGCCAGGATCGCCGCCTTGGCCTGCGCGTCGAACCCGTCGACGTCCGCGCTCGGGTCGGACTCGGCGTAACCGAGCAGGGTAGCCTGCTCCAGCGCCTCGCGATACCCGGTGCCGGCCCCGCCGCTGGCACCGGCCATCGCGGACAGGATGTAGTTGGTGGTGCCGTTGACAATACCTGCGATCCGGACGATTTTGTCGCCGGCCAGCGACTCGCGCAGCGGGCGCAGCAACGGGATCGCCCCGGCCACCGCCGCCTCGTAGTACAGGTCGGCGCCGGCCGCCTCGGCCGCCTCGGCCAGCGACGCGCCGTCCTCGGCGAGCAGCGCCTTGTTGGCGGTGACCACGCCCCGCCCGGCCTTCAGCGCGTCCAGCAGCAGCCCGCGCACCGGGTCGATACCGCCCACCACCTCGATCACCACGTCGACGTCCGGGCGGTTGACCAGCCCGGCGGCGTCGGTGGTGAGCAGCTCGGCGGGTATCTCGGGGTGGCGGTGCGGGCGCCGCACGGCCACCCCCACCAGCTTCAGCGGGGCCCCGATCCGGGCGGCCAGCTCGTCGGCGTGCTCGGACAGCAGCCGCAGAACCTCCCGCCCGACCGTGCCGCAGCCCAGCATGGCCAACCGGATCGGCGGCGGCGGGTCGAAGGCTTGACCTACCCGCCCCGCCGGCTCCGCCGGCTGCCATCCCCCAGCGCTCACAGCCCGGCCTCCAGCCGCATCAGGTCGTCCTCGGTCTCCCGGCGCAGCAGCGCCCGGTGCTCGCCGTCGCGCACCGTCACCACGGCAGGGCGGGGCAGCCGGTTGTAGCCGCTGGCCATCGCGTAGCAGTAGGCGCCGGTGGCTGCGATCGCGACCAGGTCGCCCGGGCCGAGGTCCGCGGGCAGCCAGCAGTCGCGGACCAGCACGTCACCGGACTCGCAGTGCTTGCCCACCACCCGGGACAGGGTGGCCGGCAGCGCCGCCGCACCGGCGTCGGCCGCCGCCCGGGACACCACCCGGCAGTCGTAGCGGGCGTCGTAGAGCGCGGTGCGGATGTTGTCGCTCATCCCGCCGTCCACGCTGACGTAGCGCCGCCCGGTGCCGTGGCCGAGCGGGACGTCCTTGATGGTGCCCACCTCGTAGACGGTGACCGTGCCCGGTCCGGCGATGGCCCGCCCCGGCTCCACCACGAGCCGCGGCGCCCGCAGGCCGTGGTCCGCGCACTCCTTGGCCACGATGTCGCGCAGCTCGCCGGCCAGCCATGCGGGCGGTGGCGGGTCGTCCTCGGCCACATAGGCGATGCCCAGTCCACCGCCCAGGTCCAGCGTGGTGAGCGACTCCAGGGCGTCCTCACCGTGCTCGGCGTGCAGCTCGGCGAGCAGCCCGACGACCCGCCGGGCGGCCACCTCGAAGCCGTCTGCGTCGAAGATCTGCGAGCCGATGTGGCTGTGCAGCCCGACCAGCCGCAGCCCACCGCACTTCAGCACCCGGCGCACCGCCTCGGCGGCGTCCGAGTCGCCCGCGCCGGCGGCCCGGCCGTGCTCGACCGCGCGTCCGGCGATGGAGAAGCCGAACTTCTGGTCCTCGTGCGCGGTCGCGATGAACTCGTGGGTGTGCGCCTCGACGCCCACTGTGACCCGCACCATCACCGGCTGCACCAGACCGCGCTCGCGGGCCAGGTGGTCGAGCCGGGCGATCTCGTAGAACGAGTCGAGCACCACGCTCCCGACGCCCGCCTCCAGCCCCGCGACCATCTCGGCGGTGGACTTGTTGTTGACGTGCCTCGCGATCCGCCCGGCGGGGAATCCGGCCCGCAGCGCGACCGCGAGCTCGCCGCCGCTGCACACGTCCAGCGACAGGCCCTCGGCCGCCACCCAGCGGGCCACCTCGGTGCAGAGGAAGGCCTTGGCCGCGTAGTGCACCGCGCCCGGGTCGCCGTAGGCCTGCGCGAACTCGGCGCACCGGCCCCGGAAGTCGGCCTCGTCCAGGACGAACAGCGGGGTGCCGTACGCGGCGGCGAGCTCGCGCACGTCGACCCCGGCCACCTGCAGCGCCCCGTCCGGGCGGCGACCGGCGTTGCGCGGCCACACGTGCGGCGCCAGCTCGTCCAGCTCGGCGGCGCCGATCGGCTCCGGACCCGAGGTGTCCAGCGGGACCGCGACGTCGGCGTGGCGGGGCCCGGCGGGGTGCGCCCTCACATCCGCTCCGGGGCGGACACGTCGAGCCGGCGCAGACCGTCGGCCAGCACCCGGCGGGCGGAGTCGACCAGCGCGACGCGGGCCCGGTGCCGGTCGGTCGGCGGCTGGTCGCCCGTCGGCAGCGCCGGGCAGCACGTCTCGAACCGCTCGAGGGCCTCGGTCAGCGACTCCAGGTGGCGGGCCAGCCGGTCGGGCTCCCCCGCCGGAGCGGGCCGCTGCACCACATCGAGCACCTCGAGCTCGCGCGGGTGGTCGAGTGCGGCATCGGGAGCCGGCTCGATGCCCAGGGTGTCCGCGTTGCGCAGCAGGGCGCAGCAGCGCGTGTGCGCGTGCCGCACCCGGAACGCCGGGTTGGCGTCGGTGGCTCCGGCCAGCGTCGCCAGGTCGAGCACCGGGGTGGCGCCGGGGCGGGCACGCAGCAGGACGAACCGGGCGGTGTCCCGGCCCACCGCGGCGGCGAGTTCCGCGGCGGTACGGGTGCCCCCGCCGCGCAGCCGCACCACCCGCTCGGCGGGCACCTCGAACACCGTCGCGGCGTCGGACACCGCACCGTCACCGGCGGCCCGGGTGACTACCCGCAGGTTCACGAAGCCCGGGCCCGCAACCTCGGCGGACGCGATGCCGGGCCGGACGGCGAGCTCGTCGGCCAGCCAGCCGGCCAGCACGGAGGCGGGCACGTCCAGCGCCGGTGCGGCCCGCAGTGCCACCGCCGTGCAGTAGTCACCGTGCGCGCGTACCTTCGGCCGGTCCAGTCCGACCTCGGCCGGCAGCCCGGCCGTGGCGAGCCCCCGACCGGTGAGGACGTCGGTCGCCACGGCATGGATCAACGCTGCGAGATCGGCGGGGTGCACGCGCCGGAGTCTAATGGCCGTTTCGGGCACGGCGATCCGGGTGACCCGATGGCCTGCTCACACCCGCCCGCGCATGCTCCACAGGGCTCGCCCTGTGTGACGACTGTTCGCTCGCCAGGGCTCGCTCACTGTGACGACTGTTCGCTCGCCAGGGCTCGCTCATCGCACGCTCAGGTGGCGCTCCTAGACTGGCCCGCGCCCACGACGCGTCTAGTACCCGGGATTGGTTCATGGCCAGCGGAAAGACCAGCAAGCGCACGCGCAGCACCCGGTCCACGGCGGTGACCCAGCGGTCCATCCCGTGGAGCACCATCATCGCCGTCGGGGTCGTCGTGCTGTTCGCCGCCGCCGTGCTGGGCTACGTCATCTCCGAGCAGCGGACCAAGTCGGCCAGCGAGGCCGCGGTCGCCGCGTACACCCCGTCGGACGAGAACAAGGACCCGTCCGCCGCGATCCCCGGAGTGGTCACCGCCTCCTACACCGGTGGCCAGCACATCGGAGCGACCGAGCGGGTGGCCTACACGAAGAGCCCGCCGTTCGGCGGCGCCCACGACTTCACCTGGGCGGCCTGCACCGGCACGGTGTACGCCGCCCCGGTCCGCAACGAGAACATGGTGCACTCGCTCGAGCACGGCGCGGTGTGGATCGCCTACGACCCCACCAAGATCACCGGCGACGGGCTGGCCGCGCTGCGCAACCGGGTCGAGGGCAAGCCGTACTCGATGCTGTCGCCCTACCCCGGGCTCGACCAGCCGATCTCGCTGCAGTCCTGGGGCCACCAGCTCAAGCTGAGCGACCCGGCCGACCCGCGGATCGACCAGTTCATCCAGTCGCTGCGGCTCAACCAGTTCCAGCACCCCGAGTTCGGCGCGAGCTGCTCGGTCGGCCCGAGCCAGTTCAACCAGGACAACCCACCGCCGCTGGTCACCGCCCCGGCCGGTCCGGGCGCGATGCCGGAGGCCGGCCGGGGCGCGCCTGCGGCCGACGAGAACCTCCCGAACGGCTGACCCGTGCCGGACACCGACACCCTCCCTGCGCCGCCCACGGCCCGCCCGGCCTGGCCGCGCTACCTGGTGGCTGCCGGAGCGGCGGTGGCGCTGCTGCTGCTCGGCGCGGCCGTCGGGGTGCTGATCGGGCTGCCCGGCTCGGCGTCGGAGGCGGCGCCCGGCGCGGATTCGGTGGACGTCGGCTTCGCCCAGGACATGACGGTGCACCACGAGCAGGCCGTCGAGATGGCCACCTGGGAACGCGACCACAGCACCGACCCCCAGGTCCGCCAACTCGCCTACGACATCGAGTCCGGGCAGAGCCGCCAGATCGGCCACATGCAGGGCTGGCTGGCGCTGTGGGGCGCGCCCGGCCTGCCCACCGGCCCGCACATGCGCTGGATGTCCGGCGCCGAGGGCCACCCGCACGGTGCCGGCGGCATGTCCGGGATGACCGGGGTGGGCCAGATGCCCGGGATGGCCACCGACGACGACCTGCGCCGGCTGCGCGCCAGCACCGGTCCCGAGCTGGACACCTTGTTCCTGCAGCTCATGGTGCGCCACCACGAGGGCGGCACGACGATGCTGGCCTACGCCGCCCGGCACGCCGCGACCCCCGACGTACGCACCCAGGCCGGTAAGATGCTGGCCGCGCAGACCGCCGAGAGCCGGTACCTGCGCGACCTGCTGGCCGCCCGCAACGCCGCCCCGCTGCCCGGCTGACCCGGCCGGCCCGCCGAGCCGATCCCACCGCGGGCATCCGGCGACGGGTGCGCTAGGCTGGTCCGGTCGCAGTCGCGGCACGCCCCCGTAGCTCAGGGGATAGAGCACCGCCCTCCGGAGGCGGTGGCGCAGGTTCGAATCCTGCCGGGGGCACTCTATCTGACCAGCGGAAACGCTAACTGATCTCTCCGGCCTTCGACCTCGTGGCACGTTTTGTGGCATGGGTCGCTCTACGCTCATGCCATGCCACCTCGTAAGCGGCGACAGCGTGGGTACATCGGACAACTTCCCAGCGGCTCGTACCGCGTCGTCGTGTACGCCGGCACCGACCCGCTGACGCACAAACCGCTCCAGGTCCGACAGACCGCGAAGACCTACGAGGAAGCGGAGAAGCTCCTCACCCGGCTACAGCGCCAGGTCGACGAGGATCAAGCGCCCAAGTCCAACATCACGGTCGCGCAGGCAATCGAGCAGTGGCTCGACGTGTCTGAACTCGAGGACACCACCCGTGAGCGGTACGACGACCTCATCCGGCTTTACGTGCTGCCGACCTTCGGCGCGCTGCCGGCCTCGAAACTCGACGCGGAGCTCCTCGAGCGCTTCTACGCCCGCCTGCACCGCTGCCGCGAACTGTGCACCGGCCGGCCTCGGGCCGGCCACACCTGCCGCCCGCTGAGCACCAGCACGACGAGAAAGGTCCACTACATCATTCGTGGCGCTCTGGAGCGCGCCGTCCGCTGGCGCCACCTGTCAGTGAACAAGGCCGCGATGGCCATCGCCCCGTCGCCGGAGCGCACCGAGCCCGACCCACCCAGCGCCGACGAGGCCGCGCGTCTGCTGAACGCCGCGTGGGCGGACCCGGAGTGGGGGCTACTCCTGTGGCTGCTCATGCTCACCGGCCCCCGGCGAGGCGAGATCTCGGCGCTGCGTTGGCGACACGTCGACTTCGAGCGCGGCCTACTCTCGATCGTCCGCAGCAACGCCCAGCCGAAGTCAGGCCTCAAGGAGAAAGCGACGAAGACCGGCCAGTCACGCAAGATCGCCCTCGACGAGCACACCGTCAGCCTGCTTGTAGCGCACCGGGACCTCTGGATCCGGCGCTGCGACGACCTGTACGGCGCGCTGAGCGCCGACGCCTTCGTCTTCTCGTCCGCGCCCGACGGTTCCCTGCCGTACCCGCCGCGAGCGATCAGTCAGCGGTACCGCAAGCTCGCGCTCAAGCTGAAACTCCGCAGCACCCGCCTGCATTCACTCCGCCACTACTCCGCGACCGAGCTCGTCGCCGCCGGCGTGGACATTCGCACCGTCGCCGGCCGACTCGGCCACGGCAGCGGCGGCGCGACGACGCTCAAGGTCTACGCCGCATGGGTTGACGAGGCGGACCGCCGCGCCGCGACCACGATGGCGGCCATCGTCCCCAGACCCGTACCGGACACCCCGGAACCTCGCGGACCATACGAGGTCATCGCCGAGGCGCTGCGCGAGCAGATCCGCTCCGGCCAGCTCCGGCCCGGGGACCAGCTGCCGACCGTCGCCGAACTCGCGGTAGCCAACACGGTCGCCGTCGGCACCGCGCACCGCGCGATGACGCTACTCAGGAACGAGGGCCTGATCTCGGTCGCGCGCGGCCGCCGCGCGGTTGTGGCGGAGCCGAGCATCAGCGCCTGATCACGAATCGAGAGATCAGCTCTCCGGCGCAGTGGCTTGTCACGCGGCAAGGTGCCCGAGTGCGCCGCGGAGTGCGTCAAAATCGACGGCTCCCACCTGATCGAGACCCGGCATGATGATGATCTCCGTCCCGGCAACCGCGACTCGGTATTCGTGTCGACCGTGCGCCAACGCGGCACAGACGAGCGCATCAGTCGCCGCGCTAACCGCCTCCGCCACCGTGTCTGAGCTGCCCACCGCGAGGGTCCGCACGTTCTCGGTGCCGTCCAGCAGCACACCGACCCGCCAGGTTCCGTCCACGTCCGCCATCGTGACGCGGATCGGCGCGGCCGCGCCAGCGGCCGCGCCGAGTTGTCCACACCCCGGCCGGATGCGCAGTCACTCGTACTCGGTCGGGTTCTCGCCGAGCAGTCGGGCGGCCTGCCGCCACGCCCGCAGCATCGAGGTGTAGGCGTTGGCGTCCCGAACCTGCCACTCGACCGGCCCGACCTGGATCCGCAGCATGGCCGCTGCCCCGTCGGCCCGGGAAGGCTCGTACTCCGCAGTCACCTGCGGAACGCCGGCGAGCTGCACGATCGCTGCGATGGTGGACGGCCCGACCACCACGAGCGGCCGGCGGCCCGCGACCGCCACGGACAGCGACCGGGCAAGAACAGCGGCACGGCCCCAGCCCTCCGCGACGGTGCGGGCCGTGCCCGCGGTGCGCAGGTACACCAGGACGGTTCCGAGACTCATGCCGAGCTGCTGCTCCGGGGCGCCGAGGTGGTTAAGGTCGAGTCGGACCGGCACGATCCCGGCCACCTGCACCGCAACACTCATCACGGTCGACGACGACGGGATCGTTCGTCCCGTGGCCGCGTCGCGGCCTTGCCTGGTGCTCCGCCGGTGGTTGCTCGTCGCGGTCATGATGGCCTCCTCGCTGGTGGGCCTGTCGGCCCGTCCCCTTGGGGTGGCGGGGTGCTGTCCCCCGCCGCCGCAAGGCGCCCCAGCACGGCCGGAGAGGCTCGCGGTCACGGGCGGCCGCAGGCCGTCGCGCAGCGACACGGAGCGAAGCGGAGTGCCCTTGACCGTGAGGTCGGCCGTGCTAAGCCAAGGGCCGGCAGGCCCCGCCGCAGGCGGTCCACCATCGGTTTCTCGGCCCGCGCGGCCATGAGCGCAGATGGCTCGTCCGGGCATGTCTGGCGCGCAGAGCGCCTGTATCACGGTCGGTGGCTTGGTGAGCGCACAGAGTAGCGTCTCCTCGCAGCCCTTACGCCATACGGCCGAAGATCTGACCGACGGGCACAGGACCGGCTATCCGGTAGGACGGGAGCGTGCCTCGTCGACGAGGAGCGAATCGCACTCACTATGACTAAGCAGCCGGACACGGGAACCAAGCGCTTCGTCGCGCTCGACCATGAGGACCTGGTCGACGTGCTCGGCAACCTGCCGGACGTGCGACACCAGCGCAACGAGTTTGCCTTCGGCCGCGACTCCTCCGAGGGTGGTGAGCGCCTGGTCGAGCGCAGCCGAGTCCAGCGACCCGAAGCCTTCGTCGACGAACACCGCCTCCAGCCGCCCGCCGCCGCGTGTGGCGATCTCGACCAGTGCGAGGGCGAGGGCGAGGCTCGCTTGGAACCGTTCCCCGCCGGAGAGGGTGTCCGGTGCGCGCTGCTTGCCCGACCGCCGGTCGACCACCTTGAACTCCTCGGCGAAGCCGAACCGGTCCGCGGAGAGCTGGCGCAGCACGCGTGACGCCTCGATGAGCAGGGCGGTCTCGCTACGGCGGACGAGGTAGCCGATAAACCTGCCGTCGGTCAAGACCCCGCCCAGAGCGCCGAGCGTGGCGAGGAACGGGTCGGCCACGCCGAGGAACTCGTCGAGTGTCCGGGCCTGCTCGGCCTGGCGCCGTGCCTGCTCGAGGTCGGTCGACGCCTGAACGGCGCCCTGGCGGGCGGCGCCGGCCTCGCCCCGCAGCTCGACAACCGTTGTCGCCTGCGCGGCCCGCAGGATCTCGCGGCACTCGATGCGGGCGGTCTCGGCGTCCCGGTCATGCTTGTCGGTCGCGGTCGCCGCAAGTCCGAGCACCGCCAGTGCGACGTCGTCGAGTGCGCTCACCGCAGCCGCGATCTCAGCGACGGACTCGCCGGATCGGGCGGGCTCCTTGACCGCAGGCGGATCGTCGAGACAGGCGGTGACGGCAAGGACGGCAGTGCGCGCCCGCCGATCCGCGTCGACGACCGCGGTGAGCGGTCCGGTGACCGCAGCGGCTTCCCGGGTGTCGAGTCGGGCCAGCTCGGTCCGCGCCTGCTGCCAGTCAGCCTGCGCGGCGGTGACGGCGGCGAGGTGCTCGGCGTGCTCGGCGAGCGCTGCGGTCAGACGATCCGCGAGGCGGGTCAGGTCCGGCGCGGTCTCCCCGGGACGCCAGACCGCGGGCAGGTCGGCCAGGCGCCGCGCGAGTCCTTGAAGCTCAAGGTCGATCTCGTCAAGCTCGCGTCGGCGGCTGGCACGCTCGGCGGACCAGCGGGAGCGCCGCCCCGCGAGCTCCTCGCGAGCGGCGGCCACCGAAGCGTCTGCGGTGTCGGCTGCGTGCTCGGTGTCGGCCGCGCGCTCATTCGCTGCCGCAACGGCGGCGACCAGGTGGGCGACGACGTCCTCCGCCCTCGCGCCCACGACCGGGAGGACGCCGGTCAGCGCGCGAACGTCGGCGGCAGCAGAATCTGCGGTCGCGCGAGCCTCGTCCGATCGTCTCGCCACGTCCTCGGCCTGCGCCTCCAGGGTGACGAGCGCCTCACGGCGGCTGTTGGCAGCCGACCGGCGCTGGTCGACCGTCGCAGCGACCGCGCCCAGCCTGGCCTCGGCGGCTTCGAGATCCTCCGACACCGGTGGAATGAAGTCGACGGACAGCGGCCTGGCGCAGATCGGGCAGGCGTCGCCCGGGCCACATCCGACAGCGGCGTGTGCGGCGGCGTCGGCGCGCGCCGCCTCGTCCCGCCGCGCCAGCGCGGTCTCATGGGCCTGCTGTGCTTCGACCTGTTGCTGCGTGGCGGTGTCCGATTGGGTTCGGGCATCGGCGGCCTGCCCCGCCAACCCGAGGGCCACTGCCTGCGCCGACTCGGCCGCTGCGTTACGCTCGATCCACTGGCGCAACGCCCGCCGTGCTTCGGCCTCGGCAGCCAGAGCTTCCTGCAGCCGCGTACGTGCCTCACGCGCACGAGCCCTCGCCTCGCCCGCGGCGAGCACCAACTCGTGGTCGACCTCGGCCGGTGGCGGGTCGGCCTCCAACTCGTCGAGTTCGGCTCGGGTCTCGTCCCGCTTCGTGGTCAGGTCGGGCAGCGCGGTCGCCGCGAACCGGAGCAGGTCGCGGCCGGTCACGGCAGCGTCGCGGTCGCCGAACCCGGCCAGAATCTCGTCTGCGGCCGTGCGGGCCTGCGCCTCGGCGGAAGCTGCGACGTCGATCTCCGTGCGGCACTCAGCCCGCCGGGCCTCGATCCCGTCCAACTCTCGACCGATGCGATCGGCGTCGGTGCGGCTCCGGCCCGCTAGCGACAGGCGGGCATGCTCAACAAGGCCGCGAAGCCGGTGTGCGGCCGCGCCGGCCTGCTCGGCGGCGCGGTTCGCCTGCTCCGCAGCCTCGGCCTGGTCGTGCAGCTCGGCGGCCCGCCGCTGTGCCGCGGCCAGTGCCGCGTCCGAGTCAGCGACCGCAGCCTCTGGATCCGGGGGCAGCCCCAGACGCATCCCGCGGCGCAGCTCGGCCTCGCCGTTCCAGCCTCGAGCGAGGCGGTCCACCTCGCCGCGCACGAGATCGAGCGACTGGAGCCGAAAGATCCCCTTCAGGATGTCAGTGCGCTCGGACTTGGTGGCCTGCAGCAGCTTCTCGAAGCGGCCCTGGGGCATGACCACGGCCCGGAGGAACTGTTCGCGGTTCAGACCGATCAGCTCGGTGACTCGGCGGGTGACGAGGTCAGCACCGTCGACCTTCGCACCCGTCGTCGCCGACTCCAGCTTGTGGGTAGGCGGGCCGCCCCGCCGTCGGCGGGCTCGGGTGACCCGCCACTCGTCGCCACCCACCGCGAACGTGAGCTCCACGCGGATCTGTTCGGCGCCGTCCGAGATGAGGTCGACGACGTCACGTCCGGACCAGGTCGACGACCCGTAGAGCGCGAAGCACATCGCCTCGATAATGCTGGACTTGCCCGCGCCGGTGTCACCGATCAGGGCGAACAGCGACAGCTCGGAGAAGTCGACCTCTTGCGGGGAACGGTACGAGCGCACACCGTCGAGCACGATCCGGACCGGCCTCACGGGGCCTGCCTCGACAGCGCGTCCAAATGGACATCCTCGCTGATCACAGGGTGGTCGCCGATCTCGACGGCGGCCAGCAGCTCGTCGAACAGCCCGGTCATCCGGTCCGGGTCGGCTCGCCCGACGAGCGCGGCACCATCCGTGGCGAGGTAGCGCCTTAAGGCTTGTCCGACCGTCTCCTCGGCGTCCGCGGCAGGTGCGGACTCGTCGAGCGTCAGCTCGGCTGGGCGACGGGCGTCGATCACTCCCACGATCGTGGCCGTCGGCAGCGCCGCGCGGACCGCGGCGGAGAGCGAGGCGACGTCCTCGCCGGGGTCAGCGGCCAGGTCGGGCTCGACGGTCACCTCACAGATGGCGTCGCCCAGCTCGTCGGCGCACGCCGCCAGCTCCGTGAGCGTCCCCCGCGGGCGCCGCAGCCGCCGGCCCGCCGTGATCGGCAACGTGGTCATGCTCGGGTACGTCGCGGGTTCCAGGTCGGCCACGACGACGACCTTGTCCTCGGCCTCCTCGCCGAAGTCGACCTCAAGCAGGCTGCCTGCGTATCGGCCGCGTCCGCCGGGCAGGTCCTGTGGGCGGTGAATGTGCCCGAACGCCAAGTAGCCGTATCCCGTCAGGTGCGTCGGGTCGGCCGCGTAGTCCGCCGAGACGTGGATCTGCCGCTCCGACGACAGCCGCGCGCCCTCGACGTGCAGGTGCGACGCCCATACCGCCACCTCCGACGCCGGGTCCATGCCCTCGCGAACGGCCGCCGTGATCTCCTCGGCGATGGTTCTGATCTTCTCCGCGTATGTGGCGTTGGCGATCGCCAGCTCGTCGAACTCCTTGATCAACCGGTTCGAGTGGACGAACGGCAGGCAGCCGAGCCGGATGTCGGGCCCGTCGGCGACCCGGTATCGGGCAACCGCACCGGTGTCGGGCAGGCAGGGCTTGCCCAGGAGCCGAACTCGCTGCGTGCAATGGGCGCGGTGGTCCCACCTGCCCGCGCCGGGTTCGCCGACCGCTTCGGCGAGCACTCGGAACAGCCCCTCCGAGTCGTGGTTGCCGGCGATCACCACGACGGGTGCGACCTCACCCAGCCGTCGCAGGGCGAGCAGCGCGCGCAGCATGTCGTCGTAGCCGGGACGGACGCCGTCGAAGAGGTCGCCGGTGTGCAGGATCAGGTCGGGCCGGGCGGCGTCGGCGACCGCGACGACCTGAGCGATCGCGGCGTCGTGGTCGCGGCCTCGGGACTCGCCGCGGCAGGTCACACCGAGGTGCCAGTCGCTCGTGTGCAGCACCCGCGCCGCGCCGGTGGGCCGCTCGCGGACCTTCACATGTCCTCCAGCAGCTGGCGGGCCTCGGCGCGGCGAGCCGGGTCGGCGGCTACTTCGGCAGCGCGGGTGGCATAGGGCGGGAACGGGAACCGGACGGAGATCGGGGCGGGGATGAGCGGCTGTGAGGTGATCATCGTGCCGGGCGCGACGAGCTGGGCCCGCGCACGCATCTCAGCGGGCAGGAAGCCGAGCTCGGCGGCCTCTTGTGCCCGGATCTGTCCGACGACGTGCAGTGCGGCGTTGCCGGTGATGTTCGGGTCGACCCCGGACGGGTTCTGCTGGGCGCCCAGCAGCAGCACGCCGAGGCTGCGCCCCCGGCCGGCAATGTCGACCAGCAGGTGCTTGATCGGGGAACGGCCTTGACGAGGCGCGTACTTGTTCAGCTCGTCGAGCAGGACCCAGGTCTTCCCGGCCGCGGCCGACGACTCGTGGTCGCGCCACACGGAGGCGAGTACAGCGCCGACGACGAACCGCTGCGCGTCCTCGTGCAGCGCGTGCACGTCCACCACCGAGATCGCCGCCCCGCGATCGACCGCGGTCAGGCCCGCCGCGATCAGCGGGCGCAGCCGCGGTTCAGCGCCCCACAGCCGACGGACGAACGCCTGTGCGGTGCCGGGCATGACGCCGCCCGTCCACGCCGGGTCGAAACCGGGGCCGTCGAGCACCTTGTCGGCGACGAACTCGACCAGCCCGGCGAAGTCCTCCACCACCACCCCCGCGCTGCCCGGCTGCGGACGCCGCGTCCTGCGGCGCGCGCGTTCCCAGGACATGGGGACTTGCTCGCCGACCGCGGCGGGTTCGGCGAGCACGACACGCCCCTCGCTGTCGCCGTCGAGCGGGTAGGTGTAGCGCAGCAGCTGCAACCGCACGACCTGCTCGACGAAGCTGAGCTGGCCGGTGTCCAGGTCGTCGAAAACGTAGTCGAGCAGCCCTGCCCTGACGAACTCCCATGGCGTCCAGCCGTAGATGGTCACGGTGCGCCGGTCACGGGTCCGGACGTTCGCCACGCGCGTGCCGCGCTCGTCCTCCTCGGATCGGGGCGCGTACACCCGTACGTGCCGGAACGGCCCGACCTCCGGCAGACCGAGGCGGGCCCAGCCGACCTGTGCCTCGCGGGCCTGGTCGGTGTCGGCGAAGAAGGCGGTGTTGGGCCGATCCAGGTGCAGCAGATCCTCGCCCTTGACGCTAAAGACGACCGCTCGGTCCCCAGCGGCGCCCGGGCCGCGGACCTGCGCCCCGTATCGGGTCTCGAACAGCAGGTACAGCAGGAACAGCGCGTAGCTGGTCTTCGTCGCCACCCCGGACTTGCCCGAGATCGAGACGTGCCCGCCCTTGTCGCCGTTGATGAAGCTGAATGCCACGTACACGGGCGCGCCGGACAGGTCCAACCCGAGCGGTAGCCGCTCGCCGGCGTCCATCCGGTCCAGGAACAGCGCTCGGTCCCGGTGGACCCCGGCCGCGCGCCAGACAGAGGCTCCGGACAACGGCGGCAGGAAACGCTCGGGCACGGTGCGCAACCACTGCACCTCGGCGCGGCGGTACCGCTCGCCGGGGAGCGTGGCCGCGGCGAGCCGGGCGGTGTCCGATGCCAGTTCCGCACCCTCGATACGCCCGGTGACCTCGACGACGACGCCGTAGTGGTGCAGCGCCGAGCCGTCCGCGAGCCGCTGCGCGGTGACGACCAGCTCGTCGAGCGCGATGTCGCAGCCCGGGTCGACGACGACGTGGCTGCGCTGGGTCGTGGAGTCCATCGAAGCGTCGACGAGCCCCACTACGGCGTCGTCAGGAATGTCGCCGAGTCCGGCCAAGACGCCGCGGTCGGCGTCGGCCCATGGTGTGCCGGGCGCGACGATAGGGGACAGCTCAAGCGGCTGCGGTTCAACGGTCATCGGACTGCTCCTTCTCGCTGGGCGGCCACGGCGTCTCGGGCGACCCGCGTCGCGAGCCGGGACGAGCCCAGCCGGCGCCCGAGCGCGATCTCCAGAATCCGGACGGGGGTCAGGTTCTGCGGTGCCCGCGGGTCGCGATGGCGCACACCCGCGTGGCCCGGCAGCACGCCAGTAAGCCGGTCAGCGGCCTCGACCGACGCATCGAGGCCGAACTCCGCCGGGAACTCCAGCCGGACTATGCCGCTCCACGGGGATCCCACCGGCCCGGGCGCGCCGATCCGCGCGTAGCAGGTGTACCGGTCGGCGCCGACGGACCATATCGGGCAGCGCTCACCGACATCGAGGCTCGGCAGCCGCACGTGCTGATCGTCGGGAAGCAGTCGGCGGTGGTGGGTCTTCACGTAACCGGCGACCATCTTGGTCAGGGCGCGGGTCCGGTTGAGCGGTCCGTCGAGCACCACCAGCCAGCCGGTGCCGGACAGCTCCTGCGCGAGTTCGGCTTCGGCGTCGCGCATCGCGTCCTGCAGCGCCGCAAGTGGCTTGCCGGGGTCAGAGCTAGCGATGGAGTGCGACCGCCAGTGGATACCGCTGCGGGGTCCGAGGTCGCCGGTCCGCCCGCCGCCCCACACGCAGAGCCGCCCCACACGCTCGGCAACGACCCGGGCGGGCCGGTACGGCTCGGTGACGGTCGCGCCGACAGCGTATGAGCCAGCGATGCCGCGGTGGGCCTCGCCGGTGGCCCGGTCGATCTGCCACAAGCCGAGGTCGACGCGGCGGGTGCCGTCGACGAATGCCAACGGCAGCGGCGCCGCCGCACCGGGTCGTCGGGCGGTGAACGTCGCCGACTCGGTTGGCTCGACGGCGGCGGTGCCGTCTAGCTCGAAGGTCGACGGGGGCTCGTAGCTCGGTGCCCAGTCCTCGGCGAACAGGTCGAACCCGCGGTCAGCCATGCCCACCTCCGGATCGGGCCGCCACGTCAAGGCGGGTCACGATGTCGGACGTCTCGGCGAGCCAGCCGCGCAGCTCGGCCACGGTCGGCGCCAGGTCGTAGTGATGGTGGTGTCCGGCCCGGCTCAGCGCGCTCCACAGCTGAACTACCCGGTACTGGGTCGCCTGGTCCAGCACGACGCCGAGGGCGAGCAGCTGGCTGCGCTTCGAGCAGCGTCGCACCTCGGGGCTGCGCGCAAGCCACAGCGCGTCCAGTGAATGCTCCAGGGCGAGGCGGATCAGCCACACCGCGCACCGCGGCCAGACGCCGGCCAGCATCGGCCCGTCGAGCAGGCGCTCCGCGTGCTCCAGGCGCAGCCGGGCCCCGGCGATCATGTGCGCACCCAGCCGACGAGCCGCCGGACGTCATCGACCAGCGAGCCGAGGTCTCCGCCGTAGCCGCCGGCGTGGGCCCCCCTGATCACCGCCGGCAACGCTGATGCCCAGCGGCCCTCACGGGCCAGCCGGTCCTTGAGGTCGCCCACCCGGTCCGGGTCGTCGAACACCGCCAGCGCCAGCTTCTTGCGGGTGGTATCGGCCGCAGAGAGGGCGTCCTCGACGTCGTCATGCCGGTCACCGCGAGCGAACCGGACCGCCCGCACCTTCGCGTGTGCCGCTGCCTCCACGGCGCCGCGACAGCAGCTGGCTACCACCTCGCGCCGAAGCTCCTCCGGCATGGCACGATCGTTGATCACCGCCCGGGCGTCGGAGAGGTACCGCAGGACCGGGTCGACGCTGGGCACCAGCTCCACCCGCGACCGCTCGCGGCGCTGCACCTCCCAGATTGTCGGAGGGTGTGGCAGTCGCCGGACGGCGTCGGCGAGCCGGTCGTCGTGGCTGAACACCACGACCTGCCGCGCCTGCGCGACCTCGGCCAGCACCCGGGCCAGGCCCTCGACCTTCGCCGGGTCCATCGCCTGCACCGGGTCGTCGATGACCAGGAACCGAAACGGGCTCTCGGATACCGTGGCACGCGGTAGGAACAGTGACAGTCCCAGCGCGTGCAGCTCGCCTTGGCTCATGACGGACAGGGCTGCGGTGTGCGTGCCGTCCACGGTGACGTCGAGGACGAGCTTGCGCTGGTTGCCGCTGCCGGTGAGTTGGAGCGCGCCCAACTCGATGCTGCTCTCCTGGCGAAGCTCCTGCCACACCTTCTGGGACGCCTCGGCGAACGGGGCGATGCGCTCGTCGCGCAGCGTGCCGGCCGCCGTCTTAAGCCACGTCTCGGCCTTCTTGATCTCGTCGAGCCGGGTTGCTTCGGCCGCCACCGTGCGCGCGTCATCATGCCACGTCGATAGGCGGGCGGCGGCGGGCTTCCACGCCTGGTCGAGGCGAACGATCTCCGTCCGGGCGGACACCTGTGCATCGGCGAGCGCGGAGCGGAGCGGCGGGTAGGAGCGCTCGATGGCATCGGCAAGTGCGGCTGGTTCAGGTGTCCGCCGAGCTTCGTCCCATTGCTGCCAGACCGAGACGACGTCGTCGGGGTCGATGGCGGTGGGCGGCCGCCGGAGCACCGACGGGACGGGTGCGACGAGTCTGCGTGCGGCGTCGACGGCGTCGTCGAGGCCGTGGCTCGCCTGCCGCAGCTTCTCGGTCAGTGTGCGCAGGCGGTTAAGGTCAGCGTCGGCTCGCTCCCGCCAGCCGGCGTCGAGCCGTCCGTCGCCGCACACCGGGCACGGCACGTCGCCGTGCGCGCGGTGGTGCTCGAGCGCCCGGTGCAGCAGTTCGGCGACGCCGCGGGTGGCGGCGGCATCGCCGGTGGTGGCGACGGCGACGGCCTCGAGCGCCGAGCGCACGTTCCCGACGGCGGCGTCGATCTCGGCCGGCTCGGGGACGGCGACCGCGATCAGTTCCCGCAACCGGCCGAGCTCGGCGAGGTCTGCGTCGTCGCCGAGGGCGAGCTCGGCGACGGCGTCGAGGTCGGGTGTCCGGGCCCCCACGAGGGCCTCGGCGCGCCGCGCCCGCTCGTCGTCGACCTCGGCGAGGGCGGCCAGCAGGCCGGTCCGCGTCTCGCGCAGCGCCTTGACCCGGTCCTCGTACGGCTTGCGGCGGA
Organism: Pseudonocardia sp.; assembly: GCF_029263155.1. GTDB lineage: Bacteria > Actinomycetota > Actinomycetes > Mycobacteriales > Pseudonocardiaceae > Pseudonocardia. Next base: position 21,107 of record NZ_JAJCYB010000065.1, read on the forward strand.
GCTTGAGCCGGTCCCGCGCGTCGTCCAGGTCAGTGAGGCCGAGCAACCCGTGCAGGGCATCATGCAGCTCGCTCGGCCGGCGGTCGAGCAAGGCCCCGAGCTCGCCGTAGGACAGCACCGGGCGGTGCCGACGGAGATCGGGCAGCCAGCCGGAGTCGATCGGCATTCGCCGGCCGCCGGGCGGCTGGTACGTCCACGTGACGTCGTCCAGCTCGGCGCCGGGCTCCCAGCGCATCCGCAGCGTCGTCGGCCCGGCCCGGCCCGCGGCTACGACATCGACTTCGATGGTCGTGCCGTCGTCGGTGTGCAGGTTGCGCCAGCCGTCGCGCCACAGCGCCTGGTTGTGGCTGCGGTCGCGCCAGCGGCTGCTATCGCCGGTCAGCGCCAGCTCGGCGGCCTCGGCGAAGCTGGACTTGCCCGACCCGTTGCGGCCGGTGACGACCGTCAGCCCGGGGCCCGGCGGCAGGTCGAGCGACACCACCGGTGCGATGCCGCGAAAGCCGTGCACCCGCACGGCCCGCAGGTGCAGGTCCCGCAGCCCGCCCGCAGGTTCGGCATCGGCCGAGGCAGCAGGCGCCGACTGCCCAACGAGCGCGGCGTCCAGCGCCGAATCCCCTTCGACGGCGGCGAGGACTAGTTCCTGGACCGGGCCCGGCAGCGTGGACTCGGCCACCCGGTGCAGCAGCAGTTCCAGCAGCGATACACCTGGCTCGGCCACGGTCAGCTCCTCCCGTTCTTGCCTAGCCGGGCAGCCAGCACGTCGCGGTCGGCCGGACCCAGTTCGTCGAGGAAGCAGGCGTGCAGCTCGTCAATGCGGGCGGCGGAGAGGCCCCAGGTCTGCGCGACCTCCCGCACCGTCGCCAGGTCGTCGTCGGTCAGCACGCCATCGGCGAGGACGCGGTCGAGGACGTCGAGGTACGCGTCGCCGCGGGTGTCTCCGGTGCGGGCCGCGCGGGTGCGGGCGACGAGGCCGGCCGGTCCGAGGGCGTGCGCTTGTCGTCGGGCGGCGGTCTCCTGCGCGACGTCCGGGCTGTGCGGCCGGGGACGCAGCGGTGGCCCGGCCGCAGACCGGCGGGCCCGCGGATGCGGCAGGTCGAGCGGGTGGCAGCCCAGGTCCGCTAAGGACATGCGGTGGGTGCGGGCGCGCGTCAGGTAGATCGCGAGCAGCCGCGCGGCCGCGATGGCATCTCCGAGGGCCTCGCGCCGGTCGCCGACGTCGATGCCCTCCGCGGCGCAGCAGTCCGCGATACGACGCGAGGGTTCCGCCCCGACCAACTCGGCGAGTTCCAGGGTGCACAGCGCCGGCCACAGCGGAAGCTGATACCCCGCCAGCTCCAGTTCGGCGACGAGGAACCCGAGGTCGAAGCGGGCGTTGTGAGCGACGACCACCGCGCCGTCGAGCTGGGCGAGAAGACGGTCGGCGACCTCGGCGAAGCGTGGCGCCCCGGCGACATCGCCACCGGTGAGGCCGTGGACGTGGGTCGGGCCGGGGTCGCGTTCGGGGTCGAGAACGGTGGTCCATTCGCTCTCGACCGTCCCGTCCGGTCCGGTCCGGACGACGGCGATCTCGACTATTCGGTCGTCGCGATGCGGCGCGATCCCGGTCGTCGCGACGTCGACGACCGCGAACGGCGTGCGGCCCAGCTCGGCCTGCCGCGACACGACGACCGGCACGGCACCTGCGTCGCACCTCGGAGCCGGTGTGTCGGCAAGCCGGGCGAGCGCGTCCCAGGCACCGCGCACGTCGAGGCTGCGCGCGGCGTAGCCGAGGGAGAGCAGCTCGTCGGTGAGGTACCGGTCGTGCTTGTCGGCCTCCTTGATCGCCACCCCAGCGGCCAGCTCGACAGGGTCCGGCTCGGGCCCGGCGCCAAGCTCACGCAGGAGGTGCCACAGCCCAAACGGGTTGGTTCCGCGGACAGTGAGGGCCGCGCCGTCCTGGCCGACCTCAAGGCCGTGCCCAGCGAGCACCACGGCAAGCGTGTTCACGATCCGGTCACCGCGGAAGGGGAAGAGCAGCGTCTCCTTTCCCCAGCCGACGATCGGGGACTCGGCGAGCCGCATCCGCGCGAAGGCGGCTCGGCCCTCGCCGAGGAGCTCCTGCGCCACGCGGTCGAGGTAGATCGGCACGTCGTCGCCGCAGTAGATGCGAACCATGCGGCGGCGGACCTCGTCGGAGACCTCTGCACCGCCGCCGGTGAAGGCCGGGGCACGCCCACCGGACGATCGGGCGAGGTCGATGACCTTCTCCTGTGGGTGGACGTCGAGCACCTGCCAGCGCCGCCCTCCAAATATCAGCAGCGTGCCGGCGGCCACCGGGAAGTCGACCGGCAGCGTGCCGAGGGTGCGCCCGCCGGTGACGAGGCGGTACTCCTCGGCTGTGTGGAACGCCGTGTAGAAGCTGTAGTGGTTGACCAGGCGCTCACCGGCCACGCCGGTCAGCAGCAGCCCGTCCGCGGCCTGGCTGATCAGGTCGGCGGCGTGCATCGCTCGCAGCAGCGCGAGGAACGTGCGCCGGTCGACCCGGGCGAATGGGCCGTGGCCGCACAGCACGGAGTGCAGCGCGTCCGCGCGGGCGCCGCTGCGCTGGGCGATCACCGACAGCATCTGCTGGACCAGCGTGGACAGGTGCAGGGCGGCGACGTCAGGCGGTTCGTACCACTGCTCGAGCAGCAGCTCGACCATCGCCGCTGTCTGCACCAGCTCCGTGCGCAGCACGTCGGCCGGCGGTGTCCGCGCTGTCAGCTCGGGCTCGGAGACATAGAGCCGCAGGACGGCCGCCTCGCCGTCTCGGCGACCGGACCGGCCGAGCCGCTGGCGCAGGCTCGCCACGGTCGGCGGTGTCCCCACCTGCGCAACCGAGTGCACCGACCCGATGTCGATGCCCATCTCAAGGGTGGACGTGCAGATCGCCGACACGGGCGTCGCCGGGTCCTTGAGGCGGGCCTCGACGTGCTCGCGCAGTTCCTTGGCGAGATTGCCATGGTGTGGCAGGAACGTGTTCGGGATGGCGTGCTCGGCGGCGCGGCGGCCGAGGAGATCGGCGTACTCCTCGACGTCCGAGCGGGAGCGGGCGAACACCAGGTTGTCGGTGCCGCGCAGCGTCCGGAACAGGTGGTCCGCGATCGCCGCCTTGTCCCGCGGCTCCTCGTCGTCGGTCCGCGGCCGGCCGGGATCGGTGGCGACGTGGCCGCGCAGCAGCAGCTTCAGCTCGCGGCCGTCGTCGGCTCCGTGGATCACCTGTACGGCGTCGCCGCGACCCGGGCGCAGGAACCCTGCGGCGGCGGTGAAGTCGCCGAGCGTCGCCGAAAGCGCGATACGCGGCAGGGTGCGCCGGACGAGCAACTCGACGCGGTGCAGCAGCGACTGGAGCTGCGCCCCGCGCTCGGTGCCGATGAACGCGTGGAACTCGTCGACGACGACGTAGCGCAGGCCACCCAATACGGCGCCGACCTTCGTGCCCGACGTGACGAACAGCGCCTCCAGGGACTCGGGAGTGATGAGCAGCAGCCCGTCCGGGGCCCGCCGGAGCGCGGCCTTCCTCGATCCGGGGACGTCACCGTGCCAGCGGTGCACCGGCAGGTCCAGCGGCTCGCACAGCCGGCTCAACCGGTCGTGCTGGTCGTTGATCAGCGCCTTGAGCGGGGCGACGTAGAGCGCTTTGACTCCGGCGCGGCCACGCCCCTGCTCTGCGTCGCGCAGCAGGGCGGTGCAGATCGGCAGCCACGCCGCCTCCGTCTTCCCGGCGGCCGTGGCGGCCGTGATGATCACGTCCTGGTCACCAGCGAGGATCGGAGTCGCGGCGTGTTCTTGCGCCTCGTGGAGCCGCCGCCACCCCTGCTCGTGGATCCACCGCCGGATCCGGGGGTGCAGCGCCTCGTAGGCCGACGACTGGGCGTCAGAGTTTGACGGTGGCGAGGTCATCGTCCCCATCGTCCGAATAGTCCAGCGGTTCGAGGTCAGGGTCGACGTCAACCGGGATCTCGACGCGCCCGAGGTGGGCCGGCCAGTCGGTGCCCGGGTTCTGCTCCAGGACGGCGAGCAGGTTGAGGAACCCGGTGATCGTGTGCCGCGGTGTCCGGTGGAAGGCGTCGCCGAGGCGCTGCGCGCAGTGCTGCATATAGGCGGTCAGGGCCTCGTCCGGGACGAGGTACGCGGACTCGTCCCCGGCGGCGTAAAGGTGGCGCAGCTTGATAAGCAGGACGTAGTAGTCCTCGGGCGTGAGGTTCGCCAGCCGCAACACCGGGCCGGAGTGGTCGACGAGCCCGCCGGTGGCGAAGCTGTTCTCTGCGAGCCGAGACTGCAGCGCCGGGTAGGAGTAGAGGCCGCGACGAGTGTCGAGCAGGAAGTCGGGCGTGCCGCCGAAAAGGAACCCGAGGTGGGCGGCGCTGCCCTGCAGGCTGTCGTTGACGATGCGCAGGATCTGCTCGTAGTTGCCGTTGCGAGCCTGGGTGTTGGCGAGCTTGTAGAGATTGACCATCTCGTCGAGGCAAACCAGGAGGCCGTCGTAGCCGGCGAAGGTGACGAACCGGGCCATGAGCTTCAGATGGTCGTAGAATCCGGCGTCGTCGATGATCGTGCGGACGCCGAGGGCGTTTCGCGCGTCGGTGCGGGTGCTGAACTCCGCGCGGAGCCACCGCACTGCGTCGCTGGTGAGCTGCTCGTTGCCGGTGTCGTGGCCCTGCCAGTACCGCGCGACGACGTCGGCGAAATCGTAGCCGCCGGTCAGCTCGGTGAGTGCGGCTAGGCGTTCGCGGATCACCGCCTCTGCGGGCACCCCCTGCTCCCGGGCCTGGGCGACGGCCTGACCGACAAAGCGCTCGATGACGCTCGGCAGCGCCGCACCGTCGGGCTTTGCCCGAGTGGCCAGGTTGCGCATCAGCTCGGCGTACAGGCTGCGGGCCTGGCCGCCGGTGGCCTGCAGCCGCCGGTCCGGGGAGAGGTCCGCGTGCACGGTGACTAGCCGCTTCTCCAGCGCGACGGACCGCACCAGGTTGAGGAAGAAGGTCTTCCCGGCGCCGTAGTCGCCGATGACGAATCGGCTGCCCGACCCGCCATCGGCGATCCGGGTGATGTCGGCGAGCAGCGCCTGCACCTCGGCCACGCGCCCGACCTGGATGTGGGCCTGCCCGACGCGCGGCACCGTGCCGGCCCGCAGCGATTGGATCACCGCGTCGCGCTCGCGGGGACGAATGGGGGTGGTGGCCTGGGTCATCGCAGCAGCTCCTGTAGTGCTTCGGGATTCAGCTCGATTTCGTCGTCGCCCTCGGCGACGGGTTCGCCGCATGCCTCGAGCGCGGCGTCGTTCATCACGTCGAGGGCGCCGGCTGGCAGGACGCCGAACTGTTGTGCAAGTGCGACGTAATCGGCCTGGCTCCACGCCGGCCGGGCTGCCATCGCGCGGAGCAGGCCGCTGTGCGCGGAGTCCAGGCCCGCCACTGGATCCGTCCCCGGCCTCTCGTCAATCGGGGCCAGTGGTTCGTCCTCTGTGAAAATGTCCGCGAGCAGCGCCGACACCTGCGCGGTCTCGGCGAGCTTGGCCGCGATCGCCGCCTCATCTAGGACGAGCCCTGCCTGAGCCTGCCGATGCGTCGCGGCCGGTATGGCATAGCCGGCCGATCCGGCGCGCGCGGGTCGGACCGTGACGGGGTCCGTGGCCGGCGCTGGTCGGGCTGCGGTGAGCCGTTGGTGCAGTCGTGCCGGAACGCTCTGCGGATCCAGCCCAAGCAGCTTGTAGATCTTGGTCAGGGTACGGACCTCTCCTGGGGAGATCACTCCGTCCGCCACGGCCACGGTGAGGAGGAAGTCGCCGATCGCGGCGCCCTGGGCGACGTCGAGCACCCCGAGCCGCTTCTTCAAACCGGTGAGCTTCACCTCCGACACCAGCAGCCAGTCCAGGTGGGCCTCCAGTCGCCGTCGCTCCGCCCCAGTGAGATGCAGCGCGGACTCGAGGTGTCGCAGGAGATGGTCGTGCTCGTCCGGAGTGACCGAGCCGTCGGCCGCGCCGACCGCCACCGCGAGGTGCATCAGCGTCGTCGCGGCGGCGTAGGCAGGTGAAGCGACATGCGGCGCGTCCGCGTCAATGCGGAACAGAACAGCGGGACCGGGGGCGAGTGGGGGGCCAAGGAGGCGGACGTCCGGTTCGACCCCGACCCCGAGCCTGCCGAGCAGCTGGGCGAACGACACCGCCTCAGCGCGCGTCATCTTGTCTGGCCGCGCGGTCGGCCAGTGCTCGATCAGCTCGGCTGCATTGACCGGGACGCGGTCCCGCCCGCCCAGCCGCTGATCCAGCCAGGTCCGCAGGACGTTGAGTTCGGCGCCGGCATGGCCGATCAGCTCGTTCGGCAGCAGCGCCGCGGCCGCAAGCGTGCCCCGGCCCTCGGGATGGCGACCTAGCCAGCGGCTGTAGGGGTCGAGTTCACCGGTCACAGCATCGACGAGCTGTGCGAGTTTGCGGGTCGGCGCCGCCTGTTCGAGCACGTCGGGCACGTCGGGGAGCTCGACGTGGCGTGAGGGGATGCCGGCGCTCGCCGGCCGGTAATAGAGGCCGAGGCGGGTGCGCCCCGCGCGCGGACGAAGTCCTGGCTGCGGGTAGCGAATGCGGAAAAGGGCGTCGAACTCCTCCCGACACCGGGTCTGGGGCGTCCGGGCATAGATGCTCGGGTGGTACCACGCCCAGGCCAGTGCCCAATCGGCCGGCACCGGCCGACCGTGCTGGGCGAACCAGCCGAGCCCGGCTCGCAGCGCGACCGGCGCCTCCCAGTGTTGCGGCGCGCGCTCGGGCGGCGGGCCGGCTGCCGTCGCAGGCGGGTCGAGGTCGAGCATCGCGAGCAGCTCCAGGAAGCTGCTGGCGTAGGAGCCGAACGACCTATTCTCGCCGTAGACCTGGAGGAGCCGGCACACCTCGGCGGTCGCCGCAGGGACCCCGTGGCGCAACGGCGCATGCCGCGGCGCGTCGATCAGCACCAGCCGCTCCAGGCCGTAGAAGTACAGGAACACGTAGCCGATGTAGGCGCGCGGATCCGAGCGGCCGCCGGCGAGCCATGCCAGGTAGGCCGCGCGGCAGGCCGGTGGAATCGTGCTGTACGACGGCCAGTAGTCCATCCCCTGACCGCAGAGATCGGGGTTGCGTTTGTTGATCCGCAGCGCCGGATCGATCAGCGCGGGCTCCACATCGCCCGTCGCGGCGCGCAGACCAGAACCGACATACAGCATTCCGCCTGGAATCGCGTACCCGCCGACTTCCATGTCCTGACCGCTGGGGATCCACCTGGCCCTACCACCGACCGGGATCCCGGTCGCGACGGCAGGACGAACGGGCGGCCGCTGCGGCACGGATGCAGGCCGATCCCGAGGCGCGCTCTGCAATGGGGGCGTGTTCCGGGCGGGAGCCGCCGGGGTCGCGTGCTCGCTCGATGGCCGGGGCGGTGTCGGAACGGCGAAAGTCGGCTCTGACGCTGTCAGCGGGGACGTCGGGGGTGCTACCTGCGGGATTGCGCGGCTCGGCTGGGGCCTGGGCGCGACGTGTGCCGGTGCCGCGACTGGTCGGGCAAATGGTTGCGTCGGCGGCTCCGCCTGGCGCCGTGACCGTCGACGGCGCAGTCGATCAAACCAACCCACGTCGGGAAACCCCCCGGAACCGTTCGCGTGCGCAGCGTGATGATCGCCACTCTAAAGGTATCGTTTGCGACTCCGCATCGTTACCGAGGCATCTGCGCAGAGCCGCTTTTCACCTGTCCGGGCGACACCACAAAGGCGCGCGACGCCCTGTTCGCGGGTTTCGCGGGGCGTCGGCAGTAGCCGGGATGTCCGGCCGCCATCTAGGTGGCTGGTGTCTTTCGCGTGGCGGTCGCCCGGTCCGGCGGCCTGATGCGGGAGGATCGGTGGGTGACGCTGGGGCGTGCTGATCATCAGGGTGATTTGTTCGACGAGGTGGCCCGGTTCTGTGAGGAGACGCTG
>NZ_JAJCYB010000066.1 GCF_029263155.1 Pseudonocardia sp.
AGATCGGTTGCTCGCCGAGACGGGCGAGCTCGACAGCGCGACGCCGGAACTCCGGCGGGTGAGGTGCAGGCACGAACGACATCCTCCCTGGCGGACCGGGTCCACCTCAGGTGACGTGTCCGCCGCCAGGGGTCAAGCTCAAGTCGACATCCGTGCTGCATGCCGCCTCCTACGGTCGCGGTCAGGTGCGCTGCGACGCCGCCGGCCCGCCCCGCCGATCGACCCGCAGAGGGCGTGTCGTGTGCCGGGGAACGGGGTCGACGACGCGTATGCCGTCGTCGGTCCGGATGCGGCACAGCGCCCGCCCGTCGCGGTGCGACCAGTTTGGCACCGGGCCGTCAGCGACCTTCCAGTAGCCGGGGGCTTGAGCCCGAACCCCTCGGCGACAAACCGGACAGCACAGGTTCTCGACCGGCTGCCAGCGGCGCTCTTCGCGTGCGGACCGGCCGGGGATCACCACACGGCGGATCGTCACCGAAGCCTCCTCGATCGACGGGCGTCCACCGTGGCCCTCGCGTGTGGCCGGGCCGTGGTCGATATGTGGTCGCACGCGGCCGCGGCGTGACCACGCGACGACCACGCAGCCGCAGCACTCCCCTCGGACGCTTCCTCCTCGATGACGAAGGGAGGTGCTCCGATGACGGCAGCGGCAGACGCGACCCGGGCGTGGGCGACACGCCACGAGTCGCGCGCAACGCGGCGAACCCGGCTGTCGGTCGCGGGTGTCGCAGGCGGGGTCGGCGCGACCACCGTCGCCACCGCGATCGGCGCCGCCGACCGCGGCGTGTACGTCGGCCGCGCGGTGGACGTGCTGGTGTGCCGGGCGACCGGCGACTCCCTGATCCGCGCCGGACGCGCCGCCCAGCTCGTCGCCGCCGCGACCGGCCGCAAGCCGGTACTAGCGATTACCGCAGCCGACGCGTCGGGCCCGAGCCGTCCGGTCACCGCGCAGCTTCGACTCCTGGAGCCACACGCGTCCGCGGTGATCGTGCTGCCGTTCGTGCGCCGCTGGCGCGAGCTCGCCGTGCCGCTCGACGAGGTCCGCGGCCTGCTCGCCGTGCCCCGCACCGAGCTGCCCCGCAGCCTGCGCCGCTACGCCGACGCTGCGCACGACCTGCGGGCAGCGCTGGACGCCCGCGCCCCCGCCGCGGTCCGCCCGGCTCCCGGGCGGGCCGCCCCTACGTCGATCCTTGGGAGGATCCGATGAACCTGGCCAGCGTCCCCAATCCTCCACCCGTGGCACCGCCGGGACTCGGCGAGCTCGCGGGTGAGCTGCTCGGCTGGCTCAAATGGGGAGTGATCGTCGCCGGGGTGCTCGGCATCTTCATCTGCGCGCTGATGTTGATCATCGGGCGGCGCAACCGGTCGGCCACCGCCTACGAGGGGCTCGTCGGGTCGGCGTGGGTGATCGGCGGCCTCGCGCTCGCCTCCGTGGCCGCGCTCCTGGTCGGGGCGTTCCAGATATGAGCCGTCTCCGACGCGCGCTGTGCCTGGCCGCGATCTTCACCGCGACGCTCAGCTGCGCGACCACACCACCCGCCGACGGCGTCGTCGCCCCTGATCGGATCGTGCTGGAGGCCGTGCCAGGCGGAATCGCCGCATCGTCTCAGCGGCACGGCCCGTTCCACGAGTTCGACGGCCTGGCGATCGGGCTCAGCTACGATGAGCTGGGCGCCGCCTTGGCCGCGACCCACATCGGACCGCGCATCACCACAGCCGCGGGCACGCCCGTGGTGGAGGCGACGCTGGTCCAGCAGTGCTGGGGCGACGTCACGGCCGCCCGGGAGCGCCTGGCAACGACGCTGCCCCGCCCGGACACGGCCGAACGCAATGACCTCACCCCGACCGCCCTGTACTTCCGCGTGATCTCCGGTGACGCCGCTGGCGACAACGTCGTGGTGTCACTGCTGGCGGACACCGCGCAGTCCCGGGCGATGGGCGGCTACTCCCGCGTGGATGCCGCCCTGCGCTGGGGCGGCGACGACTGGCAGCTGCGGGTTCCCGTCCGGCGCCCGAACCTGCACCCGGACACCGCCGGCTACCAGCTGCTGGGGCCGACGCCATGACCGCGCTCGCGCAACCCGCCCAGGAGTGCGGCACGTTCGACCTTGGCTGCCAGACCGGGCAGGCCATCGGATCGGCGTTCCAGGGCATCGTCGCCGAGGTTGCTCGCGGCGCCGCCGAGCTGGTCGTGACCACCTCGACGTGGTGGGTCGAGACCGACAGCATCGACCCCCGCGACCCCGCGGTCGCCGCCGCGCAGGACGCCACCCGCGAGCTGATTCTGATCATCCTCATGGGATCGGTCCTGGTGCAGTCGATCCGGATCATCGTCTCCCGCAAGGGCGAGCCGCTGGTCATGGTCGCGACCGGGCTCATCCGCTTCGCCGTGGTGTCCGCGCTCGGTCTCGTCGCGCTGCAGATCGCGTTGCGCGCGGGGGACGCGCTGGCGAGCCAGCTGCTGAACGGCGCCGCGGGCAACTTCGCCCTGCTGATGCAGGACCTGCTCGTCAACGGCGAGGGGGATGCGGTGTTCCTGGTGCTGCTGGTGTCGCTGATCGCCGCGGTGCTCTCGCTCGTGCAGTGGGTGCTGATGGCGATGCGCCAGGCGGGGCTGCTGGTGCTGGCCGCGATGCTCCCGCTGGCCGCGTCCGGGTCGCTGACCCGCTCGACGCGGGGCTGGCTGGACAAGCTGCTCGTCTGGCTGCTCGCGATGGTCGCCTACAAGCCCGCGGCCGCGTTCATCTACTACATCGGGTTCTCCTACCTGTCCTCCCCGAGCGCCGCTCACGCCGGGAATGCCGGCACGATGATCACCGGGATCATGGTGCTGCTGCTCGCGGTGATCGCGATGCCGGTGCTGTTGAAGTTCTTCGCCTGGTCGGGCACCCAGATCGGCGGCGGCAACGCCACCGGGTCGGGATTCCTGGGTGCCGCGGGCGCCGTGGCCATGTCGCAGGGTTACGGGCGCGGCGCGGTCGACCGGGCCACGGCGATGGAGTCCAGCGGCCCCGGCTCCTACGCCACGTTCGGCGGCAACCCGTCCCCGGCCGGCGCCGCCCCCGCCGCGGCCACCGGTGGCTCGGCAGCAGCCGGGTTCGGAGCGGTGGCGGGCGCGGCAGGCGTCGCGGGGTCCGCGGTGGTGCGCGGGGCGGCGGCCGGGATGACCGGCCCGCCCGAGAGCGGTGATCCCGGATGAGCGTCGACCACCCGCCCGGCGCCGACAGCGGCCCGCGGCTGTACGGCAACTGGCGTGCCGAGCGCGGCTGGGGCATCGGATCGCTGTCGACCGCCGCGACGATCGCCCTGTTCCTGGCCGTGCTGACCCCGCTGCTCGCGGTCTCCGCGTTCCCCTCCGCGACCCTCCCCCTGCTGGCCGGGTCGGTGATCGTCGTCGCCGGGGTGGTGGTCCGGATCGGCGGGGTCAGCGCCACCGACGTCGTCCTGCGCCGAGCCGCGTTCCACCGCGCCCAGGCGGCCGGGTGGACCGAACTGTCCGCCGGGGTGCTCACCGAGCACCCGCGCGCGGCGGACCTGCCCGGGGTGCTGGCGCCGCTGCGCCCGCTCGACGTCGACGACGGGCGCGGCGCCCGCCATGCCCTGCTGTGGCACCGCCGGACCGGGACGCTGACGGCGGTCCTGCGCTGCTCACCGATCGGGCTCGACCTCGCCGACCCCGACCGCGCCGACACCTGGGTCGCCGCCTGGGGTGCGCTGCTGGCCGACCTGGGCTACCTGCCGCTGACTCGCCACATCGCGGTCACCATCGATACCGCCCCGGCCGGCGGGACGACCGTGCGCGACCACATCGCCCGCGCTCTCGACCCCGCGGCGCCCGCGCTGGCCCGGCGCATCCTCGACGAGCTGGCCGAGCTCACCCCGGCCAGCACCGCCGACATCGACGCCCGGGTCGCGGTCTGTCTCGACCCCGCCCGCGCCACACCGCGGCCCACCGACCTGCTTGCCGCCGCGGTCGAGGTCGGCCGCCGGCTTCCCGCGATCGAGAACAACCTGGCCGCGTGCGGCGTCGCGATCCTCGGCCGCGCCAGCACCGGCTGGCTCACCGGCCGCATCCGCGCCGCGTTCGACCCGCACCTGCGCCCCGACATCGCCCGTCTTGACGACTCCGATTCGGTGCTGGCCTGGCGCGACGCCGGCCCGGTCGCCGCCCGGGAGCGCTGGGACAGCTACCGCCACGAGGGTGGGCTGTCGGTGACCTGGGCGCTGCGCGAGGCCCCCCGCCAGGCCGTCGGCGCGGGTGTGCTCGCACCGCTGCTGGCGCCTGGCCCGTTCCCGCGGCGCACCACCTGGCTGTATCAGCCCTATCCGGCCGAGCAGGCCGCGGCGAAGGTCGAGAACGAGGTCACCTCCGGACAGGTCCGCCGCGCGTGGGCCGAACGCACCCGCCGTGACGAGACCCAACGCGAACGCGACGACCGCGCCCGCGCGCTGCAATCCGCCCGCGAGGAAGCCCAGGGCGCCGGGGTCGGCCGCTTCACCCTCTACGTCACCACCACCGTCCTGCACGACGACGACCTGCCCGCTGCGGTAGCCGACGTCGAACAGCGCGCCGGCCAGTCCAAGCTGCGGCTACGCCGCCTGCGTGGCGCCCAGGCCGCCGGGTTCGCCGCCGCACTCGGCGTCGGGATCGACCCCGCCGAGCTGCTCACGCACCGCCGCGGACGCTGACCGGAGGACAAGGATGACCAGCACAGATCCGGTGCCCCGCTCCTGGGGCTGGGCCGTCCCCGGTGGCGGCCGCGCCGGGCACGTCGAGGCCGGGAACCGGTTCGCCGGCACCACCAGCCAGGTGTGTGGCCTGTTCCCCTTCGCCACCCCGTCGGGCTGCGACGTGCGCGGCGTACCGATCGGGCGCCACCTGCATACCGCCGAACCGATCGGGCTCGACCCCGCGCACTGGCTGCGCTGTGGCCTGGTCTCCAACACCGGGGTGTGGGTGCAGGGCCAACCCGGGATCGGGAAGTCCTCGATCACCAAACGCATGCTCGCCGGCCTCGTGGCGTTCGGGATGCGTGCAGTCATCCCCGGCGACGTCAAGGGCGAGTACACCCCGCTCGTCACGGCGCTGGGTGGCTCGGTGTGGCACCTCGGCCGGGGTCTGCAGGCACTCAACCCGCTCGACGCAGGCCCATTGCGCGCGGCGCTGCTGGCCGCGCCGGCCGCGGACCGCACCCGGCTGCTGGAAACCCTGCGGGCGCGGCGACTGACCCTGCTCGAAGCGTTGATCACCATAGTCCGGCGCGACGAACCCGACGTGACCGAACGGCGTCTGCTCGGAGCGGCGCTGGACCTC
>NZ_JAJCYB010000067.1 GCF_029263155.1 Pseudonocardia sp.
CCGGCCTATCCGGGGGTGGGGGGCGCCGGTCCCCCCCCGGCCCCCCCCTCCGCCCCTGGCGCCCCCGGGGGCGGGGTGGGGCCGGGGGTGTGGGCGGGAGGGGGGCGGTCACCCGGGGGCCTTCGGCGTCCAGTCCCGGCGCCCGCCGACCGACTCCAGCAGCGCCCTGCGGATCGTGTCCGGGTCGGGGGTGGCGGCGTCGGCCGCCGCGGCGACCCCGGCGTTGTGCGGGGCGATGGCCCGGGCGAGCAGCGCCTGGGCGCGGGGGAGCCCGGCCGACGCCGCGCCCACCAGCTCGTCGACGAGCGCCTCCCGGCCGCGCACCCGCGCGCGGATCGTCTCGAAGTCACGCGCCGCCGAGGAGTGCTGCGCGGCGAGCCCGGACCCGACGTGTCCCGCGTGGTGCGGGGTGAGCCCCGAGCCGGGCTGGGCGACCACGTGGTAGACGACGGTCGTCAGCCCGAGCGCGTGCTTGACCTCGCCGTACGCCGGCCCCTCCCGCTCGTCGAGCAGGCCCAGCGACGGGGTGACGACGGGGTCGTAGAAGCGCAGCGACCAGTCGAGGCCCGGAAGCGTGCCCGGGAGCGCGACCTCCTGCCCGCGCAGCGGGCCGAGGCCCTCGCGGGTCGCGAGCAGGTGCAGGTTGCGGGCGCCGACGGCGGCCACCGTCAGCGGCCCGTCGTCGAGCAGTGGCATCCGCCCCCGCACGGCGGGCGGGAACGTGTCGGCCTGCGCGAGGTAGGCGCGGTGCAGCGCAGTGACGTACTCGGCCACGGCCGAGCGCATGTCGAGGGGATCCGTCACGACCCACCCCCGTTCTGATATCCGGAACGCGCTGCCTTCCTAGTGGAACGCTATGCGGGCTAGCGTCGAGGCGTCAAGCGAACCGGGAGCCTGCCAGTCAGGGGAAAACAGCCATGGGCATCCTCCGCCTCGCCCACATCGACGTCCGCACGCCGGACCTCGATCTCGCCACCGCCTACTACACGGAGGTCATGGGCCTGCAGCAGGTCCAGCGCACCGTGGACGCCGAGCTGGGCGACACCGTCTACTTCAAGTGCTGGGACGAGGAGGACCATCACTCGCTGCGCATGCGCTACAACCCGCGCACCGGGATGGACTCCTTCACCTTCCGCGTCGAGCACGAGGACGACCTGCACGACTTCGAGAAGAAGCTCGCCGACTACGGCGCCCAGGTCTCCCGCATCTCCAGGGGGGAGGCCGTCGGCCAGGGCGAGTCGATCCGCTTCGAGGTGCCCTCGGGGCAGATCATGGAGCTGGTCTGGGACGTCGAGAAGACCGGCAACATCCTCGGCAAGTCCAACCCGTCGCCGGTGCCGCCGCCGGACATGCCGGGCATCGCCCCGCCGCGGATGGACCACATGCTGGTCAACGCCGAGGAGGTGGGCGAGGCGGCACGGTTCTTCCAGGAGGTGCTGGGCCTGCGCCTGACCGAGCAGGTGCTCGACGGCAACGGCCACCAGATGGGTGTCTGGCTCGCCGGGCGCACCAACTCCCCGCACGACATCGCGATCGTCAACGGGCCCAACGGCGCGCTGCACCACTGGGCGTACTGGCTCGACGACTGGGACCACATCCGCAAGGCCGCCGACACGCTGGCCTACAACGGCGTGCAGATCGACCAGGGTCCGACGCGGCACGGCGTCACCCGCGGCAACACCATCTACTTCTTCGACCCGCTCGGCATCCGCAACGAGGTGTTCACCGGCGGCTACTGGGTCGACCCCGACCAGGAGATCATCACCTGGACCGAGCAGGAGTTCGGCAAGGGGCTCTTCTACTACGAGAACGTCATCAGCCAGCGCTTCCTGAGGATGCACACATGAGTGATCGGATCCTTCGCCTCCAGCACGTCGAGATCCGGGTGCCCGATCTCGAGCTGTGCACCGCCTACTACACCGAGGTCCTGGGCCTGATCGAGACCGCGCGCGACGTGCGCGACGGCGTCGACCGGGTGTTCCTCAAGTGCTGGGACGAGCACGAGCACCACTCCGTGGTCCTGCGCCAGGCCCCGACCTACGGCCTGGACCACATGGCGTTCAAGGTCGCCGAGGCGGACGACCTCGACTACTTCACCGAGAAGCTGCACGCCGTGAGCGTGCCGGTGAAGCGCTACGCCGCGCGCGAGCTGGGCCCGGGCTGGGGCGAGGCGATCCGCTTCGAGACCCCGTCGGGCCACCTCGTCGAGCTCGTCCACGGCATGGAGCGGCTGGGCAACATGCTGCCGATGACGAACCCGCCGCCCCGGCCGCAGGACCTCGTCGGCATCGCGCCGCCGCGCCTGGACCACGTGTTCGTGATGGCCGAGGACGTCGAGGCGTTCTCCGCGTTCTTCTCGGGCGTGCTGGAGTTCCGGCTCACCGAGCAGATCGTGGCCAACGACGGGCACCAGCTGGCGGCGTTCCTGGAGCGCTCGCACACACCCCACGACATCGCCGTGATCACCGGCCCGAACGGGGCGCTGCACCACTTCGCGTTCTGGATGGACGACTGGAACGGCATCCGCGACGCCGCCGACACGCTCGCCTACCACGGCGTCACGATCGACGTGGCGCCCACGCGGCACGGCGTCACCCGCGGCTACACCACCTACTTCTTCGACCCGGTCGGCAACCGCAACGAGCTGTTCACCGGCGGCTACTGGGTCGACCCCGACTTCGAGCCGATCACGTGGACGGAGGAGGAGATGGGCCGCGCCATCTTCTACTACCACCGCCAGGTCAACGAGCGCTTCTTCACGGTGCACTCGTGAGTACCCCGCACGACCCGCGCAAGCTCGACCGGTACGAGGCCCCCAACTACCTGGCCAAGTACCGGGAGCGCCAGGAGGCCAGGCCGTCGCCGGCCAACGGGAGCAACGGGGCGGGCGGCACCACCACCGTCGACGAGACCCCGCTCTACCTGCGCCGGTTCCGCGAGCGCGGCTCGGCGACGGGCGCCCCGCCCGCGGCGCTGGTCGAGCACGACGGGGCCGAGTTCACCCCCGCGCTGGCCGAGGCCACCCGCGGCAAGGAGGTCGCGGCGCCCCTGCACCGGCGGGCGAGCGAGAAGTTCGTCTGCGAGATCTCGATCATCCGGCACGGCATCACGCAGGGCTACTCCACCGACGCCGGGCTCACGCCGATGGGCGGCTGGCAGGCCCACCGGCGCGGTCACGAGCTGGCCCGGCGCTGGGACGGCGGCGACACGGTCCGGCTCGTGCACGCCGACACCAACCGTGCCCGGCAGACCGCGATCCAGCTCTACAACGGGGCGCAGGACGGCATGGCGATGTGGGGCAAGGAGATCACCCTCACCGAGCCCACGCCGATCCCGGAGCTGCGCAACTTCGGCGTCTGGACCCCCGACGGCCTGCGCGACGTCACCTCGGCGTTCCGCCAGTACCAGTCGACGATGGAGAAGCTCGAGCGGATGGCGGTCGGCGACCGGCCGCGCTGGCTCGTCGAGATCGACCGCTTCTACCGGGTGCAACTGGGTGGGGGCGACCCGATCCAGACCTGGCTGACGATCCCGCTGATGTACTTCGAGCCGCCCGCGATGTGCGTGCGCCGGTTCTGGCGCGGCTTCCACCGGCTCATCGCCGAGAACCCGGGTGACCAGCGCATCCTCGCGGCCACCCACTCCGGGCCGATGCGCGCGTTCGCCACCTGGGCCCACGGCTACGACCCGGGGGAGCCGCTCAACACCGAGGAGATCCGGGTGAAGCTGCGCGAGGGCGGCCAGACCGCCTTCGTGTCCTACCGCAACCGGGTCACCGAGGTGAACGTGCCGCCGCCGGACGAGTTCCCGGCGTGGGAGAGCTGACGCCGATGACGATCACGGATCTCGACGAGGCGATCCGGCCCGATCCTCCCGCCGACGAGCCGGGTCCTCGCGGGCGCGCCGCGAAACCGGTGGCCCTCGACGAGCCCGGCGACGGTCCCCTGCGATCGGTCTCCATCGCCATGGCCGTGCTCGGCTGCTTCGAGCGCGAGGCGGAGCTGGGGGCCACCCGCGTGGCCGCGGAGCTGGGCGTCGCGAAGAGCACGGCCTGCCGGATGCTGGCCGCGCTGGCCGCGTCCGGCATGCTCGAGCGCTCGCGCAACGGCCGCTACCGCCTGGGGCTGCGGCTGTTCGAGATCGGGCAGCTGGCCGTGGACCGGTTGATGCTGCGCGAGCTCTCCCTGCCGGTGCTGGGCGAGCTGCGGGAGGTGCTGCGGGAGACCGCGCAGCTCGCGGTGCCCGTCGGTGCCGACGTGCTCTACGTCGACCGGCTGGAGGACCGCGGCGCGGGGACCATGTTCCATACCCCGCTCTACCGACGCGGTCCGGGCCACTCGTCGAGTGCGGCCAAGGCCATCGCGGCCTACAACACCTCGATGGCCCGGGCGATCCGGGACCGCGGGTTCGTCCGTCACACCCCGTTCACGATCGTGGACCCCAGGCGCTACGAGCAGGTGCTGCGCCAGGTCCGGGTGGACGGCTACGCGGCGTCGCGCGAGGAGCACACGATGGGCATGTCGTCGATCGCCGCCCCGATCGTGCTCCGGCGTGGCGACCGTACGGTGGCGGTCGCGGCGCTCTCGGTCGTCGGCAGCACCTCGCGCGTGCTCGGAGCGCGGAAGGTCGCGGTCGTGCAGAGTGTCCGCAGGGCGGCGGCCACGGTCTCCGCGGCACTGGAGCGTTCCCAGGAGTGAGAGGTACGCGATGACCCTGCAGGACTCCGTCGGGCAGGACACCACCGGGCAGGACACCACCGGGCAGGACACCGGGCCGGTCGAGTTCGAGCTGGCCTCCCGCTACCGGGCGGGCGCCGGTCCGGTGCTGCTCACCGGGGTGCAGGCCATCGCGCGGATGCTCGTCGAGCAGCACGCCGCCGACGCCGCCGCGGGCCTGTGCACCGCGTCGTTCGTCTCCGGGTACCAGGGCAGCCCGCTCGGGGGCCTCGACCAGACCCTGGCCAGGGCCGCGGAGCTGAAGGAGAACGCCGGGCTCACGCTGGTGCCCGGCGTCAACGAGGAGCTGGCCGCCACCGCGGTCTGGGGCAGCCAGGTGGAGGTGCCGGGCCACGGCCGGACCGTCGACGGCGCCGTCGGCGTCTGGTACGGCAAGGGCCCCGGCGTCGACCGCGCGGGAGACCCGTTCCGGCACGGCAACATGTGCGGCGCCCACCCCGCCGGTGGGGTACTGGTGCTGGCCGGCGACGACCCGAGCTGCAAGTCCTCCACCATCCCCTGCATCAGCGAGCGCACCCTGGCCGGCTACGGGCTGCCGGTGCTCTACCCCGGCACCGCCGAGGAGATCGTGCGGCTGGGCCGCTACGGCGTGGCGATGTCGCGCGCGTCGGGCATGTGGGTCGGCATGAAGATCACCGCCGACGTCGCGGACGGGATCTTCACCGTCGACGGCTCCTGCGGCGACGTCGAGATCACCGTCCCCCCGCTGGAGTGGGAGGGCAGGCCCTGGGAGTACCGACAGATCCCGATGCTCGCCCCGCCCGCCTCGCTGGAGGCCGAGGCGCAGATGTACGGACCGCGCTGGGCGATGCTGCGCGCGTTCCTCGCGGCGAACCCGATCAACGCCGTCGAGGTCGACCCGCGGGAGGCCTGGCTGGGCATCGTCGCGGGCGGGAAGGCGTTCACCGACATCCGGCAGGCCCTGCGCGATCTCGGCCTCGACGACGACGGTTGCCGGCGTGCGGGCATCCGGCTGCTGCGCCTGGGCATGATCCACCCGCTGGAGCGCGACCTGCTGCGCGAGTTCGCCGCGGGCCTGGACACCGTGCTGGTGGTGGAGGAGAAGAGCGCGTTCGTCGAGTCCGCCGTGCGCGACGTGCTCTACGGCCTCCCGGACGCGCCGTCCGTGATCGGTTCGACCGACGAGGGCGGCGCGCCCCTGGTACCGGTCGCCGGGGAGCTGACCGCCCGGGCGCTCACCGGACCGCTGCGGCGGGTGCTGGGCGGGCGCGTCGACGTCCCCGCGGAGCGCCGGGAACCACCGAGGATCGACCTGCTCCCGGTCGGGCGCACCCCCTACTTCTGCAGCGGGTGCCCGCACAACCGCTCCACGGTGGTGCCCGAGGGCGCGGTCGCCGGGGGCGGGATCGGCTGCCACGCGATGGTGGCGCTGACCCACCGCCCGGCGAGCGAGGTCACGTCCATCACGCAGATGGGCGGCGAGGGCGCGCAGTGGATCGGGCAGGCGCCGTTCACCGACGCCACGCACATGTACCAGAACATGGGCGACGGCACGTTCGCGCACTCGGGGCAGATGGCCGTGCAGGCGTGCGTCGCCTCGGGCGTGTCGATCACCTACAAGCTGCTCTACAACCGGGCCGTCGCGATGACCGGCGGGCAGGACGCCGAGGCGGGCCTCGAGGTGCCCGAGATGGCGGCCAAGCTGCTGGCCGAGGGCGTCAAGAAGATCATCGTGTGTGCCGACGAACCGGAGCGCTACCGGGCGCTGGCGCCGCTCCCCGCGGGGGTCGACCTGTGGCACCGCGACCGGTTCGACGAGGCGCAGGCCGCCCTGGCCGCCGTCGAGGGGGTGTCGGTGCTGGTCTACGACCAGCGCTGCGCCGCGGAGTCGCGGCGGCTGCGCAAGCGCGGCGCCATCCCGGTCCGCCCGACCCGAGTGATCATCAACGAGGCGGTGTGCGAGGGCTGTGGCGACTGCGGGGTGAAGAGCAACTGCCTGTCGGTGCAGCCCGTCGACACCGAGTTCGGCCGCAAGACCCGCATCGACCAGACCTCCTGCAACACCGACTACTCCTGCCTCGACGGGGACTGCCCGTCGTTCGTGACGGTGGAGCTGCCACCGGGCTCCACGACGGCACCCCCGCAGCGGCGCGAGCCCCCGGCGGTCCCCGACGTGGACCGCCCGGCCGCGGGCGACCTGTTCCTGGCCGGCATCGGCGGCACCGGCATCGTCACGGTCAACCAGGTGCTCGGCTCGGCCGCGGTGCGCGACGGGCTGGCCGTGCACGGCGTCGACCAGACCGGGCTCTCGCAGAAGGCCGGACCGGTCACCTCGCACCTGCGGATCGCCGCCGACGCGGCGGCGCTCGGTCCGGCCGTCCGCGTCGGCACGGCGCGCTGCTACCTCGCCTTCGACGCGCTCGTCGGAGCCGACGGCCGCTACCTGGACTACGCCTCGCCCGAGGAGACCGTGGCCGTCGTGTCGACGAGCTCGGTGCCCACCGGCGCGATGGTGCGGGACGCCGGAGTGAGCGCCCCGTCCGCCGAGGATCTCGTGGAGCGCATCGCCGGTACCACCCGGGAGGTCGTGCGGCTCGACGCGCAGGCCGCGGCCAACGCGCTGTTCGGCGACGCGATGCCGGCGAACCTGCTGGTCGTCGGCGCCGCCTACCAGGCGGGGGCGCTGCCGGTCTCCGCGGCGGCGATCGAGTGGGCGATCGAGCTCAACGGCGTCGCGGTCGCGGTCAACACCGCGGCGTTCCGCTGGGGCCGGGTGGCCGTCGCCGATCCGGCCGCCTTCGCCGCGGCCACCGGTTCCGTGGCGGCCCCCGCCCCGCCCACCTGGGACGACCTGGGCGAGCTGGCGGGGGAGACGCGCCGGCTGACCGGGATCCGGGCCGCGCAGCTCGTCGGCTACCAGGGCGAGCGGACGGCACGGGCCTACGTCGCCGACGTGCAGGCGGCATGGCGGGCCGAGCGCGCGCTGGGGGACGACACGTCCTTCAGCGCGGCCGTCGCCCGTGGGCTGCACAAGCTGACGGCGTACAAGGACGAGTACGAGGTGGCGCGGCTGCTCACCGACCCGGCGTTCGACGCGCGGATCGCCGCCGAGGTGCCGGGCGGGCAGAAGCGGCGCTACCGGCTGCATCCGCCGATGCTCAAGGCGATGGGCCGGACGCGGAAGATCGCGTTCGGGCCGTGGATGCGCCCGGTGCTGGAGACGCTCGCCCGGGGCAAGGCGCTGCGCGGCACCGCGCTCGACCCGTTCGGCCGCACGGAGATGCGGAGGCTGGAACGGGCGCTGCGCGACGAGTACCGGGCCATGGTGCTGCGGCTCGCGGCCGGGCTGACGACGGGGAACCACGCCACCGCCGTCGCGGCGGCGCAGGCGGCCGATCTGGTGCGCGGGTACGAGGACGTCAAGCTGGCGTCGGTGCAGCGCTACCGCGCCAGGATCTCCGAGCTCGGGGTGTAACCCCGCCCGTCTCCCCGGACTCCTACCTGACACCACACCACCGGGATCCAGGGAGACACCGCCATGGCCGAGATCTACGCCTTCGACACCGACGGCAACGGCTGGACCGACGCGTACTCGATCGACGCCGACCACGACGGGTACATCGAGACCTACGCCTACGACACCGACGAGAACGGCTACATCGACGCCGTCGAGTCCGACACCGACCTGGACGGCTACATCGACACCGTCGCCTTCGACCACGACGAGGACGGTGTCGTCGACGAGGTGCTGGTCGGCGCGTTCTGAACCTGCGCCACCCACGGCGGCGGTCCCGGGAACCCGGGGCCGCCGCCGTCGCGTGTCCCGACTTGACGGTGGGCCCGCCGGTGTCCCCGCACGCCCGGCGGCCGCCGCCCGGCGCACGAACGGCGGTGGGCGTCCGGACCGGCTGCTCCGTTCGCCGGTACCCCCGTCCCGCCGGCCGCCCGTGAACGGTCCCGTCGGCAGGAGAACCGGGGGACGGGCCGTGACCCTGCGGTGAACGGCACGTGGCCCGCTCGGCGTGCCGCCCGCGACACGCCGCCGTGGCCGCTCGGCGCCCGAGCGCGCCCGGTGACCTCAGCCCGCGCTGCGGAGGGGTTGCCCGGGCCCGCGTGCCGGTTAGCGTCGTCCGCGGATCGATAACGACCCGGTCACGACCGGACACGGACCGCCTCCCCAGCGGCCCGCCCCGCCCCCCGACGGGACGTCCACCGGGCTCGGAGATCCGGAAGGAAAGGTTGTGGCACGGCACCGCTCCCCCCAGGGCCGGCGCGCACACCTCGGGCTCCCGCTGTCGCCCTCCCCGGCGGCGGCGGGAGCCGGTGGCGCGTACCGGATCCCCGCGTCCCCGCAGCTCACGTCGTCCCCGCAGCTCATGTCGTCGCTGCCGGTCCGCTTCGTCGCGACGGCCATCGCGGGCAGCGCGCTCGCCGCGGCCGGGCAGCTGGCCCTGACCTCGGCCCTGCCCGCCGCGGTCGAGGGCGCCAACGTGCTCCGCATCGGGGTCGGCGAGCTGCTCGCCCCCGGCGCCGCCGCGGCGGCGACCCCCGCGTCGCCCGCGGCCGAACCGGTGGCCGCCCCCACTCCCGCGCTCACCCCGGTGTCCCCGGAGCTGCCGGTCATCGGTGGCGCCGACCTGGCCACCGCCGAGCTGGCCAAGGCGGCCGACCTGGACCGGCTGGCCGCCGAGCAGGCCGCCCGCGCGGCGGAGCAGACCCGCATCGCCGAGGAGGCGGCCGCCGCCGAGGCCGCCCGCGCCGTGGAGGCCGCCGCGACGACGTCGGTGGCCGGTGGCGTGCAGATGCTCGTCGGGCGGATCACGTCGGGCTTCGGCGCCCGCTGGGGGACCTCCCACCAGGGGCTCGACATCGCCGCACCGATCGGCACGCCGATCCGGGTCCCGTTGGACGGCACCGTGATCGACTCCGGTCCGGCGAGCGGCTTCGGTCAGTGGGTCCGCGTCGAGCACTCCGATGGCACGATCACCGTGTACGGCCACATCAGCCGCTCCCTGGTGTCCGTCGGCGAGCGCGTGTCGGCGGGCGAGATGATCGCCGAGGTCGGCAACGAGGGCCGCTCCACCGGTCCCCACCTGCACTTCGAGGTCGTCACCCCGGGCGGCACCAAGATCAACCCTCGCCCGTGGCTGGACGAGCGGGGCATCGGCCTCACCTGACACCGGCACCCGCGCTGCGTCGCGGGTGTCTCGTGTGCCTGCCGGCAGCTCGCCGCCCGGCTTCGCGCGCCCGCGGGTCTCTCGCGTGCTGCCGGCAGCGCGCGAGCCCCGGTCTCGTGCGCGGAACCTCTGTCGGCGAGTTCCGTGCGCCACCCGGCGTGGGCCCGCGCTCCCGGGCCTGTCGCGGCCCACGTGGGCCGATCAGGCGCCGCCGAACGCCTCCAGCGCCCGGATCTTGTTCGTGACGTCCAGTGCGGCCACCTTGTAGGCCTCCGACAGGGTCGGGTAGTTGAGCACCGTGTCGACCAGGTAGTCGACGGTGCCGCCGCAGCCCATGATCGCCTGCCCGATGTGCACGAGGTCGGTGGCGCCGGAGCCGAACACGTGCACGCCGAGCAGGGTGCGGTCCTGCGTCGACACGAGCAGCTTGAGCATCCCGTAGGAGTCGCCGACGATCGCGCCGCGGGCCAGTTCCCGGTAGCGCGACACCCCGACCTCGTAGGGGACCGACCCCGCCGTCAGCTCCTGCTCGGTCTTCCCGCAGTAGGAGATCTCCGGGACCGTGTAGATCCCGATGGGCTGCAGTTCCTGCAGCTCACGCACCGGCTCCCCGAAGGCGTGACAGGCGGCGAGCCGCCCCTGGTCCATGCTCGTCGCGGCGAGCGCGGGGAAGCCGATGACGTCGCCGACGGCGAAGATGTGCGGCACCGCCGTGCGGTACCGGCCGTCCACGGTGATCCGGCCGCGCTGGTCGGCGGCGAGCCCGGCCCGCTCCAGGTCCAGCTCGTCGGTGACGCCCTGGCGGCCCGCGGAGTACATCACCGTGTCGGCGGCGATGCGCTTGCCGCTGGCGAGGCTCGTGACGGTGCCCTTCGCGGTGATCTCGACCTTCTCCACCTCCTCGCCGAAGCGGAAGGTGACGGCCTGGTCGCGCAGGTGGAACTTGAGCGACTCGACGACCTCGGGATCGCAGAAGTCGAGCATCTGCGGGCGCTTCTCGACGACGGTGACGCGGGTGCCGAGCGCGGCGAACATCGACGCGTACTCGATGCCGATGACGCCCGCGCCGACCACGACCATCGACCCGGGCACGCGCCTCATGTTCAGCACGCCGTCGGAGTCCATGACGTGGTCGTCGTCGAACTCCACCTCGGCCGGGCGGGCCGGCCGGGTGCCGGTGGCGATGACGATGTTCTCGGCGCTGACGGTGTTGTGGTCGCCGCGGGTCTCACCCTGCACGGTGACGGTGTGCGGGTCCTCGAACCGCGCGGTGCCGCCGAGCAGGTCGACGTGGTTGCGCATGAGCTGGTTGCGGATCACCTCGACCTCGCGGCCGACGACGTGCTGGGTGCGGGCCAGCAGGTCGGAGATCGTGATCTCGGACTTGACGCGGTAGCTCGCGCCGTACATGTCGCGCTGCGCGAACCCGGTGAGGTAGAGCACCGCCTCGCGCAGCGTCTTGGACGGGATCGTGCCGGTGTTGACGCAGACCCCGCCCATCATGTGCCGCCGTTCGGCCACGCACACGCGCTTGCCGAGCTTCGCGGCCGCGATCGCGGCCTTCTGCCCGCCCGGTCCGGAACCGATCACCAGCAGGTCGTAGTCGTACACACGCCACCCCTCGTCTCGCGTCTCGCCGGTCAGCGTTGCGGCCGGGCGACCCGCCAGCAAGCGCGGCAGGTTAACAGTGGGCGACGACAGTCCCGCGACGCCGCGGCCCGGATGTCCACAACCCGCCGGTAGACCGGGCGTCCGCCCGGATCCGGCGTGGCTGTCCACGGCCGTTCGGGGTAGCCACTGGCCCCGCTGCGCAGCGCCACCCCACTCTCGGGCCATGACCTCCACGGACCTTCCCGCCCCGTCCACCGTCCTGCGCATGTCCGACCTCGGCGAGCTGATCGCGTCGGTTCCGGTGCTGATCGGGTTCCGCCCCTGCGAGTCGCTGGTGCTGATCGCGCTGGGCGGTGCCTCCCGGCGGCGGATCGGGCTCACCCTCCGGATCGACCTGCCGCCACCGGAGCACGTCCACGACATCGCGGCCCACGCCGTCGCCTGCCTGCAGGCCGACGACGTCGACGGTGCGGTCGTGGTGGTGTTCGGCGCGGCCGGGGGGACCGGTCCGGCGCGCCCGGACGTGGCGGCCGCGGCCGTCGCCGCGCTGGAGGACCAGGGCATCCGGGTACATGCCGCCGCCTGGGCCGAGCGCGCGGAGGCGGGACGGCGGTGGGCGTGCTTCGACGCGTGCGGGTGCGGCGGCCTGCTGCCCGACCCGGCCGCCACCGAGGCCGCGGCGACCGCCGTCGTCGAGGGCAAGGTCGTGCGTACCGACCGCGAGGCGTTGCGCGCGCTGGTCGAACCGGTCGACGCCACGACGATCCGGCGGCGGGAGCGGCGGGTGATCGAGGCGGCCGACGAGGCGCTCGCCGCACCGGAGCCCGGCGTCGACGGCGACGCGATCCATCTCGCCGTGGTGCGGGCCGCGCTGGCCGACACCGCCACCGGCCGCCTGGAGCTCGACGACGAGCGGGCCGTCGCGCTGGCCGTGGCGCTGGCGCGGCCCGCCGTGCGCGACGCCGCGCTGGCGATGTCGGATCCCGACTCCCCGGACGGCGGCGCCGCCGAGACGCTGTGGGCCGCGCTGTGCCGCGAGCTGCCCGACCCGGAGGCGGCCGAGGCCGCGGCGCTGCTGGCCGCATCGGCGCTGATGCGTGGCGACGGTGCGCTGGCCAACGTGGCACTCGACCGGGCCGAGCACAGCTGGCCGGGCCACCGGCTCACGGGCCTGCTCCGCTCGGTCGCCACGTGCGGGATGCGCCCGTCGCAGCTGCGGGCGTGCCTGCTCGACGGGCCCGGGTCGTGACCGGCCGGCCGGGATCAGACGGGGAGCCGGTCCTTCGCGAAGCGCCAGGCGTCGGCCATGATCCCCACGATGTCGGTGCGCTCGGGGCGCCAGCCCAGCGCCGCGGTGGCGGCGGCGCTGGAGGCCACCAGCACCGCCGGGTCGCCGTCGCGGCGGGCGGCGCTCACCGCCGGAATGGGGTGCCCGGTCACCGCACGGCAGGCCTCGATCACCTCACGCACGGAGAACCCGGCGCCGCACCCGAGGTTGTACACCGCGTGCCGGCCGGCCACCGAGTGCTGCAGGGCGAGCAGGTGCGCCGTGGCGAGGTCGTCCACGTGGATGTAGTCGCGCACGCAGGTGCCGTCCGGCGTCGGCCAGTCCTCGCCGAAGACCTGCACGGAGTCCCGCAGGCCGGCGGCCACCTGCAGCACGATCGGGATCAGGTGGGTCTCGGTGGTGTGGCGCTCGCCGTAGCGTCCGTGGGCCCCGGCCACGTTGAAGTAGCGCAGGCTGGTGGCGGCGAGGCCGTGCGCGGTGCAGTACGAGGAGATCGCGTGGTCGATGGCCAGCTTGCTCGCGCCGTACGGGTTGGTGGGCCGGGTGGGGGCGTCCTCGCGGATCGGCATCTCCGCGGGCTCGCCGTAGGTGGCGGCCGTCGAGGAGAACACCAGGCGCGGCGTGCCGTGGGCCCGCATGGCCTCCAGCAGCCGCAGCGACGCCACCACGTTGCCGTTCCAGTACCGCTCCGGGTGCTGCACCGACTCGCCCACCAGCGAGCGTGCGGCGAAGTGCAGCACGCCGTCGAAGCCCTCGGCGAGCAGGTCGCCCGCCGCGGCCCCCAGCTCGCCCTCCATGAAGCGGGCCCCGTCGGGCACGGCGTCGCGGTGCCCGGTGGACAGGTCGTCGAGCACCGTCACGTCGTGCCCGGCGTCCACCAGGCGCGCGCCGCACACGCTGCCGACGTAGCCTGCCCCGCCGGTCACGAGCAACTTCACGGGAATCCTCCTCGAACCTCGGTGGAGGACCACCGTGTCAGAAGGACCTCAGCGGGCGCGCACCAGTACGGCGTGGGCGATCAGCGGAGCCACCGAGGAGCCCTCGCCGCTGGAGGTGACCGGCACCGCATCCCCGAAGCGGGAGATGGCATGCACCTGCACGTCGTGGCCCGGCACGATGCCCGATCCCTTGAGCTCGGTCATGAGCTCGGTGTCCATCTGCACGTGCTCGGCGATCCGGCGCACCTCCACGGTGCCGCCACCGCGGCGCGCGAACTCGTCGAGCCGCTGCAGGCCCACCTCGAGCGTGGGCGGCGCGCCGGGCGCCTCGCGCTGCTCGGCCAGCTCCGCGAGCCCGGGAATCGGGTTGCCGTAGGGCGAGATGGTCGGGTTGTCGAGCAGGGCCACGAGCTTGCGCTCCACGGCGTCGCTCATGACGTGCTCCCACCGGCACGCCTCGGCGTGCACAAGTTCCCACTCCAGCCCGATCACGTCGATCAGCAGCCGCTCGGCCAGGCGGTGCTTGCGCATCACCGACACGGCGCGCGAGCGCCCGGCGTCGGTGAGCTCCAGGTGGCGGTCGCCGGCCACCACCACCAGGCCGTCCCGCTCCATGCGGGCCACGGTCTGGCTCACGGTCGGTCCGCTCTGCCCCAGCCGCTCGGCGATCCGTGCCCGCAGGGGCACGACGCCTTCCTCTTCCAGCTCGTAGATCGTGCGGAGGTACATCTCGGTGGTATCGATGAGCTCGTTCACGCTCGCCGCCCCTTCGTCGTCGTCCATCCTATCCGCCCAACGCATCGACGGGCGTCCGGCATCCCGGGCAGGATGTGCCCCGTGCCTGCGCTTCTGAGTCCGTTGATCTCCCCGGCCGATCTGGCCGCGCTGCTCGCCGGACGACCCGGACCCGACATACCGGTCGTGCTCGACGTCGCGGGCGCCCTGCCCGGCGCACGCACGCGGGCCGACCACCACGCCGGGCACGTCCCGGGCGCCGCACCCCTCGGTCTCGACGAGGATCTCGCGTCCCGTCCGGGGGCCCTGGGCCGCCACCCCCTGCCCGAGGCGGACCGGTTGCAGGCCGCGCTGCGCCGGGCCGGGGTCCGGCCCGGCGCCCCCGTCGTCGCCTACGACCGGGGCAACGGCTCGGTCGCGGCCCGCGCGTGGTGGCTGCTGCGCTGGGCCGGGCACCCTGCCGACCGGGTCGCCGTGCTCGACGGCGGTTGGGAGGCCTGGGTGGGTGCGGGCCTGCCCGCCACGGCCGAGCCCTCGGCCCCCGTGCCCGGTGACATCGAGGTGCGCCCCGGCGGGATGCCGGTTCTCGACGCCGACGCGGCGGCGGGCGTCGTCGAGGCCGGCGGCGTGCTGATGGATGCCCGGGTCGGCCCGCGGTTCCGCGGGGAGACCGAGCCGCTGGACCCCGTCGCCGGCCACATCCCCGGCGCGGTCAACGCACCCGCGGCCGACCTCGTGGGGCCCGACGGGCGCTGGCTCTCCGCCGCAGCACTGGCCGAACGGCTCGGCGCGCTGGGGATCCGCGGAGGCGAAGCGGTGGGTGCCTACTGCGGGTCCGGGGTCAACGCCGCCGCTCTGGTGCTGGCGGCCGAGTTCGCAGGTGTGCGCACACCCGCCGAGCCCGTGCCGCTCTACGTCGGATCCTGGTCGAACTGGTGTGCCGACCCGGCGCGGCCGGTCGCGACGGGCCCGGCCGACCCCGATCGCCTACGGTCGCGCCCATGAGCGAGCGTGCGAGCGAACCATCGGCGCCGAGCACCGCAGCGGGCAGCACCGCAGAGAGCAGCACCGCAGAGGGCGGGCGAGGGAGCGGGAGCGCCCGCACGGAGGTGATCTGGACCCCGGACTTCCTGAGCTACCAGCTCTCCGACGACCACCCGCTCAATCCCGTCCGACTCGACCTCACGATGCGCCTGGCCACCCAGCTCGGGGTCCTCGACGGCGTCGACACGGTCGTCCCGGAGCCGGCGACCGACGAGGACCTGTTGCGGGTGCACGTCCCGTCCTACCTCACGGCCGTGCGCAGCGCGCCGCACGAACCGTTCGGGGTCGGCCACGGCCTCGGCACCGACGACAACCCGATCTTCATGGGGATGCACGAGGCCAGCGCGCTGATCGCGGGTGGATCGATCGCGGCGGCACGGGCTCTGGTCGAGGGGCGCGCCGACCGGGCCGTCAACATCGCGGGCGGGCTGCATCACGCGATGGCCGACCGGGCCGCCGGGTTCTGCGTCTACAACGACTGTTCGATCGCCATCGCCTGGCTGCTGGAGCACGGCGTCGAGCGCATCGCCTACGTCGACGTCGACGTCCACCACGGCGACGGGGTCCAGGCCGCGTTCTACGACGACCCCCGGGTCCTCACGGTGTCGATGCACCAGCACCCGCTCACGCTCTGGCCGGGCACCGGCTGGCCGGGGGAGTACGGCACCGGCAACGGAGCGGGCCATGCGGTGAACGTGCCGCTGCCCCCGGGCACCGGTGACGCGGGGTGGCGCCGGGCGTTCGACGCGGTGGTGCCGTCGCTGCTGGAGTCGTTCCGGCCGCAGGTGATCGTCACCGAGTGCGGGGCCGACACCCATGCCGAGGACCCGCTCGCGAACCTGGAGCTGTCCATCGACGGGCAGCGCGCGATCTACCACACGCTGCGCGACCAGGTGGCCCGCTGCGAGGCGAAGTGGCTGGTCCTCGGCGGCGGCGGGTACTCGCTGTTCCGGGTCGTGCCGCGGTCGTGGACCCACCTGCTCGCCACGGCGCTGGACCGCGACGTCGACCCCGCCCGGCCGCTCCCGGCCGACTGGATCGCGCACACCGCGGGCCTGACCCACCGCCCCCTGCCCACGGCGATGACCGACGGCCAGGACCCCGCGTTCGCCCCGTGGCGCGACGGCGGCCATGCCGACCGGGTGGACGGGGCGATCATGGAGGTCCGCCGGGCGGTCTTCCCGATGCACGGTCTCGACCCCGACGATCCGCGAGACTGAGCAGAGGACGAGCCTCCATGACCCGCTCCCCGGCGCCTCCCACCTCCCCCGACGCACCGCCCGTGCCCGCCGATCCCGGTTACCCGCGGCACTGGGAGGCCGACGTGGTCGCCTCCGACGGCGGCATCGTGCACCTGCGCCCGATCCTGCCCTCGGATGGCGACGCCCTCCTGCGGTTCCACGAGGGCCTCTCCGAGCGCACCCGCTACCTGCGCTTCTTCGGGCCCTACCCCCGGATCCCGCCGCGCGACCTGGTGCGGTTCACCACGGTCGACCACCGTGCGCGGGTGGCGTTCATCTGCCTGCTCGGCGACGAGATCATCGCCGTCGGCCGCTACGAGGGCCTGCCGGGTGACGGCGGCCCGGGCGGCACCGCGGGCACCGCGGACATCGACTCGGCCGAGGTCGCGTTCGTCGCCCGCGACGAGCACCAGGGCCGCGGCCTGGGATCGATCCTGCTCGAACACCTCGCCGCGGCGGCGCGGGAGAACGGGCTGCGCCGCTTCGAGGCCGAGGTGCTGGTGGAGAACCACGCCATGGTGCGGGTGTTCCGGCAGGCCGGCTACCAGGTCAGCCGCGCGTTCGCCGACGGCGTGCTGCACCTGGAGTTCGACATCGACCCCACCGAGAAGTCGGTGGCCGTGCGCGACTCCCGGGAACAGCGGGCGGAGGCCCGCAGCGTGCACAACGCGCTGCACCCCACGTCGGTGGCCGTGATCGGTGCGTCGGCCGATCAGTCCAAGATCGGCCACGCGGTGCTGTCCAACCTGCTGCGCGGCAACTTCACCGGGCCGGTCTACCCCGTCAACCCCGAGGCGCGCTCGGTCCGCGGGGTGCGGGCGTACCCCTCGGTCACCGACATCCCCGACGACGTCGACCTCGCCGTGGTGGCGATCCCGGCCGCCGGCGTCGACGAGGTGATGGACTCCTGCCTGGAGAAGGGGGTCAAGGCCCTGGTGGTGGTGAGTGCCGGGTTCGCCGAGACCGGCGCCGACGGGTCGGGTGCGCAGCGCCGCCTCGTCGAGGAGGCCCGCGCCCACGGCATGCGGGTGATCGGGCCCAACGCGCTCGGGATCGCCAACACCGCCGCCGACGTGCGGCTCAACGCCACGCTGGCGCCCCGGTTGCCCGACCGCGGGCGGGTCGGCTTCTTCAGCCAGTCCGGCGCGCTGGGCATCGCCATCCTCGCCGCCGCGGCCGAGCGCGGGCTCGGCCTGTCCACGTTCGTCTCGGCGGGCAACCGCGCCGACCTGTCGGGCAACGACCTGCTGCAGTACTGGCAGACCGACCCGGCCACCGACGTCGTGCTGCTCTACCTGGAGACGTTCGGCAACCCGCGCAAGTTCGCGCGCCTCGCGCGGCGGCTGGCGCGCACCAAACCGATCGTGGCGGTCAAGAGCGGCCGCCACTCCGGCAACGCCCCGGCCCACGCCGCGGTCTCGACCCCGATCGACGAGGCGAGCGTCCGGGTCCTGTTCGAGCAGGCCGGCGTCCTCCGCGTCGACACGCTCGCCGAGCTGTTCGACACCGCGCTGCTGCTGGCCTACCAGCCGCTGCCCGAGGGAGCCCGGGTGGCGGTGGTCGGCAACTCCACCGCGCTCGGCCTGCTGGTCACCGACGGGCTGCTCGACGAGGGGCTGGAGCCTGCCGGGGACCCGGTCGACGTCGGTGCGGCGGCCACCCCGGACGAGTTCGCGGCGGCGGTACGCACCGCCATCCAACCGAGACCCGAGGACGGCACGGACTGCCACGCGCTGGTGGCGGTGTTCGTGCCCCCGATCGCCACGCCCGGTGCCGAGTACGCGCGCGCCCTGCGGGAGGCCGTGGCGGGTTCCGGGGTGCCCGTCGTGGCGGTGTTCCTGGCCGTGGAAGGGGTGCCGGCCGAGCTGGCCATGCCCGGCGAGGACGGCTCGCCCGGCCCGGGTTCGGTGCCGAGCTTCCCCAGCCCGGAGCGGGCGGTGGCAGCGTTGAGCCGGGTCGTGCGCTACGCCCGGTGGCGGGCGGCGCCGGAGGGGGAGTTCGTGGTCCCCACGGGGATCGACACCGAGCGGGCCCGCGCGCTGGTCGCCGCGGCCGGTCCCGGGGCTCTCGACGACGACGCCGCCGCCCGGCTGCTGGACTGCTACGGGATCACGCTCACCGAGTTCCGCCGGGTGCGGGGCGCCGATGCGGCCGTCGAGGCCGCCGACGCGCTCGGCTACCCCGTGGCGATCAAGGCCGTGGGGGAGCAGTGGCGCCATCGCACCGACTTCGTCGGGGTCCGGCTCGACCTCGGCGCCGCCACCGGGGTGATGCGCGCCGTGGGCGACCTGGCCGCGCTCACCGGCGACGACGAGTTGTACGTGCAGCGCATGGCGCCCAAGGGGCTGTCGTGCGTGCTGCAGGTCGTCGACGACCCGTCGTTCGGGTCGCTGCTGTCGTTCGGGCTGTCCGGGGTGGCCACCGAGCTGCTCGGGGACCGCGCGTTCCGCGCGGTCCCCGTGTCCGACGTCGACGCGGCCGCACTCGTCCGGGCCCCCCGCGCCGCGCCGTTGCTCGTCGGCTACAGCGGCAGCGAACCGGCCCGGCTGGACGCCCTGGAGGACCTGGTCCTCCGGCTCGGCCGGATGGTCGAGGACCTCCCCGAGCTGCGGTCGCTGGCGCTGGACCCGGTGCTGGCGTCGGCCGAGGGTGCCTTCGTCACCGGGGTCCGCGTCGTGCTCGGACCGCCCCCCACCCGCCACGACGGGGGGCCTCGGCGGCTGCGGTGAGGGCGCAGCGACGAGGGCTCAGCGGTGAGGGCTCAGCGGTGAGGGTTCAGCGGCGGAAGCTGATCTGCAGGGTGGGCTCGCTGACCCCGGCGAAGAAGTCGTTGCCCTTGTCGTCCACCACGACGAACGCCGGGAAGTCCTCCACCTCGATCCTCCACACCGCCTCCATGCCCAGCTCGGCGTACTCGAGGACGTCGACCCTGCGGATGCAGTCCTGGGCCAGCCGGGCGGCCGGTCCGCCGATGGAGCCGAGGTAGAAGCCGCCGTGCGCGGCGCACGAGTCGGTGACCTGCTGGCTCCGGTTGCCCTTGGCCAGCATCACCAGCGACCCGCCCGCCGCCTGGAACTGTGCGACGTAGGAGTCCATGCGCCCGGCGGTGGTCGGACCGAAGGACCCCGACGCGTAGCCGGAGGGGGTCTTGGCGGGGCCCGCGTAGTAGACGGGATGGTCGCGCAGGTACGCGGGCATCGGCTCGCCCGCGTCCAGCCGCTCGGCGATCTTCGCGTGGGCGATGTCGCGGGCCACGACGAGCGGCCCCGACAACGACACCCGTGTCTTGACCGGCAGCGTGGAGAGCTGTGCGCGGATCTCGTCCATCGGACGGTTCAGGTCGACGCGCACCACCTCGTCGGAGAGCCCCTCGGCGCTGACGTCGGGCAGGAACCGGGCCGGGTCGCGTTCGAGCTGCTCCAGGAACACCCCGTCCGGGGTGATCTTGGCCTTGGCCTGACGGTCGGCCGAGCAGGACACCGCGATGCCGACCGGCAGCGACGCGCCGTGCCGCGGCAGCCGCACCACGCGCACGTCGTGGCAGAAGTACTTCCCGCCGAACTGGGCGCCGATGCCGAACTGCGCGGTGAGCTCCAGGACCTGTTTCTCCAGGTCGTGGTCGCGGAAGGCGTGCCCCAGCTCGGAGCCCGCTGCCGGGAGGTTGTCCAGGTAGCGGGCCGAGGCCAGCTTCGCGACCTTGAGCGTGTACTCCGCCGACATCCCGCCGACGACGACGGCCAGGTGGTAGGGCGGGCAGGCCGAGGTGCCGAGCGAGCGCAGCGTGCGGTCCAGGAACGCGGCGAGCTTCTTCGGGTTCAGCAGCGCCTTCGTCTCCTGGTACAGGAAGGTCTTGTTGGCGCTGCCGCCGCCCTTGGCCATCGTCAGGAACTCGTACCGGGGTTCCCGCCCCGGCGCCGCGTACAGCTCCACCTGGGCGGGCAGGTTGGTGCCGGTGTTGCGCTCGTCCCAGAACGACGTGGGCGCCATCTGCGAGTAGCGCAGGTTGAGCGTGTCGTAGGCCTCGAAGATGCCGCGGGACACGGCCTCCTCGTCGTTCCCGCCGGTCAGGACGGTCTCGGTGCGCTTGCCGATGACGATCGCGGTGCCGGTGTCCTGACACATCGGCAGCACCCCACCCGCGGACACGCAGGCGTTGCGCAGCAGGTCGGTGGCCACGAAGCGGTCGTTCGGCGAGGCCTCGGGGTCGTCGACGATCGCGCGCAGCTGCGCGAGGTGCGAGGGGCGCAGGTAGTGCTGGATGTCGTGCACGGACTCGCGCACCAGTGCGGTGAGGGTGGCCGGCTCGACCTCCAGGAACGTGCGTCCCGCCGCTTCCACCACCCGGCCGGGCGGCAGGTCCAGCCGCCGGTACTCGGTGGTGTCGGGGCCGAGCGGAAGTACCTCTGTGTGGTGGAAGTCAGGCACGCCGTGACGGTAACAAGTGGTCGGGAGGCCGGACCGGCCCCCGACCAGTCCGACCTCCCGGGGGACGCGCGGTGCGGTGAACCACCCGCGCGGGGTCTCCGGATGGAGACCCTCCCCGGGGCCGCGGCGTCCGTCAACCGCTGGCAGGCCCACTGCGGCGAGCGGCCGTAGGGTCAGCGCATGGCTGGATCGATTCTCGGCACGTCCGTCCGCCGGGTCGAGGACCTCGACCTGATCACCGGAGCCGGCACGTACGTGGGCAACCTCCCCCTCGACGGTGGCCTGTACCTGCACTTCGTCCGCTCCCCGCTCGCCCACGGCCGGATCACCGGCATCGCCACCGCCGCGGCCGCTGCCGCCCCCGGTGTCGTCGCCGTGTTCACCGCAGACGATCTCGACCTGCCGGCGCACCACGGGCTCATGGTCGTCAATCCCGATCTGCCCCGCCCACCGCTGGCCACCGGCCGGGTCCGGTTCGTCGGCGAGGCGGTGGCGGTGGTGGTGGCGGAGTCCGCCGCCGCGGGCGCGGACGCCGCCGAGCTGGTCGAGGTCGACTACGAGCCGCTGCCCGCCGTCGTCGATCCGGAGGCGGCGCTCGAACCCGGGGCCGAGCTCCCCTACCCCGAGCTGGGCGGCAACCTCGCCGCCGGGATCCGCGCGCCCGACGACGACGTGCTGGCCGACGCCGAGGTCGTCGTCCGGGCCCGGATGGTCAACCAGCGGCTCGCGGTGCTGCCGATGGAGGGCAACGCGATCGCGGTCCGGCCCGAGCACGGTGGCGGGTTGACGATCTGGGTGTCCACCCAGATGCCGCACGGCTTCCGTGCGCAGGCCGCGACGCTGTTCGGTCTCACGGACGAGCAGGTCCGGGTGATCACCCCGCACGTCGGCGGGGGGTTCGGCGGCAAGGCCGGGATGCTCGCCGAGCACACCACGGCCGTCGCCGTCGCGCGGACGCTGGACCGTCCGGTGCGCTGGGTGGAGACCCGCTCGGAGAACCTCGTGTCGATGCCCCACGGGCGCGCGCAGATCGCCTACTACGAGCTGGGCCTGACCAGGGCGGGGCGGATCACCGGGCTGCGGGCGCGGGTCGTCGCCGACTCGGGGGCCTACGCCGGGTTCGGCGGCGGGCTCGCGATGGGGCCGACGTACACGATGAGCCAGGGCGTCTACGACATCCCGAAGCTGGGCTACGACGCCGCCGTCGTGCTGACGACCACCACCCCGGTCGGCGCGTTCCGCGGGGCGGGCCGACCGGAGGCCACCGCCCACCTGGAGCGGATGATGGACCTGGCCGCCGCCGAGCTGGGCCTGGACCCGGTGGAGATCCGCCGCCGCAACCTCCTCGACCCCGCCGCCTTCCCGCTGACGACGATCCCCGGCGCGCGCTACGACGTCGGCGACTACGACCTGCCGCTGCGCGAGGCGCTGCGCCTGGTCGACTACGACCGGGTCCGGGAGGAGCAGGCCGCCCGCCGGGAGAGCGGTGACCCGGTGCAGGTCGGCGCCGGGATCAGCGTCTACGTGGAGATCACCGCGGGCGGCGGGGGCTCGGAGTTCGGCTCGGTCACCGTGCACGCCGACGGCAGCGCCACCATCTCCGCGGGCACGTCCGGTCACGGGCAGGGCCATCCCACGGCGTTCGCGATGCTCGCCGGCGACCGGCTCGGGATCCCGATGGAGAACATCACGTTCGTGCAGTCCGACACGGCGCTCGTACCGCGGGGCAGCGGCACCGGCGGGTCGAGGTCGCTGCAGATGGGCGGCAACGCGGTGCGCGCCGCCGCCGACGACGTGCTCGAACAGGCCCGCCGCCGGGCCGCGGCACTGCTGGAGGCGGCTGTCGACGACGTGCAGCTGAGCAGGAACGACGAGACGGGGGACGGCGAGTTCGGCGTCAGCGGCGTGCCGGGGGTCACCCTGACCTGGACGCAGGTGGCGAGCGCGGGGGAGGACCTGCACGCCGGGCTCGACTTCCGGCAGGCCGGCGCCACCTTCCCGTTCGGCGCCCACGTGTCGGTGGTGGAGGTCGACACCGACACCGGGAAGGTCACCCCGCGCCGCCACGTCGCCGTCGACGACTGCGGGCGGGTCCTCAACCCGCTGCTCGTCGAGGGACAGCAGCACGGTGGGCTCGCGCAGGGCGTGGCGCAGGCGCTGTACGAGGAGGTCGTGTTCGACGCCGACGGGCAGCCGCTCACGGCTACGCTCGCCGACTACCGGATGCCGACCGCGGCCGACCTGTTCGCCTTCGAGGCCTCGACGACCGAGACCCCGACCCCGATGAACCCGCTGGGCGCCAAGGGCATCGGCGAGTCGGCGACGGTCGGGGCCACGCCCGCGGTGCAGAACGCCGTGATCGACGCACTGGCCCCGCTCGGGGTGCGCCACATCGACCTGCCGTGCACCCCGGAGCGGGTGTGGCGTGCGGTGCGCCACGCCCGCGCCGGCACCCTGCCGGACCCGTGGCGCGAGCCGCCGGCGATCTTCGCGACCCTCCCGGTCCGGGGCCGCGCGACGGCCGCGCCGGAGGGTGGCGAGATCTGACGCCCCCACGTTCCTCGGCGACGAGTGGGACTCTCGTACGAACCCGTGCGACGAGGGTCCCACTCGTCCCTCCGTGGCGGGGCGAGGACCTGTCCGATCCGGTAGGTGCGCCACCCCCATCTGTGTGCCTGCGTTGACGCGTCCGGCGGTCCCGAGAAGGCTGTGAGGCGACCCACACCGAGCCCCGTGAGGAGCGATTTCCGTGAGTTCGACGATCGACCCAGGTGCCATCGACCGAGTGCTCCAGGACGCCGTGGACAGCGGTGCCGTACCCCACGTCGCGGCCATCGCGGCGAACCGCGACGGCGTGATCTACGAGGGCGCGGCCGGCAAGGTGATCGCCGGGGAGAGCGCCGACGTCACCCCCGGCACGCAGTTCCGGATCATGTCCATGACGAAGATGATCGCCACGGCCACGGCACTGCAGCAGGTGGAGGCGGGCACCCTGGAGCTGGACGCCCCCGTCGACACCTACCTCCCCGAGTTCGCCGACCTGCAGGTGCTGGAGGGCTTCGACGGCGACACCCCGAAGCTGCGACCCGCGGGCAGCCGGGCCACCGTCAAGCAGCTCATCACCCACACGGCCGGCCTGGGCTACTGGTTCTGGAACCCCGAGCTCGTCGAGTTCGAGGCCAAGACCGGCATCGCGAACGTCGTCCCCGGGACGATGGACGCCTTCACGGCGCCGCTGGTGGCCGACCCGGGCACCGTCTTCAACTACGGCATCAACACCGACTGGCTGGGCCGGGTGGTCGAGGCGGTCGCCGGCACCACGCTCGACGTGGTGGTCAAGGACCGCATCACCGGACCGCTGGGGATGAACGACACCACCTTCCAGCTCGACGACCAGCAGCTCGCCGGCGCGGCCACCGTGCACGTCAAGGGCGAGGACGGCAGCTGGGTCTCCGCGGGCCCCGACGTCGTGTCCCGCACCCCGCAGTGGTGGCCCGCCGGGCACGGCCTCTACTCCACCCCGCGCGACTACATCAGGTTCGAGCGCGCGCTGCTGCGCGGCGGGGAGCTCGACGGCACGCGGATCCTGCAGGAGGCCACGGTGGCCGCGGCGTTCCAGAACCAGATCGGGGACCTCGACTTCCCGGCCGAGATCGCCACCGCCGACCCGCCGATCACCGACACCCTCGCCGTCGGCCCCGGCTACAAGTGGGGCTACGGCCTGCTGATCAACACCCAGGACGTGCCGGGCAGGCGCCGGGCGGGCTCGGGTGCGTGGGCCGGGCTGTTCAACACCCACTTCTGGGTGGACCCGACCACGGGGATCTGCGCCTCGATCTACACCAACTCGCTGCCGTTCATCACGCCGGAGGCGATGGGCATGTACGGCGCCTTCGAGGACGCGCTCTACGCCTCGCTCTGAGTCACACCACCTGGTCGCCTGCGCTCGTCGCGGGAGTGCCGCGGCGTGCTGTGGTGAATGTGACCGCGCAGGCTCGGTCACGACGGCCCGCCCCCGGGATGCCGGTCGGGGGCGGGCTGGGCGAGACTGCCCGCCGTGACGAACGAGGAGTGCACGCGATGAGGCTGGCCACGATCCGCACCGCCACCGGGACGCGGGCGGTGCGCGTCGGCGACACCGCCGCGGTGGAGACCGGCGACGCCGACGTCCGTGCCCTGCTGGAGCGTCCCGACTGGGCGGCGCACGCCGCGGCCGCCGCCGGGCCGACGCACGAGATCGACGGCCTCGACTACGCGCCGCTCGTCCCGTCCCCCGAGAAGATCGTCTGCGTGGGCTTGAACTACCGCGACCACGTGCTGGAGATGGGCAACCAGCTCCCCGAGTACCCCACGCTGTTCGGCAAGTACGCGCCGGCGCTGGTCGGCGCACGTGACGACGTCGTGCTGCCCGCGGCGTCGGACCAGGTCGACTGGGAGGCCGAGCTCACCGTGGTCATCGGCACGCCCGTGCGGCACGCCACCCGGGACCAGGCGCAGGCCGCGATCGCCGGCTACACCGTGCTCAACGACGTCAGCGTGCGCGACTACCAGCGCCGCACCGGCCAGTTCCTGCAGGGCAAGACGTTCGAGCACACCACCCCGCTCGGCCCGTGGCTGGTGACACCCGACGAGCTCCCCGACGGCGGCTGGGAGATCTCCACGACGCTCGACGGCGAGGTCGTGCAGCGCTCCTCGACCTCGGAGCTGGTGTTCGGGGCCGTCGACCTGGTCGTCTACCTCTCGGGGATCCTCACGCTCAACCCCGGCGACGTGATCGCGACCGGCACTCCCGGCGGCGTCGGGCACGCCCGCACGCCCCCGCGCTACCTCACCGACGGCGCCGAGCTGGTCACCTCGATCGCCGGGATCGGGGAGCTGCGCAACACCTGCCGCCGGGAGCGGCGCCCGTGACCAGGACGCTCGCCGAGACGCTCGCGTGGGCGGGCGACGGTGCCGCGCACCTGCGCGGGCTGATGGCCCGGATGGGTGACGACGCGTTCGCCGCGAAGTCGGGGCTCCCCGGCTGGAGCCGCGCGCACGTGCTCACCCACATCGCCCGCAACGCCGACGGCATGATCAATTTGCTGACGTGGGCGCGCACGGGCGTCGAGACCCCGGCGTACGCGAGCACCGAGGCCCGCGACGCCGACATCGAGGCCGGGTCCACGCGGTCGCCCGCCGAGATCCGCGACGACGTGGTCGACTCCTCCGACCGCCTCGCGCAGGCGGTGCGCGAGATGCCGGAGCAGGCCTGGAGCGCGACGGTCCGCAACGTGCAGGGCGTCGAGATCCCGGCCACCGACATCCCGTGGGTGCGGGCCCGGGAGATGTGGATCCACGCCGTCGACCTGGACGTGGGCGCGTCGCTCGCCGACCTGCCCGCGCCGATGCTCGCGGAGCTGGTCTCCGAGGTCGTCGGGATCGTCGGGGCCCGTGAGGGTTGCCCGCCGCTGCGGCTGGTCGCCCTCGACCAGGAGCTGAGCTGGACCCTCGGCGACGGCAGCGCAGGTGACGTGATCGGGCCGTCGGCGTCGCTGGCCGGCTGGGTGCTGGGCCGCTCGCGGGGCAAGGACCTGCGCGCCGCCGACGGACGCAGGCCCCCGGCGCTGCCCCGCTGGCTCTGACCCCCCACCCTCCCCGCGAGTCGGGGTCTGCGTGCGCGCGAGTCGGGGTCTGGATGTGCGCGAGTCGGGGTTTCCGTGCGCGCGAGTGGGTCTGCGTGCGCCGTGTCGGCCCGTCCGTGGGCGGGGGCCGGGCGTGGGAGGCTCCCGGCGTGCGCCCCGACCCCGCAGGACCCGGCACCGCAGGACCCGCCGCCGGCCCGGTCCCCGACTTCGCCGCCGTCCGCGCCGAGTTCGACCTGCCCGAGCGGTTCCCGCCCGACGTGCTGGCCGAGGCGGCGCGCGTGGCGTCGGCCCCCGCCGGCGGGGACCGGGTGGACGCCACCGGCGTCGAGCTGGTGACGATCGACCCGCCCGGCTCGATGGACCTCGACCAGGCCCTCGGTGTCACCCGGTCCGGCTCCGGGTTCCGCGTGCACTACGCGATCGCCGACCTCGGTGCCGTCGTCGCCCCGGGCGGGGCGCTGGACGCGGAGGTGCGTCGCCGCGGGCAGACGTTCTACCTGCCCGACGGGTCCGTCCCGCTGCACCCGCCGGTGCTGTCCGAGGGCGCGGCGAGCCTGCTCCCGGACGAGCCGCGCGCCGCGGTGCTCTGGACGCTGGACCTCGACCCCGGCGGCGAGATCACCACGGTCGACGTGCGGCGCGCCACCGTTGCGTCGCGGGCCCGGCTGGACTACGCGGGCGTGCAGGCCGACGTCGACGGCGGCCGGGTGCACCCCGCGATCGCCGCGCTGCCCGAGCTGGGCCCGCTGCGCCGCGCGCTCGCGGTGCGGCGCGGTGCGATCGAGCTGGAGCTGCCCGAGCAGGAGGTGCTCCCCGACGGCGCCGGCGGCTGGACGGTGCGGGTGCGCCGCCGCGTCGACGTCGAGGCCTGGAACGCCGAGATCTCGCTGCTGACGGGCATGGCGGCGGGCGCGATGATGCTCGACGCAGGTGTGGGTCTGCTGCGCACGCTGCCCGCGCCGGAGCCGGGCGCGCTCGAGTCGTTCGCGCGGACGGCCCGCGACCTGGGTTTCGCCGCGGCGGGTCGGCCGACCGTGCACCAGGTGGCCGGGTTGCTCGTCGGTCTGCCGCAGGACAGCGCGCCCGCGCTCGCCCTGCGCCGCGCGGCCACCGCGCTGCTGCGCGGGGCCGGGTACACCGCATTCGACTCCATGGCCGGCACGCAACCGCCCGCGGACCCGGGTCACGGCGGGATCGGGGCGCCCTACGCGCACGTGACGGCGCCGCTGCGGCGGCTGGCGGACCGCTTCGGCACCGAGGTGTGCCTGGCCCTGGCCGCGGGGGAGGAGCTCCCGGACTGGCTGCGGGCGGCGCTCCCGGCCCAGCCGGAGATCATGGAGGTCTCCGACGGACGCGCCGCGCAGGTCGACCGGGCCTGCGTCGACCGCACCGAGGCCGCCATGCTCGCGGGCCGCGTCGGTGAGGAGTTCGAGGTGGTCGTGCTGCGTCCCGCGGACGCGGGCGGCAGCGGTGAGGTCTACCTGGCCGACCCGCCGGTGCTGGCCCGCTGCGCGGGGCCGCTCGCCGCCGGCGCCGTCACGTCGGTGCGCCTGGTCCAGGCCGACCCGGCCACCGGGCGCATCGATTTCGCCGCCACGGGCTCCTGACCGGCCTACACTTCGCCCATGACCGCGGTGTTCCTGCACGACCCCCCCGAAGTGCTCCAGGAGTGGCTCGAGCGTCGCCGGGCGCTGGGCCAGGACGGGTTCGACGAGGTGTGGGAGGGGGTGTACCACGTGGCGCCGATGGCGCACGGTCGGCAGGGGCGGACCGAGCACGCGCTCGTCCTCGCGCTTCACGGGCGCGCGCGCTCGGCCGGTCTGGTGGGCAGCGGACCGGTCACCATCGGTCGTCCCGACGACTACCGGGTCCCGGACGCGGTCTATCTGCGGACGCGGGAGACCGAGCTGTGGAACCCGACCGCCGCGATCGTCGTCGAGATCCTCTCCCCGAACGACGAGTCCCGGCGCAAGTTCGACTTCTACTTCCGCGCCGGGGTCGAGGAGATGCTGCTGGTCGACCCGCTGGAGCGCACCGTCGAGTGGTACGTCCGCGGCGCCGACGCGTTCGTCCCGGCCGAGCGCAGCGCGCTGCTCGGCGTCACCGCGGCCGGGCTGGCCGCCGAGATCGAGTGGCCTGACTGAGGGTAGCCTCACCACGGCGGCACGACCGGTCCGCCCGGATCGGGTGGGAGCGTGATGTTCCGCTACGGCATCGAGCACGAGCTGGCGCTGCTGCGCGCCGACGGCCGCTTCGCCGACTTCACCGACGTCTCCTTCGCCGAACTGCAGGACGTCGTCGACGGCCTCCCCGAGGACCCGGCCGACTACCCCGGCCTGCGTATCGGTGACGTCGGGATCAAGCGCAAGCGCTGGTACGTCGAGGGCTACGAGCGGTTCGACGAGTCGGGCACGCTGGTGCGCTGCGACCCCAAGGGCCTGGAGATCCGCACCCGCATCCACGACTCGGTCGACGCCGCCGTGGCCGCGCTGCGGGCCGACCTCGCGCTCCTCGACGCCGCGCTGGCCGGCCGCGACCTGCGCACGACGGTGATCGCGTTCAACCCGGTGCGCACCGCATACGCCGTCGAGCCGCCGCTCAACGCGTGGGAGCGGGCGCACCGGCAGGGCTCGCCCGAGGAGCGCACCGCGCACCTGCACATGCTCACCTACGGCCCCGATCTCAACCTGTCCGCCGACGAGATCGCCGATCCCGTCGACGTCGCGCGCAAGCTCACCCACTACAGCCCGTGGCTGGTGCCGCTGTCGTTCTCCTCGCCGTTCCGCGGCGGCGCACCCTGGGGCGGCCTGTCCGCCCGCACGCACCTGCGCACGGGTGCCCGACCGGCCGCGCTGGTCTTCCTGGACGCCTCGGGGGAGCAGATCCCCAGCGACCCGTCGCTGACCCAGCCGGCGCGTCTGCCCGCGGAGGTCGGCCGCATCGAGTTCAAGGCGTTCGACGCCTGCCCCGACCCGGCCCTCTACGGCGAGCTGCTCAGCCTGCTCACCGGTCTGGCCCTGGACGACACCCTGCTCGGCCGCCGCACCACCCCCGACGCGGCGCTGCACCGGCAGGTGGCGCGCGAGGGTCTGGGCGACGACGCCGTGCACGCCGCGACCGGGGTGCTGCTCACCGCGGCCGACCGCGCCCTGGCCGGGCGCCCCGCCGACCGCGACCGCCTCGCCGCGCTCCGGGCCCGGTGGGAGCGCCGTGAGTGCCCGGCGACGGCGCTGCTGGCCCGCTACGACGCGGGGGAACCGGTGGCGGGCCTGCGGCGCTGAAGGGGGCCGGGTGCGGCGTTCCCGCGGTCAGGGCGAGATCAGCTCCACGGTCGGGAAGTACGTGCGGTAGCGGGCCGCATCCCGGCTCAGCAGCCGCAGCCCGAGCACGGCGGCATGGGCACCGATCAGGAAGTCGGGCAACGTCGACGTGCGGGTCCCGC
Organism: Pseudonocardia sp.; assembly: GCF_029263155.1. Lineage (GTDB taxonomy): Bacteria > Actinomycetota > Actinomycetes > Mycobacteriales > Pseudonocardiaceae > Pseudonocardia. The sequence goes on from NZ_JAJCYB010000067.1 coordinate 30,226, forward strand.
CGCGTGCGCGGTACTCGCGGAAGCAGCGGGTGGCGAGGAAACCCGCGGGCCAGGGCAGGTTGGCGCGGACGAACCGGTCGCCGAGGGCGGCGTCCAGCGCCTCGACGGTCGTGAAGCGCAGCGAGATCTCGGCGTAGATCACCTGGTTGATCACGACCGGTCCCCGGTCGACCGCCTCCGCGAGGCGCTCGGCCGACCAGGACCCCCATCCGGGGTCCCGGGTGAACAGGTCGAGAAGGATGTTCGAGTCGACCAGCGTTGCCTCACCCACCGCGGGTGAGCGCAATAATCTCGTCGGTGCTCAGGTCGACGTCACCTCGTCCGAGCAGTGCCTCGACGGCCCTCCTGCCGCGTCCGGTCGGGCCGGTGGCCACCACGATGACGGCGACGCCGTCGCGCACGACCACGTCGACCTCGTCCCCGGCCTCGAGCCCCAGCTCACGGCGGACCTGCTGCGGGATCGTGATCTGCCCCTTGCTGGTGATGCGCACCAGGTAAGAGTAGCGCTGGTAAGAGCCTGCCTTCGGACCCTCGGCCCGATACGGCAGGATCGGGCGCGTGACGCGCACCGGCACCTCGCTCGCGCGGCTCGGGCTCACGGAGCCCTGGGCCGAGGCCACCCTCACGGCCCTGGGGTGGTGGTCGGGCGACAGGCCCGCCGCGGGGGCCGAGCCGATCATGTGGGCGCTGGCCCGGAGCCCCGATCCGGACCTCGCGCTGCGCGCGGCCGAGCGGCTGGTCGCGGCCGTCCCGGACCGGCCCGCGTTCGACGCGGCCCTGCGCTCCGACGTCGCGCTGCGCGGGAGGCTGCTCGCGCTGCTGGGCAGCTCCACCGCCCTCGGTGATCACCTCGTCACCCACCCGGACCGCTGGCACCGCCTCACCGGTGCGGCGCGACCCGACCCGTCCGGGTACGCCGCCGCCCTGCTCACCGCCGTCGGTGCCGACCCGTCGGCGCCGCCCGCCGGGTCCGCCGCGGGCGGGCGGGCCGGGCTGACCGGTGTCGAGGCGATCGTCGCGCTGCGCACCGCCTACCTCGACGAGCTGCTGGTGCTCGCGGCGTCGGACCTCGCCGCGGTGGGGGAGCCGGAGCTCGCGGTGCTGGAGGTCGACGACGTCGCCGCGCACCTGTCCGACCTCGCCGCCGCCGCGCTGCAGGCCGCGATCGCGGTGGCCGCGGCCGAGGCCTTCCCGAACGGCGACGACGCCGGTGGCGGGCGGCTGGCCGTCATCGCGATGGGCAAGTGCGGCGGGCACGAGCTGAACTACGTCAGCGACGTCGACGTGGTGTTCGTCGCCGAGCCCGCGGACGCCGACGCGGCCAAGCTCGCCGCGCGCATGATGCGGGTGGCGGGGGAGGCGTGCTTCGAGGTGGACGCCAACCTGCGCCCCGAGGGCCGCCAGGGCGAGCTGGTCCGCACCCTGGACGGGCACGTGTCCTACTACCGGCGCTGGGCCAAGACCTGGGAGTTCCAGGCGCTGCTCAAGGCCCGCCCGATCGCCGGGGACGTCGAGCTGGGCGCCGCATACCTCGACGCCGTCGCGCCGATGGTGTGGAGCGCCGCCGAGCGCGACGGGTTCGTCGCCGACGTGCAGGCGATGCGCCGCCGGGTGGAGGACCACGTCAAGCCCGAGATCGCCGAGCGGGAGCTGAAGCTGGGCCGCGGCGGGCTGCGCGACGTCGAGTTCGCGGTGCAGCTGCTGCAGCTCGTGCACGGCCGCACCGACGACGCGCTGCGCTCGCCGACCACGCTGGCCGCGCTCGCCGCGCTGTCCGACGGCGGCTACGTCGCCCGCGAGGACGGGGCCAACCTCGCCGCGTCCTACCGCTTCCTCCGCCTGCTCGAGCACCGCCTCCAGCTGCAGAAGCTGCGCCGCACCCACCTGCTGCCCGCCGCCGACGACACCTCGGCGCTGCGCTGGCTCGCCCGGGCCGCGCGGCTGCGTCGCGACGGGCGACGCGACGCCGTCGGGGTGCTGCTCGCCGAGTGGACGCGCAACGCGCGCCGGGTGCGGCGGCTGCACGAGAAGCTGTTCTACCGGCCGCTGCTCTCCGCGGTGTCCCGGCTGCCCGCCGACACCGCGCGGCTGTCCGAGCCCGCCGCGGCGGCCCGGATGGCGGCACTGGGCTGGGCGTCGCCGGAGGGTGCCCTGGGGCACCTGCGGGCGCTGACCGGCGGCGTGTCGCGTGCGGCGTCCATCCAGCAGACGTTGCTGCCGGTGCTGCTCGACGAGCTGTCGGGCAGCCCCGACCCGGACCGCGGGCTGCTCGCCTACCGCCGCGTCTCCGAGGCGCTGGCGGCCACCCCCTGGTACCTGCGGCTCCTGCGCGACGAGGGCCTCGTGGTGTCCCGGCTGATGAAGCTGCTCGGCACGTCGGCGCTGGTGCCCGATCTGCTGGTGCGCGCGCCGGAGGTGCTGCGGTTGCTCGCCGCGCCGACCGCCGGACAGGCAGACGAGCTGACGCGCGACCCGGCGGAGGTCGCGGCGTCGCTGCGCACGACGGTGGCCCGCCAGCACGACCCGGACACCGCCGCGGCCACCGCCCGCTCGCTGCGCCGCCACGAGATGCTGCGCGTCGCGTGCGCGGACCTGCTCGGCATGCTCGACACCGAGCAGGTGTGCGCGGCGCTGTCGGCGGTGTGGGTGGCGGTGCTGGAGGCGACGCTGGCGTCGGTGCAGCGGGCGCTGTCGACCGGGCCCGCGCCCGCGACGATCTCCGTCATCGGGATGGGGCGGCTCGGCGGCGCGGAGCTGGGCTACAGCAGCGACGCCGACGTGATGTTCGTGTGCGAGCCGGCGAACGGGGCAACGGACTCCGAGGCGGTCAAGTACGCGACGACGGTGGCCGAGACGGTGCGCCGCCGCCTCGGCGCCCCGAGCCCGGACCCGGCGCTCGTCGTCGACGCCGACCTGCGGCCCGAGGGCCGGTCGGGCCCGTTGGTACGCACGCTCGCCTCGTACGCCGCGTACTACGCGCGGTGGTCGGAGCAGTGGGAGGCCCAGGCCCTGCTGCGGGCCCGGCCGATCGCGGGCGACGCCGACCTCGGGAGGCGCTTCGTCGCCCTGATCGACCCGATCCGCTACCCGGCCGCGGGTCTCGACGCCGCCGCGGTGACCGAGATCCGCCGCATCAAGGCCCGCGTCGACGCCGAGCGGCTGCCCCGCGGGGCCGACCGCAGCCTGCACACCAAGCTCGGGCTCGGCGGGCTGGCCGACGTCGAATGGACGGTGCAGCTGCTGCAGCTCCAGCACGCGGGCGACCTGCCCGAGCTGCGCACGACGTCCACGCTGGAGGGATTGCGCGAGGCCGGGGAGGCCGGGCTGCTGGCCGCCGAGGACGTCGCCGAGCTGGTGACGGGCTGGAGCACCGCCACCCGCGCCCGCAACGCCGTGATGCTCGTGCGCGGCAAGCCCGGCGACCAGCTGCCGCGTTCGGGCCGCGAGCTCGCCGCGGTGGCCGCCGCGCTGGGCTACCCCGCCGACGGGGACTCCGGGGTGTTCCTCGACGAGTACCGGCGCACCACCCGCCGCTCCCGCGCGGTCGTGGAGCGGGTCTTCTACGGCTGGTGAGTACCGTCGGGCCGGTGCCGTCGATCGAGACCCTCGTGACGTTCGGGCTGGCGGGGATCGTGCTCGTGGTGATCCCCGGGCCCAGCGTGCTGTTCATCGTCGGCCGCGCGCTGGCGCACGGCCGCCGCGCGGCCCTGACCAGCGTCGCCGGCAACACCACCGGCGCGGCGCTGGTGGTGGTCGTGGTGGCGCTCGGGCTCGGGGCGGTGGCCGCACGGTCGGTGGCGGTGTTCACGACGCTCAAGCTCGCCGGCGCCGCGTACCTGGTGTACCTCGGCGTGCAGACGATCCGGCACCGCGGCGACCTGACCGCGGCGCTGGGCGGCGCACCCGGCACCGTGGACCGGCGCCTGTACTGGCAGGGGGTGGTGGTCGGCGCCACCAACCCCAAGGTGCTGATCTTCTTCGCGGCCGTGCTGCCGCAGTTCGTCGACACCTCCGCGGGCAGCGCGACCACCCAGATGCTGGTGCTCGGCCTCGTCTTCGCGCTGATCGCGGCCGGTCTGGACAGCATGTGGGGCCTCGCGGCCGGCACCGCGCGGGAGTGGTTCGCCACCTCGCCGGCGCGGCTGCGGCGACTGGGTGGTCTCGGCGGCGTCACGATGATCGTGATGGGTGCGGGTCTCGCGGTGAGCGGCCGCAAGGACTGAGCGACCCGATGCGTGGTGGCCCGCGGCCCCGACTCGCGCGCACGCAGGGCCCGACTCGCGCGCACGCAGGGCCCGACTCGCGCGCACGCAGGGCCCGACTCGCGCGCACGCAGGGCCCGACTCGCGCGCACGCAGGGCCCGACTCGC
>NZ_JAJCYB010000068.1 GCF_029263155.1 Pseudonocardia sp.
CACACCGCGCGTCTGGTGAGTGCAGAACGAGCCCCGCAGCGGACCGACCGACAGATCCCGTTAAAGGCACGCAGCCAGTCAGACGTTGGGTCAGGACGACCGCTGCGGGGCTCCCCTACATACTCACTGTCAGTCGTCGTCCCCGTCGTCCCCGCCGTCGTCGTCCCCGCCGTCGTCCCCGTCCTGCTGCTCGGAGACGCCGGGGTTGTCGTCGTCGTCCACCTCACCCCCGGCGCCGCACGCCCCGGCCGAGGAGAGCAGCAGTGCCGCGCCGGCGAAGGCTGCGACGATCGTCCGCTTCGCGGTGGTGTGTCTCATGTGCACACCGTGCCATGCCGGGACGGTCAGTACCCGACCAGGCCACACGCCGCGGTGGTCACCACCAGGAGCGCCCCGGCCACGAAGGCGACGGCCGACGCGGTCGTCCACCGGCGGCGGCCGTGCCAGTGGGCGTGGAGCCGATCGGCGAGCGACGGGCCGTCGGAGTCGCGGTCGAGCACCCAGTAGCGCAGCAGCAGGAAGCGGCCGGCGCCACCGAGGACGCTGGCGGCGGCCACCGTGGCCGACTCCAGCAGCGGCGTCGGCCTGTCGACCACGACGGTGAGGGCGAGCAGCACGGCGGAGCTGTAGACGGCGTAGAACGCCACCATGCCGGCGGTCTGCACGTGCACCCGCCAGCGGTGGACCTCGGCACCGGAGAACGTGAACCGGCGGTTGACCTCGGTGCTGACCAGCGTGCTGACGACGAGCGCCGCCAGGTTGGCCGGCAACAGGTCCCACCAGTTGCGCAGCAGCAGGTACACGAGCGCGTTGGTGAGGGTCCCCACCCCGCCGGCCACGACGTAGCGGGTGAGCTGCACGGTCAGCGGGTGGCGGTCGCGGAAGCCCGGCGCCACGGGCGGCGCGGGCGACGCCATCGTGACCACGTGCCCACCTCCTCCCCCGACCGGAATCTCATCAGATCACGTCCAGCAGGGAGCGTGCTGTCTCCCACCTGTGGAAACGCTGTGATCGGGGGCGGATTCCCGCTGATCGGGTGATCTACGCGTTACCGGCCCCACCGGTTCGCCTCACAGCGTGAGGAACACCGTCTCGTGGGGCCCCCGCAGGTGGATGTCGAGGACCAGGTCCGCGCCGGACTGGCGGGCGACCAGCGTGCCGGCCCGTTCGGGGCCCACGGCCGCGAGCAGGGGATCGGCCGCGTTCGCGGCGGACTCGTCGGGGAAGTAGAGGCGGGTGACGACGCGGTCGAGCAGGCCACGGGCGAACACCGAGATGTCGATGTGCGGGGCCTGGCCGTCGACCGCGCCCGGCTTCACGGTGTGGATCGCGTAGCGCCCGTGCGCGTCGGTGGCGGCGCGGCCGAAGGCCTCCGGCTCGACCTGCCAGGTCTCGACCAGCCCGTCGGTGACGGGCTCGCCCGCGCCGTCGCGGAGCACCCCGGAGACCCAGCACGCGCCGGGCGTGCCCAGCGGGACGGCGAGGTGCCCGTCCCGCCAGGCCAGGCCGAGTGTCAGGAACGGGCCGACGGTCTGGGACGGCGTCTCCGTCATGCGTGCGCCTCCTCGAAGGGCGTCTGGTCGCGGCCGCGCAGCACGATGTCGAAGCGGAAGGCCAGTGCCCAGTCGGGGCGGGTGGCGTCGAGGTCGAAGGTGGACACCATGCGCATGCGCGCCTTCTCGTCGGGCACCGAGTTGAAGATCGGGTCCTGGGCGAACAGCGGGTCGTCGGGGAAGTACATCTGTGTGACCAGGCGCTGGGTGAACGCCAGCCCGAACAGCGAGAAGTGGATGTGCGCGGGCCGCCACGCGTTGCGGTGGTTGCCCCACGGGTACGCGCCCGGCTTGATCGTCGTGAACGTGTACCGGCCGCCGGCGTCGGTGACGACGCGGCCGCCGCCGGTGAAGTTCGGGTCCAGCGGGGCGGGCCAGTCGTCGCCGGCGTGGGCGTAGCGGCCCGCGGCGTTGGCCTGCCAGACCTCGACGAGCGTGTCCGGGACCGGGCGGCCGTCGGAGTCGCGGACCCGGCCGGACACGACGATCCGCTGGCCGATCGGCTCGCCCGCGTGCTGGGTGGTGAGGTCGTGGTCGCTCGGGCCCGCGGGTCCGTGCAGTCGCGGCCCGGTCAGCTCCGTACGGCGCTGGCGCAGCACCACCGGTGGCTGCGCGGGCGCTCGCTGCAGCGTGCTGCCGTACCCGGGGAACAGCAGCGGCGGGTGCGTGCCCTCGGCGGCGGGGCGGAAGGTCATCAGAGGGCTCCGTGGGGCAGGCCGACGTAGTTCTCGGCGAGGGTGGTGGCCGCCGCGCGGGACGACACGGTCTGCTGGAGCTGGGCGAGCTGCAGCCTGCGGGCGAACGGGTCGTCGTCGCCGGCGTGCAGCATCGTGGTCATCCACCACGAGAAGTGCTCGGCGCGCCAGACCCGGCGCAGGCACGTGTCGGAGTAGGCGTCGATGCCGGTCTCGCTGCCGCCGCGCAGGTACGAGCCGAGCGCGTCGGCGAGCACCCGGACGTCCGCGACCGCCAGGTTCATGCCCTTCGCCCCGGTGGGCGGCACGATGTGTGCGGCGTCGCCGGCCAGGAACAGCCGCCCGTGGCGCATCGGCTCGGCCACGAAGCTGCGCATGCCCGTCACGCCCTTCTCGAGCAGCGGACCCTCGTTGATCTCGGTGCCCAGGCGCCGCTGCAGCTCGTCCCAGACCTGCGCGTCCGACCAGTCCGTGGCGTCGGTGTCCGGCGGGACCTGCAGGTACAGGCGCGTCACCTCGGGGCTGCGCATCGAGTAGAGGGCGAAACCGTCCGGGTGGTTCGCGTAGACGAGCTCGTCGTGGATCGGCGCGGCGTGCGCGAGGATCCCGAGCCAGGCGAACGGGTACCGCCGGTCGAACGCGGTGTGCGGCACCTCAGCCCGGCTGACGCCGTGGAAGCCGTCGCAGCCGGCGATCACGTCGCAGCGCAGCTCCTCCCCGTCCCCGAAGTGGATCACCGGGTCGCCGGTGACGCCGTCCAGGCGGACGTCGGTGACCCCGAAGCGGATGTCGCCGCCGTCGGCCAGCCGCGCGGCGATGAGGTCCTTGACGACCTCCTGCTGCCCGTAGACGACGATGCCCCGCCCGACCAGGTCGGCGAAGTCGATGCGGTGGTCGGCGGAGTCGAAGCGCAGCCGGATGCCCTGGTGCGCCAGGCCCTGGCGGTCGAGCCGCTCGGCGAGCCCGACCTCGCGCAGCAGTTCCACGGTGGGGTGCTCCAGCACGCCCGCCCGCACCCGCTGCTCGACGTACTCGCGGCTGCGGGCCTCCAGCACCACCGAGTCGATGCCCTGGCGGGCCAGCAGGTGCGACAGCAGCAGCCCGGCCGGGCCGGCGCCCACGATCCCCACCTGCGTCCGCATGGCGTCCACCCTGACCCCCGCACCGAACGGGCCGCGACGCGACTTCCACTGGCCGGAAGCCGCGAGGTGGGACCCGCAGGGCGCGGGCGGCTGGACGAGCGCTTCCGTCGAGCGGAAGGATGGCGGGATGGGGTCCTCGGTCACCGCTCGGGTGCTCGGGGTGCTCGACGCGTTCGACGCGGCGCGGCCGCTGCTCACGCTCACCGAGCTCGCCCGGCGCGCGCACCTCCCGCTGAGCACGACGCACCGGCTCGTCGGCGAGCTCGTCGCGTGGGGGGCGCTGGAACGCGACGACGACGGGCGGTACCGGATCGGGCTGCGGCTGTGGGAGGTCGGCGCGCTGGCCCCGCGGTCGCTGGGGCTGCGCGAGTCGGCGATGCCGTTCCTGACCGATCTCCAGGAGGTCACCGGCGAGAACGTGCAGCTCGCCGTGCTCGACGGGCGCGACGCCGTCTACGTGGAGCGGCTGTCCGGGCACGGGGCCGTCAACGTCATCACGCGCGTGGGCGGGCGGCTGCCGCTGCACGCCACCGGTGTGGGGCTGGCGCTGCTCGCCCATGCCCCGCCCGAGCTGCAGGAACAGGTGCTGGCCGGGCCGCTGAAGCGCTACACGGACAAGACCGTCTGCGCACCCGAGGAGGTGCGGCGCGTGCTGGCCGAGGTCCGGCGCACCGGGGTGGCCGTCAGCGACGGGCAGATCGAGCTCGTGGCCCTCTCGGTGGCCGCGCCGGTGCGGGGGGCGGGCGACGAGGTCGTTGCGGCCCTGTCGGTGGTGGTGCCGGCGCGCTCGGACGCCCGCGCGTACGTACCGGTGGTGCGGGCGGCGGCCCGCGGGGTCTCGCGGGCGCTCGGGGCGTCGGGCCGGCGCAGGCCGTGACGACGCCGCCGTCCGCGCGGGCCGGTGACCCTGCGGCGGGCGTCACCATGCCCACCCTTGCGCCCGGTCGGTGTGCACGCAACGATCACCGCCGATGGACGTCGTCGAGTTCCGCCCCACCCCCGACCAGTACGCGTGGACGTTCGGCGGGGTCGCGCCGACGCATCGCATCCGCCCCGGCACGATGCTGAAGCTGTGGACGGAGGACGCGTTCTCCGGGCGCCTGCAGCGCACCACCGACCGGCCCAGCCAGGTGCTGGACATGACGCAGGTGAACCCGCAGACCGGGCCGTTCTTCGTCGAGGGCGCGGAGCCGGGCGACACGCTGGCGATCCACATCGTCGATCTGACCCCGGCCCGGGACTGGGCCGCGAGCTCGACGATCCCGTTCTTCGGCGCGCTCACCCACCCCTACCTGCTGCACGAGCCGCTGCCCGAGCGCACGTGGATCTACCAGCTCGACCGGGCCGCGGGCCTGCTCCGCTACGAGGCCGCGAACCTGAGCCTGGACCTGCCCCTGGAACCGATGCTGGGGACGGTCGGCGTGGCCCCGCCCGGTCGCGAGGTGCGCTCGTCGCTGGTGCCCGACACGTTCGGCGGCAACATGGACACCCCGGAGATGAAGCCGGGCACCACCTGCTTCCTCGGCGTCAACGTCGAGGGCGCGCTGTTCTCCGTGGGCGACGGGCACTACCGCCAGGGTGAGGGGGAGAGCTGCGGGACGGCCGTCGAGGGCGCCATGGACGTCACGCTCGTCGTGGAACTCATCAAGGGCGGCGCGCCGGCCTGGCCCCGGCTGGAGCACGACGACCACTACGCCGTCGTCGGCTCGGCCCGGCCCCTGGAGGACGCCTGGCGGGCCAGCCAGCACGGCATGATCATGTGGCTGGGCGAGCTGTACGGGCTCGATCCCCTCGACGCCTACCAGCTGCTCACCCAGATCGCGCTGTCCCCGCTCGCCAACGTCTGCGACACCAACTACAGCGCGCTGACCAAGGTCGAGAAGCGCCACCTGCCCGTCGCCGACGCCCACGGTGGCATGCACCGCCACCTCCGCTCCCTCTCGGAAGGACTCCGCTAGATGGATCTCCAGCTGACCGGCAAGGTCGCGCTCGTCACCGGCGGCACGAAGGGCATCGGGCGCGCCGTGGTCGAGGCGTTGCTCGCCGAGGGCGCGACGGTCGCGTTCTGCGCGCGCACGGCGGCCGAGGTCGAGGCGGCGCAGGCCGAGACCGGGGCCGTGGGCACCGCGCTCGACGTCGCGGACGGGGCCGCGCTGGCCGCCTGGGTGGCCGCGTCGGCGGAGCGGCTCGGGGGCGTCGACGTCGCCGTGGCCAACGTCAGCGCCCTGGCCATCGGGGCGGGCGAGGACAACTGGAAGGCCGGTTTCGAGGTCGACCTCATGCACACGGTGCGTCTGTGCGAGGCCGCGCTGCCGCACCTGACGGCGTCGCGGGGAGCGATCGTGGCGATCTCGTCGGTGTCCGGGCGCGAGATCGACTTCGCGAAGGACGCCTACGGCACGATGAAGGCCGCGGTCGTGCACTACGTCTCCGGGCTCGCCTTCGAGCACGCCGCGGCGGGGGTGCGCGCCAACTGCGTCTCGCCCGGCAACACCTACTTCCCCGGTGGGGTGTGGGAGTCCATCGAGGGCGGCAACCCGGAGCTGTTCGCCACGGCCATGGGCCTCAACCCCACCGGCCGGATGGCCACGGCCGAGGAGATCGCCTACGCCGTCACCATGCTGGCCAGCCCGCGTGCCTCGTTCATCACCGGCACCAACCTGGTCGTCGACGGCGCGCTGAGCCGGGGCGTACAACTCTGATGCGGGAGTTCCGCGTCGACATCCCCGAATCCGCCCTCGACGATCTCCGGGAGCGCCTCGCGCGCACCCGCTGGCCCGATCCGTCCACGGTGGACGGCTGGGGGCAGGGCGTACCGCTGGACTACGCGCGCGAGCTGTGCGAGCACTGGGCGACCCGCTACGACTGGCGACGCTGCGAGGCCGAGCTCAACGCGCTCCCCCAGTTCCGCACCGGTCTCGACGGTGGCGGCGACGACATCTGCCAGATCCACTTCCTGCACGTCCGCTCCCGGCACGCCGACGCGATGCCGCTGGTCCTCACCCATGGCTGGCCGGGCTCGGTGATCGAGTACCTCGACGTGGTCGAGGCACTGACCGACCCGCCTGACCCGCGCGACGCGTTCCACGTCGTGATCCCGTCGCTGCCCGGGTTCGGGTTCAGCGACAAGCCCTCGGTGAGCGGGTGGGGCGTCGAGCGGATCGCCGTGGCCTGGGCCCAGCTGATGGACCGGCTGGGCTACGAACGGTACGGCGCGCAGGGCGGCGACTGGGGGTCGATGATCACCTCGGCGCTCGGCACCGGGATGCCCGACGCCGTGGCCGGCATCCACATCACGATGCCCCTCGCGCAGCGCCCGCCCGAGGGCGAGGTCCCGCCGCTGACGAAGGCCGAGGAGAAGGCGCTCGCCGACCGCCGCATGTTCCAGGCGCACGGCACCGGCTACTCCGCGGTGCAGTCCACCCGCCCGCAGACCCTCGGCTACGGCCTGCTCGACTCCCCCGCGGCGCAGGCCGCGTGGATCGTCGAGAAGTTCTGGGACTGGACCGACAGCGCGGGCCCGCCGGAGAACGTGATCGCGCGCGATCGGCTGCTCGACAACGTGATGCTCTACTGGCTGCCCGGCACCGGCGCGTCGTCGGCGCGGCTGTACTGGGAGAGCTACAAGCGCCGCAGGCTCGACCTCGTCGAGGTGCCCACCGGGGTCACGCTGTTCCCCCGGGAGCTGTGGCGGCTCCCCCGGTCGTGGGTCGAGCGCCGCTACACCGACCTGCGGCTGTGGAACCAGCCCGACACCGGCGGGCACTTCGCCTCCCTGGAGCAACCGGAGGTCTTCGTCGACGACGTGCGCGCGCTGTTCCGTCTCGTCCGCTGACGGTGGGTCGGGCGGTCGGCCCGATCTCAGCGGAAGGTCAGCACCGACGCGGTGAACCCGTGCAGGTGGTTGCGCCCGCCGACCGGGCCGATCTCGCCCGCCGCGAAGAAGCCCGCGATGCCCGACCCGCCGCCGAGCGTGCGGCGCAGCGCCTGCACGTCGTGGTCGGCGTCGGGGAACATCGTCGTGCCCCGACCGTTGCAGGAGAACAGCAGCGCACCGCGCGCCGGGTCCGGCCCCAGCAGTTCGGTCAGGTCCTCCCCCGCGCCCGCGGCGTCGCGCACCTGGAACCGCACCGTCTGGCCCACCTCGACGACGTCCCCGATCGCGACGGCGCCGGTGGCCTCGTCGACCCCGGTGACGCCGCGGACGAGGAAGTCGCCGCGGCCGTGGTCGTCGGCGTACTCGTTCATCGCGATGCCCACGTGCAGCCCGCGGGCCGCCAGCTCCTGCTCGGCGGGCGGCAGCGACGTCACGATCTCGGCGAGGCGCCGGTAGGCGGGTGACCCGGCCAGCTCGAGCAGCACGTTGCGCTCGACCCGGGTGACCACCATCGCCGGTCCGATCGGGCGGCACCCCTGGCTGACGACGGTGCGGGCGGAGACGTCACCGCCCAGCAGCACGCCGACGCCACCGCGGTCGTGGATCTCCCCGTCCAGGAACAGGCGGTTGGCCCCCGGCCCGCCCGGTGCGCCCGTCAGGCCGCCGACCAGTGGGAACCCCGGCATCGTGGAGTTGCCGTGCTGGAGGAAACCGCCCACGGGGAACGAGTACGGGTCGACGACGAGCGCGGCCACCCGGTCGTCCGAGCGCCGCTCGGGCAGGCCCGGGAACCGGACCGCGCCGTCGTGCTGCTCGGCCGTGAGCCGGAACGGGCGGACCGTGACGCCGGGCAACGTGGCCGCCCACACCGCGACGGCCGGGCCGTGCTCCACCCCGCGCCCGTCGCCGATGACGCCTCCCGCCGTGCCGCCGACGGTGACACCGGCGCCGGCCAGTTCCATGGCCCGCCTGCCCGCGGCAGCCGCGGCGTCCCCGCCGAGCCGCCCGGGCGCAACGAAGATCCAGACCAGGTCGGGGACGGTCCCGCGGAGCGGTTCGAGGGCCTGGGCGACGGCTACCTCGGCCGCACCCTCCAGGTCGGGCCCCACGGCGAGACCGTCGCCGAAGCGGCGGTCGGTCGGCATCACGGCCGCCTCGTCCTGCGCCTCGCTCCCGGTCATCGGTCCATCGTGACAGCCGGGGACCGGTCGAGCCACTGCCTCGGCCGAGCGGTGCAGTCACGCGTCCCATTCTATTGCATCAGTATTGCAGAAAGCAGCTATTTGCTGACGCCAGGCGGCAGTACTCGGAGGCGGCCGGGCCGGGGCCACATCCGGAATCGCACGACCCCGATGACGTTCGCCACGCCGAGCATTCGAGAATCGGTCGACGCCTCCGGGAAGTCACCCAGCACCCACCACCCGCCGGGCTCGGGTCGGACCGCTCGCTTGACCGACAGCTGCTCCGGGCGTGCTGACCAGCGCACGAGCACGACGTCGCCCGTCGCGGGCGGTGCACCGAAACGCACGAGCACCACGTCGCCGTCACCCACCGTCGGGGACATCGACGGACCTCGCACCACCACTCGGCGCCACCTCATGGCATATCTCCGTCCGGTCCCGGGAAAGCACCGAGAGTAGGGTGACGGAAACGAGATCGATCAACTCTCAGGAAGGACGACACGCGGATGCTGTCCCGTATTCTCCGCCCGCGGCTGGAGGCCACCGCACACTGTGACCTCCCCTGCGGCGTGTACGACCCCGCCCAGGCCCGCATCGAGGCCGAGTCGGTCAAGGCCATCCAGGAGAAGTACCAGGGCAACGACGACCCGGCCTTCCGCGCGCGGGCGATCGACATCAAGGAGCAGCGCTCCGACCTGGTCAAGCACCACCTCTGGGTGCTGTGGACCGACTACTTCAAGCCCCCGCACTTCGAGAAGTACCCGGAGCTGCACGAGCTGTTCAACAAGGCCACCAAGGCCGCGGGCGCGTCCGGCACGAAGGCGTCGAACGACCCGGCCACCGGCCAGGAGCTGCTCGACCTGATCGCCCAGATCGACAAGATCTTCTGGGAGACCAAGCAGGCGGCCTGACCCCAGGCCTCGAACGGCGGCGCCGACCAGCGGGAACGCTGGGCGGCGCCGCTGTCGTTCGCGGGAGGTGTCGGTGGGCCTGGCTAGCCTGCCGGGATGGACGAGACGACCGCGGAGCTGCGGGACGCGCACGACGAGCTGGCCGAGCTGTACGCCGAGCGCCTCGCGGACTCGCTCGACCGGGCGCCGGTGGATCGCGCGGTGCTCGGCCTGTTCTGCGACCTGTTGGCCGAGCGCGACGGTGGCGCAGCGGTCGGGGACATCGGCTGTGGATCGGGCCGGATGTCGGGGTACCTCGCCCGCCGCGGGCCGGCGCCGCACGGCATCGACCTCTCGCCGGAGATGGTGCGCGTGGCCCGCCGCGACCATCCGGGGATCCCGTTCGAGGTCGCCGACCTGCGCCGACTGCCGTTCGCCGACGGGGAGCTGTCGGGCGTGCTGTGCTGGTACTCGCTGATGTACCTGCCGCCCGCCGAGCGGCCACGCGGTTTCGCCGAGCTCGCCCGGGTGGTGCGGCCCGGGGGCCTGCTCGCCACGGCGTTCAAGCTGGGCGACGACCGGGTCCGTCGCGGCGGGCGGTCCGTCGGGGTCGAGTTCGACGTCTACTGGCTGTCGATGGGTGAGATGGAGCGCCGGCTGGTCACAGCGGGGTTCCGCATCGTCTTCCGGGGCGAGGGACCGCCCTCGCCCGACGACCTCGCGCCGCCCCAGTGCTACGGCTACGTCGTCGCCGAGCGCGGGTGAGATCGACGTGGTGGGGACTTCGGCTCACCCACGGACGGCGCGCAGCAGCAGGTGCATCCCCACGTCCGTCGCGCGCTCCCGCACGTCGGCCCGACCGCCCGGCAGCTGTGGGTCGCGGGCCAGCACCAGCCCGTCCCCGGTGGTCACGCAGAAGCAGACGTACCCGACGGGCTTGGCCGCCGTGCCGCCGTCCGGCCCGGCCACCCCGGTGATCCCGATGCCGACGTCGGCGCCGAACCGCTTGCGCGCGCCGTCGGCCAGCGCCCGCGCCACCTCCGGGGACACGGCACCGTGCGCGGCGATCAACTCCGCCGGCACGTCGAGCAACGCGGTCTTGGCCTCGTTCGAGTACGCCACCACCCCGCCCGCCACGTATGCGCTCGACCCGGCCCGGTCCACGAGCCGCGACGCCAGCATCCCCCCGGTGCACGACTCCCCGGTCGCCACCGTCGCGCCCTTCGCCAGCAGGCCGGCGGCCACCAGCTCGTCGGTGCCGGCACCGTCCGCGCTGACCAGGTGCCTGGCGTGCCGCTGCGCCAGCTCCGACGCCAGCGCGGCGGCCGTGTCCTCGGCACCCGGGCGCGGGCGCAGGTCCACCTCCAGCTCGGAACGGCGCAGGCAGGTGGTCACCTCGACGTCGCGGACGTCGAGCTCCCGCAGCGTGGCGGCGATCTCGGACTCGGGCAGCCCGAAGTAGCGCAGCGACCGCGACGCCGCCCGCGGCACCCCGGCCAGCAGCTCGGCCAGCGGCTCGGACGCCAGCGCGGCGGGCCACATCCCCTGCAGCTCGCGCGGCGGTCCGGGCAGCACGACGACCAGCGGGCCGGCCGTGCGCACGACCAGCCCCGGTGCGGTGCCGACCGGCGCCAGCGCGACCGCCCCGCGCGGCACCATCGCCTGCTTGCGGTTGGCCTCCTCCAGCGCCGGCCCGTCGAACCCGGTGCGGGCGGCCCACGCGGCGAGGATGGCGGCGATGTGGGCGCGCATCGGTTCGTCGAGCTCCAGCGGCACACCCGCGAACCCGGCGACGACCTCGGCGGTCAGGTCGTCGGCCGTCGGCCCGAGCCCGCCGCTGGTGACGACCAGTGCGGCCCCGGCGTCGGCGGCGAAGCGCAGCGCGGCGGCGAGGTCGTCGGGCCGGTCGCCGACGACGAGCACGTGCGACACCTCGAACCCGAGCCCACCCAGCTCCCGGGCCACCCAGGGACCGTTCCTGTCGGAGATCGCGCCGGTGAGCAGCTCGCTCCCGGTGACGACGACCGCGGCCCGCGGCCGTACCGATGCTTCGCCCATGCTCCGGACGCTACCCGGGGCACGGTCGCTCGCGCCGGGATCCCGGCCCGCTCGGCCGCCCGCGCGCGCAGGTGCGTCCTGCGCGCCGCCGACGGCACGCGGGAGCCGGTTCAGCGCGCGAACCCACCCGCGGCGCGCGGGACCCACCCGCAGCGCGCGGGACCCCAGCCGCTCGACCGGCCCGCGCGCCGGAACGCGTCCCGCGCGCCGCCGGCAGCGCGCGAAACCGCCCGCGGCGCGCGAAACCGCCGGCAGCGCGCGAAACCGCCCGCGGCGCGAGCCACCCATGGGGGTGCGGTGGCCACCGGCGGCGCCGCGTCAGTGCGCGCACGCCAGGGCCGCCACCGCGGACTCGTCCCCCACCCGCACGGCCTCGGCGACCACGACCGGATCGCCGCACAGCGCGCCCATCCCCACCGACCGGGACGGACCCAGCGCCATCAGGTGCGCCGGCCCGCGGCCGGGGTGCGCGGCGTCGGTGACGATCTGCAGGTCGGCGCCGTAGCGCCGCGAGCCCTGGGCCACGGTCCCCAGCCCCGGCACCACGCGGTCCAGCGCGCGGGCCCAGAAGGACAGGTCCGCCGAGGTGTGGATCTCCGACTCCGGCCGGCACACCAGCGCCAGCACGTGGGTGGCACCGCCGCGCAGGGCCCGGGCCAGCGCGAGCGGCTCGCCCACCGAGCCGTCGACCCACCGGCGACCGGCGTGCTCCACCGGCGGCCCGGCGAGCAGCGGGATGGCGGCGGTGGCGCGCAGGCCCCGGCGCCAGTCGTCGGCGGTGCGCAGTCCGGTGAGCACGTGCGGGGTGAGGTCGGCCGAGTCGGTGGCGACGACGTGCAGCGGGACCGGGCTGTCGCCCAACCGCTCCCACGACAGCGGCTTGGTGCCACCGAGCACGGAGACGATCAGGTGGTCGAGCGACACGACCGGGCGCCGGGTGCCGAGGCGGCGCAGGTCGATGAACCGGGTCGACGCGAGGTCCTCGGGGAACGCGGCGGCACCCCGGTCCGCGGCTCCGGTGACGAACGACGCCGCGGAGACCGCACCCGACGACGCGCCGTACACCTCGTCGAACGACTCCCGCAGGCCGGCGCGGTCGAGCGCGTGCAACATCCCCGCGACGTACGCCCCGCGCATCCCTCCCCCACCGATGACGAGGGCGACACGGTTCCCGTCGGCTCGCCGACCGACGTCGCGGCGGGCAAGGAGCACCCGGAGCACGTCCCGGTCACCGCGTGCGGTCATCCGCGGATCCTATGGTCGGGCCCCGCGCGCACCGTGCCGGATCCGCCGACACCCCGTGTCCGGATGGAGGACTCGCGCACTCCCTCGCGAGTCGGCCGCCCGGGCCCGGCGGGATCCGCGGCCCGGACAGCACGCCGCCGGCCCGGACCCGTGGTCCGGACCGGCGGCGGCGCGCCTGCCCCGCTCCCCAGCGGCGGCGCCGTGCTCAAGGAGTCGACGACCGGCCCCCGGGATACCGCTGGTCCGCTCCTCGTCGGTGATCCGCGACACGGCGACGCCGGCCGCGATCAGGAACGCGCCCGGCGAGACGCCCTGGACCGCCCCGATGGGGACGCCGGCCGGGCTCGCGACGTCGACGGGCACCAGTGGGCGGGCGGCACCGGCGCCACGAGCGGGTCGCGGTCGGCGAGCGGGTCGGTACCGCCCACCCACCTCCCCACGCCGCCGAGCTGCGCGGTCGACCGGGAGCGGGTGGTCAGCCGATCCCCAGTACCCCCGGGTCCGTGGCCAGCTTGCGCAGCTGCTCCCGCGGGTCGGGGAGCAACCGGCGCGCCCGGCTGTCCAGCAGGCCCATCACGCAGGTGATCTCCGCGGCCACGACGCCGTCGAGGCGGCGCAGCGTCTGCGCGATCCGGAACGTCTTGCCCTCGCCGAACCCGACGCGGGCGTCGACGTCGAGCTCGTCGCCGTAGCGCAGCTCGCGCAGGAACCGGCACGTCGTCTCCAGCAGCACGATCCCCACGCCCTGCTCCAGCATCTGCGGCATGGAGCAGCCGGCGGCGGCGAGCAGCTCGCTGCGGGCGTGCTCGCCGTAGCGGTGGTAGATGGCGTGGTTGAGGTGGCCGTTGACGTCCACCTCGTAGCTGCGGACACCGACACGGACCGAGAAGTCACCCGACACCCGGCCATGGTCCCCCGACGTGGACGAGCACGACGACCCGGGACCGGCCGCGGTCCTCCGGGGCGATCAGCTGCTGTCGCGCGCGGCGACCTGCACGGCCGGCGCCACCCGGTAGGCGGGGCGCTGCGCCGGGGGCCGACGGGGTGCGACGGAGGCGAGACCGAGCGCCACGAACACGGCCGGGAGATCGGGGTAGTCGCCGGGCGGCAGGGCCCACAGCTCGGCCCGCGTGGAGGCGTCGGCGCCGTAGTCCTCGGCGTGGATGATCAGCTGCCACTTCGCGGCCGGGAAGGCCAGACCCGCCAGTACGTGCCGGACCCGCTGCAGATCGGCCTGCGTACCCCTGCGCATCATGGTGTTCTCCTCTGGTGGACCCCTCGCGGGCCATGCGCCGATGTACCCCACGTCACACCACCGCAAACACTGCGTACCCCTCCGAACCGGTGACGCAGGGGGGCGTGTTGTGCCCGTTCCGGCACCGGTCGTAGGGTTGCCCGGCGGCTCGATCAACGGCCCGCGCGTCCTGTCCGCGATCCCCTGGAGGAGCCGGTTCGCATGAGCGGCGATCTCCCCGTCGACGACGGGGCGCCCGGTGACCCCGGCGAGGTCATCCGGTTCGACGTGGTCGACCACGGTCCCGACGCACGGGTGGTGCACGTCGTGGGCGAGATCGACACCCTGACGGCCCCGCTGCTGCGTGGCCAGCTCGACGAGCAGATCGCGGCGGTCCCGCTGCTGGTCCTGGACCTGTCCGACGTCACGTTCCTCGGCTCGGCGGGATTGGCCGTGCTGGTCGCGGCGAAGGACGACTCCGACCGCCGCGGCCACCGGCTGCGGCTGGTGTGCGGCTCGCGGATCGTCACCCGCGCGCTGCAGTCCACCGGGCTGCTCACGCTGTTCGACACGGCCGACGGGGTGCCGGAGGCGCTCGACGTCACCGCCTGAGTGCACGCACGGAGGCGTAAGGGTGCCTGGTGGCCCCCGCGGTCTTCAACACCGACGTGGTCGAGCATCTCGGCCAGGCGGGTTCGATTCCCGTCCGCCTCCGCCACTCCCCGTCGCCGTCACGGCGGGTCGACCGCCGGGCTCCGGTGACGCGAACGCCCGCGATCCGCCGTCATGCGAGGTTCCACACCGCCGTCGACGACGACACCGAGTCGATGCTCGGCGCCGCGTGCCCCGTCCGCCTGCCATCCGCACCCGGCGCCGGATCGGGCACCGCTGATCCTGCGTCCGGCGGGTCGTTTCCCGATAACCCCTGATCAGTGCCATGGTGGAGGGATGGACCTCACCGCCATGGGCGCGGCCGAGATCGCGGCGCGCGTGCACGACGGCTGGAGCAGCGCCGTCGACGTCGCGCGTGCCCACCTCGACCGGATCGCCGAGCGTGACGGCCGGGTCGGTGCGTTCCAGGTCGTGGACCCGCGGCGCGTGCTGTGCGAGGCCGAGGCCGTCGACGCGCGGGCCGACCGGTTCGCCCTGCCCCTGGCCGGGGTGCCCGTGGCGGTCAAGGACTGCGTCGACGTGGCCGGCTACCCCACGCGGCACGGCTCCGCCGCCACCTCGTGCGAGCCCGCCCGCCGTGACGACGACCTGGTCAAACGCCTGCGCGCGGCCGGCGCCGTCGTCGTGGGGAAGACGCGGATGCCGGAGCTGGCGATCTGGGGCTTCACCCACTCGGCGCTGGGCACCACCCGCAACCCCCTCGACACCGATCGCGACCCCGGTGGTTCCAGCGGCGGCAGCGCCGCGGCCGTGGCGGCCGGGATGGCCGCGCTGGCGCTGGGCACCGACGGCGGTGGCTCGATCCGCATCCCGGCCGCGTACTGCGGGCTCGTCGGCCTCAAGCCCGGTACCGGCGTCGTCCCGCTCCCGGGCAGGCTCGCCGAGCACTGGTACGGGCTGTCCGAGGCGGGGCCGATCGCGCGGACCGCGCAGGACGCCGCCGTCATGCTCGGCGTGCTGCGCGGCGAGCCGGTCGAGCTCGACGTGCCCGGGCCGGCCCGGATCGCGCTGTCGCTGCGCGTCCCGTCACCGATCTCCCGGTTGCACCCCGACCACCGCGCCGCCGCGGTCGGGGCCGCCGCCCGCCTGCGGGCGGGACCCGGTGGCGCGGCCGTCAGCCTCGCCGACCCGCCCTACCCGCGCGGGCTCACCACCCGGTGGACGCGCCGCTGGCACGCCGGGGTGGCCAGGGACGTCGCCGCACTCGGGCTGGACCTCGCCGACCTGGAGCGGCGCACGGCCGCGGTCGCCCGCCGGGGCCGCCGCGCCCGCCCGGGCCGCCGCGCCGCCCCCGCCTGGCGCGACCGCATGATCGACTGGCTCGACGAGGGCGGGTACGACCTGCTGGTGGGCCCGGCCGTCGCCACCCCCGCTCCCCCCGCTGGCGCGTTCGCGGGCCGCGGCTACCTGCGCACCCTGCTCGCGCAGGCCCGGCAGGTGCCGTTCACGCAGGCCTGGAACCTGGCCGGGTTGCCGGCCGTCGTGGCGCCGGTGCTGGTCGAGGGCCGTGCCGTGGGGGTACAGCTGGTCGGCCGACCCGGGTCGGAGGCCGCGCTGCTGGCGGCGGCGGCCCGGCTGGAACGCCGGGTGGTCCCGATGGCAGGCGCCGCGGCCCCTCGCAGCTACGCATAGCACCGGCGCAGCACCGGCGCCCTCGGACGAGTGGGACTCTCGTCCCCCAGGTTCGGACGGGAGTCCCACTCGTCCGAGCTTCGGTGCCTCAGCGCAGCGTGATGCGGCCGGTGCCGGTGCGGACCCGGCCGATCACCGTGGCCGGGGTGCCCAGCGCCGCCACCGCGGCCGCCGCCTCGGCGGGTGCGGCGCCGAACAGCAGGCCGCCGGAGGTCTGGGCGTCGGCGAGCAGCAACACGTCGAGCTCCCCGTACCCCCCGGCGTCGACGGAGGGCGCCACCCAGTCGCGGTTGCGCCGGGAGCCGCCGGGCATCGTCCCGGCCTCGGCCAGCGCCCGTGCCCCCGGCAGGAACGGCACCGCGGCCACGTCGATCCGAGCGTCGACTCCGGACGCCACCGCCATCTTCAGCAGGTGCCCGAGCAGCCCGAACCCGGTGACGTCGGTGCAGCCCTGCGCGCCCGCGTCGACCGCCGCCCGGGCCGCGGGGGCGTTGGAGGCGGTCATCGACGCGACCGCGGCCGCGAGCAGCGACGGCGGCGCGGTCCCGGCCTTGATCGCGGTGGTGGCCACCCCGATCCCGAGTGCCTTGGTGAGCACGAGCACGTCACCGTCGCGCAGCCCGGCGTTGGTGAGGATGCGGTCGGGGTGCACCTCGCCGACGACGGCGAGCCCGTACTTGGGCTCCGGATCGTCGACGCTGTGGCCGCCGACGACGGCGAACCCGCTCTCGGTGCCGATCTCCGCGCCTCCGGCCATCACCTCGGCGAGCATGGAGGTGGGCAGCTCCGACGACGGCCAGGCCACCAGGTTCAACGCGAACAGCGGACGCCCGCCCATCGCGTAGACGTCCGACACGGCGTTCTGGGCGGCGATCCGGCCCCAGGTGCGCGGGTCGTCGACGACGGGGGTCAGGAAGTCGGTGGTGGCCACCAGCGCGCGGGCAGCGTCCAGCCGCCAGACGGCCGCGTCGTCACCGGTCTCGGTGCCGACGAGGAGGTCCGGATGGGCGGACGGTTGCAGCGTGCGCAGGACCTGCGCCAGCTCGCCGGGGGCGAGCTTGCACGCTCAACCGGCGCCGTGGCTGAACTGCGTGAGGCGACGGAAGGACACCCCGCCACCCTACGACCGGCCACCGACCGCACCGCACCGCAGCACCACCGGTGTGCACCCGGCGCGCCCGTTAGCGTCCGGTAAGGGATCAGGGACCGTCCAGGGGCACGTCCCCGCCTAGGGTCATCGTCGTGCGCGCTCCCGTCGTCGACCCGCCCGACATCCCCCTGATCTGCGCCGACCAGGCTCCGTTGCTGGCACGTCCGTTCTACGCCGGCGGGGACCCCGGCCCGATCGTCGCGGCGATGGCCCACGTTCCCGAGCTGCTCGAGGTCGCGATGCCGTTCCTCGGCACGGCGCTGGGCCCGTCGGGGATCGACTGGCGCACCAAGGAGATCGTGATCGTCCGGACGTCGGCGCTCGCCGGGTGCCGGTACTGCGTGCAGGCCCACACGGTCGTGGCCCTCGACGCGGGGCTCAGCCGCGCGCAGGTCACCGCGCTGCGCTCCGAGACCCCGGTGGCCGAGGCCTTCTCCGACGCGCGCGAGCTGGCGTTGATCGACTGGGTCGACCTGGTCGCGGGCCACGACCCGGTCCCCGACGCCGCGCGCGTGGCCGTGCGGGCCCACTTCGCCGCACACGAGGTCGTGGAGCTGACGACGCTGGTCGGAGCCACCCTGCTGCTCAACCGCTTCGCCACGGCGCTGGCCCTGCCGACCGGTACCGAGACCCTGGACCGGCTGAGCGCGGAGGGTCTGGCGTGACCGCCGAGGAGGGCCCGATCGGGCTCGCGGTGGCCGCGGGCACGCTGCCCGGCCGCGTGTGGATGTACGCCAACTACCACTGCAACATCGAGTGCACCTACTGCCTCACCGAGTCCGGCCCGAAGGTCGCGCGCCGCGAGCTCGGGCGCACGGCGATGCTGGAGGTCGCCCGCCAGGCCGCCGAGCTGGGCTTCACCGGCCTCGGCGTGACCGGCGGCGAGATCTTCCTGGTCCCCGACATGCCCGAGCTGCTCGCCGAGATGTCGCAGTACCTGCCGATCGTCGCGCTGACCAACGCCACCCTGTTCCAGCGCCGGCTGCTGAGCCGCGTCGAGGTGCTCGCCGGGAAGCCGGTGTCACTGCAGATCTCGCTGGACCGGCCCGACCCCGACGTCAACGACGAGATGCGGGCGCCGGACAACTTCGCCAAGGTCGTGGCCGCGATCCCGGCACTCGTGCAGCGCGGGGTCACCGTCCGGATCGCCACCACGGTCGAGTCGATCGAGGACGCCGAGCTCGACCGGCTGTGCGCGCTGCACCGCGATCTCGGCGTGTCCGACGACGACCACGTCATCCGGCCGATCATCGCCCGCGGCCGGGCGATCGAGGAGGGCCTCGGCGTCGCCGCGGCCCAGTCCGATCTCCCCGCCGAGCTGACGATCACCGCGGACGGGGCGTTCTGGAGCCCGTTCGGGCCCACGGTGCGCGGCGGTCGGCTCGACACCGACCTGCTGATCACCCGCACGACGCTCCCGCTGTCGGTACCCGCCGACACGTTGCTGCGCCTCGTGGACCGGCAACCCCGCGGCGCCGACTCCGCACTCAGCATCCGTTGAGCGTGACTACACGTGCCCGGTCCGGGTACGCCGAACCTCCCGACCCCGACAAGACGGGTGACCAGACCATGTCCGATCCCACCGCCGCAGTCACCGACCGTCCGACCTCGGTCCCCGCGTCCCATCGCTCGCTGTCGCACGCCTTCGCCGTACTGCGCATCTTCTTCGGCCTGATCTGGCTGACCAACGGCCTCGCCAAGCTGATCAACGTCGGCGTCTACGACTTCGGGTTCGCCACGGCCGGCCTGCTGTGGCTCCCGCAGGCCCGCGACATCGCCGACATCGCCTCCACCGGGACCTACCTCGGTCCGCTGGCCGCCTTCTACCAGAACATCGTGCTGCCCAACTACGGCGCCTTCGGCGTGTTCCTCACGATCGTCGAGATCATGGCCGGCCTGGCCCTGCTGTTCGGAGCACTGACCAGGGCCGCCGCGCTCGGCACGCTGCTGCTGATCGGACCGATCTGGCTGATGTACCTGTTCTCCGGCGCCGCCCAGTACTTCTGGACCTACCCGGTCGACCTGCTGCCGCTGGCGCTGCTGGCGATCTACCCGTCGGGCCGTACCTGGGGTCTCGACGGCAGGCTCGCCGCCCGCTTCGGCGACCGCTGGCCCTTCTGAACCCCCGACCGCAGGAGACATCGTGCGTCGCACCCACCTGGCCGCGGCCCTCGCCGCCCTCGCCGTCGTCGCCACGGCCTGCGGCGGGGCCGCCGAGCCGGCCGATCGGGAGCTGGTCATCAGCGCCATCCCCGACCAGGACCCGGAGAAGCTGCAACGCCTCTACGGCGAGGTCAGCAGCTACCTCGGCGAGCAGCTCGGCGTCACCGTGGTCTACCAGCCGGTCACCGACTACACCGCCTCGGTCACCTCGTTCCGGCGCGGGGACGTCGACGCCACGTTCTTCGGCGGGCTCAGCGGCGTGCAGGCGCGGCTGCAGGTCCCCGGTTCGGTCCTGCTGGCCCAGCGTGACATCGACGAGAACTTCCGCAGCGTGTTCGTCGCGAGCCCGGCAGCCGGGATCGCCCCGATCGCGGACGTGGCCGGGCTGTCCGTGCTGCGCGAGAGGACGCTGACCTTCGGCAGCGAGGTCTCCACGTCCGGTCGGCTGATGCCGCAGTTCTTCCTCGACCAGGCCGGGGTGACCCCGGCCGAGCTGGCCGGGGACCCGGGCTTCTCCGGCTCGCACGACGCCACGATCGCGCTCGTCGAGGCCGGCACGTACCAGGTCGGCGCGCTGAGCGCGTCGGTGTGGGACGCCCGCGTCGCCGACGGCTCGGCCGACCCCGCCGCGGTCGTCGAGATCTTCCGCACCCCGAGCTACCACGACTACCACTGGCTCGGCAGCCCGGACCTCGACGCCGACTTCGGGGCCGGGTTCACCGAGCGGCTGCGCACGGCCCTGCTCCGGCTCGACGGCAGCGACCAGCGCGAGACCGACATCCTGGAGCTGTTCACCGCGGGCGCGTTCGTGCCGACCGTCGCCGAGAACTACACCGACATCGAGACCGTCGCCCGCGGGCTCGGACTGCTGCAGTAGCCGGTGCTCGTCGAGCTGCGGGGTGTCACGGTCCGCTACGGGGGACTCACGGCCGTGGACGATCTCGATCTCACGGTCGAGTCCGGCCAGCACGTCGCGGTGATCGGCCCGAGCGGGGCGGGCAAGAGCACGATCATCCGGCTGCTCAACGCCACGGTCGCACCGACCAGCGGCAGTGTGCGGGTGCTCGACGCCGAGCTGGCCGGCGCGTCGGCCCGCGCCCTGCGCGCGGTGCAGCGCCGGATCGGCACCGTCCATCAGCAGTTCCACCTCGTCGGCGAGTTGCAGGTGGTGCACAACGTCAATGCGGGCCGGCTCGCCGAGTGGTCCCTGTGGCGCTCGCTGACCTCGCTGCTGCGCCCCCGTGACGTCCCCACCGCGCGGGCGGCCCTCGACCGCGTCGGGCTCGCCGACCGGACCACCCAGCGCACCTCCACCCTCTCGGGCGGCGAGCAGCAGCGCGTCGCGATCGCCCGCGTACTGGTGCAACGCCCCGCCCTCGTCCTCGCCGACGAGCCGGTGGCCAGCCTGGACCCCGCCCGCGGCGCGGAGATCGTGGCCCTGCTGCACGAGGTGTGCCGCGAGTCCGGGGCGACGCTGCTGTCGAGCCTGCACGACGTGGAGCTGGCCCGGCGCGGCTTCGACCGGGTGATCGGCGTCCGCGAGGGCCGGGTGCGGTTCGACACCGCTCCCGACCGGCTGACCACGACGATGACCGACGCGCTCTACGAGCTGGCGCCCACGCCGCACCGGCCCGAACCGGGGCCGGGGCCGGGACCGCCGACCGGCCGCCGGTGCTGACCGAGGCCGTCCGTCGCGAGGCCGGCCCATCGCGCCGCGCCGTCGGCTCCCGGGCCCGCCGCCGGTGGGTGTGGGTGGCGGTGGCCGTCGTGCTCGCCGCTGCCGGTGCCGTCCTCGCGGGCGCCGCCGGTCGGGGCGAGCCGCTCGCGCGGGCGTCCGGGCTCGCGCTGGTCGGCGAGTTCTTCGCGGCGGCGGTGCGTCCCGAGCTCGCCCCCGACTTCGTCCGGCTGACCGTGCGGGCCGCGGCCACCACGCTGGGGTTCGCGGCGCTCGGCACGGCGCTGAGCCTGGTGCTCGGGGTCGTCGGCGGGGTGCTCGCCTCGCAGACCTGGTGGCGCGCGGGCGGGCGCCACGGCGAGCTGACCCGCCGCGGTCGGCGGTGCTGGATCGGCACCCGGGGTGCGCTCGTGGTGCCGCGCGGCATCCACGAGATCGTCTGGGGGTTGTTCCTGCTCAGCGTGCTGGGCATCGAGCCGGTCGTGGCGGTGCTGGCCATCGCGATCCCGTTCGGGGCGATCACGGCCAAGGTCTTCTCCGAGATCGTCGACGACGTCGACCGCCGCCCCGCCGACGCGCTGCTCGCCGCGGGCGCGAGCCGGGCCGCCGCGTTCGCGTACGGGGTCCTCCCCGCCGCGGCGGGCGAGCTCACGTCGTACGCGTTCTACCGGCTGGACTGCGCGATCCGCAGTGCCACGGTGCTGGGTCTGATCGGTGCGGGCGGGCTGGGGTTCCAGCTCCAGCTCAGCTTCACCGCGCTGCGCTACTCCGAGATCTGGACCCTGCTCTACGCCCTGATCGCGCTGAGCCTGGTCGCCGATGCCTGGGGGGCGGCGGTGCGCGACCGGGTGGCCGGCCGGAGCGCGCGGGGCGGGCGCGACCGATTCGTCGTCGGGTCGGTCGCCGCCGCCGTCGCCGCGCTGCCGCTCGCGGCCTGGTGGGTGGAGCTCGACCTCGCCCCGCTGGTCGACGCCCGGTCCTGGGGCCTCGCCGGGGATCTGCTCGCGGCGTCCCTGCCGCCGACGCTGGGCGCCGGGCCGGCCGGGCCGGGCGGATCCGGGGCGGGCGGTGTGCTCGGGCTGGTCGGCCTGTCGGTCCAGACGCTGGCGATGTCCGTGCTCGCCATCGTGCTGGCGTTCCTCGGCGGGCTGCTGCTCGCCGGGCCCGCGGCGCGCCCTCCCGCCACCGAGCGCGCCCGCGTGCGCTCGGCCGTCGCGGCGCTGGTGCGGCTGTTGCTGGTGGTGCTGCGCGCGATCCCGCCGCCGCTGTGGGCGCTGGTCGCCCTGTTCGTGTTCGTGCCCGGCATCCTCCCCGGCGCGGTCGCGCTGGGCGTCTACACCGCGGGAGTGCTGGGCCGGCTGATGGCCGAGACGATCGAGAACCTGGACCGCCGCCCCTCGCACGCCCTGCGCTCCCAGGGCGCCTCGCCCGGCCAGGTGTTCGCCTACGGCGTGCTGCCGGCGGCGGCCCCGCGCTTCGCCGGCTACGGGATCTACCGGTGGGAGGTCACCATCCGCGAGACCGTGATCGTCGGGGTGGTCGGCGCGGGCGGGCTGGGGATGCTGCTGCAGACCCAGCTGGCACTGTTCGACTACGGCGGTGCGCTGACCACCATCGGCACCCTGCTCCTGCTGACGGTGCTGGTGGACGTGACGGGTGCCGGGCTGCGCCGCGCGGTGCGGTGACACCCCATGGCGTGTTCCTCGGCGCCGTCCGGGGCGCGATCAGCCCGAGGCCGACGAACCGCGAGACCGACAGGGCCGGCGCGACCTCGTCGGGTGCGTACCGGAACGGCCGACACCCACTGCTCGGACGCGCGGCCCGACTCCGGCCAGGCGGCCTCCGGTCGGTCAGGAGCGCAGGGCGAGCCAGGTGAACGGCTGGACCCCCCCGGCCGGGGTGCGGTGCTCCTCGCGGCGCCGCTCGACCACCTCCAGGTCGCCCAGCGCCGCGGCCAGCTCGTCCGGGGAGTAGCGGGCGGTCGGCAGCCCGGAGCAGTACTCCGGGCCGTCGGCGGCGAAGGTCCCGACCACGACCAGCGCGCCGGGGGCGAGCGCGACGCGCAGCAGGTCGCGGTAGCGCTGCCGGTCGGCGGGGTCGGTGAGGAAGTGGAACACCGCCCGGTCGTGCCACAGCCCGAACCGACGGTCGGGCGCCCAGTCGAGCACGTCGGTGACGACCCAGTGCACGCGATCGGCCGCGGCGCCGAGCCGGGCGCGGGAGTGGGCGAGGCCGTCGTCGGAGACGTCGAGCGCGGTGAGGTCGGTGAACCCGCGGTCGAGCAACGCGTCCACGAGCCGCGAGGCGCCCGCCCCGATGTCGACGGCCGGGAGCCGCGGGTCCGCGGCGCCGATCAGCTCCAGCGAGCACGCGGGGTCGGCGGTGAACCAGCTGACCTGCGTGTCGCCACGGCGGGTGTAGACCTCGGCCCAGTGCTGCGCTGCGGTGTCCGCCACCCGACCATCATACGATATTCCAACGATTAGCGGAGTACTGGTGACGTCCTCGGCACGACCGACCGGCACCTGCCCAGGGCACCCGCTCAGGACGCCGGCGGTGCGGCGCGGCGGACGGTCGTAGAGTTCCGCTCGTGACCGCCCTCGACGCCCGCCGCCGCGTGCCCCGCACCGACGCCGTGCTCGCCGAGCCCCGGATCGCGGCCGCTGCGGCCCGGCTCGGCCGGGCGATGGTGAAGGACGCCGTCGTCGCCGCACAGGGCCGGGCGCGGGCCGGGGAGATCGCGCCCGAGGACGTCGCCGGCGCCGCGCTGGCGAGCCTGCCCGCCACCGCCACCGGCCTGCGGTCCGTCCTCAACGCCACCGGGGTGCTGCTGCACACCAACCTGGGCAGGGCGCCGTTGTCCGCGGCCGCCCGCGCGGCCGTGGACCTCGCCTCGGGCACCTGCGACGTCGAGCTCGACCTGTCCACCGGCGGGCGCGGGCGGCGCGGAGCCGCCGCCGTCGACGCCCTGCTCGCCGCCGTGCCCGGAGCCGCGGCAACGCACCTGGTGAACAACGGGGCGGCGGCGATCGCGCTGGTCGCGATGGCGCTGGCGCCGGGCCGCGAGCTGGTCATCGCGCGGGGCGAGCTCGTGGAGATCGGCGACGGCTTCCGCATCCCGGAGCTGCTGGAGGCCACCGGCGCGCGGCTGCGCGAGGTCGGCACCACCAACCGCGTCGCCCGGGCCGACTACGCGGACGCGGTCGGTGAGGACACCGCGGCGATCCTCAAGGTCCACCCGTCGAACTTCGTCGTCAGCGGCTTCACCCGCGCCTGCGGCCTCGACGAGCTGACCGGGCTGGGGGTACCGGTCGTCGCCGACATCGGCTCGGGCCTGCTCGCCCCGCACCCGCTGCTGCCCGACGAGCCCGACGCCGCCACGGCGCTGGCGCAGGGGGCCGACGTCGTCACCGCGTCGGGGGACAAGCTGCTCGGCGGCCCGCAGGCCGGGCTGGTGCTCGGCGCACCCGGCGCGGGGGCCGACATCGTGGCCCGCGTCCGGCGCCACCCCCTGGCCCGGGCGATGCGCGTCGACAAGCTCACCCTCGCCGCGCTCGAGGCGACCCTGCGCGGCCCGGTACCGCCGGTGCGCGCCGCCCTCGACGCCGAGCACCCGGTGCTGCGGGCCCGCGCGGAACGGCTCGCCGCGGACCTGGCCACGGAGGGCGTGGACGCCGCCGCCGTCGACTCGGCGTCCACGGTCGGCGGGGGTGGCGCACCCGGCGTCACCCTGCCCAGCGCGGCGGTGTCCCTGCCCGAGCGCTACGCCGCCGCGCTGCGCCGGGGCACACCGGCCGTGCTCGGCCGCACCGAGCACGGCCGCTGCCTGCTCGACCTGCGCGCCGTCCCACCCGAGTCCGACGACGCGCTGGCGGCGGCGGTCCGGACCGCGACGGCCCGCCTCGCGCCCGTCCGGTCCCCGGAGCCCCGCGATGCCCGCTGACCCCTCGCCACGAACGGCACGTCCGTCCACCGGGGGTGGACGGGAGTGCCGTTCGTCCGCCGGGACGGGGCCCGCCCCGTGCAGGTGATCGCCACCGCCGGGCACGTCGACCACGGCAAGTCGACGCTGGTCCGCGCCCTGACCGGGATGGAGCCCGACCGGTTCGCCGAGGAACGGCGCCGGGGGATGACGATCGACCTCGGCTTCGCATGGACCGACGTGGACACCGGCGGGGCCGACCCGACGACCGTCGCGTTCGTGGACGTGCCGGGCCACGAGCGGTTCGTCACCACGATGCTGGCCGGGGTGGGCCCGGTGCCCGCCGTGCTGCTGGTGGTCTCCGCCGACGAGGGCTGGATGCCGCAGTCGGGCGAGCACGTCGACGCGCTGACGGCGCTGGGTGTCGAGCGCGGCCTGCTGGTCGTCAGTCGCAGCGACCTGATGGAGCCCGACCTGGCCCTCGACGACGCCCGCGAGCACCTCGCGGGCACGCCGCTGCGCGACATTCCCGCGGTGGCCGTCTCGGCGCGCACCGGCGCTGGGATGGACGCGCTGCGCACCGCGATCGGCGAGCTCGCCGCGGCGCTGCCGGTGCCCGATCCCGCCGCCGACGTGCGGCTGTGGGTCGACCGGGCGTTCACCGTGCGGGGCGCGGGCACCATCGTCACCGGCACGCTGCCCGCAGGCCGGGTGCGCGTGGACACCGAGCTGGAGCTGGTCACCGGGAGCGGCACCCAGCGCGTGTCGGTGCGCGGGGTGCAGACCCTCGGTGCGCCGGTCGACGAGGCGCGCGGCGTGAGCCGGGTGGCCCTGAACCTGCGCGGGCTCCCGCGCGAGGCGGTGGCCCGCGGCGACGTGCTGCTCACCCCGGGCGCCTGGCTGACCACCGACGTGCTCGACGTCCGCCTGCACGGGGTCGGCGGCGCGGTGCCGGAGCCGGGAGCGCTGCCCGGGCAGCTGAGCCTGCACGTCGGCTCGGCGGCGGTGTCGGCCCGCGTCCGCCCGCTCGGCCCCGACACCGTGCGCCTGCGGCTGCGCCGCACGCTGCCCCTGCGCATCGGCGACCGTGCCGTGCTGCGCGACCCCGGCGGTCGCCGGGTCGCCGCCGGGGTGACCGTGCTGGACGTGCGGCCCGCCCCGCTGCGCCGGCGGGGGGCCGCCGCCGGTCGGGCCGCGGTGCTGGACACGATGGACGGCGTCCCGTCGGCGGCCGCCGAGCTGGCGCGCCGCGGACTGGCCCGCCGCGCCGACCTGGTCGCGATGGGGCTGCCGGTCGCCGAGCTGGACGCGCTGGCCCACGCCGGGGTCCCCGCGGCGGCCGGGTGGCTCGTCGACCCGGACCGCGCCCGGGCCCTGGTCTCCGATCTCGCCGCCGCCGTCGACACCCACGACACCGCGGACCCGCTCGATCCCGGGCTGCCCACCGAGGCCGCCCGCCGTGCCGTCGGGCTGCCCGAACCGCGGCTGGTCGACGCGCTGCTGCGCCACGTCCCCGACGCCGGGCTGGCCCACCGCGAGGGCCGCGTCCTCCGTGCGGCGTCCGCGGGCCGGCTCCCGCCGGCCGTCCGCGCCGCGATGGACGCGCTGCGCGCCGATCTGGAGCGCGATCCGTTCGCGGCCCCGGAGGCCGGGCGGCTCGCCGAGCTGGGGCTCGGGCCGCGGCAGCTGGCCTCCCTGGTGAAGGCGGGCGAGCTGCTGCGGATCGCCGACGGGGTGGTGCTGCTGCCCGGCGCCGACCGTCGCGCGCTGGCCGTGCTGGCCGACCTGGGGCCGGAGTTCACCCTCAGCACGGCCCGCCAGGCGCTGGGCACGAGCCGGCGCGTGGCCGTGCCGCTGCTCGAACTGCTGGCCCGGACCGGGCGCACCGCGCGCACCGGCGACGGTGGGCACCGGGTCGTCCGCGACTCCTAGCCGGCCCCCGGTGGCACCGCGCGGCCCGGAGCCCTACCGTAGCGCCCGATGTCCGACACACGTGCGACCCCGACCTCCGATCCCGGCCCGACCCGCCGCGGCGGGGATACGGACGACCAGATCACCCTGACCACGCGCACGGCGGCGCCCGGCCAGGTCGTCATCGAGGTCGGCGGCGAGGTGGACATGCTGACCTCGCCGCAGCTCCGCTCGGCCGTGCTCGACCAGTTCGCGCCCTCCGCGGGCGTCGAACTCGTGGTTCTCGCCCTGGACGGTGTCACGTTCCTGGGCACCAGCGGCCTCGCCGCGCTCATCGAGGTGCGCGAGACGGCGCACACCGCGGGCGTCGAGCTGAGACTGGCCTGTACGGCCCGCCGGGTGCTGCGGCCACTGACGATCGCCGGCCTCGTGCCGCTGTTCGACATCCACGAGACGCTGGAGCAGGCGCTCGCCGCCACCTGAGCCGCGCGCACCGATGTGAGGTCGGTCACCCTGCCTCGGGTGGCGGGCCGAACGCGTTTGGGGTCGGGGCCTGCCGGGAACCAGGTGTCGATCGCCCGGCATCCGGGCAACGGACGCATGTGAGGTGACCTACGCGATGAGTGACGTTTCCCGGCTCCCCGGCCCGATGGATCACGCCTGGCAGTGGCAGCGTCTGGGTTCGTGCCGCGGTATGGACAGCGCGAACTTCTTCCACCCCGACGGCGAGCGCAACCCGTCCCGCGCCCGGCGGACGGCGCAGGCCAAGGAGGTCTGCCACCGCTGCCCGGTGATCGAGAACTGCCGCGAGTTCGCGCTGCAGACCCGCGAGCCGTTCGGCGTCTGGGGCGGCCTGGCCGAGGCCGAGCGCCGCGTGATCCTGGAGCAGCGCGGCGTCCCGCTGGCCAGCTGAGGCACCGCCGAAGCCGGGGCGGGCCCACCCGCGGGGGGTGGGTCCGCCCTTTTCGCCGCTCAGGTGCCCGGCGCGGTGACCACGCAGAGCTCGTGGCAGCGGAAGCGCAGCAGCGGGATCCCGTACACGCGCGCGATGCGCTGCGCGGCCTGGTCGACGACGCTCCGCGCGGGGTCGGCGGGCGCGACCGCCGGGCCGAGCAGGAACACGCCCGGCTCCGGGTCGAATCCGACCAGCTCGCTCAACGCGGCCACGAGGTCGTCCTCGTGCTGCGGGCCCACCGGCGGGTGCAGCCCGAGACGGTGCACGTGCAGGTCGGGCAGGCCCAGCGCGGCGAACACCTCGTCGCCGGGCTCCGCGTCCCGGTCGTCGTACCCGTCGTCGTCCCCGTCACAAGCCGGGCCGTCGACCGCGCACCCGGCGAGCACGCCCAGCGGGGCCGGTGGGCCGACCGGCGGGTCGTCGGCGGCGATCAGCACGTCGACGTACCCGGCGCCCTCGACCAGCCGGAGGAGATCGGACTCCGGGCGGAGCAGTTCCACGGCGCCCACCGAGACGGCGACGAACCGCCGATCGTGCACGGGCACGGGGACGGACCCCGGGTCCCGGGTTGCTTCGGGCAGATGGAACCGACCCTCCGGTACGGCCACCATGGTGGAGTTCCCCTCGACGCGCGGCGCCGGCACGCCCCCGCGCCGGTCGCCCTGCCTCAGAGCTAACCGCTTGTCGGGCCGGATCGCCCGTCCCGGACGGTGGTCTACGCCCAGCGGCGCGAGCCGATCTCCGAGCGGCCGGTTCACCCGGCCGCGACGCCCGTGTCACGCGGTGATGCGGACCGCCAGCAGCGCCACGTCGTCGCGGAGACGGCGGGGCGCGCACGCGACCAGCACCCGCTCGACGACGGTCTCCGCGTCCACCCCGGCGGGCAGTGCCGCGACGGTGCGCTCGATCAGGTCGGTGCGCTCGTCGGCGTCCGCGCCCAGCATGTCGGTGAGCCCGTCGGTGTAGAGCACCAGCACCGACCCCGGCGGGCAGCACACCTCCACCTCGGCGCGCACCGGTCCGTCGGCCCGCCCGAACCTGGGCACGGCACCGATCATCGGCGAGCGCCTCTCGTCGAGGCGGGTGAGCGTGCCGTCCGGGGCGAGCAGCAGCGGTGCGGGATGGCCCGCGTTCGAGTAGCGCAGGATCCGGCTGCCGTCGACCGCGGGCTCGAGCCGCGCGTAGAACGCGGTGGCCATGGCCGCCATCTCCAGCCCCTGGACGAGCTGGTCGCAGCGGTCGAGCACGGATCCGGTGCCGCGGCCCTCCCAGGCGTAGGAGCGCACGACCCCGCGCAGCTGCCCCATTGCCGCCGCCGCCGCGAGGTCGTGCCCGACGACGTCGCCGACCGCGATCCCGACGGCGCCGTCGGGCAGGGGCAGCACGTCGTACCAGTCACCGCCCACCTGGTTGCCGTCGGCGCCGACCAGGTACCGCGCCGCGATCTGCAGGCCGTCGACGTCGGGGACGACGGGCAGCAGGCTGCGCTGCAGCGTCGCGGCCGCGGCGTGTTCGGTCTCGTAGAGGCGCGCGTTGTCGACGGTGAGCCCGGCCCGCCCGGCGAGATCGGTGGCCAGGTGCAGGTCGAGCGGGCCGTAGCGGCGGCCGTAGGGGTGCTGGGTGAACAGGGTCAGCGTGCCGAGCACCCGTCCCCGCGCCCGGACCGGGACGACCATCACCGAACGGAGCCGCAACTGGTCGTACACCTCGGCCGCGCGTGGATCGTCGGGCAGGCCGTCCGCGCCCCGCTCGGGCGCGTCGGAGATGAGCACCGGGTCCTCGCCGACCAGGACCTGCCCGACCGCGGAGGGGCCCCCGGCCTGGTAGGAGCGCAGCTCGCCCAGCCGTCGCAGGCGCTCCTCGTCGCCACGCTCCCTGGCCGCCACCGCGAGCCGGGTCAGGGTGCCACCCGGCCGGTCGAGCAGGTCGACCGCGCACAGGTCGGCGAGCTGCGGCACGACGATCCGGGCCAACCGTGCGCAGGCGTCGGCGACGTCGAGGGCCTCGGTCATCTGCGTGGTGGCCTCGGCCAGCAGCCGGAGCTGGCTGCGCGCCGCCTCGGCCTCGGCCAGCGCCGCGCGCCGCTCCTGCTCGACGATCACCCGCTCGGTGACGTCGTTCTGGACGCCGACGAAGTTGACCAGCTCGCCGGTGCCGTCGTACACCGGCGACACCGAGAGCTGGTTCCAGTAGGCGGTGCCGTCGCGGCGGTAGTTGAGCAGCACCTCGGTGATCGGCTCGCGCCTGCGCAGGGCGTCGCCGATCCGCTGCACCGTGGCCGCGTCGGTGTTGGGTCCCTGCAGCATCCGGCAGTTGCGGCCCACGACGTCGTCGAGCGCGTAGCCGGTGAGGCGGGTGAACGACGGGTTGACCCAGATCAGGGGGTTGTCGGGGCGGCGCGGGTCGGTGATCGTGAAGGACATGTCGGTGGCGACGACGGCCCGGTCGCGCAGGACCTCCAGGTGCCGCCGGTTGCCGTGCTCGGTGCCCGAGAGCTGCTGGAACACCACGAGCGCCCGGCTGTCCAGCCCCAGCGGGCCCGCGCCGGGCTCGGCCACGCCCGACAGCGCGAACCCGGTGACCCACAGCAGCCTGCCCTCGCTCGCGTCCCGCTGCTCGGCGGTGACCGAGTCACCCGTGCGCGCCGCGTCGCGCACGGCGACGGGCTCCCCCGCGACCGGCACCCCCGCGGCGACCAGCGACAGCGGCGACCCCGTCTCGCTCATCCGCCTGCCGCCGAGGTCGGTCAGGCCGGCCGCGTCGCTCCAGCGGTCGACGTCCACCGGCAGCGTCACCCGGTCACCGGTCAGCTCGATGGCCGTGGCGTTGGCGTACACGACCCGACGCACCGACAGGTCGATCATCAACACAGCGGCGGGAGCCCCGTGCAGCACCTGCGGAAGGTCCTCCGCCGGGACCCGATCCACGCTCCGGAGATCGGTCACGTCGCCAGCCTAGATCGCAGCCCGACCCGGCGCCCGCCCGAGCCGACCCGGCGGTAGTGTGCGGCCGCAGGTCCGGTTGAGCCCCCAGCCGCCTTCCCACCTGGCACCGGCCGACGGTGTCGCTCGCTCCCGCTGGAGGTGCGCCGTGTCCGACACCATGTCGCCGGTCGACGACGAAGGTCCGTCACCCAGCATGCTCGACACCACGTTCAGCCATCCGGCCCCCGGGGTCGTCCTGCTCGCCGCCGCGGGCGAGATCGACACCCTCACCGCGCCCCGGCTCGACGCGGCGCTGGCCCGGCTCGTCGACGAGGCGGCGTCCACGCTCGTCGTCGACCTGACGCAGGTGGTGTTCCTGGCCTCCAGCGGGCTGGCCGTGCTGATCGAGGCCGCCCACCGCGCGTCCGGTAGCGGCCGTGCGCTGCGGCTGCTGGTGCAGGGGCGCCCCGTGCTGCGCGCCCTCCAGATCACCGGCACCGACCAGCTGTTCGAGCTGCACACCGATCGGGAGGCGGCGCTGCTCCCCGACCCCGAGGACCGATCCGCCCCCCACGATTGATCTCCCGCCCGTACGGGTAGCAAGATGACCCGTCACGTCCCCCGATCTGCGAAGGAGACCAGCAGCGTGTCCGATGCGGACTCCCCCCACCCCACCGAGACGCTCGACGGGGTGTCCACCGTGGAGGTCCGGACCTCGGCCAGCGCGGCGCTCATCCCGACCATCCGCGCGGTGGCCTCCGATCTCGCCGCCCGTGCCGACTTCGACCTGGACGCGATCTCCGACCTGCGGATGGCCGTCGACGAGGCGTGCGCCACGCTGGTCGACGTGGCCGCCCCGCGGTCGGTGCTGCACTGCACCTTCCTGGTCCGCACCGACGGCATCGAGGTGCGCGCGGTCGTCGAGGCCGGCCAGCCCGACGCGGGGGTCTCCACCGACACGTTCGGCTGGCGGGTGCTGCAGACCCTCGCCGACGAGGTGGACGTCCTCGGCGCCCCCGGCATCGACGGCGCGCGGGCCACCGTCGGCATCCGGCTGGACAAGCTCGCCGGCGGCCTACCCCGGTGACCAGGGCCGACTCCGAGTACGGCCACCTCGCGCCCCTGCTCGAGCAGTACTCGTCGCTCGAGCCGGACCATCCGGACCGCGAGCGGCTGCGTGACGAGCTCGTCACGGGCTTCCTGCCGGTGGCCCAGCACATCGCGCGCCGCTTCTCCAATCGCGGCGAGCCGCTCGACGACCTGGTGCAGGTCGCCACCGTCGGGCTGATCAACGCGGTCGACCGTTACTCCCCGGACCGCGGCACCGACTTCTTCTCCTTCGCCGTGCCGACGATCAGCGGCGAGGTGCGGCGGCACTTCCGGGACCTCGGCTGGTCGATGCGGGTTCCGCGGCGCCTCAAGGACCTGCACGTGTCGATCAACGGCGCGGTGTCGCACCTCGCGCAGGAGATCGGCAGGGCCCCACGCCCCAGCGAGATCGCGCAGCACCTGGGGGTGCCGGTGTCCGAGGTGCTGGAGGGCCTGGAGGCGGCCGAGGCCTACCGCAGCTCCTCGCTCGACGAGATGCTGTCGTCCGACGCGGGCAGCGCCACCGTCGGTGAGCTCGTGGGCGAGGCCGACGCCGAGCTGGCCCGCGTGGACTTCATGCAGGCGCTACGACCGGTGCTGGGCGAGCTCGCCGAGCGCGAGCGCACCATCGTCCTGCTGCGGTTCTTCGGGAACATGACGCAGACCCAGATCGCCGAGGAGGTCGGGATCTCGCAGATGCACGTGTCGCGGCTGCTCGCGCAGACCCTCGACCGCCTGCGCACCCGGCTCGATCCGGACACCCGCGTCGGCTAGGCGAAGGTCGGGCGGGTGCCCTGGTCGGACCGGCCGTCCGCCCGCCGGGTTGGATGAGTCCATGGCGGGACAACCGGAGCACGTGCTGGTCGTGGGAGCGGGGCTGGGCGGGCTGCGGACCGCCGAGCAGCTGCGGGCGGCCGGGCACCAGGGGCGGATCAGCCTCGTGGGCGCCGAGCCGCACGCCCCCTACGACCGCCCACCGCTGTCCAAACAGGTGCTGCGGGGCGAGTGGGAGCCCGCGAGGGCGATGCTGCGCGACGCCGACGCGCTCGACGAGCTCGGGATCCGCAGCTACCTCGGCACCGCGGCCGTGGCCCTGCGCCACCACGGCGGTGCGGACGGGCGGGGCACCATCGAGGTCGAACTCGCCGACGGTGCCACGCTGCACGGCGACGTGCTCGTCGTCGCCACCGGCGTCGCGGCGCGGACCCTGCCCGGCCAGCCGGCGACCGCCCACACGCTGCGCACCCTCGACGACTCCGTCGCGCTGCGGGACGCGCTGGAACGGATCGGCTCGCTGCTCGTCGTCGGCGGGGGCTTCATCGGCGCGGAGGTCGCGGGCGCCGCTCTGGACCGGGGCGTCGCCGTCACGGTGCTGGAGGCGCTGGAGGTGCCCGCCGAGCGCGCGCTGGGCCCGATCGTCGGCGCCCTCGCCGGGCGGCTGATGAGCGAGGCCGGGGTCGACCTGCGCACCGGCACGCGGCTGGCGGGCTTCGTCGACGGCGGGGTCGAGCTCGCCGACGGCACCCGGGTGGCGGCCGACGCGATCGTCGTCGGGGTGGGTGCGGTGCCCGAGCTGGGCTGGCTGCCCGCGACCGGGCCCGACGGCAGCGCGCTCGACGTCTCCGACGGGCTCGCGTGCGGACCGACCGGGCGGGTGCACGGGCTGCCGGGGGTCTGGTCGGTCGGCGACGTGGCGCGCTGGGACGGGCACCGCACCGAGCACTGGACCAGCGCCGGGGACCAGGCCAGGGCCGTGGCCCACGACATCCTCGGCGCCGACCCACCTCCCGCGACCGTGCCCTACTTCTGGTCCGACCAGTTCGGGCTGAAGATCCAGCTGATCGGTCGGGCCGATCGCGCCGACTCGGTGCTGGCCCTGCACGGCGAGGGCCTCGACGGCGGCGCCGTCCGCGGCACGGTGGCCGGCTACCTCGCCGGTGACCGGCTGGTGGCGGTCGCCGCGTTCGGGGCCGCGCGGCTGGTGGCGCGCTACCGCCCGCTCGTGGCCGAGGGGGCCGACCGCGGCGCCGCGCTCGCGATGGCCGGCACGCTCGACGCGCGCTGACCCGTCAGGTCAGCGGAACATCTTCCGCAGGATCGCGAGCCCCACGAGCGCACCGACGGCGATCAGCCCGTACTTGATCCTGGGGTCGGCGAGCTTGCTCTGCACGCTCTGCCTGCCCGAGTCGACGAGGCGCTTGGGGTTGGCACGCTCGCTCAGGACGTCGAGACTGTCGGCGAGGGCGTCCCTGGCCTTCTCGATCTCGCGCTGGATGGTGTCCGGGTCGCGGGCCACGACGCCTCCCTCGTAGTTCGGCCGGTGCGGTGTACGGCCGGTGCAGGTCGCCACCGTAGATCACACGCCCGCGGAGCGTCGTGCCAGGATCGCCGACATGAGCACCCGCCTCGCCCCCGGCGACCCCGCACCCGACTTCACCCTGCCCGACGCCGACGGCAAGCCCGTCTCGCTCGCCGACTACCGCGGCCGCCGGGTCGTCGTCTACTTCTACCCGGCCGCCGCCACGCCGGGCTGCACCACCCAGGCCTGCGACTTCCGCGACAGCCTCACCGACCTCGGCGACGCCGGCCTGGACGTGCTCGGCATCTCCCCGGACAAGCCCGCCAAGCTCGCGACGTTCCGCGACAAGGAGGGCCTCACGTTCCCGCTGCTGTCGGACGAGGACCGCTCCGTCCTGGCCGCGTGGGGCGCGTTCGGGGAGAAGACGATGTACGGCAAGACCGTCACCGGCGTCATCCGTTCCACGTTCGTCGTCGACGCGCAGGGGCGGATCGAGGTGGCGCAGTACAACGTGCGCGCCACCGGGCACGTGGCGAAACTGCGCCGGGACCTGCAGGTCTGAGCCGGTCACCACCGAGTCGCCGGAGCACCCGTACGCTGGTACGCGGCCGGCGTAGCCCAACGGCAGAGGCGCGATCTTTAGGTGGTCGACAGTGCGGGTTCGAATCCCGCCGCCGGCACGGCGCTTCTCGCACCCCAGCAGCTATCCGGGCCACGGAGCCGCGGATACCTGCTGCGGTGCGGGATCCACCGGCCGGCGCGCCGCCCACACCGCACCGGCCAGCCCCAGCAGCCCGCCCACCACCGACACCGCCAGGAGCGCCGGGTGCGGTGTGCCGCCCACGGCGGCGTCCCCGAGCACCACCACCGCCACCGTGCCGGGCAGGATGCCGAGCACCGTGCCCAGCAGGTAGGGCCGCAGGCGCACGCCCGAGAGCCCGGCCGCGTAGTTGACGGCGAAGAAGGGCAGCACCGGGATCAGGCGCAGCGACGCCACCGCGAGCAGCCCGCTGCGGTCCAGGCGTGCCCGCAGCCACACGAGCGTGACCCGGTCGGCGTGGCGCTCGACGAGTGCGCCCCCGACGAGGCGGACCAGCCCGAACGCGGCCACGGCGGCGAGCATCGTGCCGGCGACGGCGAGCAGCACCCCGGTGACCGATCCGAACAGCACCCCGGCGGCGACGGTGAACACCGTGCGCGGCACGGGCGTGAGCGTCACAGCCCCGGAGAGCAGCACGAACAGCACCGGCGCCCAGGCCCCGGCCCCGCCCACGGTCGCCCGCACGTCGGGCACCCCCGCGGTGCGCACCGCGAGCACGACGACCACCGCGGCGGCCACCGCGGCCACGCCGAGCAGCGCGCGTATCCAGGTCACCGGCCCGACGGTACCGGCGTGCCCGGTCCGGGGCCCGGATACCGTGGCCCGGGTGACCGATCATGCGAGGACACCGATCAGCACGGCACCGGCGGGACCGGCCCCGGCCAGGCGGGCGCGGACATGAGCGGGCCCGAAGCGCTCGACCTCGATCCCGACGGCCTCGCGGTGCGCCGCGAGGTGCTCGGCCCCGAGTACGTCGACGCCGCGCTCGCCCGCGCCGACGCCACCACCGCCGACTTCCAGGAGATGATCACCCGGTACGCGTGGGGGCACGTCTGGACCCGGCCCGGCATCGACCGGCGAATGCGCAGCGCCGTCACCCTCACCGCGCTCGTGGCCCACGGCCACCTCGCCGAGCTGGAGCTGCATCTGCGCGCCGCGCTGCGCAACGGGCTCACCCGCGCCGAGATCGTCGAGATCCTGCTTCAGACGGCGATCTACTGCGGTGTCCCGGCGGCGAACTCGGCCTTCGCGGTGGCGAAACGCGTGCTGGCCGAAACCCCACCCCCCACCTGACCCACCCCCACCCCACCGCCCCCCGCCACCCCCGACGGTTGCAGTGGGGTGGCTTCACAGGGGCCAGGCGGGGGTGTAGCCACCCCACAGCCACACGGGGCGGGTGGGGGCGGGGGTGGTCAGGGGGCGAGG
>NZ_JAJCYB010000069.1 GCF_029263155.1 Pseudonocardia sp.
CGCGCGCACGGAGAGCCCGACTCGCGCGCACGGAGAGCCCGACTCGCGCGCACGGAGAGCCCGACTCGCGCGCACGGAGAGCCCGACTCGCGCGCACGGAGAGCCCGACTCGCGCGCACGGAGGCCCCGACTCGCGCGCACGGAGAGCCCGACTCGCGCGCACGGAGAGCCCGACTCGCGCGCACGGAGAGCCCGACTCGCGGGGGCGGGGGTCAGAAGGACTTGCTGCTGGGGCGGCTGCGCAGGGCGGCGACGTAGTCGTCGGGGGCGCCGGCCTGTTCGGCGGCGTCGGCGAGGACGCCGAGGTAGCGGGCGCTGGGCTCGCCGCCCTCGTAGTCGTTGAGCACGTAGATGTAGGCCAGGACGTCGCCGTCGAGGGTGTGCACCCGCAGCCGCAGCTTCTTGTGCAGGCCGAGCTCCCCGCCCTCCCACCGGTCGAGCTGGGGGGCGTCCTGCTCGGGCACGTCGTAGAGCACCACGAAGACCTGCTCACCGGGGGCCTCGACCACGGTGGAGAGGGCGCCCTCCCAGCCGTAGTCCTCGCCACCGAAGGTCAGGCGCCATCCCTGGAGCCACCCCGTCCCGGCCATCGGCGAGTGCGGGGCGCGCTGCTTCATCTGGGTCGGGTCCATGTTCGACCCGTACGCGGCGTAGAGCGGCAC
Organism: Pseudonocardia sp.; assembly: GCF_029263155.1. Lineage (GTDB taxonomy): Bacteria > Actinomycetota > Actinomycetes > Mycobacteriales > Pseudonocardiaceae > Pseudonocardia. The sequence continues at coordinate 663 of NZ_JAJCYB010000069.1, forward strand.
CGGCACAGACTAGTGCGCCGCCGCCCGCGTACCGTGATCGGGCAAGCAAGGTCGACATCCGAGAGGGCCCGATGACCCGCATCGTGATCATGGGCGGTGGCCCGGCCGGCTACGAGGCGGCCCTGGTGGCCGCGCAGCACGGCAGCGACGTCACCGTCGTGGAGCGTGCCGGCATGGGCGGAGCGTGCGTCCTGGACGACTGCGTGCCGTCCAAGACGTTCATCTCCTCGGCCGGCATCCGTGTCGACCTGCACCGCGCACCCGAGCTCGGCCTCGCCGTCGACCGCGACGCCATCGAGGTCGACCTACCGCGGGTGAACGCCCGGGTGAACGGCCTCGCGCTCGCCCAGTCGGCCGACGTCCGCGCCCGCGTGGAGCGCGAGGGCGTGCGGATCGTCCGCGGCGCCGCCTGCTTCACCGACGAGCCGGTGGCGCGCGCCCCGCACGTCGTCGAGGCCCGCACCGCGGACGGTGGCCGCGAGATCCTGCCCGCCGACGTGGTGCTGGTCGCCACCGGCGCGACCCCCCGCATCCTCGACGACGCCGAGCCCGACGGTGAGCGCATCCTGACCTGGCGCCAGCTCTACGACCTCGACGAGCTACCCGAGCACCTGGTGGTCGTCGGCTCGGGGGTGACGGGCGCGGAGTTCGTGTCCGCCTACGTCGAGATGGGGTCCCGCGTCACGCTGGTGTCCAGCCGCGACCGGGTGCTCCCCGGGGAGGACGCTGACGCGTCCGCCGTGCTGCAGAACGTCTTCGCGGACCGCGGTGTGGAGATCCTGGCGCAGGCCCGCGCCGACTCGGTGCGCCGCGAGGGGGACGGTGTGGTCGTCACGCTCGCCGACGGCCGCACGGTCCACGGCACCCACGCCCTGATGACGGTCGGATCCGTCCCCAACACCGGCGATCTGGGCCTGGAGCAGATCGGCATCGAGACCGACCGCGGCGGGTTCATCCCCGTCGACCGCGTGTCCCGCACCTCCGTGCCCGGCGTCTACGCGGCCGGTGACTGCACGGGGCTGCTCATGCTCGCCTCGGTCGCCGCCATGCAGGGCCGGATCGCGATGTGGCACGCGCTCGGCGAGGGCGTGGCGCCGATCAAGCTGAAGACCGTGGCGTCGGCGGTGTTCACCCGCCCGGAGATCGCCACGGTCGGGATCAGCCAGCGGGCGATCGACGCCGGCGAGGTACCGGCCCGCACGATCATGCTCCCGCTGTCGACGAACCCCCGCGCGAAGATGCAGGGGCTGCGGCACGGGTTCGTGAAGCTGTTCTGCCGGCCGGCCACCGGCGTCGTGGTCGGCGGGGTGGTGGTCGCGCCGGTCGCGTCCGAGCTGATCCTGCCGATCGCCCTGGCCGTGCAGAACGGGCTGACCGTCGACGACCTGGCGTACACGTTCTCGGTGTACCCGTCGCTGTCCGGCTCGATCACCGAGGCCGGGCGGCAGCTGATGCGCCACGGCGACCTCGACTGAACGACGCCGCCGGGTCCGGGTCGGGTCAGGGCCATCCCGGATACGGCGGACGGGCGCCGCGCCGACGATGGGCACATGAGCATCCAACCCGTCACGTCGAAGGTGCCGGCCGGACCGGTCGTGGTCGCCGCACTCGGCGCCCAGCTCCTCGACGACGCCCTGTTCCTGCTGATCCCGCCCACCGGGATCGTCCTCGGCCCGCTCGCGGGGCTGGTCGCGATCGCGCTGACGGCCGCAGGCGCCCGCGCGATCACCCGCGGCCGAGGCGCTCCGGTGGTGGCCCGCACCGGCCTCGCGGTGGGCCTGGCGTCCGCGGGCGTCGGGCTGGTCGTCGGCGGGCTCGGGTGGGTCGCGCTGCTGCTGGCCGGGATCACGGTCCTCGCCGGTGTGGCCGGGGCCGTCGCCGGGCGCGGGCTGACCACCTCGCGCCTGCCCTGAGCTCTCAGCCCAGCACCCCCGCGGCCCGGGCCGCGGTGATCCAGGACGGGAACTCGGCGAGCAGCCGCTCGTAGAGCGAGGCGTCGGGGACGTCGTCGATGTCGTCGACGGCGAAGAAGCCCACGTTGTCGACGCGCCGTCCGGTCATCGTGTCCAGCCGCTCCAGCACCCCGAACCGGTTGTGACGCCCGAGCCCCACGAACTGCCAGAAGATCGGTTCGTCGACGGCCTCCCGCAGCTCGCGCTCGATCTCGCGGTTGCGGGTGATCCCGCCGTCGGAGAAGAACAGCACCAGCGTGGGGGCCGCGGGGGCCGACCGGACGAACGCCCGTATCTGCGCGATCACCTTCGGCTCGTCGTTCGCGCCACCGACCGCGGCCATGTCGACCTGCCCGGGTTCCAGCGCCCGCGCGGGGCGCTTGCGGATCCGGAACTCGCCCACCCGGACGTGGCGCCGGATCCACTCCGGCAGATCGTCGACGGTGAGGTCGGGCAGCCGGGCCGGGTTGGTCGCGAACGTCCAGGCCTGCATCGACCCGTCGTCGTCCAGCGCGGCGGCGACGGCCGCCATCCGCTCCACGACGCGCCCGACGACGCCGTCGCGGTAGAGCCGCGACATCGACCCCGACGCGTCGAGCGCCAGCACCACCCGGGCGGTGACCCCGCGGGCGCCGCGCTTCTCCAGGGTGACCGTGACCTGGTGCTTGCGCAGGTCGAGACGCTTGCGCATGTCGATCGGCAGGCTCGAGCCGAGCACCGGGGGCTCGGCCACGGCGGGCTCGTCGACGGTGATGCCGTAGTCGGTGGCCAGCCCGGCCAGGCCCGAGTCGTACCCCTGGCCGACCGCGCGGAACTTCCAGGCCCCGCCCCGGCGGTACAGCTCGCCGCCGACGAACGCGGTCTCGGTCGACGCCGTCATCGCGAACTCGGCGACGACGCCGCCCCCGTCGCCGTCGACGATCCGCAGCGCCAGCCCGGGCACCTGGCCGAACGTGCCGCCGTCGGCCGACGCGCCCAGCACGACCCGGTCGACGGCGTCCTCGATCCGCCCGAGGTCGACGTGCACGGTGTCGCGACCGGGCCCCTTCCCGAGGTGGCGCACCGCTCCCGAGGAGTGCTCGGGCTGGTTGTAGAAGACCATGTCGGCGTCGGAGCGCACGCGGCCGCCGGGACCCAGCAGCAGCGCGGAGGCGTCGAGGTCGGGCAGGCCGGGTCCGTCGGTCCAGGTGAGCGCGACGTCGAGGCGGCGGGCGCCGACGGTGAGGTTGGCGCCCTTGGTCAGTGCGGTCATGGCGTGATCCTGCCGGAACGGCCGGACGGCCGGCGCGTCTGCAGTCGCGCCGGCCGTCCGGGGTTCAGCTGGTGTGGGCCAGGGGCACCTCGTGCGGTGCCCGGCAGCCCGACAGCGAGCAGTACGCCGTGCAGTCGAGGCAGTCGTGGAGCTCCGCCTCGGGGAGGGTGCCTGCGAACGGCCACCGGCCGGTGAAGCGCTGCAGGTACCAGTACACGAACAGGTAGTCGGGACGGTCGGTGTCGGTGACGAACGTCGCGGCTGCGGGGATCCGGTCGATCCACCGGGCGTAGGCGGTCATCGCGTGGACGGGTGGTCGGGACGCCCGGCGGGTGCAGAGCCAGTCGTCCGCCCGGGTCCGCCAGTGGGTCAGGCTGATCGGGTGGAGCGTGGCGCCGGGCAGTTCGCGGACGTTCGTGGTGAACGTCGCGGTCAGGACCCCGTCGGCGGTGAACGCCGCCGAGGTCAGGGTGAGCAGGGAGTGTGGGCCCGGGATGGGGCCGTCGGTGTGGATGTGGGTCGTGACGTACATGTCGGGGGGCATTTCGGATCCTGGTCGCCTGGATGGGACGTGCGGGCGCTCGCGGCGCGGCAAAGCCTGCGTGGCGAGAGGAACCGGGCCCCGTGGATGGGCACACGGGTGCATCACTGCTGTCCGCTATGCACTTGTCCAGCACGGTGCGGGGTCGCGGTGGAAGAACCTGGCCCGACGACGTTAGGCGCGGGTGCGGCGGAGCGTCAACGATCCGTCGCCAGGAGGCCGGTGACGACGATGTCGTGGTGCCGCCCGTCGGCGACCCAGGCCTCACGCATCCGTCCCTCGACGCGGAACCCGCACTTCTCCGCCACCCGGCCGGAAGCGGGGTTCCCCGCAGCCCACTGGTAGGTCACCCGGTGCAGCCCCAGCCCGCCGCTGAGACGTCCCACGAAGGCGAACCGCAGCACCGCGGACAGCGCGGTGGTCACCATCCCGCGCCCGCGCCCGGCGGGCAGTGCCCAGCACGCGGCCTCGGCCTGGCCCATCGGCAGGTCGACGTGCTCCAGCGACACCTCACCGAGCATCTCGCCCGTGGTCGGCTCGCAGACGGCCCACGTGAACCGCTCGTCGCGGGCCCAGTCCTGCGCGCGTCGGCGGATGTAGGCCTCGGCGTCGACGGGGTCGGCGGGCGGGCGGTGCCGCCACCGGAGGATCTCCGGATCGCGGCAGGACGCCAGGACGGCCGGGCCGTCGTGCATCCGCTCGTCGGCGCGCGGCACCCGCAGGTACCACGCGCCGGCGTTGATCTCGACGGCGTCCATGTCCTAGGAGAGGGGCGGAAGGGCCGACGGAGCAGGCCCGGCGGGGGTCAGGACGAGTCCTTGATCTCGCAGATCACGGAGCCCTGCGTGACCGAGTTGCCCGTCTCGGCGGACAGCCCCGTGACGGTGCCGTCCTTGTGCGCGGTGACCGGGTTCTCCATCTTCATCGCCTCCAGCACGACGACGAGGTCGCCCGCCGAGACGGTGTCCCCGTCGGCCACCGCGACCTTGATGATCGTGCCCTGCATGGGGGCCGTCACCGAGTCACCGGACGCGGCGGCGCCGCCCTGGCCGCCACCGCGCTTGCGGGGCGGGGCCTTCGCCGTGGCGCCGCCCCCGCCGCCGAAGGTCATGTCCCCGGGCAGCGAGACCTCCAGGCGCCTGCCCCCGACCTCGACGACGACCGACTGCCGGGGCGCGGCGTCGGCGTCGGCGTCGGTTCCCCCGTCGAAGGGCGGCACCTGGTTGTCCCACTCGGTCTCGATCCAGCGGGTGTGCACGGTGAAGTCCTCGCTCGCGAACGCCGGGTCGGCCACGACCGCGCGGTGGAACGGCAGCACCGTGGCCAGACCCTGCACCTGGAACTCCGCGAGCGCGCGGCGCGAGCGCTCCAGCGCCTGCGCGCGGTCCGAGCCGGTGACGATGAGCTTCGCGAGCAGCGAGTCGAACTGCCCGCCGATGACCGACCCGTTCTCGACGCCCGCGTCGACCCGCACGCCCGGCCCGGCCGGGAACGAGATCGCGGTGACGGTGCCGGGCGCGGGCAGGAAGTTGCGGCCCGCGTCCTCGCCGTTGATCCGGAACTCGATGGAGTGCCCGCGCGGCGCCGGGTCCTCCAGCAGGTTGAGCTCCAGGCCCTCGGCGATGCGGAACTGCTCGCGCACCAGGTCGAGCCCGCTGGTCTCCTCGGAGACGGGGTGTTCCACCTGCAGCCGGGTGTTGACCTCCAGGAACGAGATGAGCCCGTCCTGCCCGACGAGGAACTCGACGGTGCCGGCGCCGTGGTAGCCGGCCTCCGTGCAGATCGCCTTGGACGCCTCGTGGATGGACGCGCGCTGCTCGTCGGTCAGGAACGGCGCGGGCGCCTCCTCGACGAGCTTCTGGAAGCGGCGCTGCAGCGAGCAGTCCCGGGTGCCGACGACGATCACGTTGCCGTGGGTGTCGGCGAGCACCTGTGCCTCGACGTGGCGGGGTTTGTCCAGGTAGCGCTCGACGAAGCACTCGCCGCGCCCGAACGCCGCCGTGGCCTCGCGGACCGCCGAGTCGTACATCTCGGCGATCTCGCGCTCCTCGCGCGCGACCTTCATCCCGCGCCCGCCGCCGCCGAACGCCGCCTTGATCGCGACCGGGAGCCCGTGCTCCTTCGCGAAGGCGATCACCTCGTCGGCCCCGGACACCGGGTCGTTGGTGCCGGGCACGAGCGGCGCGCCCGCGCGGGTGGCGATGTGCCGCGCGGTGACCTTGTCGCCGAGGTCGCGGATGGCCTGCGGCGTCGGCCCGATCCAGACCAGCCCGGCGTCACCGACGGCCTGGGCGAAGTCGGCGTTCTCGGACAGGAACCCGTAGCCCGGGTGGACGCCGTCGGCCCCGGCCTGCTTCGCCGCGTCGACGACCTTCTGGATGTCCAGGTAGGACTCGGCGGCCGTCGACCCGCCGAGTGCGAACGCCTCGTCGGCGAGCCGCACGAACGGGGCGTCGCGGTCGGGGTCGGCGTACACCGCGACGCTGCCGATGCCGGCATCGGCACAGGCCCGGATGACGCGGACGGCGATCTCCCCACGGTTCGCTACCAGGACCTTGGTCAAGCGCGGCACGGTCGGCCTCCTCGAGATGCCCGGGGATCCCGTGCCCCGGCGCGTGGTTACCGGGGAGTTTAGGCATGCCTCCCGCAGGCGCCGGACGGGACGTGGCGAGGATGACGCCGCCGGTCGGCAGGTTCGCCCGGCCGGGTCGGTCATGATCGCGGCGGCGACGGCCTGCCGCGTGCACCTCGTGCCGGCGTCAGGTGTTCCTCGGTGTCGGTCGGGGCCGCAGGAGGCGCCCGAGCCGCGTGCGCAGCCGCGGCACCGGGGCGCCTCGGCCGTCGTAGCGCAGCCTGCGCTCCCGGTCGGCGAGCTCCCGCGCCGCACCGGTGTCGAGCCCGCCGCGGTCGCGCACGGCGCGTGCGACCTCCCAGCCCTCGCGCAGCGCCCCCACCGGTTCGTGCCCGTCGCGGAGCTCGGCGAACGTGCGCGCCCACTCCGCGTCGCCGAGGGCGGCGGCGAGCAGCGGCCACTCCTTCGCCGCCTCCCCGGCCCGCTTGCGCAGCAGGGCACGCCGGGTGGCGGCCAGGCGGGAGGGGTCGACACCCGCCGGCGGTGGGCCGCCCGCGACCAGCGCCGCCACCAGCGCCGACTGGCGGGCGGCGAGGTCGGCCCGCGACGGCCCGCCGCCCGGCTCCGGCCGACCCGGCTCGGGCCCGCCCGGGGCCGGGTCGGGGGGTGGACAGCGTCCGGGCGGGTGCGCGGGCGGCCCCCATGTCGCGCTCACGACGCCGCCGCGCGCAGGACGTCGAGCTCGGCGTGCAGCCGGGCCGCGGGTGGGTAGTGCCCGTCGCGTTCCAACATCACGGCCGGGGACGCCGGGAGGCGGTCGACCAGGTGCCCCAGCAGCGTGAGGACGTCGTCTCCGACCGCGGCGGTGTGGGTGTCGTGGTAGGGCCCCCCGGGGTCGTCGGGGTGTCGCCCACCGCCCGCGACGTGGACGTAGGCGATGCGGTCCAGCGGGAACGTGTCCAGCACGGCCTGCGCGTCCTGGCCGCGGTTCACCGCGTTGGCGTGGATGTTCGCGACGTCGAGCAGCAGCAGGGCGCCGGTGCGGTCGAGCAGCCGGGTCAGGAACTCGCCCTCGCTGAACTCGTCCTCGGGCCAGTCGAGCAGCGTGGCGATCGGTTCCAGGGACAGCGGCACGTCGAGCTCGCCCTGCAGGTGCACGACGTTGGCGACCAGCACGTCCAGGGTCTCGCGGGTGCGCGGCAGTGGCAGGAGGTGTCCCGCCTCGCGTCCACCTGCCCGGACGAACGCCACGTGCTCGCTGACCAGCGGCGCGTCCAGCGCGTCGGCGCAGGCGGCCAGGTGGGCGACGCGGGCCGGGTCGAGCGGGTCCGCTCCGCCGAGGGACAGCCGCACGCCGTGGGGCACCACCGGAACCCCTCGTTCCCGCAACTCCGCCACCCCTCGAGGCGGACCTGCGGGAACGAGGGCCTCGGCGATGACCTCGGTGAACCCGAGGTCCGCCGCGGCGACGACGCCGGCGATCTCGGGCCGCCACGCGAGCCCCAGACCCGCCACGGCCGGAACCGGCCCGGCGCGCCGCGGACGTTCACGCTCCGCAGCCACCGCCACCGCCACCGCCACCGCCACCGCAGCCGCTCCCGCCGCCGTCCCCGCCGGAAGCGTCCCCGCCGACGTAGCCCGATCCGCCCCCGTCTCCCGGCGTCGTGCGCTGCATCGCGAGCTCCTCGGCGAACGCCGGATCCGACGCCCACAGCGCGCTCGTGCCGAAGATCCCGATGCCGAGCGCGGCCGCCGCGGGGCCGTAGGCGACCCAGTCCGGGCGCGTGTCCGGGGCGAGCTCGTGGTGCTCGCGCTCGAGCCGGGCGAGCAGCCGGTCCCCGGAGCGGGACCGGCGCGGGGACCAGGCCAGCAGCACGCCCGCCACCGCGGACACGGCGAGCAGCGCGACGACGAGGAAGCCCACCGGCTTCCCGTCGGCGATACCGGCGAGCAGCCGCAGCAGCCCGAGCCCGGTCACCCCGGCGAGCCACCAGCCGGTCGCGCGGACCTGCCGGCGTTCGGTGTCGGAGAGCAGCATCCCGGTGTCGACGAGGCGCTTCTCGATCCCGCCCAGCGCCGACTGCACCGGCCGCTGCAGTGCCAGCCTGCGCCGCGTGACGGGGGAGCCGGCGGAGAAGTGGATGGCCCGCTCCAGCGCGTCGTCACCGGACGTGGGCCGGCCGACCGCGCGGATCTGCCCCTTCACCGGGGCGACGGTGCCCTTCAGGTGCATCGCGGTGAGCGCCGAGGTGACGGCCAGCTCGGGCCCGCCGTGCAGGTGGGCGACGTCGTGGGGGTGCGCGCCGGGGTCGCCGAACGGCCGATCGGGCCGTGGGTCGGCGAGCGCCCGGCGCGCCCGCATGGTGGCGAGGAGCACGGCGGCGGTGAGCACCAGGTAGGCCACGAGGAACGTCGGCCCGCTGATCCCCCAGGTGTCGCCCGTCATCGCGAGTGCCATGAGACACCTCCTGTGCGCGTCCTTATGGGACGACTCACAGTGGCACCGCGACGACCTCCCCGGGAACGTTCTTCACCAGGAATTGAGGTACGGCGCGACGCGGATGGCGCGTGCCGGAGGGCGGTTCGCGCGCCGGCGCGCGGCTCGCGCGCGGCCGGCAGCGCGCGAGCCGCGGGTGGGCGCGCGAGCTGCGGGTGGGCGCGCGAGCCGGGCCGGGGTGGCCGGCGGAGCGCTCAGGCCGCCGTGGCCGCGCGCACCTGGTTCTTGATCCGGGCGAGCATCGCCGACATCCCGCGCAGCCGCAGCGGGCTGACCGCCTGCGCCAGCCCGAGCGCGACGTAGAAGTCGTCGGGCACGGCGAGCACGTCGGGCGCCGGTTCGCCGTCCAGCCCGGTGTACATGATCGACGCGAACCCCCTGGTCGTGGGGGACTCCGGCGGGGCCGAGAAGAACAGGTGCACGAGCCGGGCCCCATCGCCGTCGGGGGGGTCGACCTCGACCGCGAGGAACAGCGGCGACTGGCACTCGTGGACCTGCTCCATCGTGTCCGCCGCGTCGGCGTAGCGCTGCGGCAGCTCCGGGAGCTCGCGGGAGAGCTCCAGGAGCAGCTCCAGGCGCTCCTTCGGGCCGACGTCGGCGAAGTCGTCCACCAGCTCCTGGAGCTGGGGCGGCAGCGTCATGCGGATCCCCGCTCGGTGCCCTGCACGATCGGCACCCGCACGGCGTTGCCCCACTCGGTCCAGCTGCCGTCGTAGTTGCGGACCTTGTCGAAGCCGAGCAGGTGGGTGAGCACGAACCAGGTGTGGCTGGAGCGCTCCCCGATCCGGCAGTAGGCCACCACGTCGTCGGACGGCGAGAGCCCCTGCTCGGTCAGGTAGATGGCCTCCAGGTCCGCGCGCGGTCTGAACGTGGCGTCCTCGGCGGCCGCGCGGGCCCACGGCACGCTCGCCGCGCCCGGGATGTGGCCGCCGCGGACGGCGCCCTCCTGCGGGTAGTCGGGCATGTGCAGCAGCTCGCCGGAGTACTCGCCGGGGCTCCGGACGTCCACCAGTGGCTTGCCCAGGTGGGCGAGCACGTCGTCCTTGAAGGCGCGGATCGCGGCGTCGTCGCGCTCCACGACCGGGTAGTCGGCGGTGGCCGGCGTGGCCTTGTCCGTGGTCATCTCGCGGCCCTCGGCGACCCACTTCGCGCGGCCCCCGTCGAGGATCCGGACGTCGGCGTGGCCGAACAGGCTGAACACCCACAGGGCGTAGGTCGCCCACCAGTTGTTGCGGTCGCCGTAGAACACGACGGTGGTGTCGCGGCCGATGCCGCGCTCGCCGCAGAGCCGGGCGAAGCCCTCGCCGTCGACGTAGTCGCGGGTGACCGGGTCGTTGAGCTCGGTGTGCCAGTCGACCTTCACCGCGCCCGGGATGTGCCCGGTGTCGTAGAGCAGCACGTCCTCGTCGGACTCGACGACGACGAGTCCCTCCGCGCCCAGGTTCGCGGCGAGCCAGTCGGTGGTGACCAGGCGCTCGGGGTGGGCGTACTCGGCCAGCTTCGGATCGGTGTCGTGTCGCAGAGCCATACGGTCCAGGCTAGTCCTGCCGCCACAGGTCGGTGACCTGGACGCCCACCCCGACGAGCAGTCGCCGGACCAGCGGCAGGCTCAGCCCCACCACGTTGGACGGGTCGCCGTCGACGCCCTCGACGAACCAGCCGCCCAGCGCGTCGAGGGTGAACCCGCCCGCCACCTGCATCGGCTCGCCGGTGTCGAGGTAGGCGTCCAGCTCGGCGTCGGTGGGGTCGCCGAAGCGCACCACGGTGACGGCGTGCCCCTCGGCGACCCGGTCGATCTCGCCGCCGACGACGCGCAGCACCGCGTGCCCGGTCACCAGCTCGCCCGTGCCGCCCGCCATCGCCCGCCAGCGCTGCCGGGCCTGCGCCGCGTCGGCCGGGCGGCCGACGAGCTCCCCGCCGACGTGCAGCATCGAGTCGCAGCCGATGACGACCGCGTCCGCCAGGTCGATCCGCCGGGCCACCGTGGTGGCCTTCGCGCCCGCCAGCGTGGTGACCTTCTCGGCCGGCGTGGCGTCGGGGATCGCCGCGAGGAGCGCGTCCTCGTCGACCGCGGAGACCTCGACGAGCGGGTCCACCCCCGCCGCGCGCAGGATCGACAGGCGGGCGGGGGAGGCCGAGGCGAGCACGACGCGCACGGTGGGCGACCCTACGGGCACACCCGGTGCGCGCCGGGCGCGACCCGGTTCAGCAGCTGCCGCCGCCCCCGCCGTCGCCCCCGCAGGAGCCGCCGCCGTCGCCGCCGGAGAACCCCGCCCAGCCCCCGGCCGCGGAGCCGGAGGATCCGAGGGTCCGCTGGGCACCGCCTGGCCGGTAGCCCCTGCGCACGGCGGCGACCGCGCCGGCCATCACGAGTCCGAGTACGACCAGCGCGAGCAGGCTCAGGACCACTGCGCTCATGTGACACCTCCTCGGGCCGCGCCCCGCGTCCCCCCGGACACCGGGCCGGTGCGGCCCCCGGTCACAGTGTGCGCCCGCTCACCCGTCGAGGCCAGGAACTTGATCAGGGCATAGGGATGTCGGGGTGGGGATCAGCGTGGCCAGTGGCTGGTGCGCCAGGCGCCGGGGCCGACGGTCAGCGGGCGGCGCATCGCGGCGGCCGGATCGGACCAGGGCCCGCGCGGCTTCGGCGGGGCGTCGCCGCCTGCGGACGCCGCGGCCGCGAGCACCACGGTGAGCGCGGCCAGCTCGGCGTCGGACGGCTCGCCCCGCACCACCCGGAACAGCGCCCGCCGCTCCTCCGGGGTGCTCACAGCGGGATGTTCCCGTGCTTGCGCGCCGGCCCCGCCTCGCGCTTGGTCTCCAGCATCCGCAGCGCCCGCCCGACGTAGCCGCGCGTGTGCGACGGCGGGATGACGCCGTCGATGTAGCCGCGGTCGGCGGCGATGTAGGGGTTGCACAGGGTGTCCTCGTACTCCTGCTGCAGCTCCGCGCGCCGGTTGGCGAGCTCGTCCCCCTCGAGGCCCTTGAGCTCCTTGCGGTAGAGGATGCTGACCGCCCCGGCGGCGCCGGTCACCGCGATCTGGGCCGTCGGCCAGGCCACGTTGATGTCGGCGCCCAGGTGCTTGGACCCCATCACGTCGTACGCCCCGCCGTAGGCCTTGCGCGTGATCACCGTGACCTTCGGGACGGTCGCCTCGGCGTAGGCGTAGATCAGCTTCGCGCCACGGCGGATGATGCCGTTCCACTCCTGCTCGGTGCCGGGCAGGAACCCGGGGACGTCGACGAACGTGACCACCGGGATGTTGAACGCGTCGCAGGTGCGCACGAAGCGCGAGGCCTTCTCCGAGGCGTCGATGTCGAGGCAGCCCGCGAACTGGGTGGGCTGGTTGGCCACCACGCCGACCGAACGGCCCTCGATCCGCCCGTAGCCACAGACGATGTTCGGCGCGAACAGCGCGTGGACCTCCAGGAACTCACCCTCGTCGACGACGCGGGTGATGACCTCGCGGATGTCGTAGGGCGTGTTCGCCGAGTCCGGGATCAAGCTGTCGAGTTCGAGGTCGGCGTCGGTGAGGCCGTCGGCGATCGAGCCCGCGGTGGGCTCCGGCGCCGGGTAGACCGGCGGCTCGGAGAGGTTGTTGGACGGCAGGTAGCCCAGCAGCTCCTTGACGTAGTCGAGCGCGTCGCCCTCGTCGTCGGCGAGGTAGTGCGCCACGCCGGACCTGGTGTTGTGCGCCCGCCCGCCGCCGAGCTCCTCGAAGTCGACGTCCTCGCCGGTGACGGTCTTGATGATGTCCGGGCCGGTGATGAACATGTGGCTGGTCTCGTCGACCATCACCGTGAAGTCGGTGAGCGCGGGGGAGTACACCGCGCCGCCCGCGCACGCGCCCATGATGAGCGAGATCTGCGGGATCACGCCGGAGCTGCGCACGTTGCGCACGAAGATGTCGCCGTAGAGACCGAGCGCGACCACGCCCTCCTGGATGCGCGCGCCGCCGCCGTCGTTGATGCCGATGACCGGGCAGCCGATCTTCACGGCCAGGTCCATCACCTTGACGATCTTCTCGCCGTACACCTCGCCCAGCGCCCCGCCGAACACCGTGGCGTCCTGGCTGAAGATCGCGACCGGGCGGCCGTCGACGGTGCCGGTGCCGGTGACGACGCCGTCGCCGAACGGGCGCTTGGCGTCCATGCCGAAGTTGGTGGACCGGTGCCGGGTCAGCGCGTCCAGCTCGACGAACGAGCCGGGGTCGACGAGCTGGTCGATCCGCTCGCGTGCGGTCTGGCGGCCCTTGGCGTGCTGGCGTTCCGCGCCGCTGCCGGCGTCGACGGCGTCGGCGGCCCGGCGGTAGAGGTCGGCGAGCTTGCCTGCGGTGGTGTGGACGTCGGGCTCGTCGGCGGCAGCGCCGGATGCGTCCCCGATCGGCTCCGTGGCGGCGGTCATGGGCAGGGAGCCTAACCGGCCGGTAACCGGCGGTCCGTGCGAGCTGCGTCATGCGCCGTCACGCGATCGAGGGGTCTTCCCCCTTGCCCCGGCGGTGATGGGGCCACTTGGATCGACACGTCAGCCGCTCGTGATCCCGATCACAGTGGAGTCGACCTATCCGAGCGGAGTCACCGATGTCGCAGCCACCCGAGCAGTATCCGGGCGCCCAGGGCTACCCCGGCCAGCCCTACCCCGGCCAGCAGCCCCACCCGGGCCAGTCCGGTCAGCAGTACCCCGGGCAGGGCTACCCCGGGCAGGGGCAGCCGGGACCGGGCTACGGCGGGCAGGGGCAGCCGGGCCAGGGCTACGGCGGGCCACCCGGGTCGGGTTACGGCGGGCCGGGCCACCCCGGCGGCGGGTACCCGGAGCCGGGGAGGTCCGCGGTACCCGGCGGCGCGCCGCCCCGGTCCGTCCAGACCTCCTTCCAGCTCTGGGTGGCCTACCTCGTCCTCGGCGTGATCGCGATGGTGGTCTCGTTCCTCACGCGCGACGCGCAGATCGACGCGGGGATCCGGATCGCGCTGGAGGGCTCGGGCTTCACCGAGGCCGACCTGCCCGCCGGCACCATCGAGAGCATCCGCGCGGCGGGTGAGGCCCAGTCCAACCTCTCGCTCGTGATCAGCATCGTGATCCTGGCGGTGCTCGCGGCGGCCGTGGTGTGGATGCGCAAGGGACGCAACTGGGCTCGGATCGTCCTGACCGTCGTCGGTGTCCTCGCGCTGCTGGCCGGCGTGTTCCTGTTGCTGGGCGCGGGGCTCCTGCTCGCCGTCGGCGGGCTGGGTGTGGTCTCCGTGCTCCTCGCGGCCGTCCAGGTCGCGCTGGCGATCGCGGCGATGGTGTTCATGTACCGCCCGGATGCCAAGGCGTTCTTCGCCGCCGCGCGCTGACGTGTCCCGCCCCGTACTCTCTCGATTGTCGAGATAATCGAGGGGTGCGCGACGCGGACGAGCGGGACTGCGTGGTCGTCGGGGGCGGGCCGGGGGGCGTGGTGCTGGCCTACCTCCTGGCCCGGCAGGGGCTGCGGGTGACGCTGCTGGAGGCACGGGCCGACTTCGCCCGCCGGTTCCGCGGCGACTCGCTGGCCCCGGCCGTCATGGACTACCTCGACGCGCTCGGGCTCGGCGAGGAGGTGCTCGCCCGCCCGCACGCCACCGCGGACGCGTTCGTCTGGCACAGCCGCCTCCCCGGCGGCGGCGAGCGGGCCTACCGGATCGCCGACTACAGCACCTCCAGCACCCGTCACCCGCACTACGTGCTGGTGCCCCAGCCCGAGTTCCTGGGCATGGTCACCGCCCGCGCAGCCGACCTCCCGGGCTTCCGGATGGAGCTCTCCGCGCGGGTCAACGAGCTCGTCGAGTCCGACGGGCGGGTCGTCGGCGTCCGGTACCGCGCGGCGGGCGGGGACGTCCGCGAGATCCGCGCCCCGCTCGTCGTCGGGGCGGACGGGCGGTTCTCGCAGCTCCGGCGCCTGGGCGGGTTCGAGACCGAGGAGCTGGGCGCCGGGCTGGACATCCTGTGGTTCGAGGTCCCGCGCCGCCCGGGCGACCCGGACCTGTCGGGCCTGGACTACTTCGCCGTGCCCGGGCGGGCGATCGTGGCGCTCGGGCAGGGCGCCACGTGGCAGCTGGGCTACGTCATCCCCACCGGCACGGTCGCGCAGGCCCGCGAGGCCGGGATCGGCCCGGTCCTCGAGCTGGCGCGCGACCGGATGCCGTGGCTGGGTGACCGGCTCGACGTGCTCACGGCCGGGGATGGAAGGGCCGACGGAGGAGGCCCGGGGTGGGTGGAACCAGCGTTCACCGACCTCACCCTGCTCAACGTCCGCATCACGCGGTTGCCCAGCTGGTACCGGCCCGGCCTGCTGCTGCTCGGCGACGCGGCGCACGTCATCTCGCCCGTCGGCGGCAACGGCATCAACATCGCCATCGCCGACGCCGCCGACGCGGGCAACACCCTGGGCCCGGTCCTCGCCGGTGCCGACCCGGACGAGCTCGACCGGGCCTGCGCGGCGTTCGAGGTGCGCAGGCGGGCGGTGTCCGACGTCGAGCAGCGCGCGCAGGTGCGCGCCGAGCGCGGCAGCCTGGAACGGATGCGCCGCGGCGACCCGCGCCCGGTGTGGATCCTGCGCCTGGCCGCCGCGGTGCCCGCCGTCGCGCGGGCGCTCGGCCGCCGCTCGGCGTCCGCGATCGCGATCCCCCCGCCGAGCGGGGCCGTCCTCGCCGGCGCCGAGGGGGCCCGCCGCGACGGGTGATCCCGTTCCGGCAACCGATGGGCAGGGGGAGCGCAGCACCGGGGTGGGCGGTGGCCGACGGGGTGCGCTCGTCCGCGATGCCGGTGCGCGCGGTCGTCCGGACGGGCGGCCCGCGCTCGGCGAGCGGTGTTGCGGACCGGATGGACCGGAGCCCACGACCGCCGTCACGACCGGCCGACCGGCGGGTGTGCGCGCCCGGCGACCGGTGGCGCCCGCCGGGCGGCCGGACCCCCGCTCCTCCCGCGTGGCCGCCGCCCCGCCGGTACCGTGATCGGCCATGAACCGCACCGCGCAGCCGCTGGACGTCGCCGCGTTGCGCGCCGCGCTGGTGGGGCCGTGGGCGCAGCTCGACGTCGTCGAGCGCACCGGGTCCACCAATGCCGACCTGATGGCCGCGGCCGTCGCCGGAGCCCCGGACCGCACTGTGCTGGTCGCCGAGCACCAGGAGGCGGGGCGCGGGCGGCTCGCGCGCAGCTGGGTGTCGCCGCCCGGCTCGGGGCTCACCGTCAGCGTGCTGTTCCGGCCCGCGGGGGTGTCCCCGTCGCGGTTCAGCTGGCTGCCGCTGCTCGCCGGGCTCGCCGTGCTCGAGACCGTACGCTCGTTCACCTCGGCCCCCGCCGGCCTCAAGTGGCCCAACGACCTGCTGCTGGGTGCCGAGCCGCGCAAGGTCGCGGGGATACTCGCCGAGGTGGCCGACCCGTCCCGGCCCGCGGTCGTCGTGGGGATCGGTCTCAACGTCGACTCCGCGCCGCCGGACCAGCCCGCGGCCTGCTCGCTGGCCGACGAGACGGGGCAGGGGGTCGACCGGGCCGCCGTGCTCGTCGAGCTGCTGACCCGCCTCGCCGAACGCGAGGCGGCCTGGCGCGAGGAGCGCGGCGACCCGGAGGTCACCCGGCTGCGCGCCGACTACCGCGCCGCCTGCGCCAGCCTCGGCGTCCCGGTCCGGGTGGAGCTGCCCGGGGGCGCGTCGGTCAGCGGTATCGCCGAGGACGTCGACGGTGACGGCCGGCTGCTCCTCCTCGACGCGGGCAGGCACCGCCGGGCCGTGGCCGCGGGTGACGTCGTGCACCTGCGGCCCGCGGAGTAGCCCCGCTCGCTACGGTGACGCCGTGGCGTACCCCGACGATCTCCTGGTGGACGGCGAGCGGGTCGTCATGCACAAGCATCCGCACGTGAAGATGCTGCTGGCCCCGGTGCTGGTGCTGCTGCTCGTGGTGGCCGTGGGGACGTTCCTCGCGGCGCTGGTGCGCGAGCAGCCGTGGGCGCCGTGGGCGTGGCTCGCACTCGCGGTCGGCGGGCTCGCCCTGGCGGTGTGGCTCACGCTCGTACCGGTGATCCGCTGGCGCACCACGCACTTCGTGGTGACCACGCGCCGGGTGCTGGTCCGCGAGGGCGTCCTGTCGCGCACCGGCATTGACATCCCGATGAGCCGCATCAACTCGGTGCAGTTCCGGCACACGGTGCTGGAGCGGTTCCTGGGCTGCGGGACGCTGGTCATCGAGTCCGCCTCCGACGAGCCGCTGGAGTTCGCCGACATCCCCGACGTCGAGCGGGTGCAGGGGCTGCTCTACCAGGAGGTGGCCGATGAGTCGTGATCTTCCCATGGTCGTGCCCGCGCCGGGGCTGCCGGGGCGCGTCACGATCTACGAGGTCGGGGCCCGGGACGGCCTGCAGAACGAGAGCTCCGTGGTGCCGGTCGAGGTGAAGGCGGAGTTCCTGGACCGGCTCGCCGCCGCCGGGCTGACGACGCTGGAGGCCACCAGCTTCGTGCACCCGAGGTGGGTGCCCCAGCTCGCCGACGCCGCCGACCTGCTGGCGCGGCTGGCCCGGGTGCCGGGCGTCGACTACCCGGTGCTCGTGCCCAACGAGCGCGGCCTGGACCGGGCGCTGCAGGCCGGTGTCGAGCACGTCGCGGTGTTCGCCAGCGCCACCGAGTCGTTCGCGCAGCGCAACCTCAACCGCTCCCTCGACGCGCAGTTCGCCATGTTCGACGCCGTGGTCACGCGCGCGCTGGCGGCGGGCCTGCGGGTGCGCGGGTACGTGTCGATGTGCTTCGGCGACCCGTGGGAGGGGGCGGTCGATCCCGCGCAGGTGGCCGCCGTCGGGCGCCGCCTGGTGGAGATGGGCTGCCACCAGCTCTCGCTCGGCGACACCATCGGCACCGGCACGCCCGGTCACGTCGACGCCGTCCTGGAGGCGTGCGGGGCCGCGGGTGTGCCGGTGGCACGGATCGCCGTGCACTTCCACGACACCTACGGCCAGGCGCTGGCCAACACGCTCGCGGCGCTGCGCCGCGGGGTGGTCACGGTCGACGCCAGTGCGGGCGGGCTCGGCGGCTGCCCCTACGCGGAGTCGGCCACCGGCAACCTCGCCACCGAGGACCTCGTCTGGATGCTCGACGGCCTCGGCGTCGGCCACGGGGTCGACCTCGACGCGCTCGCCGCCACGAGCGCGTGGATGGCCGGGCGGCTGGGCAGGCCGTCGCCGTCACGGGTGGTGCGGGCGCTCACCGGGTAGTGGCGCGGCCCCCGGCCGTTCGGCCCCGCCTCACCCCGCCGCCCGGCGACCGGTGATGTCCCTAGGAGCGCGTGCCGAACATCCCGGTGAAGGTGCTGCGGAACACCTCGTCGGTGCCACGGTGCAGCTGCGCGCGCAGCTTCACCAGGCCCAGACCGGGGCGGCTGCGGGACAGCCGCGCCTCCAGGATCTCCATGCTGGCGCGCAGCTCGTCGCCGGCGAACACCGGCGCGGGCCAGGCGATGTCCTCCCCGCCCGGCGAGCCGAGCGAGGTCGCGCGGCTGAGCACCTCGTCCACGTAGAGCCGCATCCACAGCCCGGCGGTGAACCACCCCGACGCCGCCAGCCCGCCGAACAGCGAGGTGGCCGCGGCGGCCTCGTCGACGTGGAAGGGCTGGGGGTCGAACCGGCGTGCGAACGCCACCATCTCCTCGCGGTCGACCACGGTCGTGCCGAGCTCGAACACGCGCCCGGGGGTGAGATCCTCGAAGGCGAGCTCGCTGGTGCGGGCACTCGTACCCGCTCCCGGCCCGGTCACGCCAGTGCCGCGAGACCGGCCTCGGCCACGTCCTGGTCCTGGCTGTAGTGCCCGCCGCTGACGCCGATCGCGCCGACCACCGCACCGTCGACCTGGATCGGGTACCCGCCGCCGAAGATCACCAGCCGGTCGATGCCGGTCGGGGCGCCGTGGGCGAGCGGCGCATCATCCTTGATGAAGTCGTGCCAGCCGTGGGTCGGCATGCCGAACCCGACGGCCGTGTACGCCTTGTCCTGGGCCACCTGGGTGGACAGCAGCGCGGCCCCGTCCATCCGGGAGAACGCCTTGAGGTTGCCGCCGGTGTCGGCCACGGCGATGCACATCGGCACGCCGATCTCGGCGGCCTTCGCCTCGGCGGCCGCGATCACGCGGTGCGCGGCGTCGGTGGTGATGGTCGCGACGTTGACGGTGTCGGCCACGGTGCCTCCTTCGGATTCGCTGTCGATCACGGAGACTAGTGCCGTGTCAAGAAAGGTTCGGCACCGAACTCGGCGGCCCAGGCGCCCGCAGGCGGCGTTGCCGCCCTGGCGAAGACGCCCGGTATGAGCTGCGGGCGGCGCCTTGCCTGCGAACGCCTGGATCCACCGATTCCGGCACCGACCTTCCTTGACACGGCACTAGCGTTCGACGGCTCCCGCCAGCAGGGGCTCCATCATCAGGTCCGGGTGCTTGCGGCGGACCGTCTCCATCCGCCACTTGTTGCCGAACACCGCCAGCAGCGCGCCGTCGACGGAGCGGGTGAGGACCTCGACCTCGCTCTCCCTGTCGAGGACCTCCGCGCCCTGCGCGTCGGTGAGCCGGGCCACCGAGTACCCGAGCGGCTCCAGCGTGACCGGCGCACGGAACTCGGTCTCCAGCCGGGCGGTGACCACCTCGAACTGCAGCGGTCCCACCGCGGCGAGCACCGGGGCCTGGTCGCCGCGACGGTCCGAGCGCAGCACCTGGATGACGCCCTCGCTGTCGAGCTGCTCGATGCCGCGCCGGAACTGCTTGTAGCGGCCGGCGTCCCGGCCCCGGACGACCGAGAAGTGCTCGGGCGCGAAGCTCGGGATCGTGGGGAACTCCACGGGCAGGTCGGCGTAGAGCGTGTCGCCGGGGCGCAGTGCGCCCGCGTTGACCAGCCCGACGATGTCGCCGGGGAACGCCTCGTCGAGCGTGCTGCGCTGCTGGCCGAACACCGCCTGCGCGTACTTCGTCGCGAACGGGCGTCCGGACGCGGCGTGCGTCAACACCATGCCGCGCTCGAAGCGCCCCGAGTTGATGCGCAGGAAGGCGGTGCGGTCGCGGTGGGAGCGGTCCATCCCGGCCTGCACCTTGAACACCAGCCCGGACAGCGGCGTGTCCAGATCGCGCGGCGTGCCCTGCGCGTCCGGGCGGGGTGCGGGCGCCGGGGCCAGGTCGACCAGCGCGTCGAGCAGGCGGGCCACCCCCACCTGCTGCAACGCCGCCCCGAACAGCACCGGGGTGGCGATGCCGGCGAGGAAGCCGGTCTCGTCGAACTCCGCGCCGATCTCGCGCAGCAACGCCATCTCGCCGTCCACGGTCTCGGCGTAGAGCGGCTCCTGCTCCGTCGCCGTCGCGGGGTCGAGCACCTCGATGTCGGACCGGGCGCCGCCTGCGCTGCGCGAGTACCGGTAGAGCTCGCCGGTGCCGCACTCGACGATGCCGCGCAGGTCACCGGCGATCCCGACCGGCCAGGTGATCGGCATCGGCCGCAGCCCGATCGTCTGCTCCACCTCGTCGAGCAGTTCCAGAGCCTCGCGGCCGGGGCGGTCCCACTTGTTGACGAACGTGAGCACGGGGATCCTGCGGCTGCGGCAGACGTCGAACAGCTTGAGCGTCTGCGCCTCCAGACCCTTCGACGCGTCGAGCAGCATCACCGCGGCGTCGACGGCGGCGAGCACGCGGTAGGTGTCCTCGGAGAAGTCGCCGTGGCCGGGGGTGTCGAGCAGGTTGATCACGTGGTCGCGGTAGACGAACTGCAGCACCGCCGAGGTGATCGAGATGCCGCGCGCCTGCTCCATCTCCATCCAGTCGGACGTGACGCCCTTGCGCCCGGCCTTGCCGTGCACGGCGCCCGCGGAGTCGATGGCCGACGCGTGCAGCGCGAGCGCCTCGGTGAGCGTCGACTTGCCCGCGTCGGGGTGGCTGATCACGGCGAACGTGCGGCGGCGTACCGCCTCCGCGGCGATCTGGCCGGTGGCGCGGGGCGGGGAGAGTTGCTCGGTCATGGTGCCCCCAGGCTACGGCTGCTCGCACGCTTCGCTCGACACGGCCGCACGCACGCCCCGACTCGCGCTCCGCGAGACCCCGACTCGCGGGGATCGGGCCCGCCCTGCCCGCGAGTCGGGGTCTGGGTGCGCGCGAGTCGGGCTGTGCGTGTGCGGGTCGGGATCAGGAGGCCAGGGTCTTCAGAGCCTGCTCGTGCAGGACGCCGTTGGTGGCGATGCCGTCACCGCCCCGGAAGGTGTCCGCGCCGGCGAGGCTGGTGAGACGACCGCCCGCCTCGGCCAGGATCGGGACCAGCGCGGCGAGGTCCCACGGGCTCGCCCCCGCGTCCACGGCCACGTCGACGGCGCCCTCGGCGACCAGGCAGTACTGCCAGAAGTCGCCGAACGCGCGGGTCTCCCACACCGCGGTGGCCAGGCGCGTCCAGCTGTCTGCGGTGAAGCTGCGGAAGTCGGTGGTCGACAGGTACGCGTCCGCCAGGTCGGCCACCGCCGACACCCGGATCCGCCGCGGGGGCGCGCCGGGCGAGTCGGTCGTCCACGCACCGTGCCCGGTGGCCCCCCACCAGCGTCTGCCCAGCGCCGGGGCGCTCACGACACCGACCGCCGGCGTGCCGTCGACCGTCAGCCCGATCAGCGTCGCCCACACCGGCAGGCCGCGGGAGAAGTTCTTGGTGCCGTCGATCGGGTCGAGCACCCAGCCCCGGCCGGTGTCGGCGACGTCGCCGCCCTCCTCCTCGCCGAGCACGGTGTCGTCCGTCCGCTCCGCGCCGTTGGCGGCGCGCAGGGCGGCCTCGGCGGCGGTGTCGGCGTCGGTGACGGGGGTGCGGTCGGGCTTGCGGGTCACCCGGAGGTCGGCGGCCCGGAAGCGGGGGAGCGTGACGGCGTCGGCGGTGTCGGCGAGGCGCAGCGCGAGGTCCAGATCGGGGGTGCTCACGGCCGCCAAGGATGCCCGGTGTTCGCGACCGGCACCGCACCGGCGTCGTGGGCACCGCACCGGCGTCGGGACGTCGGTGCGGCCACCGGGACGTCGGTGCGGCCACCGGGACGCCGGTGCGGTCACCAGGACGCCGGGTGCCCGTGCGACGGCGATGCTGTGGGCGGGCCGGCCACCTGGTGATCGGCAGCTCGGAACGTCGAGACGTGCCCCGACCCGGCTCCTGTTCCCATCCGATGATCTCCGGTTGGGGCTGCCGCGGTTGGCTCCGGTCATCCGCGGTGATCGACGATCGGGAATCCGCAGGCGTGCCATGGCCGGTCGCCGGTGCTGATTCGACCGTGCGGCGCACGCGCCCTCTGCAGGCGGGTTCCGCACCTGAGCTGCGGTACGGGGGCCGTATGGTGGCAGCGTGACCACGGTCCTGCTGGCCGAGGACGATGCCGCCATCGCCGAGCCACTGTCGCGCGCGCTGCACCGGGAGGGCTACGCGGTCGACGTGTCGGTCGACGGTGACGCCGCGCTCGCCCGTGTCCAGGCCGGGCACGTCGACCTGCTCGTCCTCGACCTGGGCCTGCCCGGCATGGACGGCCTGGAGGTGTGCCGGCGCGTCCGCCTCGACCACCCCGACCTCCCGGTGCTGATGCTCACCGCCCGCACCGACGAGGTCGACTTCGTCGTGGGCCTGGACGCCGGGGCCGACGACTACGTCGGCAAGCCCTTCCGGCTCGCCGAGCTGCTGGCCCGGGTGCGGGCGCTGCTGCGCCGCCGCACCCCCGAGTCGGTCGAGGTGGCGGGGGTGCGGATGGAGCTGTCGGGGCGCCGCGTGCTCGTCGACGGCACCGAGGTGGGCCTGGCGAACAAGGAGTTCGAGCTGCTGCGGGTGCTGCTGCTGCGCGCCGGGCAGGTCGTCACCCGCGAGGAGATCCTGCGCGAGGTGTGGAACGACCCGGAGATGAAGACCTCCAAGACCCTGGACATGCACATGTCCTGGCTGCGCCGCAAGATCGGCGGGGAGCGGCGCATCGCGACGGTCCGGGGTGTCGGCTTCCGCTTCAACCATGACTGAACCCGGCGACGGCTAGATGCGCCGTCGCATCCTGCAGTCGACGCTGCTCGTGGTCGCGCTCACCGCGCTGGTGCTCGGCGGCCCGCTGGCGATCACGACGTGGCAGCTCGTCGACGACTTCGACCGCGCCGAGCTGACGTCGCGCCTCGAGCAGGTGGCGGCCCGGCTGGAGGGCCCGGACGCGGTGGTCGACGTCGCGGGTCTGGAGCTCGCCGTGCCGGCCGGGGGACGGCTCGTGCTGGAGCAGGAGGGCCGGGAACCCCTCGTGATCGGTGTCGACGTCGGGCCCGACCCGGTGGCCGAGACCCTGCCGTTCGGGCCCGGTGGGCTGATCACCATCGAGGAGCCCCGCGCGGTCCTGCTCGCCCAGCAGGTGCAGGTGACGCTGGTGGTGCTGCTGCTGATCGTGCTGTCGGTGGCCACCGGCACCGTCGTCGCGACGCTCACCGCGCGCCGCCTCGCCGAACCGCTGCGCGACGTCGCCGACCGCGCGGCCCGCCTGGGCGCAGGCGACTTCCGCTCCGCCCCCGTCCGGCACGGCATCCCCGAACTCGACCGCGTCTCCGAGGTGCTCGACGCCTCCGCCGCCGCGCTCGCGGAGCTGGTGCAGCGCGAGCGCCAGCTCGTCGGCGACGTGTCCCACCAGCTGCGCAGCCGGCTCACCGCGCTGCAGCTGCGCCTCGACGAGCTCTCGACACATCCCGACCCCAGCGCCCGCACCGAGGCGCTCGCCGCGCTCGACCAGGCGGAGAAGCTCGCCGCCGTCCTCGACGAGCTGCTGGAGGCGGCCCGGGCGGCCCGGGCGGCGGGGGCCGAACCGCTCGACCTGCGGGTGGGTCTCGACCAGGTCGCCGAGGAGTGGCGGCCCGCGCTGCGGGCGGCCGGGCGCACGCTCCGGATGCGCGTGCCCGAGGGGCTGCTCGCCCGCGTCACCCCCGCGCGGATCACCGAGGCCGTCGGCGCCCTGCTCGACAACGCGCTGCGCCACGGCGCCGGTACCGTCACGGTGGCCGCGCGGGCCACGGAGAAGAGCCTGGTCATCGAGGTCACCGACGCCGGCGAGGGGGTGCCGGAGGAGCTCGTGGCGCACGTCTTCGAGCGTGGCGTGTCCGTCGGCTCCTCCACCGGCATCGGTCTGGCGCTGGCCCGCGCGCTGGTCGAGGCGGACGGGGGGCGCCTGGAGCTGTCCCGGGCCCGCCCGCCGACGTTCACGATCTTCCTGCCGACCCCGCGCGCCGAGGACGTGGTGGCCCAGGGCCGCCGCGGCGCCTCGGGGCCGCGCTGAGCGGGTCCCGTCGGCGGCACCGTCGTCCGGGCTACTCGGCGCCCGCTGGCACCTGGCGCCGCGCGTCCTCGTCGGGGAAGACGAAGCGGCGGAACGCCCACCAGCGGAACGCCATGCCGAGGAGCACGCCGAGGATCTGCCCGCTGACGAAGTCGGCCACCTCCTGGGAGAACAGGCTCACGTCGGGCACGCTCAGGTGCAGCACGTAGCGGGAGACGGCCAGCGGAGCGGTGTACACGGCCACCCCGATGCCGCTGACCAGGAAGAACAGCGTGGCCTCGTGGGCGCGCTCGCGTCCGCCCCGGGTACGGAAGGACCACTCCCGGTTGAGCACGTAGGACGCGATCGTGGCCACCAGCACCGCGATGATCTTCGCGGTGAGTGGTTTCTCGACCAGCACGGTGTTCTTGAGCAGCAGGAACACGGCGGTGTCGATGATCCACGTGGTGCCGCCGACCATGGCGAACTTCAACAGTTCGCGGTGGCGGATCGCGACGGCGCGGTACGGCTGCGGGATCTGGGCCAGCACCGACTCGACGACGGACACCCGTTCGATCGTGCCAGACCCGGGCCCTGCGCCCCGGCCCGGGCGGGCGGACGTAGGCTTCGAGCACTGTGGACGTGACTTCTCGGTTGCCCGGCGGGGGCCCGCTGCCCGTCGTCGGCATGGTGGGCGGCGGTCAGCTGGCCCGGATGACGCACCAGGCCGCGATCGCGCTGGGCCAGTCCCTGCGGGTCCTCGCCGTCGATGAGGGCGACCCGGCCGCGCTGGTCTGTGCCGACGTCCGGCTCGGGCGGGCCGACGATCCTCCGACGATGCGCGCGTTCGCGAGCGGCTGCTCCGCGGTGACGTTCGACCACGAGCAGGTCCCCCCGGAGGTCCTGCACCGGCTCGTCGGGCTGGGCGTGCCCGTGCATCCCGGGCCGGACGCGCTGCTGTTCGCCCAGGATAAGCTCGCCATGCGCGCCCGGCTCGCCGACCTGGGCGTGCCGGTGCCGGACCACGCGTCGGTCCACGAGCCCGCCGACGTCACCGCGTTCGGCGCGGTCCACGGCTGGCCGGTGGTCCTCAAGGCCGTCCGGGGCGGGTACGACGGCCGCGGCGTCTGGGTGCTCGACGAGGACGCCGGGGGCCTGGTGGCCGAGCTGCTCGCCGTCGGCACGCCACTGATGGTCGAGAGGGCCGTGCCGCTGCGCCGCGAGCTGGCCGCGCTGGTCGCACGCTCGCCCCACGGGCAGGCGTCGGCGTGGCCGGTCGTGGAGACCGTGCAGGAGGGCGGGCAGTGCGTGCAGGTGCTCGCCCCCGCCCCCGACCTCGACGACGACGTCGCGGCGGGCGCGCAGCGGCTCGCGCTGCGACTGGCCGCCGAGCTGGGCGTCACCGGCCTGCTCGCCGTCGAGCTGTTCGAGGACACCTCCGGCGCCGTCCTGGTCAACGAGCTGGCCATGCGCCCGCACAACTCCGGGCACTGGACCATCGAGGGTTCCCGCACCTCGCAGTTCGAGCAGCACCTGCGGGCCGTGCTGGACTACCCGCTGGGGACGACGACCGCCACCGCGCCCGCGGTGGTCATGGCGAACGTCCTCGGCGCCGCGCACGAGCCCGCGATGGGCATGGACGAGCGCGTGCACCATCTGTTCGCCCGCCTCCCCGACGTCAAGGTCCACCTCTACGGCAAGGCGGCGCGCCCGGACCGCAAGATCGGGCACGTCACCGCGCTCGGCCGCGACATGGCCACCGTCCGCGGGCGCGCCGCGCTCGCGGCCGCGTGGCTCTCGACCGCGCGGTGGCCCGACGGCTGGTCCCCCCACACCGGAGCGCCCCGTGCCTGAGCCGCTCGTCGGTGTGATCATGGGCAGTGACTCGGACTGGCCGGTGATGGAGGCCGCCGCCGCCGCGCTCGCCGAGTTCGACGTGCCCCACGAGGTGGGCGTGTACTCCGCGCACCGCACACCGCAGCGGATGCTCGACTACGCCACCTCGGCCGCAGGTCGCGGCCTGCGGGTCATCGTCGCGGGGGCGGGCGGCGCGGCGCACCTGCCGGGCATGGTCGCGGCCGCCACGCCGCTGCCCGTCGTCGGCGTCCCGGTCCCGTTGGCCCGGCTCGACGGGCTGGACTCGCTGCTGTCGATCGTGCAGATGCCCGCGGGGGTGCCGGTCGCCACGGTGGCCGTGGGCGGTGCCCGCAACGCCGGGCTGCTCGCCGTCCGCATCCTCGCCGCGGGCGATCCGGCGCTGCTGGACCGGATGGAACGGTTCCAGGCGGAGCTGGCGCAATCCGTGCTGGCGAAGGACGCAGCGCTGCGCGACCGTCTGGCCGATCCCCGCTGACGTTCACTCGTTCGGGTGAAAACCGCGCGACGGTCGATCGCCGAAAGACATTCCCGTAAGGCGCTCCGAATAACGGCCACCGGACCCGGGTCGAGCGAGCGTTAATCAAGTTCCTGGATTTCGGGGAACGGTACGGGGTGTGGAGCGACCAGCTGATGCGCACATTTCCACCGCTGCCGGTGGATTCGGCGGACGTCGGGACCCTGCAGGAGTGGGCAGGTTCGGGTGACGGTGCGTCCACGGTCGCGAGGCGTGCCCGGATCGTCCTGCTCTCGGCCGACGGGCTCGGGCCCACCGCGGTCGCGGCCGAGCTCGGCTGTTCCAAGCAGACGGTGATCACCTGGCGGGAGCGCTACCGCGCCGACGGGCTCACCGGCCTGCGGGACGCCCCCCGGTCGGGCCGGCCGGTGTCGGTGGACCCGGCCGCGGTGATCGAGCGCACGCTGCAGGAACTGCCTCCGCGGCTGCGTGCCCGGCGCTGGTCGAGCCGCCTGCTCGCGTCCGAGCTGGGGGTCAGCAACGTCGCGGTGGCCAACGTCTGGCGCAGCTGGGGAGTCGTTCCGCGCGAGGGTGGCCGGGTCCGGCTCGCCACGGAGCCACCGCTCGACGACGCACCGGCCGCCGTGGCCGGGATGCATCTCGATCCCGATCCACGGCTGCTGATGCTCACCGTCGGAAAGTCCTGCGGCGCGCCGGTGCCGCTGCGGGAGCGTCCCCGGCTCGGCGCGCGCCTCGACGACCTCGAGGCGGGCCGGCACTCCGACCCGGACGCGCTCGCCGCCTTCCTCGCCGCCTTCGACGACGTGCCCGCGGACGTGCTGCGGCTGGTCGCGGACGACGCGCCTCCCGTGGTCACGGGCTGGGCGGGCCGGCGCGGGGTCGCGCTGCACGTGGTCCCGCGCACGCTGTCGTTCACCAGGCTGGCGCGCGTGGCGAGCGTGCTGGCCGGGCGGACGGCCGCGGGGGCGGTGTCGGTGGCGGAGCTGCGGCAGGCGCTCGTCGGCCACGTCCCGGGCCGGCCGTTCGCCTGGGTCGATCCCGAGCTTGTCGCCACTGATATGCATTAAATGGCTTCGGCATTTTCTTCACGAACTCGTCCGGGGTGAATCCGGATCGGCGAGTATCTTTCCGCGTTTCGCGGTCGTTCGACCGTTGACGGTCCATTTCGGGCCGCTTCTGGAGTTGGTTGGTGCGGGGGCTCGACGCCGCACCGTCTCCCGGGCCGGTGCCCCAGCCGGGTCCGGGGAAAGGATGGACGATGTCCGAAACCCCGCGCAGGCGTCGCGCGGCCGTAGCGATGATCATCGCCGGCAGCACGCTCGCCACCACCGCACTCGCGCTGATCCCCAGCGGCGCTGCGGTCGCCTCATCCCACCGGGAGGCGCCGCTCATCGCGGACGCCCCCGCCTACGACAACACCGACGTCTACGCGTTCGTCTCGCCGGAGAGCCCGGACAAGGTGACCTTCGTGGCCAACTGGTTCGGTCTCCAGGAGCCGAACGGCGGCCCCACGTTCTACCCGTGGGCCGACGACGCGTACTACAACATCAAGATCGACTCGGACGGCGACGCGGTGGCGGACACCACCTACCGCTACGAGTTCACCACCGACAACGCCGCGCAGCAGGACACGTTCCTCTACGCCAACGGCCCGGTGGAGAGCCTGGACGACGAGAACCTGCTGTTCAAGCAGTACTACACGCTGACCAAGATCGACGCCAAGGGCACGGAGACCGTCGTCGCCGAGGGTCAGGCCGCGCCGTCCAACACCGGCCCCGCGTCGGTGCCGGACTACGACGCGCTGATCGAGGACGCCACCGTTCCGGTGGGCAAGGACGGCACCACCTTCGTCGGCCAGGTCGAGGACCCGTTCTTCCTCGACCTGCGCGTGTTCGACCTGCTCTACGGCGGTGACCTGTCCGAGATCGGCCAGGACACCCTCGCCGGCTACAACGTCAACACCACCGTGCTGGAGGTGCCGATCGACGAGGTCGCGCTCAACGGCAACGGCGTGGACAACCCGATCATCGGCGTGTGGAGCACCACCGACCGGCTCTCGAACGTCACCTACGGTGGCGGGCTCGAGGAGGCCTCCGGCGACTACGTCCAGGTCTCGCGCCTGGGCAACCCGCTGGTCAACGAGGTGGTCCTGCCGGTCAGCCTGAAGGACGCGTTCAACGCGATCAGTCCGGACCTCGACGCCACCATCCCGGCCGTCGTCGAGCGGGTCACCGACCCCGAGGTCCCGAAGCTCGTCGAGGCGATCTACGGCATCCCGGCCCCGGCCACCCCTCGCAACGACCTGGTCGAGATCTTCCTGACCGGCATCGCGGTCGACGCCCCCACGCTGGACGGTTCCGCCGCCCCGATCGCGGCCGATCTGAACAGCCAGATCCTGAACGCCGACGCCGACCCGAAGGCCTTCGTGCCCTCGGAGATGCTGCGGCTCAACACCGCCATCAAGGAGCCGACCGCGCTGGACGGCACCCCGACCGAGTTCAGCCGCCTCGGTGTGCTGGGCGGCGATATCCAGGGCTTCCCGAACGGCCGCCGTCTCGCCGACGATGTCGTCGACATCGGCCTGGTGGCACTGCAGGGTGCCGCTCTCGACCCGGCCGTGCTCACCGGCCCGCTCGCCGGCGGCGATGCGGTCAACGAGAACGACAAGGCGTTCAGCAACGAGTTCCCCTACGTCGTGGCGGCCAACAACCTGAACGTCAACGACGCGGCGAACAGCCAGGGCGACGGGACCGTCGCCCAGGGCGCCCCGGCGGCCGCTCCGGCGGACAACTCCACCCCCGGTGGCGGTGCCACCGGTGGTGGGCCGCTCGGCTTCCTCACCGACCTGCTTCCCGGTGTCATGACCGGCATGGCCGGCATGGTGCTGATCGGAGCGGGCGCGACGCGCCACCTGCGCCAGCAGTGACCTCGGTCACCGACTGACGCACCCGAAGACCCGAGTGGCTCCGGCTCCGCCCCGAGCCGGAGCCACTCGGTCCCTACTGCAAAGGTCTTCCCCATGACCGGTCAGCCCCGCTCCAGGGTCCCCGCCCTGCTGGTCGTCATCGGTGTACTGCTCCTGGTCATCGTGGTGGCCGGCGCGCTCACCCCCCACGCCACCCCCGCTCCGCCAGCCGCGCCCATGGCGCAGCCGTCCGCCCTGGACGAGACGATCGAACGGGCGCAGGTCGCGCTGCGGCGCAACCCGGCCGACGCGCCGCTGTGGGCCAAGCTCGGGGCCGCCTACGTGGAGAAGGCCAGGCTCACCGGTGACCCGTCGTACTACGGCCGCGCCCAGGGCGCGCTGGACCGGTCGCTCGAGGTCGAACCCGATGACAACGGCGAGGCTCTGATCGGGATGGGGCAGCTGGCCAACGCTCGCCACGACTTCGCCACCGCCCGTGACCTGGGCGAACGGGCCCGCGTCCTGCGCCCCTACACCGGCGCCGTCTACGGCGTGCTGGCCGACGCCTATACCCAGCTCGGCGACACCGCCGCCGCGTCGGCCGCGATCGAGTCGATGCTCGGCGTGGATCCGGGCCTGGCCGCGTTCACCCGGGCCTCCTACGACCGGGAACTCAACGGGCGTCCCGGCGAGGCCCGCCAGGCCATGCAGCGTGCGCTGTCCTCCGCGAACACCCCCGCCGACATCGCCTACTGCCGCTACTACCTCGGTGAGTTGGCCTGGAATGCCGGTGACGTCGACGGCGCCGCCGAGCACTACGCGGCGGGCCTGGTCGCCGCCCCCGACGACGTCGCGCTCGCCCAGGGGGAGGCCAAGGTGGCGTGGGCGCAGGGCCGGGTCGACGAGGCCCTGGAGGCCTACGCCGCGATCACCACCCGGATCCCGCTGCCCCAGTACCTGCTGGAGTACGGGGAGCTGCTGGAGGCCGCCGGGCGCGACGACGACGCCCGCGCCCAGTACGACGTGCTCGCCGTCCAGCAGTCGCTCTACGCGACCGAGGGATCTACCGACGACCAGGTCGCTGCGCTGATCGCCGCCGACCACGGCGACCCGGCCGAGGCGCTGCGCCTGGCGCAGGCCGAGTGGGACCGGCGGCAGAGCATCTTCAGTGCCGACGCCCTGTCCTGGGCGCTGCACGTGAACGGCCGGCACGCCGAGGCGCTGACCTACGCCGAGCGGGCGGACGCCCTGGGCTGGCGCAACGCGAGCTATGACCACCATCGCGGGATGATCCTGGCCGCCCTGGACCGGCCGGCCGAGGCGGTCGCCGCACTGGGCGAGGCCCTGGAGACCAACCCGAACTTCCATCCGCTGCACGCCCCCGAGGCGCGCGCCACGATCGAGCGGCTGTCATGAGGTTCCTCTCCCGTGCGACGGTGCTGATGCTGGCCGTCGGTGCCCTGCTGCTGGTGCCGGTGCACCCGCCGCAGGCCCAGGCCCATCCGCTGGGCAACTTCACCGTCAACCACTACGACGCCATCACCCTGTCCCCGGACCGGGTCGAGGTGCTGTCGGTCCTGGACTCCGCGGAGATCCCCACGGTCCAGCAGCGCCGGGCCACCGACACCGACGGCGACGGCACCATCTCCGCCGCCGAGGGCGCCGCGCACGCCGACATGACCTGCGCTGCGATGCTGCCTGCCACCTCCGTCGCCGTCGACGGGGTCGCGGTGGTACTGACCGTGACCTCGGCGACCGCGGAGTACCCGATCGGGGAGCAGGGCCTGCCCACCACCCGGGTGACCTGCCTGCTCGCCGCCGCCGCCGACCTGGACGGTCGCGCGACCGTGACCTTCGCAGACACGTTCGCCGCGGACCGGATCGGCTGGCGGGAGATCACCGCCACCGGCGACGGGCTACGGATCGACGCGAGCGACGTTCCCGCCGAGAGCATCTCCGACGAGCTGCGGGCCTACCCCGAGGACCTGCTGGCCAGCCCGCGGGACCAGCGCTCGGCGCAGATCACCGTCGTACCCGGCAGTGGAACGGCCGTCGAGCCGCTGGTGGCGCTGCCCGTCACCGGGGTCGGCTGGTTCGATTCGGCCGCCCAGGCGGTGGAGCGGTTGCTCTCCGGGATCGCCGCCGGCCCGCAGCTCTCGCCGGTGCTCGCGACGCTCGCCGTCGTGATGTCGCTGGTGCTGGGCGCCTCACACGCCGCGCTGCCCGGGCACGGCAAGACCGTGATGGCCGCGTACCTGGCCGGCAAGCAGGGCACCCGCCGCGACGCGCTGGTGGTCGGCGCGACGGTGACCGTCACGCACACCGCCGGGGTGCTCGTGTTCGGGGTGTTGCTCTCGCTGGTCGCTACGTTCTCGCCGGTCACGGCACTGCGTTGGCTCGGGGTCGTCAGCGGGCTGCTCGTCGCCGCGGTCGGGGTGCTGCTGCTGCGCACCGCGATCGTGCGGCGCCGCGAGCTGGCCGCGTTGCCCGCGGCCGAACGCACCGGGGTGCTGGTCGGGGCGGCGATCGGCACCGGCGGGGTCGGCCACGGCCACGGCCACGGGGTGCCCGGGTATGGCCACGGGCACGGTGGACACGGGGTTGAACCGGACCGGTGGAGTCGCACCAGCCTGATCGGGATGGGCATGGCCGGTGGCCTGGTGCCGAGCCCGACCGCGGTGATCGTGTTGCTGGCCGCCGTGCGGGCAGACCGCCCGTGGTTCGGTCTCGTGCTGGTCGCCTGCTATGCGCTGGGCATGGCCGGCACCCTGACCGCCGCCGGCCTGCTGCTGGTCTCGGTGCGCGACCGGCTCGTCCGGATGGAACGCACCCAGGCCTGGCGCGACCGCGCCGGCCGGTTGCTCGCGGCGCTGCCGGTGGCCACCGCCCTGCTCGTACTCGCCGTCGGCGTCGGGCTCGCGCTGCGCAGCCTCGCCGGCTTCTGATCCCGGAGGACGTCGTGCGCCGTCTGCTGCTCGGCCTCGCTCTGCTCGCCGCGGTGGCGGGCTGCTCGTCGGAACCCGCCGTGTTCGACAATGCAGGCGGCGAACCGGTCACCTGCCTGCCCCACCAGTCCGGCGAACCCGGTCCGGCCTACACCGACCCGGCACAGCGCGACACCGCCCGGGTCTTCGCGCTGATGCGCTTCCACACCGAGCACGGGACGCTGCCCTACTGCGATGGTGAGCCGGCCGGTGACAGCGATCGTGCCTGGGCGCAGGTGTACCTCGACCTGGGTGGGCGCGCGGAGAAGGTGACCTCCGCGCTGGGCTGAGAAGTCCCCGTGGCGAATTCCCCGTGGCGCGAGTAGGCCGCCCGGTCGTAGGGTGACGGTACACGTGAGAGGAGGTGGTCCAGCGTTGAGTAGCTACTGGATTCGTGAGGTGGCTGTCCGCTAGCACCGCAGAGGACAGTTCTTCGACCGTTGTGGAACCGGCGCGGTGCCGGTGAATTCCAGGCAGTCACCCGTGGTCCCCGGGCCCGAGCCCGTCCAGCTCGGCTTGCGCATCCGACGATGCGGCCCGGGGATCACGCACGTCCGGGTGTCGCGCACGGGCACGAGCACATTCCGCGCCCGGTCGGTGCGCGGGCATCCTCCGCGCTCCGGCGGACGTCTCGCGCGCTGCCGTGCGGTTCGCGCGCTGCCGGTCGTCTCGCGCGGTGTCGGCAGTGCGCGAGACGCACTTCCGCGCGCGAGCGCCGGTAGGCCGAGCGCCGGTAGGCCGAGCCCCGGGAGGACCGAGCCACTGGAGGCTGCGTCCTGGACGGCCGAGCGCGGGGGCGAGCACCGGGTTGCGCCGGCGGGCGTGCGGGCGGCGCGCCCACGGCGGGCCGAGCCGCAGGCGACCTCAGGACGCCGCGCCGCGCTCCAGGCGGGTGACCGCGAGTTCCAGGCGCTCGGTGAGCGGGCGCAGATCCGCGTCCCGGGGCAGCATGTCGGCGACCCGCCGGAAGCGCCCCAGGCAGGCCTCGACGCCGCCGGCCGGGGCGCCGTCGGCGAGCCAGGCGCGCAGGGCGAGGTTGTGGGCGGCCACCACCGCCGACCCGGTGACGGCCGCGCGCAGGTCCCCGTGCGGATCCCCGGCGAAGCGCCGCCGCAGGTAGCGGGTGAACAGGCGGCGGTAGTGGTCGACGCTGGCCGACTCGCGGTCGCGCAGCACCGGCACCTCGTGGGTGAGCCGGAAGCGGGCCACCGACAGCGCGGGGTCGTCGGTGTAGAGGTCGAACACGGTCTCGCCCGCGCGCAGCACCAGGCTGGGGGCGGGCTCGTCGGGATGGGCCGTCTCGAAGATCTCGGCGATGCGGGCGAGCGCGGTCTCGTGGTCCGGCGAGATCGCGTCCTCCTTGCTGCGGAAGTAGCGGAAGAACGTGCGGCGCCCGACGCCTGCGGCGGCCGCGATGTCGTCGACGGTGGTGTCGTCGTAGCCGCGGTCGCGGAACAGGGCCACCGCGGCGGCCACGAGATCGCGCCGCACCTCGGCCCGGCCCTCGACGGACCGACCTCTCCGCGGCTGTGACATGGCACTGAGGGTAGCAGTGAGCTTGCCTGACGGCACGCAGTGCCGTTACGATCGCGTCCATGAACCCTGACTTCGACAGCTACCGGCTCAGCGACGAGCACGAGGCGCTGCGCGACGCCGTGCGCACGCTGGCCGAGAAGGAGATCGCGCCCCACGCGGCCGAGGTCGACGAGCAGGGTCGCTATCCCGTCGAGGCGCAGGAGGCCCTGACCAAGGCCGGCTTCCACGCCATCACGATCCCCGAGCAGTTCGGTGGCGAGGGCGCCGACGAGCTCGCCGGCTGCATCGTCATCGAGGAGGTCGCCCGGGTCTGCGCGTCGTCGTCGCTGATCCCCGGCGTCAACGGGCTCGGGCTCACCCCGATCCTGCTCTCGGCCTCCGACGAGCTCAAGCAGCAGGTCTTCCCGTCGATCGCGTCCGGCGAGGCGATGATCAGCTACGCGCTCAGCGAGCGCGAGGCCGGGTCCGACGCCGCCGCGATGAAGACCCGGGCGGTGCGCGACGGCGACGACTGGGTGCTCAACGGCACCAAGTGCTGGATCACCAACGCCGGCGTCTCCACCTGGTACACGGTCATGGCGGTCACCGACCCGGAGAAGGGGGCCAACGGCATCTCCGCGTTCGTGGTCCACCGCGACGACCCGGGCTTCGAGGTCGGGCCGAAGGAGCGCAAGCTCGGCATCAACGGCTCGCCCACCCGCGAGATCTACTTCCAGAACTGCCGGATCCCGGGCGACCGGATCATCGGCGCCGAGGGCACCGGCTTCAAGACCGCGCTCAAGACGCTCGACCACACCCGCCCCACGATCGGTGCGCAGGCCGTCGGTATCGCGCAGGGCGCGCTCGACGTCGCGATCTCGTATGTCAAGGAGCGCAAGCAGTTCGGCAAGCACCTCGCCGAGTTCCAGGGCCTTCAGTTCATGATCGCCGACATGGCGATGAAGGTGGAGTCCGCGCGCCAGCTGGTCTACGTCGCCACCTCGCGCGCCGAGCGCGGCGAGCCGAACCTCGGCTTCATCTCCAGCGCCGCGAAGTGTCTGGCCTCCGACGTGGCCATGTCGGTGACGACCGACGCCGTGCAGCTGCTCGGCGGGGCGGGCTACACCCGGGACTTCCCGGTGGAGCGGATGATGCGCGACGCGAAGATCACGCAGATCTACGAGGGCACCAACCAGGTCCAGCGGATGGTGATGGCGCGCTCGCTGCTGCGCTGAGCCGTGCGGCTCGCGGTCGGCGGTGTCGCGGCCCCGTTCGCGGGCTCAGCCCAGTCGCGTCGTGGTCCGCTCGGCCGCGGCCCGGCGATCCAGTGCGGCGGGGTCGGCGTTGCGGCACTGCACCAGCGACGCACCCGCGGCGAGGACGGCGAGCAGGCCGTCACCCAGACCGTCGGGGGTCGACCAGTCCAGCGTCGAGAGCACCCGGTCGGTGCCGGACAGGCCCAGTCGCTCCGCGCGGATGCGGGCGTCGGCGAGGACCCCGGCCGCCGGCTCCCCGTCCAGCGCGGGCGCCGAGTCGGGCACCGGCGCCCACGGCAGGAACTCGTCGCCGTGCAGCCGGACCTCCGTGGCGTAGTCGAGCACCCCGGCCGGCAGGCCGGGCAGCCCCGTGCCGAACGCGTCCAGGGAGAGCGCGACGACGCCGTTCGCCGGTGCCGCGGCCAGGGCCAGGTCGAGGCGGTCGGCGTCGCAGAGCACGAGATCGGCCGGCCCGGAGACCACCTCCGCCCCGCACCACCACGCCCCGAGCAGCACGGCGAGGGTCTGCCAGTGCGCCGGGAGCATGACCGCCACGGTCGTGCCCGGCTCGACGTCGCACTCGTCGCGCAGCAGGTTCGCGGTCTTGGCGGCCCAGTTCGCCGTGCTGACACCGGAGAGCTCCACGCGCTCGCCCGTGGCGTCGTCGTAGAAGGTGATCAGCGGGCGGGCCGACGTGCGGTCGAGCAGCGATTCGATGAGGATCACGGGCCCATCCTCCGCTAGTGCCGCGTGAAGAAAGCTACGGCACCGAACTCGGCGCCCGCAGGCGGCGTTGCCGCCCTGGCGAAGACGCCCGGTATGAGCTGCGGGCGGCGCCTTGCCTGCGAACGCCTGGATCCACCGATTCCGGCACCGACCTTCCTTGACACGGCACTAGTCGATGCAGGGCACGCCGCCCGCGGTGATCGGGGCGGCCACCGGCGGGGGTGGCGCCGCGGTCGGCGAGGGCGTCTCCGGGGCGGGTGCCGGCAGCACCGACGGGTCGAAGTCGGCGCCGAGCACCACCAGCAGGTGCCCCCGGGTCACGGTGTCGTCGCCCCGCACGGGGAGGCCGCCGAGCTGTTCGGCCACGGAACGGGCCGCGTCGCCGTCGGGGCCGGTGTAGCGCACGACCGACTCCTGCGCCGGGTCGGTGTTGTCCACGGTGCCGCGGTCGAAGCCGAGCGACGCGAGGTGGGTGGCGACGTCCCCGGCGAGCCCACCCGCCTCCGACCCGTTGCGGACGTCGACGATGTAGCGCGAGGCGATGACGTCGACGGGGGGCGGCGGGGCGGTCTCGCGCGCGGCCGCGGCCTCCTCGGCGGCGAGCCGCCGGGCCTCGATGCGGTCGGCGACGAAGGTGCTCACGACGTCGGTGTCGACGAGCACGACGTCACCGCGGCCGTTCGTCTCGAGCCCGGCGGTCGGGATCGTCACGAACTCCAGGTTGCCGGCGGCGATGTCGGCGGCCTGCTGGGCGAAGGCGAGCAGGTCCCATCCGTCGTCGATCACCACCGACTGCTGCACGACGTCGATCAGCGCGCCGAGGGCCGACGGGTCGGTCAGGGTGCCCGCGGAGAGCACCTTGTCGGCGACGGCGGCGAGGAACACCTGCTGGCGGCGGATGCGCGAGAGGTCGCCCTGGGGCAGGTCGTGGCGCTGCCGGACGAACGCCAGCGCGTCCCGGCCCGAGATCGTCTGCGCGCCGGCGGGGAGCCGAGCGCCGGAGAGCGGCTCGTCGACCGGGGCGGTCAGGCAGACCTCGACGCCGCCGACCGCCCTGGTCAGGTTGTAGAAGCCCAGCAGGTTGATCTCGGCGTAGTGGTCGATCTCCTGGTCGGTGAGCCGCTCGACGGCCGCGATCAGCGCGCTGCGTCCGGCGCGGGCGGACTCGGCCTCCAGCCGGGCCCGGTCGCGCACCCCGTCGGCGACGAGCCGCTCGGCCGTCAGCGCCTTCACGGCCGGATACGCGGCGTTGATCTTGTCCCGGCGGTATCCGGGGATGTCGACGTAGGCGTCGCGCGGGATGGAGAACGCCACCGCCGCCCCACCGCCGTCGGGCACGTGCAGCAGCATGATCGTGTCGGAGTTCAGGACGCCGGTGTCGGCGCCGCTGTTGAGTTCCCGCAGGATCTCCGGCGGCAGCGGGTCGCCCTGCGCGTCGGTGCGGCTGTCCACGCCGACGAGCAGGATGTTCTGGTCACCGCCGTCCCCGCCGCCGAGGACCACGTCGGTGGTGACGATGCCGGCGGTGATGTCGCGGTAGAGGCCCCACGCCGCGCCGGTGACGGTGAGTACCAGCACCGACGCGACGACGGTCGCGATGCGCAGCCGCCGCACCAGCCGTTGCGTGCGGGTCCGGGACGGCTGGGGCGCGCGGGCGGGCTCCGGGCGGGTCCGGGCAGGCGGACGGGCGGGCCGCGGGGTTCGTGTGGGGCCGGACGGCGCGGCGGGCGCCGAGGTGCCGGTGGACCGCCCTCGTCCCCGGCCGTCCGCGGGCGGGCGGCCGCGCCGCGGGCTCGCGTTGTCCGGACTGCGGTCGGTGCCGCCCCGGTCACCGGGGGTGCGAGCCGCCCGGCCGCGACCGGTGGTGCCGCGGCCGGTGCCGGACCGGTCGGTGCCGCCCCGGTCGGTGCGGGGCGAGCCGCCGCGGACGCGCTCCGCGGTCGAGCCGCCGCGGGGCTCCGGTGGCGTCCACGGCCGAGCCTGCGACGTGGACCGTGCCGGACGCGGCCGGTCGAGCCGGGAGGTATCGCTGCGCACGTCGCGGGCGGCGGCGCGGGCCAGCCACGGCGGTTCCGGCGGGGTCCCGGCGCCCATGATCCACCTCGCTCCGTCCCCCGACGTACCTCCCGCGCGACCGGTCGTGCCGCCGGGCCTTCTAGGGTGCTACATCGGACGCGGCTTCCCGGTGATGCCGCGCGCGTGTCGCGGGTGATCGTGCTCGCCCCGCTCGTCGTCACGGTGGGTGAGGGGCGCGGTGAAGGGAGAGGCGGGCCGTTGCCCGAACAGTTCTCGCTGCTGCTGCCGGTCTGGGCCGGTGACCGCGGCGCTTTCCTGACCGTGGCGTTCCGGTCCAGCGTGGACTGCCAGACCCGCAGGCCCGATCACGTCGTGATCGTGCGTGACGGTCCGGTACCGGACGGGCTGGCCGCCACGATCGCCGAGCTGGTGGCGACCAGCCCCGTGCCCGTCGACGTGCTCGAGGGCGCCCGCAACCGGGGCCTCGGGCCCGCGCTCGACGCCGGGCTGGAGGCCTGCCGGTACGACGTGGTCGCCCGGATGGACGCCGACGACATCTCGATGCCGCACCGCTTCGCCGTGCAGCTGCCGATTATCGAGTCCGGCTACGACCTGGTGGGAGCGGGCCTGCTGGAGTTCGGCGAGGACCCCGACGACATCGTCGGTACGCGCACGCCGCCGACCGGCGCCGCCGACATCGCCGCCCGCGCCCGGTTCGCCGACCCGTTCAACCACCCCACGGTCGTCTACCGGCGCGACCTCGTCCGCGCCGTCGGCGGGTACAGCGACTTCGCGCTGATGGAGGACTACCTGCTCTGGGCGAAGATGCTCGTCGCGGGGGCGCGGGTGGCCAACGTGGCCGAGCCGCTGGTGCGTTACCGGGTCGGGGCGGGCGCCTACGCCCGGCGCGGCGGGATGGGGCAGCTGCGGGCCGAGCTGGCCGTCCAGCGCCGGTTCCGCCGGCTCGGGTTCACGACGCGCACGCAGTACGTTCGCAACGTCGTGCTCCGCGGCGGCTACCGGATGGTCCCCGAGTCGTTGCGCCGGATGGCCTACAGAAAGGTCATCGCCACCTACCGAGGGTGACGGCCGGGCACGGACCTGGGACGATGGATCACCTCATCGAGGAGGATCCGCGTGCCCGACGACGAACCGCTCTCGACGGAGGGTGCCGCGCTGCTGGCGGCCGGGCGCGCCCTCGACGCGGTGGAGGTGCTGCGCCACGCCGTGGCCACCGGAGAGCCGTCGGCGCCCGACCTGCTGGTGCGGGCCTACCTCGACAGCGGCAGCTGGCACGCCGCGGCCGAGTGGCTGGCACCGCTGGTGGAGCAGGGGCACGTCCGCTTCGCCGGACGTCTGGGCGTGGCGCTGGTCCGGACCGGTGACCGGGAGCGGGCCGAGGACACGCTGCGCCTGGCCGTCGCCTCCGGCGAGATCGCCGCCGCCAACGACCTGGCGATCCAGCTGCGCGACCAGGACCGGCTCGGCGAGGCCCTGCAGGTGCTCGCCCGCGCCGCGGAGGCGGGCGACGGCCAGGCCCCCGCGAACCTCGTGGCCCTCCATCTCGAGGACGGCGACGTCCCGGTCGCGTCCATCGCCGCCGAGACCTACGTCGACGAGTCGCGACCGGACACGGTGCTGGCGCTGGCCGACGTGCGCGCCGCCCAGGCCCGGTTCGACGAGGCCGCGGTGCTCTACCGGCGGGCGGGTGCGCTCGGTGCCCTGCGCGCACACACCGCGTACGGCCAGTTCCTGCTGGCCGGGTACGGCGACGTCGACGGTGCGGAGCGGCAGTTCGCCGAGGCCGTCCGGCACCGGGAGCCCGGCTGGGCGTACACGATGGGCCGCTTCCTGATCGACGTCGGCCGCACCGACGAGGCCCGCGGGTACCTGCGGGAGGGCGTCGACAGCGGCGACCCGGACGCGGCCCGGGCCCTCGCGGAGCTCGACGGCGACCCCGCCGACGACTGATGCCACCCGCCCCCGCCCGCGGTCGGCGCAGCGCGGACGCGTCGGTGCCGGTGGGCGTCGATAGGGTGGTGGCGTGGAGGCGCCCGCGGTGTACGGCGACGGCCTCGGGGTCGTGGTCCACCCGCCCGGCACCGGCGGCTTCCTCGCCTCGCTGCCCGCCGTCTCGGCCCGGCCGGTACGCGTGGTGGCGGTCGCGGGCGAGGACGAGCCCGGCGCGGCCGGGGGCGTCGAGGTCGTGCGGGTCGGGGAGCGGGTGGCGCGCGCGGCGGCCGTCAACCGGGGAGTGGTGGCCCTGCCGCCCGACGTGGGCTGGGTGCTCCTGGCCGACTCCGCGCTCCGGCCACCTCCCGGGCTGCTCGACACCCTGCTCGCCGCCGCCGACCGGTTCCCCCGCGCGGGCGCACTGGGCCCCCGGCTGCGTGGCCCGGACGGCGCGCTCGTCGCGTGTGCCGGCGCCCTGCCCACTGCCCGTGACCTGCGACGCGGCCGTGTCCCGGTCGGCGCGCCGCGCGTGGCCGGCCCCGTGGGCTGGGTCTCCGCCCGCTGCCTGCTGCTGCGCCGCACCGCCTGGGACTCCGTCGACGGCCTCGATCCGCGCCACCTCGGCCCCGTGGACTCGGTGGACCTCTGCGAGCGGCTCGGTCGGGCGGGCTGGTTGGTCGTGCACGTGCCGGGGGCGGAGGTCGAGGTCGCGCCCGGCGAGGCGCCGGGCATGCTGGAGCCGACGCGCAGCGGACTCCGCCGCTACGCCCGGGACCGACGGCGGGCCCGCTAGTGTCTTCAGGGATGGCGATGGACGACGTCGAAGCCGTGGTGCTGGTCGGCGGCAAGGGCACCCGGCTGCGCCCGCTGACGCTCTCGGCGCCCAAGCCGATGCTGCCCACGGCGGGCGTGCCGGTCCTCGCGCACCTGCTCTCCCGCATCCGGGCCGCGGGCGTGCGGCACGTCGTGCTGGGCACCTCGTACCTGGCGGAGACGTTCTCGGCGCACTTCGGGGACGGCGAGGCGCTCGGGCTGGCGCTGACCTACGTCGTCGAGGACGAGCCGCTGGGCACCGGCGGTGGCATCCGCAACGTCGCCAAGCACCTCACGGCCGACCACGTCCTCGTGTTCAACGGCGACGTGCTGGGCGGCACCGACGTGGCGGCCGTCGTCGACACGCACCGCCGCACCGCGGCCGACGTCACGCTGCACCTGGTGCGCGTCGCCGATCCGCGCGCCTACGGCTGCGTCCCCACCGGCGCCGACGGGCGGGTGCTGGAGTTCCTGGAGAAGACCCCGGACCCGCCGACCGACCAGATCAACGCCGGCTGCTACGTCTTCCGCCGCGCGGTGATCGACTCCATCCCCGAGGGGCGTCCGGTGTCGGTGGAGCGCGAGACGTTCCCCGGGCTGCTCGCCGCCGGCGCACGCGTGTCGGGTCACGTCGACGCCGCCTACTGGCGCGACATGGGCACCCCCGCCGATCTCGTGCACGGCTCGGCCGATCTCGTGCGCGGCATCGCGCCGTCGGCGGCGCTGCCCGGGCCGGCGGGCGAGGCCATCGTGCTCGACGGGGCGCAGGTCGATCCGTCGGCGCAGGTCGGGGGCGGTTCCACGGTCGGGCGCGACGTGCGGATCGGGGCGGACGCGCGGATCGTCGGCGCGATGCTCTACGACGGCGCCGTGGTGTGCGACGGCGCGGAGGTCGTGCACTCGGTGGTCGGTGCGGGTGCGCGGGTGGGCGAGCGAGCGACCGTGGTCGACTCGGTGGTCGGTGACGGCGCGGCGGTCGGCGCCGACTGCGAGCTGCGCGGCGGCGCCCGGATCTGGCCCGGCGCGGTGCTGCCCGACGGCGGCATCCGGTTCTCCCCGGATGCCTGAACCGCTCGTCCGCGAGTGGACGCCCGGCTTCCGGCTGGACCTGTCCGGCGCGCTCGCCCCGCTGCGGCGCGGTCGCGGGGACCCCACCTGGCAACCGGCCGGCCAGGGCATCTGGCGCACCGCCACCACCCCCGACGGCGCCGCGACGACGCTGGTGCACCGGCGCCCCGACGGCACCGTGGTGGGGCGCGCCTGGGGCCCCGGCGCGCAGTGGTCGCTCGACGGCCTGCCCGCGCTGCTGGGCGCCGACGACCGGCCCGAGGACTTCGTTCCGTGCCACCCGCTGATCGCCGACGCGCACCGGCGGATGCCCGGGCTGCGGTTCGGGGCCTCGCGGCGGGTGTGGGACCAGCTGCTGCCCGCGGTGCTGGAGCAGAAGGTCACCGGCGTCGAGGCGCGGCGGTCCTGGCGCGAGCTGTGCCGCCGCTTCGGAGACCCGGCCCCCGGACCCGCCCCAGAGGGGATGCGGGTGCCGCCCACCCCGGCGCAGGTGCGCGCGATCCCGGACTGGGAGTGGCACCGCGCGGGCGTCGACTCCGCCCGGCGGCGCGCGATCCTCGCCTGCGCCGCGGTGGCGCACCGGCTGGAGGCCGCGGCCGAGCTGGGCGGCGAGCCGGGTCGCGAGCTGCTGCGCCGCGTCCCCGGGATCGGGGTCTGGACCGCGGCCGAGGTGGCCCAGCGCGCCTGGGGCGACGCGGACGCCGTCAGCTTCGGCGACTTCCACATCCCGTCGGTCGTCGGCTGGGCCCTGCTCGGGCACACGATCGACGACGCCGGGCTGCTGGAGGTGCTCGCGCCGTACAAGCCGCAGCGCCAGCGCCAGCGGGCCGTGCGCTACGTGGAGGTCTCCGGCTTCCGCCGCCCCCGGCTCGGCCCCCGGTTCTCCCCGCGCGACTACCGGGCGATGTGACCCGCGCCCGGTAGACTGATCGAGTGATCGCACGCGTGGTGAGTCGCAAGCGCCTCGGTGCGCCGGATACCGACGTCGCGTTCTGGCGCTCCCGTCCCGTCGCGGAGCGCCTTGCACATGTCCAGAACCTGCGAGCCGAGTACCACGGGTGGGCTGATGGAGCTGGACCCCGACTTGAGCGAGTTCATCGAGTGCTGCGTCGCTCGTGAGGTCCGGTTCCTCGTCGTCGGCGGGTACGCGGTCGCCGCTCACGGTCATCCGAGGTACACCAAGGATCTCGACGTCTGGGTGTGGATCGACCAGGCTAACGTACGGCGGCTGATCGAGGCACTGGACGACTTCGGATTCGGCTCGCTCGGACTGACCGACGAGGATTTCGGTGAGCCCGGGATCGTCGTCCAGCTCGGCCGTCCGCCCAAGCGGATCGACCTGCTGACCAGCATCGACGGTGTCGACTTCGAGTCCTGCTGGTCCGACCGGATCGTGGTCGATGTCGGCGGAATGCCGATGCCGGTCATCGCCGTGAAGCACCTCGTCGCCAACAAGCGCGCCTCCGGGAGGCTGCAGGATCTCGCCGACGCCGAGGCTCTGACGGGGAGCGCGGCCGACGACGGCATCTGGGATTCATGACCGCTCATGTCGTCCACCGGCTCCGCACATGCGCGGTCTCCGCTGATGCCGGCGCCGCGCCGGACGTGGGCTGCCCGGCGGATCCGAGGGTGCGCCGCTCAATCCGCTCGGCCGCGGAGGGCGTCCGGCGTAGGTTCGCGGGCATGGGGACCGTGCGGAGCATCGAGGAGCTGGCGGCGCTCTACGACGCGCCGGTGCCGACGTCGCTGACCAAGGAGGTCGACCACCTGACCGACCTGCACCGGCGCTACGTCGAGGCCTCGCCGTTCGTGCTGATCGCCACGAGCGGCCCGGACGGGTCGGACTGCTCGCCACGTGGGGACGCCCCCGGCTTCGTCCGCGTCGCCGACGAGCGGACCCTGCTGCTCCCGGACCGCCGGGGCAACAACCGCCTCGACACGCTGCGCAACATCGTCGTCGACGGCCGGGTCGGGCTGCTGTTCCTGGTGCCCGGGGTGGGGGTGACGCTACGGGTCAACGGCACCGCCGAGCTCACCACCGACGACGCCCTGCGCGAGAGCTTCGCGGTGCGGGGGAAGCTGCCCACGACCGTGCTGGTCGTGCGCACCGCCGCCGTCTACACGCAGTGCCCGAAGGCGCTGGTCCGCTCGCACCTGTGGGACGCCGGGCGGCACCGCGACCCGGCCGAGCTGCCGCCGGTCGGCCAGATCATGGCGGCGATCACCGAGGGCCGGTTCGACGGCGAGGCCTACGACCGCGCGTATCCCGAGCGGCTGCGGCAGACGATCTACTGACGGTCCGGGACCGGACGGGAAGCGCGGGTGGC
This sequence comes from Pseudonocardia sp., assembly GCF_029263155.1. Taxonomy (GTDB): domain Bacteria; phylum Actinomycetota; class Actinomycetes; order Mycobacteriales; family Pseudonocardiaceae; genus Pseudonocardia. The sequence goes on from NZ_JAJCYB010000069.1 coordinate 44,644, forward strand.
ACGTCGTAGGCTCGCAGGTGTGGAGCCCGCACCTCCGGAGGCCATATGAAGATCACCGTGCTGGTCGGCGGCGTCGGCGGCGCGCGTTTCCTCGTCGGAGTGCGGGCCGCCTACCCCGACGCGGACGTCACCGCCGTGGTCAACGTCGGCGACGACATCTGGCTGCACGGGCTGCGCATCTGCCCCGACCTCGACACCTGCATGTACACCCTGGGCGGCGGGATCGACACCGTGCGCGGCTGGGGGCATGCGGGGGAGACCTGGTCGGTGCGCGACGAGCTCGCCGCCTACGGGGCGGACCCCGACTGGTTCGGGCTCGGGGACAAGGACACCGCCACCCACCTGGTCCGGTCCCGGATGCTGAGAGCCGGCTACCCGCTCTCCGACGTCACCGCGGCCCTGTGCCACCGCTGGCAGCCCGGCGTCACGCTGCTGCCCGTCACCGACGACCGCGTCGAGACCCACGTCGTCGTCGACGACCCGGCGACCGGCCCGAAGGCCCGCAAGGCGATCCACTTCCAGGAGTGGTGGATCCGGCACAAGGGCGAGCTGCCCGCTCACCGCTTCGCCTCGATCGGCGCCGACGAGGCCACGATCCTGCCCGCCGCCCGCGACGCGATCACCGGAGCCGACGTGGTGCTGATTGCGCCGTCGAACCCGGTGGTGAGCATCGGCTCCCTGCTCGACGTGCCGGGCGCCCGCGATGCGCTGCGGGCGACCGCGGCCGAGGTCGTCGGGGTCTCGCCGATCGTGGGCGGCCGGCCGCTGCGCGGGATGGCCGACCGCTGCCTGGCCGCGATCGGCGTCGAGACCACGGCGGCGGCCGTCGGCGCCCACTACGGATCCCGGGCGCGCGGAGGGATCCTGAACGGCTGGTTGATCGCACCCGGGGACTCGGCCGACGTCCCCGGCGTATCGGTCCGATCGGTGCCGCTCCTGATGACCGACGTGGCGGCCACCGCGCAGATGGCCCGCGACGCCGTGGAGCTCGCCGGTGTCTGACCACGCCGCCGCCGACTCGCTGACGATCCGCCCGGTGCGGGGCCTGCCCGAGTTCCGCCCCGGCGACGATCTCGCCGCCGCGCTGGCCACCGGTGCTCCCTGGCTCGCCGACGGCGACGTCGTCGTCGTCACCTCGAAGGTGTTCTCCAAGGTCGAGGGCAGGCTCGTCACCGCCCCCGCCGATCCGGAGGCCCGCGACGCGCTGCGCCGCGAGCTCGTCGACGCCGAGACCGAGCGGGTGGTGGCACGGCGGGGGAACACCTCGATCGTGGTCGGCAAGCTCGGGATCGTGCAGGCCGCGGCCGGCATCGACGGTTCCAACGTGCGCCGCGACGAGCTCGCGCTACTGCCCTCGGACCCCGACGCCAGCGCCGCCCGGCTGCGCGCGGACCTGGCGTCCCGCCTGGGCGTCGACGTCGCGGTGGTCGTCACCGACACGCTGGGCCGGTCCTGGCGGGTGGGCCAGACCGATGTCGCCATCGGCTCGGCCGGGCTCACCGTGCTGCACCGCTACGGCGGGGTGAGCGACGCGGAGGGCAACGAGCTGCTGGTCACGGAGGTGGCGCTGGCCGACGAGCTCGCCGCGGCCGCCGACCTGGTCAAGGGCAAGCTGGGCGGGCTGCCGGTCGCCGTCGTGCGCGGGCTGACCCCCGTCGACGACGGGTCCACGGCGCGTGACCTGGTCCGCCCGGTCGACGAGGACATGTTCTGGCTGGGCACCGCGGAGGCGATCGCCCGGGGTCGCCGGGAGGCGGTGCTGCTGCGGCGCAGCACGCGCGCGTTCACCGACGAGCCGGTGGACCCGGCCGCGCTGCGGCGTGCCGTCGGGGTGGCGCTGACCGCGCCCGCCCCGCACCACAGCACACCGTTCCGGTTCGGGTGGGTGCGGTCCCGGCGCACGGAGCTGCTCGACGCCTTGGCCGCGCGCTGGCGGTCGCACCTGGAGGCCGACGGGCGCCCGCGTGAGGAGATCGGGCGACGGATGGCGCGCGGCGACCTGCTGCGCCGCGCCCCCGAGCTCGTCCTCGCCTTCCGCACCGGGGACGGGATGCACACCTACCCCGACGACGCCCGCCGGGTCGGCGAGCGCACGATGTTCACCGTGGCGGGCGGGGCCGCGGTGCAGTCGCTGCTGGTGGCGCTGGCCGCGGAGGGCCTGGCGTCGTGCTGGGTGGGATCGACGATCTTCGCGCCCGACGTGGTGCGCCGGGTGCTGGAGCTGCCCGCGGACTGGCAGCCGCTCGGCGCGATCGCTGTCGGCATGCCGGCCGAGCCGCTCGCGCCGCGCACGCCGCGGGACCCGGCCGAGGGGTGGAGCGAATGGTGATCCGCGACGCCGTCGGCCGAGGCGGCCTGCGGTGGTAGCCGCCGCCGTCGCGTCCGCCGAGCTGGGCGCGTGGGACCCGAAGGACGAGGGCCAGCGGGCGCTCAAGCACGCCCTGCTCGCGTTCCTCGACGCGCGCCCCGACGCCTGCGAGCGCTCCTGCGTGCCGGGCCACCTCACCGCCTCCGCGCTGGTGCTCGACGCGGTCGGGGAGCGCACGCTGCTCACGCTGCACCCGCGCGTCGGGCGATGGATCCAGCTGGGCGGGCACTGCGAGCCCGGCGACCCGTCACTGGTCGCGGCCGCGCTGCGCGAGGCGACCGAGGAGTCCGGCATCGCGGGCCTGCACATCGACCCGCGACCGCTGCACGTCGACGTCCACCCGGTCACCTGCTCGCTCGGGGTCCCCACCCGCCATCTCGACGTGCGCTACCTCGTGCACGCGCCTGCGGGGGCCGTGGAGCGGATCAGCGAGGAGTCCGACGACCTGCGCTGGTGGCCGGTCGGCGCGCTGCCGGTCGGCAGCGACACCGTGGCCACCATGGTGGCGGCCGCCCGGGAGCGCTGACGCCCCCGGCGGCCCGGTGCCTGCCGCGCGCCGGTCAGCGCCAGAACAGCAGCTCGCCGTAGCCCAGCGCCGCGGCGCGGCCGTCGCCGCCGACCGCGTCGAACACGGCGTAGGACAGGTCGAAGAAGGCCGCGGCGACACCCGGTACCCCGATGATCAGCAGGAACAGCACGATCGGCGCCCAGGGCCGTACCCGCGCGGCCAGCTCCCGCGCGGACGCCGACAGGTAGGGCTCGAGCGCTCCGAAGCCGTCCAGGCCGGGTACCGGCAGGATGTTGAGCACGAACGCGAGCACCTGGACCAGCGCGAGGCAGGACAGCCCGATCGCGAGCCCGACGGGCATCGGGACGGTGGCGACGGCGGCGGTCAGCAGCGCACCGAGCAGCAGGTTGGTGCCCGGGCCCGCCAGCGAGACCAGGCTGCGCACGGCGCGGGACCGGATCGCCCCGTGATTGATCCACACCGCCCCGCCGGGTAGCGGGATGCCGCCCAGCAGCAGGAACAGCACCGGCAGCACGAACGAGAGCCCGACGTCGGTGTAGCGGCGGATGTCGAGGGTCAGGTAGCCCTTGCCCCGGACGGACCGGTCGCCGCCCCGGAAGGCGACCAGGGCGTGCGCGAACTCGTGCAGGCACAGTGACACCGCCCACCCGCCGAGGACGAGCAGGACGACCCCGGCCGTGAGCAGCGCCGGTGGGCCCAGGGTGGTCAGGACCCCACCGCCCACAGCAACCACCACGAGCACCAGGAACAACGGACTGACTCGGTTCGATACACCGTGCACCCGTCCATTGTGCTGAACGGGGGACCGTCCGGGTGGACCGCGTCACCCGTTTGGCAGCTTCGGCTTGCTTAAGTCAACTGACAGCGCTGTACTTACAGGGCTGTGATTCGCGGGGGCACGCGGGTCAGCCATTCGCCGGGCGCGGGGAGGTGGGCGAGTGAACGTGGTGGCAGGAGTCCTGACCGGGGACACCCTCAACATGGGTCTCGGTATCGCGGGGACCGAGTTCCCGGTCGATCGGATCGCCGGCCCCTTCACCGTGATCGACGGTGGGGCGGGCGAGGAGCCGGAGTGGCAGGAGCGGGCGCTGTGCGCCCAGACCGATCCCGAGGCCTTCTTCCCGGAGAAGGGCGGATCCACCCGCGAGGCCAAGCGGATCTGCTCGGGCTGCGAGGTCCGGGCCGAGTGTCTGGACTACGCGCTCGCGCACGACGAGCGTTTCGGCATCTGGGGTGGGCTCTCCGAGCGGGAGCGCCGCAAGCTGCGCCGCAGCGAACTCGGCGCCGTCATCTGAGGCCCGACCGCTACTCGGCTCCGCCGCCGCCGTCGACGGCGTCGGGCTCGATGTTGAGGTACTCCGCCACCTGTTCCACGAGCACCTCGTGGAGCAGGTCCGCGAGATCGGCCCCACCCTTCGCCCGGGCCTCGAGCGGCCGCCGGTAGATCACGATGCGGGCCCGGGACGGCATGCCGTCGGGGTCCACCCCCGAGGGCACCAGCTGGGCCAGCGGCACGCCCGCGTCGGCCAGCACGCCCGCACCCCACGACAGCTCGTCGGGTGCGGTCCGGTCGACCTCCGGCACGTCGTCCACGGCCAGGTCGAGGTCGGCCAGCTCGGACCCCCAGCGCAGTTCGATCGGCTCCAGCGCCTCCAGCACCAGGTCGTCGAAGCGTTCCGCGCGCGTGCGGTAGCCCGGCGAGCTGACGGGGTGGAGCATCCCGCGCATCCCGCGGCCCCGCCGGTCCCGCCTGCGCGGGACCCGGCGCAGGGAGCGTCGTGCGAGGGTCACCGGAGGATCGTAGTGCCCGGGCCCGGATCGTCGCGACGCACGCGCGGCCCGGGCCGCGCCGGCGCCGAGTTGTCGCCGGACCTGCCACCACCCGCGCGTCGCGGCGGCGATCGGCGCCCGGCACGCGCTAGGGTCGCAGGCGTGCTGAGCGTGCGTCGGTGTTCGCGGACGGGGTGCACCGAACTCGCGGTGGCCACGCTCACCTATGTCTACGCCGACTCCACGGCGGTGGTCGGGCCGCTGGCCACCCAGGCCGAGCCCCACTCCTACGACCTGTGCAACCGGCACGCGCACCGGCTCACCGCCCCGCGAGGCTGGGAGGTCGTGCGTTTCGAGGGCGAGTTCGCGCCCCCGCAGCACAGCAGCGACGACCTCACGGCGCTCGCCGAGGCCGTGCGGGAGGCCGGGCGCGTCGACCGTCCGGGCGAGGTCGTGGCGGCCGGTACCCCCACCGGGCGCCGGGGGCATCTGCGTGTCCTGCCCGGCCCGTCCGACGAGTGAGCGCCCATCGTTAGGCTTCGCTCCATGAGCGACCTGTCGGCCGTCATCAAGGCCTACGACATCCGCGGCGTCGTCGGTGAGGGCATCGACGAGCCGACGGTGCGGGCCATCGGGGCCGCGCTCGCCCGGCTACTGCGGGCCGAGGACGGCGCCACGCGGGCCGTCGTCGTCGGCTACGACATGCGCGACTCCTCGCCCGGGCTCGCCGCCGCGTTCGCCGCGGGCGTCACCGACCAGGGCCTCGACGTGCTCGACATCGGGCTGGCCAGCACCGACCAGCTCTACTTCGCCTCGGGGAGCATGGGGCTGCCCGGGGCGATGTTCACCGCCAGCCACAACCCGGCCCGCTACAACGGCATCAAGCTCTGCCGCGCGGGCGCCGTCCCGATCGGGCAGGACACCGGGCTCGCCGCGATCCGTGCCGCCGTCGAGGCGGGCGTCCCGGCCGGGCCGGGCGGGGGCACCGTCGCCACCCGCGACGTGCTCGCCGGCTACGCCGCGCACCTGCGCGGTCTCGTCGAGCTGGCGGAGCGGCCGCTGCGGGTGGTCGTCGACGCGGGCAACGGGATGGCGGGGCACACGGTGCCCGCGGTGCTGTGTTCGTCGGAGCCGGGCACCCCGCTCGACGTGGTCCCGCTGTACTTCGAGCTCGACGGCGCGTTCCCCCACCACGAGGCGAACCCGCTGGAGCCGGCCAACCTGGTCGATCTGCAGAAGAAGGTGGTCGCCGAGGGTGCCGACATCGGCCTGGCCTTCGACGGCGACGCCGACCGCTGCTTCGTCGTCGACGAGCGGGGTGAGCCGGTGAGCCCCAGCGCGATCACCGCGCTGGTGGCCGTCCGGGCCCTGGCCGCCGCACCGGGCAGCAGCATCATCCACAACTGCATCACCTCGCTCGCCGTGCCGGAGATCGTCGCGGAGCACGGTGGCATGCCGGTGCGCACGCGGGTCGGGCACTCGTTCATCAAGCAGACGATGGCCGAGACCGGCGCGGTCTTCGGCGGCGAGCACTCCGCGCACTACTACTTCCGCGAGTTCTGGAACGCCGACACCGGCATGCTCGCCGCGCTGCACGTGCTGGCGGCGCTGGGGTCGTCGGGGGGCACGCTGTCGGAGCTGATGGTGGGCTTCGACCGCTACGCGGCGTCCGGAGAGATCAACTCGACGGTGACCGACGTGCCCGGCCGCGTCGCGGCCGTGCGGGCCGCCTACCCCGACGCGGAGATCGACGAGCTCGACGGGCTCACCGCGATGCTCCCCGACCGTTCCTGGTTCAACCTGCGACCGTCCAACACCGAGCCGCTGCTGCGGCTCAACGTGGAAGCCGCCGACGCCGCGGCCGTGGCGCGCCTGCGCGACGACGTGCTGGCGATCGTCAGGGCCTGAGCATGCGGGCCAGGCGTACCGAGCGGACACCCGTACGGATCCGGCGCCGAGGCCCGCATCCTGGCAGAGTCGACCGGACCCGGTCGACCGACCGACTTCAGGAGGAGACCCCCGTGGCCGTCCAGCTCGACCCCCAGCTGATGGAGATCCTGGCCTGCCCGTCCGACGACCACGCCCCCCTGCGCGCGGGCACCGCGGCCGACCCGGACGCCGACGTGCTGACGTGCACGGCGTGCGGCCGCGGGTTCCCCGTCGTCGACGGCATCCCGGTGCTGCTCCTGGACGAGGCCACCGCCCCGACGACGGGACACTAGTGCTCGACGACACCCTGCTCGCCGACCCGCGGGCGCTGGCGGCGCGAGACACCGGCGGCGTGCTGCGCTCCGCGGCCACCGCGGGTGCGCAGGTGCGCTCGGCGGCCCACGGCGCGGTCGAGGCGGGCGTGGCCGACCTCTCGGGCCTGCGGCCGCGCGCGCTGGTGCTGTTGCGCAGGCCGGGGTCGTCCGGATCGGCGGCGGGCCTGCTCACCGCCCTGCTCGGGGTGACGTGCCCGGTGCCGGTCGTCGTGGTCGACGCCGCCCCGGGCTGGATCGGCCCGCTCGACGTGGTCGTCGCCCACACCGACGACGGCACCGACGCCGAGCTGGCCGACTCCGTCGCGCGCGCCGTGCGCCGGGGTGCGGAGGTCGTGCTCTCCGCACCCGCCGAGGGTCCGGTCGGGGCGGCGGGAGCGGGCCGCGCTCGGCTGGTGGAGCCGCGGATCCCGGTGCCGCCGGGGCTGGATCTGCCGCGTGCACTGACCGTCGGCCTCTCCGTGCTGCGCGCGCTCGGCCTGCTCGGTGCGCCCCTGGACCCCGGCATGGACGTGCTGGCCGACCTGCTCGACATCGAGGCCGAGCGCAACCAGCCCGGCCACGAGCCGTTCATGAACCCGGCCAAGTCGCTGGCGCTGCGCCTGGCCGAGCACACCCCGCTGCTGTGGGGGGCCGACGAGCTGGCGTCCGCCGTGGCCGGGCACGCCGCGTCGTCGCTGGCCACCCACGCGGGGGTCGTGGCCCACGCCGCCGACGTCGCGCAGGGCGTCACGGCCACCGGCCTGATGCGGGCGTTGGCCGGGGCGGGAGCGGCCCGCGACGTGTTCCACGACCCGTTCGACGACCCGGCCCCCGGCAGCGAACCGCTGCCGCCGCGCCTGGTGCTGCTGGCCACCGGGGAGGACGACCCGGGCCAGGTCGTGCTGCGGCGCACCGGCGCCACCCTGCCCGACGCCGACGTGGTGCACCCGGTGGACGAGGTGGCCCGTGGCGCCCCGCACGCCGCGCTGCTCCGAGCGGTACTGCTGGCGTCGCGGCTCGACGTGGCAGCGGTATACCTGGGACTGGCCACCCGCACCACCGAACCGGCCTGAGACCCGCCCGACGACCGAGGAGCACGCAAAGCACCGTGGAGCTGCTGGAGAACCCCGTGCGGCCGTACTCGTGGGGCTCGCGGACCGTGATCGCGGAACTGCTGGGCCAGGAGGTCCCCTCCGCGCACCCGCAGGCCGAGCTGTGGTTCGGCGCGCACCCCGGCGACCCGTCGCATCTGCTCCACACCGACGGCACCCGCACCTCGTTGCTCGACGCGATCGCCACCGACCCGGCGGCGCAGCTCGGGGTCGCCCGCGCTGCGCGCTGGGAGGGTCGCCTGCCGTTCCTGCTCAAGGTGCTGGCCGCCGACGAGCCGCTGTCGCTGCAGGCCCACCCCAGCGCGGTGCAGGCGGCGGAGGGCTACGCGCGCGAGGAGGCCGCCGGCATCGGCCGTGACGCTCCCGAGCGCAACTATCGCGACCCGAACCACAAGCCCGAGGTGGTCTGCGCGCTCACCGACTTCCACGCGCTCGTGGGCTTCCGCGAGCCGACGGCCTCGGTGGCGCTGCTGCGCGCGCTCGACGTCCCGGCGCTGGCCGGGCACACCGAGCTGCTGGCCGGGCAGCCGGACGCGGGCGGCCTGCGCGCGCTGTTCACCACCTGGATCACCCTGCCGCAGTCGGTGCTCGACACCCTGCTGCCCGCGTTGCAGGAGGGCTGCGTGCGGCTGGCCGGGCAGTCGCAGGAGTTCCACCTCGAGGCCCGCACGGTGCTGGAGCTCTCCGAGCGCTACCCCGGCGATGCGGGCGTGCTGGCCGCGCTGCTGCTGCAGCGGGTCACCCTGGCGCCGGGCGAGGCGCTGTACCTGCCCGCGGGCAACCTCCACGCGTACCTGTCCGGCGCCGCGGTCGAGCTGATGGCCAACTCCGACAACGTGCTGCGCGGCGGCCTCACCCCCAAGCACGTCGACGTCCCGGAGCTGCTGAAGGTGCTCGACTTCACGGCCGCGACGGCCCCGGTGCTGCGGGGCACGCCGGCGGGGGGCTGGCTGCGCTACGACACCCCGGCCGAGGAGTTCCGGCTGCGACGCCGCGAGGCCGGTCCCGAGGCGGGTGAGGTCCCGGTGCCCGGGAGCGGGCCGCGGATCCTGGTCTGCACGCAGGGGGCGGCGGGCGTCCGCTCGGCGGGCGGCGAGCTGGAGATCAAGCGCGGGTCGTCGGTGTGGCTGGGTGCGGGAGAGACCGGGGTGACGGTCGCGGCCCGCGCGGAGGGCACCCAGCTCTTCCTCGCGGGCGACGGCCTGCAGGACGCGCGCGGCTGAGCCGCTCGTCCGCGGCGAGCAGCCCCAGCACCGCCCAGAGCGCGATCGAGAGCCGGATCGCGTTGGCGGGATGGTCGGCCAGGCTCATCACGGCGAACCCGGCCAGCCCCGCGCCCGCCGCGACCGCCGCCACCGATCCCCGACGGGACCCGCGCACGGCCAGCACCGCCGCCACACCGGTGAGCACCAGCGCGGCCACCAGCCCGGGCAGGCCGGCCTCGACCGCCCAGTGGAGCCACAGGTTGTGCGCGTGGGCGAAGGCCTCCTCGCCCGGGATCGCCGCGTCCAGCAGCGGCCCCGCCCGGCCGGGGCCGACGCCGAACGGGGCGTCGGCGACGAGCCGTGCGGCCGCCGCCCACACCTCGCCGCGCACGCCGAACCGCCCGCCCGTCACGGCGGCGGCGATCCCCGCCACCGCACCCGCGGCCGCGGCGGCGAGCAGCAGCCGGGTGCGGGTCGGCCTGCGCAGCACGACGAACGCCGCGACACCCGCCAGAGCCGCGACCACGCCGCCGCGCGAGGCCGTCAGCAGCACCGCCGCGTAGCCGACGACGACCAGCGCCACCCCGACCAGCCGTGACGTCCGGTCGGCCAGCGCGGCCGCCCCGGTCGCGGCCACCGGCAGCAGCAGCACCAGGAACGCGGCCAAGAGGTTCGGGTTGCTGAACGGGCCGGTCGCACGGATCAGCTCCGCGCCCGTGCACAGGTCGGCCGAGCCGTCCAGGGCTCCGCGGCAGAAGCCGGTGGGAGTGCCGTTCGCGACCTGCTGCGCGGCGCCGGCGCCGGCCGCCGCGACGGCGACCAGCACCAGCAGCGACACCGCGGGCCAGGAGTCCGGCAGGGCACGCCGCACCCCGGCGGCGAGGTAGCACACGCCGACGGCGGTGAGCAGGCCGCGCCACGGCGCCCACGGCTGCCCGGCCAGGGCGGTCGCCGCGGCCGCGACGACCAGCAGGAGTACGACGGGCACGTCCAGCGGGGTCCGCGGCCACCGGCCGCGGGCCGTCACCGCCGCGACCAGCCCGACGAGCAGCACGAGGCGCAGCGGGGTGAGCACACCCAGCACCGGGTCGTCGGGCAGCAGGTCGGCGGTGGACTCCAGCAGTGCGGCGCCGAGGCACAGCAGCGCCGCACCGCCGGCGATGCCGGCCCGGCGTGCCCCCCGGTGGGGACCGGGGACGGCGCCCCCGTCGAGGGACCGGGGCCCCCGACCCCGCGCCGCGTGCCGGGTGTCTCCGGCCGGGCCGTCTGTTCGGCTCCACCGTGCCTGCGGGGGCTCGACCTCGGACCGGGCCGTGGGCGGGGCCCCGCGCGCGACCGAGCGCAGGGGCGCGGTCGGGAGGGGCGTGGTCAGGGGCTCGTCGGAGGTCGGCGCGGCCACGGATGCCAGTGAGGCGCACCCGCGTGTACGGCGGCCCACGGGTCGGTGACGGGCAGGAGCTGATCGTGTGACGGTCCCCGTGCGCGGGCCTGTCTCATGCCGTTGCGGTTATATAGCCCTATTGGTATGTTGCTCCGGTGACGTTCGAGGTGCTCGCCGAGCCGGTCCGCCGGCGCATCCTGGACCTGCTCCGGGAGCGCCCGCGGCTCGTCGGCGAGCTCACCGCGGAGCTCGGCCTGAGCCAGCCCGGCACCTCCAAGCACCTGCGGGTGCTGCGCGACGCCGGGCTGGTCCGCGTCCGCGTCGAGGCGCAGCGCCGCCGGTACGAGCTGGAGCCGGGTCCCCTGGCCGAGATCGACGCGTGGCTCGCGCCCTACCGCTGGATGTGGGCCGACCGGCTCGACGCCCTCGAACGTCGCCTCGACGCCGCAGACCCGAGTGCCGCAGACCTGAACGACGCATACCGAGACGAGGAGGGTTCACCGTGACCCAGTCCCTGACCACCGCCGACGGGCGTTGCGTGCTCCGGATGGAGCGCCGCCTGCGACAGGCGCCCGCGCGGGTGTGGCCCGCGCTGGTCGAGCCGGCCCGGCTGGCCGACTGGTTCCCCTCGGAGGTCGCGATCGAGCTGCGGCCCGGCGGCACCGTCACCTACGGGGACGGCACCCGCCCCGGTGTCGTCACCGACCTCGACCCGCCCCGCCTGATCGCCTACACCTGGGACACCGACCACCTGCGCTGGGAGCTGTCCGCCGACGGCGACGGCAGCCTCCTGACGCTCACGCACACCTTCGACGACCGGGCCGGGGCCGCGAGCTTCGCAGCCGGCTGGCACACCTGCGTGGTGGCGCTCGGTCTCGCGCTCGACGGCTCTCCGGGCGCGGATCCGGAGGTGGACCACCGGGCCCTGCACGAGCAGCTGCTCGCCGAGCTGGGCCTGCTCGACGTCACGACCACGGAGTCGGCGAGTGGATGGGAGATCCGCCTCGAGCGGCAGCTGATCCACCCCGCGGACGTCGTCTGGACGGCGCTGGCCCCCGGCGAGCCGGGCGTCGGGGACCCGGCGCCGCCGGTGTGGCCGGGCGCCGGTGCCGTCACCGCGGTCCGGGCTCCGGAGCTGCTCGAACACGACGTCGCGTCCGGCGGCCGGGTGCGCTGGGAGCTCGGACCGGGCACCGGCCACGGCGCGCGACTGGTGCTGGTCCGCACCGCCCCGGACAGCACCCGTCCGGAGGACCCGCGGCCCCAGGTGGCGGCGCTGCTGGCCACGCTCCCCGACCCGGCCGCGACGAGTGGGACTCCCGTACGGACCTAGGCGACGGGAGTCCCACCCGTCGCTTCCCGGGCGCGCAGCCGCGCCAGCCGCGCGGTCGTGGGCCAGCGGACGTCGCGGGCCCAGCCGAGCCGCTCGAACAGCCAGATCAGCCGGGCGGACATGTCGACCTGTCCGCGCCCGACGCCGTGTCGCGCACAGGTCGGGTCGGCGTGGTGCAGGTTGTGCCAGGACTCGCCCATGCTCAGCACGGCCAGCGGCCACACGTTGGCCGAGCGGTCACGCGCCGCCCAGGGCCGGTCGCCGATCATGTGGCAGATCGAGTTGATCGGCCACGTGACGTGGTGCAGCACCGCCACGCGCACCAGCCCGGCCCAGAACAGCGCGGTGGCCGCCCCCCACAGCGACATCGTGGCCAGGCCCCCGGCCAGCGCCGGGAGGAGCAGCCCGGCGGCGGTCCACCACCCGACCTGGGCGCTGATCCGGGCGACGTCGGCGTCGGCGATCAGGTCGGGCACGAACCGCGGCGCGTTGGTCTTGCGCCGGTCGAACAGCCACCCGGTGTGGGCGTGCACGAAGCCGCGGGCCAGCCCGCGGACGCTGTGGCCGTGCAGCCAGGGGGAGTGCGGGTCGCCCTCGGCGTCGGAGAAGGCGTGGTGGCGGCGGTGGTCGGCGGCCCAGCCGATGACGTCGCCCTGCAGCGCGAGGCTGCCCGCCACGGCCAGCGAGATCCGCAGCGGACGGGCCGCGGTGAACGAGCGGTGGGTGAACAGCCGGTGGAACCCGACGGTCACCCCCAGCCCGCTGAGGAGGTACAGCCCGACCGCCAGCCCGGCGTCGAGCCAGCTCAGCCCCCACCCCCACGCCAGCGGCACGGCCGCGGCGAGGGCCAGGAACGGGACGACGACGAACAGCCCGACGACGACGTGCTCGGCGCCGGGGCGGTGGCCATCGAGGATCGGCGGCAGCGGGGCCACGTCGGCTCCTTCGTGGGATGTCGGAACGGACGCGGGGACCCGGCGCAGTGGGCTCGACGGTACGCGGCCACGGGCCCGAACGGGACGAGGCGGGTGGACGGGATGTCCGGGGCGAAACGTGTGGCTCACCGCGGCGGCAAGCGGGGCGTGCGCGGTCCGGACGCGCCGGTGTGGGTGCCTCGCGCCGGTCAGGGTGCCGGGGCGGTGCCGTCGACGATGACGTCCGCCCGCGCGCGGGTGCCCTCCGCGGCGAAGAGGACGTCCTCCTGCGCGGCCCAGCGCTCCCAGTGCGGCCGGTAGGCCTCCCCGTCGCGGGCGATGCCCCGCCGGAACCGCTCCGCGCGCGGCGCGTCCACCCACACCAGCAGCACGGCGTGCCCCGCGATCGGCCGCGCCCCGCTGCCCACCCCCTCGACGACGAGCAGCGGCGGACGTCCGACGTGCACGGTCCCGGCGAACCGCGACCGGTCCCAGTCCCACCGCCGGTACGCCGCGGCCCGCCCGGCGAGCAGCGGCACCACGACGCCGGCGTGCAGCAGCGGCACCGCGTCGGCGAGCCCCTCCCAGCCCGGGTAGACGTCGTCCAGGTGCAGCACCGGGGCGTCGCCGAGGGCCGCGGCGAGCCGGCCCGCGAAGGTCGTCTTCCCCGCCCCGGACGGCCCGTCGACGCACACCAGGCGTGTCGCCCCGCAGCGAGGCGCGGCCGACCGGATGCGTGCGGCCAGGTCCGCCGGCGCGACGTTCATCCCCTCACGGTGGCACGGGCGCGCCGCAGGTGTCCGCCCGACCACCCCGACCGTCCCGCACCGGCCGGCGCAGGATCGTCCGCAGCCGGGCCGGCTCGACCCGGCGCCGGTCGCTGAGAGCCTGTTGGCGAACTGATCATGCGGCCTGTCGATCCTGCTGTCGGGGTGGTGCTGGTGCGCGGTCGGTGCCCCAGCGTGGCGGGGGTGGTCCTCCGGATCGTTGGGCTACGAGTTGTCGGGTCATGATCGCGGTG
>NZ_JAJCYB010000070.1 GCF_029263155.1 Pseudonocardia sp.
GACGTCACCTGCCGCACCCCGGGGTGTCGCCGCGCCGCGGCGACCTGCGAACTCGACCACGTCACCCCATGGAACTGCGGCGGGGTCACCGACGAGGCCAACCTGTGCACCCTGTGCACAGCGCACCATCACATGAAGGAACATCCCGGCTGGCAGGTCGTCCTCCACCCCGACCGCCGCGTCGAGTGGATCACCCCCACCGGGCACCGGTACTGGACCCAGCCCCACGACTACCGGGAGTAGACCCGACCGGTCAGGGCTTCCGGCCCCGCACGTCGTCGAGCCGTGCGCGGGCACGCGCCAGAACCGCGGGATCATCCACGGCTCCGGCGAGCAGCTTCGCCGTGTCGTCGACGGCGCGGCGCAGCCGGGTCACCTCGGCGGCCCGGTCGGCCAGCTCGGTGTGCATCGACCACAGGTCCACGAACACCGCCACCTTCGACCGCAGCACCCACGGATCGAAGGGCTTGGTGATGTAGTCCACGGCCCCGGCCTGGTAGCCGCGGAAGGCCAGGTGGGGGTCGTAGTCCACGGCGGTGAGGAACAGGATCGGGATGTGCCGGGTGCGCTCGCGCTGCTTGACGTGGCCGGCCGTCTCGAAGCCGTCCATGCCGGGCATGTGGGCGTCGAGCAGGATCACCGCGTAGTCCCCGGTGAGCAGGCGCTTGAGCGCGTCCTCGCCGCTGGTCACCGCCTCGATCTCGATCGGCAGCCCCTCCAGGATCGCCTGCAGGGCCAGCAGGTTCTCGCGGCGGTCGTCGACGGCGAGCACCCGGGCGGTGCTCACGGCTCACCCCACACACCGTTGCGCGACGCCACCCAGGATCCCATCAGCACCAGCAGCTCGTCGAGGTCCACCGGCTTGGTGACGTAGTCGGTGGCCCCGGCCGCGAGGCTGGACTCCCGGTCGCCGGGCATCGCCTTCGCGGTGAGGAACACCACCGGCAGCGCGGCGCCCTGCGGGAGAGCCCGGATGCGGCGGGTGGTCTCGTTGCCGTCGATGTCGGGCATCATTGCGTCCATCAGCACGACGTCGACCTCCGGGTGCTGGGTCAGGATCGCGATGCCGTCGTGCCCGTTCTCGGCGTAGAGCACGCGCAGGCCGTGCAGTTCCAGCGCGCTGGTCAGGGCGAAGACGTTGCGCACGTCGTCGTCGACGATCAGCACGGTCACGCCGTCGAGCTCCGGGACCGGGCGCCCCGCCGAGCCGGACGCCGCGCGCAGTATCGGCGAGCTGCGCGCCGGCCGCACCACCGCGTCGACCGCAGGGGTCGGACCGCTGTGCGGAGCCGGGTCGGCCAGGCGCGGGGAGACGCGCGCGGTGGCGGTCACCGCAGGCAGTTCGTCGGGCAGGAACAGCGTGAACTCCGAGCCGGCGCCCACCTCGGAGTCGACGTCGATGCGCCCGCCGAGCATGCGCGCGAGCTCCTTGCTGATCGACAGGCCCAGGCCGGTGCCGCCGTACTTGCGGCTCGTGCTCCCGTCCGCCTGCTGGAACGGATCGAAGATCATCCCGAACTTGGAGTCCGGGATGCCGATACCGGTGTCCCGGACCGAGAAGGCGATCACCTGGTCCGCCGCGTCGAGCGCAGGTACGCCGTGGACGGTGCCCGGCGGGGCCGCCGACATGGTCAGGGTGACCCGGCCGGCGTCGGTGAACTTGCAGGCGTTCGACAGCAGGTTGCGCAGGATCTGCTGCAGCCGCTGCGCGTCGGTGGTGATCACGGCGGGCAGATCGTCGGTGGCGCGCACCTGCAGCTCCAGCCCCTTGTCCTCGGCCTGCGGGCGGAAGACCTGCTCGATGTGCTGGCGCATCTCGGCGAGATCGACCGACCCGGTGTCGACGTCCACGCGCCCGGCCTCGATCTTGGACAGGTCCAGGATGTCGTCGATCAGGCTGAGCAGGTCGGACCCGGCACCGTGGATGGTGCTGGCGAACTCGATCTGGCGCGGGGTGAGGTTGTCGTCGGAGTTGTCGGCGAGCACGCGCGAGAGCAGCAGCAGCGAGTTGAGCGGTGTCCGCAGCTCGTGGCTCATGTTGGCCATGAACTCCGACTTGTACTGGCTGGCCAGCGCGAGCTGCTGGGCCTTCTCCTCCACGCCGCGCCGGGCCGCGTCGATCTCCATGTTCTTGATCTCGACTTCTGCGTTCTGCGCGGAGAGCTGGGCCGCCTTCTCCTCCAGCTCGGCGTTGGTGCGCTGCAGCTCCGCCGACTGGTCCTGCAGCTCGGTGGCCAGTCCCTGGCTCTGCGCGAGCAGCTCCTCGGTGCGCCGGTTGGCCTGGATCGTGGCGAGCGCGACCCCGATCGTGCCGACCAGCCGTTCCAGGAACGTCAGGTGCAGCGCGGAGAACGGCGTCATCGACCCGAACTCGATCACCCCGAGCGACTCGCCCTCGAACGGCACCGGCAGCACCACCACGGCGCGCGGCGCTGTCGTGCCGACCCCGGAGCGGATCGGGAGGTAGTCGCGGGGCACGTCGGTCATCAGCACCGTCTCGCCGGTGGCCGCGGCCTGCCCGACCAGCCCCTCCCCCGATCGGACGGCGACCGGCGGGTCGGTGACGGCGAGCGCGTACCCGCCGGTGAGGACCCAGCGCGGTTCCGGCACGCCCCGGTGGTCCGCGGCGTCGACGTAGTGGGCGAGGAAGAACGCCCCGACCTGCGCGCCCACCAGCGGCGCGACCTCGTTCATGATCATTTGACAGACGGCGCGCAGGTCGCGCTGCCCCTGCAGCAACCCGCCGACCCGGGCGAGGTTGGAGTCGAGCCAGCGCTGGTCGTCGTTGGCGGTGGTGGTGTCACGCAACGTCACGATCATCGCGTTGATCGTGTCCTTCAGCTCGGCCACCTCACCGAAGGCGGCCACCCGGATCTGCTGGGTGAGATCACCGCTGGCCACCGCCGTGGACACCCCGGAGATCGCGCGGAGCTGCGTGGTGAGCGTCGAGGCGAGCTGGTTGACGTTCTCGGTGAGGTCGCGCCAGGTGCCGGACACGCCGCGCACCTGCGCCTGGCCTCCCAGCTTGCCCTCGGTGCCCACCTCGCGCGCCACGCGGGTGACCTCGTCGGCGAAGCTCTGCAACTGGTCGACCATGGTGTTCACCGTCGACTTCAGCTCCAGGATCTCCCCCCGGGCGTCCACGGTGATCTTCTGCGACAGATCCCCCCGCGCGACCGCCGTGGTCACCTGCGCGATGTTGCGCACCTGCCCGGTCAGGTTCGACGCCAGCTCGTTGACGTTCTCGGTGAGGTCCCGCCAGGTCCCGGCCACGCCCTTGACCTCGGCCTGGCCCCCGAGCCTGCCCTCGGTGCCCACCTCGCGCGCCACCCGGGTGACCTCGTCGGCGAAACTCTGCAACTGGTCGACCATCGTGTTCACCGTCGACTTCAGCTCCAGGATCTCCCCGCGCGCGTCCACGGTGATCTTCTGCGACAGATCCCCCCGCGCCACCGCCGTGGTCACCTGCGCGATGTTGCGCACCTGCCCGGTCAGGTTCGACGCCAGCTCGTTGACGTTCTCGGTGAGGTCGCGCCAGATGCCCGAGACGCCCGGCACCCTCGCCTGCCCGCCGAGCTTGCCCTCGATGCCGACCTCGCGCGCGACCCGGGTGACCTCGTCGGCGAAGCTCGACAGCTGGTCGACCATCGTGTTCACGGTCGAGGTGAGATCCAGGATCTCCCCCCGCGCATCCACGGTGATCTTCTGCGACAGATCGCCCCGCGCCACCGCCGTGGCCACCTGGGCGATGCCGCGGACCTGGTCGGTGAGGTTGGTCGCCATGAGGTTCACCGCGTCGGTGAGGTCCTTCCAGGTTCCCGCGACGCCCGCGACCTCGGCCTGCCCGCCGAGCTTGCCCTCCGTGCCCACCTCGCGGGCCATGCGCGTGACCTCGTCGGCGAACAGCGCCAGCGTGTCGGTCAGCGAGTTGATCGTCTCCGCCAGCTCCGCCACCTCGCCGCGGGCACTCACCGTGATCTTGCGGGACAGGTCGCCCTGCGCGATCGCGGTGGCCGCGGTGGAGATCGAGCGCACCTGGTTGGTCAGGTTGGACGCCATCGTGTTCACCGAGTCGGTGAGCGAACGCCAGGTGCCGGCGACGCCACGCACGTCGGCCTGCCCGCCGAGGCGACCGTCGGTGCCCACCTCGCGGGCCACGCGCGTGACCTCGTCGGCGAAGCTCGACAGCTGCCCCACCATGGTGTTCACGGTGCGCCCGATGCGCAGGAACTCGCCGCGCAGCGGCCGGCCCTCGATCTCCAGCGCCATGCTCTGGGTGAGATCACCCTCGGCCACGGCCTCGATGACGCGCGCGATCTCCGCCGTGGGCCGGGCCAGGTCGTCGATCAGGGCGTTGACGGCCCGGGCGCCGGTGGCCCAGCCGCCGTCGTAGGACTCCTCGTCGAGCCGGTCGGACATCCGGCCCTCGCGCCCGACGACGCGCCCGATGCGCAGCAGGTCGCGGTTGCGCCGCTCCTGGGTCCGCACCATCTCGTTGAACTGGTCGACGACCTCGCCCGCCACCCCCTCGCGCCGCGGCAGCCGCACGTCGAAGCGGCCACGTCGCACCTCGTGCAGCACGGCGGCGAGCTCGGCGAGGAACTCGGCGCCATCGGGCGCCGCCGCAGTCACCGCCCCGACCGCCGGTGTCTTGCGAACCTTGGCTGCCACCGGGCCGACCCTAGGGACTCCCCATCCGCCGCGCCAACACGGCCAGGGGCCAGACTGGACGGGTGCCCGTCCAGACCGAACGGCGGATCCGTCTTCCGCCCGATGCACGCTCGCCGGGACGTGCGCGCCGGATGCTGCTCGACGCGCTGGACGACCCGGCGCTCGGCGGCGGGGAATCCGACGAGCTCGTGGAGACCGCCGTCCTGCTGGCGAGCGAGCTGTGCGAGAACGCCGTCCTGCACGCGGGCACCGAGTTCGAGGTGGAGCTGCGGGTCTCCGACGAGGAGATCGTGGTGACCGTCAGTGACCGCGGCGCCGGACCGCTGGAGATCCACCTCGCGCAGCCGCGGCGCCGCTACGGCCGCGCGCCGTCGCACGGCCGCGGTCTCACGATGCTGGAACGGCTCGCGACGGCGTGGGGCACCCGGCACGAGTCCGACGGCACCCACCGCACCTGGTTCTGCCTGCAGCGCACGCCCGCCGCGACGCGCCCCCCGGCCGGGCCGCCCGCCGAGTCCACCGGCCCGCCGGTCCGGGGCGGCACCGACCGCACCCGCTGGCTGCTGCACGTGCCCACCGGACTGGTCGACCGGCTCGAACCCGCGGAGCTGATCTCCGAGCTGCTGCGCAGGCTGCGCGAGGTGCTCGACGCCCGGTCGGTGCGGGTGGAGGTCGACGAGGGTGACGGCACGGGGTTGCGGGAGGTCGCGCGGGCCGGTGCGACCCCGGCGACCGACGATCCCGGATGGGAGGTGCCGCTGCCGACGACGGCACCGCTGCGCGGCTCGCTGTGGGTCGTGGCCGACCCGCCGACGCAGGACCAGCCCGACGGCGGTGACGGGCGCGAGCTCGCCGAGCTGGTCGCCCACCGCGTCGGCATGGCCGTCGAGTCGTCCTGGCTGCGCGGTGTCGACCAGCGGCGGCGCGCGTGGATGACCTACCTCGCGGAGACCAGCGAGCTGCTCTCGCAGTCGCTCGACGTCGAGCTCGCCGTGGCGGTCGTCCCGCAGGTCGTGGTGCCCCGCCTGGGCCAGTGGTGCGCGGTGCACCTCGCCGACGCGCTGGGGCGGCTGCGGCTGGCGGCGCTGACCCACGCCGAGGAGGACGCGCTGCCCGAGCTGCGCGCCGTCCTCGACCCCGCGGCCACTCCCGGGCTGCAGGGCGAGCTGGGTGAGCGGCTGGCCGAGGTCGCCCGCGGCGGGGTCGGGGCCACCACCCGGTTCGCCGTGCCCACCGACGGCATCGCGGTCGCGCTGCGCGCCCGGGGGCGCACGCTGGGCACGCTCGTCGTCGGCCGACCACCGGGTCGCCCGCACACGCCCGAGGACATCGTCCTGATCGGCGACATCGCCCGCCGCGCGGGGCTGGCCATCCACAACGCGCAGAGCACCGCCGCGCACGTCGACGTCTCGCAGGCGCTGCAGCAGGCGCTGCTGCCCCGGGCCCTGCCGATCGCGCCGGGTGTCGACTTCGCGGCGCGGTACCTGCCCGCCACCGTGGGCAGCGACGTCGGCGGCGACTTCTACGACGTGCTCACGATCGACCCGGCCCACTGGCTGCTGGCGATCGGTGACGTCTGCGGCAAGGGCGCGCGGGCCGCCGCCCGCACCGGGCTGGTCCGCGACGTGCTGCGTGTGCTGGTCCGCGACGGGCGCACCCTGCCCCGCGCGGTGGAGCTGCTCAACGACGTGATGATGGACGCGGGTGACCCGCTGCAGTTCTGCACGCTCGCCGCTGCGCGACTCTCGCGCCCCGCGCCGGGCGAGGCGCCCGGCCTCGACATCGACCTGGTGCTCGCCGGGCACCTGCAGCCCGTGCTCGTGCACTCCGACGGCACGGCCGAGCTGATCGGGTCGTTCGGCACTGCGGTGGGCCTGGTGGCACGGGTGGAGCTGGCGAGCACGCGGCACCACATCGCCCCGGGCGACACCCTGCTCGCCTACACCGACGGCGTCACCGAGCGCAGGCGCGGTCGGGAGCAGTTCGGCCCCGACCGGTTGCTCGCCGCGGCGGGCGCGGCGGCCGGGCAGACGGCGGCGCAGGTGGTCGAGGCCGTCCGCGTGGCGGTGGAGCGCTTCTCCGACGATCCCCGCGACGACGACATCGCGCTGCTGGCCGTCCGTGCGCTGCCCTGAGAGCGGACCTGAGGGCGGACCCGGGGGCGGGATACGCCACAAGGCGGGTGCGCGAAGTCCTGGATCGATGCACCCTGGAGTCGTCCGCACGTCCCGGGAGGAAGTCCTGAAGCCCGAACGCCGCGCCCTGCGGGCCCGCTGGTGGCCCACCGCGCTGCTGGTGCTGTTCTGCCTCGGCGTCGGGATCCCCGTCACCGTGGCGCTGACCCCGAACCAGGACGTCGTCGCGTTCGGGCAGTACATCGCGGTCGGGGCCCGCCCGCCGGACCTGTCGGTGGCCGGGCCCGCGCAAATCGTGCAGGTCGGCAACACCACCCTCGACGTCGAGCGGCTGCGGGTCTACGGGCCGCTGCGCCCGCAGGTCACGCTCGGCCCGGTGCAGCGCAACGCGGGCGCGGCGGCCGTGTTCGACCCCGTGGCCGGGCCGCGGCTGGGCGAGCGGGCCGTCGCCGACGTCACCGCGGCGTTCCTGACCTGGTACCTCTGGGCCGGCGTGGGGCTGCTGGTGTTCACCGTC
Source organism: Pseudonocardia sp. (assembly GCF_029263155.1). Lineage (GTDB taxonomy): Bacteria > Actinomycetota > Actinomycetes > Mycobacteriales > Pseudonocardiaceae > Pseudonocardia. The sequence goes on from NZ_JAJCYB010000070.1 coordinate 7,324, forward strand.
GCGGCGGCGGCCGCCGGTACCGGGCTGCGGACGCTGCTGGTGCTGCGGCGGGAGAGCCGCGACCCCGGTGGCCACGCCCCGCTCGCCGAGATCTGGGCCTTCTGCCGGCGCGGCGCCGGACGGATGACCGTGGTCGCCCTGGCGGTGTCGATGCTGGCCTGGGTGGGGGCGGGCGCGCTGGCCTACGCGGGCGCCGTCGGCGGGCTGCGCAATGTGGCGTCGCTGTCGCAGCTCGTGGGCGCGCGGCAGCTCAGCCCGGATCCGGTGGGCCCGCCCGTCGACGGGTTCGACGGCGCGGTGATCGGCGACTCCCGGGTGTCGCGGATCGGCGGCCCGCCGCTGCCCGACGGCAGCGCCGACGATGCGGCCTGCGGCCGCAGCACCGACTCACTGGCCTCCCAGATCGGCTCGCTGACCGACACCAGCGTGCTCAACCTCGCCTGCCCGTCGGCGACGATCACCAGCGGGCTGCGCGGTCCGCAGCAGGAGCAGGGCCGGGTGCTGCCCGCCCAGGTCGGGCTGCTCAAGCAGGTGCGCGACCTGGACTTCGTCGTGGTCGCCATCGGCCCCAACGACGTCGGCTGGACCGACTTCCTGCTCTACTGCTACGGCGTGCCGGACTGCGCGGACAACCTCACGCGCGGCGAGTTCGACTACCGCCTCGCCGCGTTCGACAACGTCTACTCCGACCTGCTCGCCGATCTCAACCAGCTGCCCGGCGCCCCGCGGGTCGTGGTCATGACCTCCTACCGCGCCTTCGAGCCCGACGCGGACTGCCCCGACACCCTCGGCCCGCCCGGCACCCCCGGGCTGGACGCCACCAAGATCGAGCTGCTCAACACGCGGATCGGCGAGCTCAACGACATCCTCGTCGCGGGCGCCGAGGCCTACGGCTTCGCGGTGGCCCGACCCGAGCTCGCGCTGCTCTGCGAGGAACCGCGCGGCGGCCTGGGCCCGGACCTGCAGGGCCTGACGGACCCGTTCCCGTACCACCCGACCGCGATCGGCTCCCTGCGGATGGCCGCGGCGGTCACGCCACTGCTGACCACCGCGCGCGACCCGGTCCCGGTCCGCTGACCTACCTCCCGGGCGCCGTCACCGCGGCGAACGCGTCCACGACGCCCTCGCCGTAGTGCCCGTTGAACCCGGTGGTGCCCTCGCACGGGGCGTCGAACTCGGCCGGGCGGCCCTCGCGGGCGTAGCTCAGCACCGGCGCCGGGCAGGCCCGGTCCGCCGCGGTGCGCAGCAGGATCCGCTCGACGGCGTCGGGTGCCATCCCGAACCCGTCGCGCGACGGGCGCCCGAACTCGCTGACGATCAGCGCCGCCACGCCGGTCACGTGCGGCGAGGCCATCGACGTGCCCTGCAGGTAGGCGTAGTAGCCACAGGTGCCCGCGTCGTCGCAGGCCCGCTGCACGCCGTTGGCGACGCCCTGCTCGGTGACCGTGCCGTCCGGCGCCACGTCCCCGTCGGCCTCCAGGACCGACCGCGGGTAGGTCGAGAGGATCAGGTTCTCGAGGGTGGAGAACCCGGGGGTGCCGAACCCGTCGCGGAACCAGCCACCCGGCGCCGCGAGCGAGATCTGCTCGGTGCCGTAGTTGGAGTAGTCGGCCTTGATCCCCGACGGGCCCAGCGCCGAGACGCCGATCACGTGCGGGCCCTCGACCGGCAGGTCGACGCAGGTCCGGTTGTCGATCACCCGCGGGTACTCCTGCCCGAACGGGTAGTCGGGGCTGGAGACGTCGGTGCGCGGGCGGCCGAGGTCCTCGTGGTTGTTGCCCAGCGAACCGACCAGCGTCACGCCCTTGCGGTGGGCGTAGCGCAGCGCACGGTTCACGGTCTCGATCACGGTGCGCTGCTCGATCTGCGCCTCCGGCGGGTCGGCCGGGTTGTCGATGCAGTTGTAGAGCCACGGGTCCACGTAGAACGACATGTTGATCACGTCGAGGCCGATGTCGGCGCCGTAGGTCAGGGCGTCGACGACCGGCTGCAGGAACAGCAGTCCCGCGTCCTGACCGCCGCGGATGTTCACCAGCGTGACGCCCGGGGCCACGCCGGACACGCCGAACCCGTCGGCGGCGGCCGCGACGGTGCCGGCCACGTGGGTGCCGTGGCCGCTGTCGTCGCGGTCGACCGGGTCGAGGCAGCCCTTCACCTCGCACGGGCCGTCCACGACCGCGCCGTTCGGGTCGTTCGGGATGTCGACCGCGAAGTTGCGCGAGAGCTCGGCGTCGAAGTTGCCGGCGAGGTCGGGGTGGCTGCCGTCGATGCCGCTGTCCAGGATCCCGACGAGCACGCGGTCGTCCCCGGCCTGGACCCCGCGCGCCGCACCGGCGCGGACGAGCGCCAGGCCCCAGAGTCGCTCGTCGAGCGGGTCGAGCCCGGCCGCGGCCCCGCCGCCGCCCGCTCCCCCGCCCGGTGCCGCCCCACCCTGCGCTCCCCGGCGGTGCTCCTGCTCCACGTGGTCGCGTTCGGCTCCCCGGCCACCGGTGTCGGGCCCGGCGCCGGGCGTCCGCCCGACCGGGCGGGCGTGACTGGCGCCCAGCACCGCGCCGTCGGCCGTCACGGTCTCGACGAACCCGCCCGCCGGGGCGTCGACGACCAGGGTGCCGATGGCGGGGTTCTCCCGCAGCACGGTGCCGCCCGCCGACTCGACCGCGGCGCGGGCCGCCGCCGGGTCGGCGCCGTCCTCGACGAGCACCGTGTACTCGGCGAGCTCCGGGGCCGTGAGCTCCGGGGCGGCGAGCGCCGTCGGGGTCGCGACGGCGGTCACCGAGAGAGCCGCCGCGGCGGCGACCGTGAGCGCGAGTCCTCGTGGGCCCTTCACGCAACCTCCATGATCATGTGGTCTCCCCGTGGAGTGAACGCGGTCACCCTATGGTGGGCCCGGGCCGGTCCGACGCCGGGAGCCCCGGGCGGGGTCTCCTCGGCGGCCGGGCTGCGCTCCGGGACGCGCACGACCAGCGCGCCGGGGTCGACCCGGATCCGCATCTCGGTGGCGTCACCGATCGGGTCGCCGTCGATCTGCGAGGCCTGCGGGTCGCCCGCGACGATGACGACCTCCCTGGCCGTCCAGTGCTCGACCCGCGAGTGCCCGCGGCGCCTGCGGCTGATCACCCGGGCGGCCACCGCGATCCAGCCGGGGATGCCCTTGGGCGCGAGGTTGACCACGTCGAGCACCCCGTCGTCGACGAGCGCCTCGGGCATCAGCACCAGCCCGCCGAGCAGCGTGCCGCTGTTGCCGACGAGCACGGTGCGGCTGCGGCGACGCAGCGGCGGACCGCCGTCGAGGGTGATCGTCACGCGGGTGCGGCGACCGCGCATGGCCCGCAGTCCGGCGAAGACGTAGGCCAGCGGCCCGACCCGGGCCTTGAGCGCCTCGGGGGTGTTGCCCATGACGTCGGCGTCGAACCCGGTGCCGGCCATGACGAGGAACGCGTGCTCCTCGTCGCCGCCGTCGACGCGGACGCGGCCGATGTCGATGACGCGGTCGTCGCCGGACAGCGCCACCCGGGTCGCGGTCGGCAGGTCGAGCGGGCACTCCAGCGTCCGGGCGAGCAGGTTGCCGGTACCCGCGGGCAGCAGGCCCAGCGCCACACCGGTGCCGGCCAGTGCCTCGGCGACCGCGCGCACCGTGCCGTCGCCGCCGCAGGCCATGACCACGTCGACCTCCCGGCCGACCGCGTCGGCCGTCTGCCCCGGGCCGGGGTCCTCGACGGTGGTCTCCAGCCACAGGGGCTCCGCCCAACCCGCCTCCACGCACAGGGCCGTGACCACCTCGCGGGTGTCGGCGTCCACCTTGGTGGGGTTGACCACCACCGCGGCGACGGGCCGGTCCTCGGGCTCGGCGGCGAAGGGTTCGGTGGCGGGACGGGTCCGGGTGTTGCGCACGACGAAAGCTAGCAACACCCCGACCAGCACCACGGTCAGGATGGCGACGACGAGCCACGTCACGCCGGCAGGGGACACGCGCGAACTGTATGGGGCGGACCGCGGACCCGATCACGGGGACGCGGCGCGCCGGCCGAGGATGACCGGATGCACATCGAGGTCGACGACCTGTCCCGGGAGCCGGTCCGCGCGCTGCTCGCCGAGCACCTCGCCGACATGCGCGCGACCTCGCCGCCGGAGAGCGTGCACGCGCTGGACCTCACGGGGCTCACCGAACCCGCCGTCACCGTGTGGACGCTCTGGGAGGGGCCCGCGGTGCTGGGGTGCGCGGCCCTGAAGGAACTCGACGACGGCGGCGCGGGCGAGGTGAAGTCGATGCGGACCGCGGCCGCCGCACGCGGCCGGGGCGTGGGCACGCGGCTGCTGGAGCACCTGGTGGCGCAGGCCCGTCGCCGCGGATACGGGACGCTCTGGCTGGAGACCGGCACGCAGGAGTTCTTCGCCCCCGCGCGCCGGCTCTACACCCGGTACGGCTTCGTCCCCTGCCCGCCGTTCGCCGGATACCGCCTCGACCCGAACAGCGCCTACTACACCTGCGCGCTGACCAGCGACGACGGGTCGGTGTAGGGCAGCTCCAGGTCGTGGGCCACCTGCAGGCCGGTCAAGGCGCCCGCGTGGGTGGACAGTCCCCCGGCCAGCGCGGGGTCGGCGCGCATCGCGTCGGCCCAGCCCAGGTTCGCCAGGCGCAGCACGTAGGGCAGCGTCGCGTTGGTCAGCGCGTAGGTGGAGGTGTGCGGCACGGCGCCGGGCATGTTGGCGACGCAGTAGAAGACCGAGCCGTGCACGCGGTAGGTCGGGTCGGCGTGCGTGGTGGGGCGCGAGTCGGCGAAGCAGCCGCCCTGGTCGATGGCGATGTCGACGAGCACCGAGCCGGGCTTCATGCGGCGCACGAGGTCGTTGCCCACCAGCCGGGGCGCACGGGCTCCCGGCACCAGCACGGCGCCGATCACCAGGTCGGCGGCCAGACAGGCGTGCTCGATCTCGTGGGCGTTGGAGACGATCGTGCGCACGCGCCCGGCGTAGCGCTCGTCCAGCGTGCGCAGCTTCGCGACGTCCAGGTCGAGGACGGTGACCTCGGCGCCCATGCCGACGGCCATCGCCACGGCGTTCTGGCCGGACACCCCCGCCCCGATGACGACGACGTTCGCCGGGCGCACCCCGGGCACCCCGCCCATCAGGACACCCCGGCCGCCTGCGGCGCGCAGCAGCGCCCCGGCCCCGGCCTGCGGGGCCAGCCGGCCCGCGACCTCGCTCATCGGGGCCAGCAGCGGCAGCGCGCCGTCGGCCGTGCGGACGGTCTCGTAGGCGATGGCGGTGGTGCCCGAGCGCAGCAGCGCCTCGGTGCACTCCTTCGACGCGGCGAGGTGCAGGTAGGTGAACAGCACCTGCCCCTCCCGCAGCCGGTGGTACTCGGACTCGATCGGCTCCTTGACCTTGAGCAGCAGGTCGGCCGCGGACCACACCTCGTCGGCGGTGCCGAGGACGCGGGCGCCTGCGGCCTCGAAGTCGGCGTCGGCGATCGAGCTGCCGAGCCCGGCCCCGCGCTCGACGAGCACGTGGTGCCCGCTGCGGGTGAGCTCGTGCGCCCCGGCGGGGGTGAGGGCGACGCGGTACTCGTGGTTCTTGACCTCGCGGGGCACACCGATTCTCATGCACTCACCCTGAAGATCCTGCTCGTACACTGCAACAGAAGCGCAGAAGATTCGTCTGGAGGCACCCGTGCCACTACCCCCTGCGGGAAGTCGTCCCGCCCGGCCCCTGCGCCCGCAGGAAGTTCGGCTCGACGGCACCGACCGCGCGATCGTGGCGGCCCTCGCCGAGGACGCCCGCGTCTCCAACAAGGCACTCGCCGAGCGGGTCGGGATCGCACAGTCCACCTGCCTGGCCCGCGTGCGGGCCCTTCGCGAGAGCGGCGTCATCCGCGGCTACCACGCCGACATCGATCCGCGGGCGCTCGGCCACGACCTGCAGGCGATGATCGCCATCCGGCTCCAGCCCGGTGCCCGGCGGGCGATGGCGGAGTTCACCGCCGCCCTCGTCCGCTGCCCCGAGGTGCTGGAGGTGTACTTCGTGGCCGGCGCCAACGACTTCCTCGTGCACGTCGCCACGTCCAGCACCGACGAGCTGCGCCGGTTCGTGGGCGAGCACCTCAACCGCGATCCGGCCGTGGCCGGCACCGAGACCAACCTGATCTTCGAGCACACCCGGGCGGGCCGGCCGGCGTGAGCGCCGCCCCGGCGCACGGCTCCCGCGGCCACGATTAGTACTGCAACGGCAGTTCGGCGTGTCGTGAGAGGCTGAGGGTCGTCCGGCGGTGATGATCACCGCGTGGTGGATCTTGCTGGGTGGGTCGCGTCGTTGGATGCGGTGGTGGAGTTGATCGCGGGCCGGTTCGGTCGGGTCGAGCCGCGCCGCCGCGTCGGGGCGTACCTGCGTGGGCTGCTCGCCGGTCTGGAGCGCAAGAACGGCTGGACGTTGGCCGAGCACGCTGGCGCGGTGTCCCCGGACGGGATGCAGCGGCTGCTGCGTACCGCGGACTGGGATGTCGACGGGGTACGGGATGACCTGCGGGGATACGTGCTGGACGAGCTCGGGGACCCGTCGGGGGTGTGGATTGCCGATGACACCGGGTTCATCAAGAAGGGTGTGCGCTCGGCCGGGGTGCAGCGCCAGTACACCGGCACCAGCGGGAAGATCGACAACTGTCAGCTCGGGGTGTTCCTCGCCTACGGTTCCGCGCGCGGTCGGGCGCTGGTCGACCGCGAGCTGTACCTGCCGACGTCGTGGACCGAGGACGCCGACCGGTGCGCGAAGGCCGGGGTGCCGGCCGAAGTCGGGTTCGCGACCAAGCCGCAGCTGGCCCTGGACATGTTGGCCCGCGCGCACGATGCCGGGGTTCTGCACGGCTGGGTCACCGCGGACGAGGCGTTCGGGCAGAACCGGGCCTTCCGCGCCTGGCTGGCCGCCCGCGCGGTGCCGTTCGTGCTGGCCACCCGCAGCGACGACACGCTGACCTGCCCCGACGGTCGCCGCCACACCGCCGCCGACCTCGCCGCGCTGGCCGGGGCCGGGGCGTGGGAGCGACGCTCGGCCGGTCCGGGCGCGCACGGCGAACGGCTCTACGACTGGACCGTCCTCACGCTGGCCGCCACCACGAAGACCGACGGGCTGCCGCCCGGGTGGGGCCACTGGCTGCTGGTCCGCCGCCAGATCGACCCGGAACCGGGCAAGGACCCTGAGCTGGCGTTCTACCGCTGCGCCGGCCCCGCCGCGACACCGATACCGGAGCTGATCCGGGTCGCCGCCGCCCGATGGGCGATCGAGGAGTGCTTCCAGACCGCGAAGAACGAAGCCGGGCTCGATCACTACCAGGTCCGCGGCTACCGAGCCTGGTACGCCCACATCACCCTCGCGATGCTCGCCGCCGCCTACCTCGCCGCCACCCGCGCCCAGGAGGCCGAAAAGGGGGACCTGCGGCCGGTCGCGACGGGCTGATCCCGTTGAGCAGCAACGAGATCCGCCGCCTGCTCGCCAAGCTCGTCCTCGTCCCCGTCGTCTGCATGAACAGCGCGATCAACTGGTCGAACTGGCGCCGACGCCGCCAACACGAAGCTCGCGTCTGCCATTACCGACGCCGCGGCCACCGCCCTCCGTGACCCGAACTGCCGTTGCAGTATTAGGGGGCTGAGCCTGTCCTCGAGGCAGGCACGGCAGGCACGGCAGGCGCGGCAGGGCAGGCACGGCGGGGCGGGCAGGGCGCGGCACGGCAGGCGGGTGCGGCAGGGCAGGGCAGGGCAGGGCAGGGCGGGCACGGCACGGCACGGCACGGCGGAGGCGGCGGAGGCGGCCGCCGACACAGAGGTAGCTACGGCCCGGCAAGATCACCGCGCCGGAACCGACAGCCGCATCGGCCACGCCTGCCGGTTCCCAGACAGCGATCACCACGACCGAGGCCACACAAGATCATCGGAACGGAACCCGCAGCCGCCCTACGCACCCCCGCCGGTACCGAAACGCCGATCATCGAAGCCGCTCGCAGGCACCGGCAACACCGCACGGCTGTCGCCGGAGCCGCGCCGGGACGGGACGGGTCGGGACCGGACCGGCGGGGACCGGGACCGGGACCGGGACGAGGACCGGGACCGGGACCGGGACCGGGACGAGGACCGGGACGAGGACCGGGACGAGGACAGGGACGAGGACAGGGACGAGGCATGTCGGGGCGGACAACACTTGGTCCCGGATCGCCGGTTGCGGGCGGTTCTCCGCGCACGATCACCGATCGGGAACACACAGCCGTACCGGGCACGCCCGGCGGTTCCGACATGGCGATCATCGAGCCCGCCCACCGCGCAGCAGCAACCAGCCCCGGCACCGCGCCGGCGGCTCACCACCCGACCCGTGTCCCGGTTCCCTGCACCGATGGTGCGGGTTCGCGTCCGGGTCGCGGTCGCCGGCGGATCAGGGAAGGGTGGCGGCATGCGAGTACTGCTGACCGGTGCGTCCGGTTTCGTCGGCGGGCGGCTGGGACCCGCACTGGAGGAGGCGGGGCACGAGGTGCGGGCGATGACCCGCCACCCCGAGCGCTACACCGGGGCGGGCACACCCGTGCGGGGTGACGTGCGTGACGGCGGCTCGCTGGTGCGGGCCATGGAGGGCCACGAGGCGGCCTACTACCTCGTCCACTCCCTCGACGACCCGCGGTTCGCCGAGCGCGACGCCGAGGCCGCGCGCACGTTCGCGAAGGCGGCCGCCGAGGCCGGGGTCGGGCGCATCGTCTATCTCGGTGGGCTGGGCGACGACGCCGACGACCTCTCCGAGCACCTGCGCAGCCGCCGCGAGGTGGAGCGGCTGCTCGGCGAGACGGGCGTGCCGGTCACGGTGCTGCGGGCCGGGATCATCGTCGGGCACGGCGGGATCTCCTGGGAGATGACGCGCCAGCTCGTCGAGCACCTGCCGGCGATGGTCACCCCGCGGTGGGTGCACACCCGCACGCAGCCGATCGCGGTCGCCGACGTCGTGCGCTACCTGGTCGGAGTGCTGGACGTGCCGTCGACGTCGGGGCGCGCGTTCGACATCGGCGGGTCCGAGGTGCTCGAGTACGTCGAGATGATGCGCCGGGTGGCGGTGATCGAGGGGCGCACCATGCTCGTCGTGCCGGTTCCGCTGCTCTCCCCCGGTCTGTCGGCGCGCTGGCTGTCGCTGGTCACCGACGTCGACGTGCAGACGGGGCGGTCGCTGATCGACTCGATGGCCAACGAGGTGGTCGTGCGCGACGACGGCATCCGCGAGCTGGTGCCGTTCGAGCCGATGGACTACGACGCCGCGGTGCTGACCGCCCTGGGCGAACGCGCCAGGGCGAGGCGGGAGAAGATCCGCCGGTGACCGCACGCGACCGGATCATGCGGATCCTGCCGAGCTGGCTGTCCGAGAAGGTCCCCCGCGACCACCGGGAGTCCGACGAGAGGTTCCGCCGGCGCCGCCGCGTCGTCGCGATCACCTCGCTGGCGGGGGCCGGGATGCTCGGGGCCGGGCTGTCCACGAAGCCGGACTCCCCCGCCTTCTACGGCATGACGCTGGGCACCGCGGCCACCTGGGTGGTCGGCGGGCTCGCGTCGGGAAAGCTGCACCTGGGCTGGATGCGCCACGGCGACGGTGTGCGGCGCCCGCTGGTCACGCCGGTGCTCACCGGGGTCGGCGCGTTCGGTGTGTTCTACGGCGCCGCGCTGGTCGCCAAGCGGATCCCCGTGCTCGACCGCGCCATCTCCTCGGTGCTGCAGTACGCCGACCAGGGATCCGACGGCCTGGTCGTGCTCACCACGCTCGCGAACGGCGCGGCCGAGGAGGTGTTCTTCCGCGGCGCGCTGTACGCCGCCGTCGGCGAACGGCGCCCGGTCGTCACCTCGACCGGGGTGTACATGCTGGCCACGGTCGCCACCCGCAACCCGGCGCTGGTGCTCGCCTCGGGGGTGATGGGCGCCCTCTTCGGCCTGCAGCGGCGCTCGTCGGGCGGCATCCAGGCCCCGCTGCTCACCCACCTCACGTGGTCGACGCTGATGCTGCGCTACCTGCCACCGCTGTTCAGGAAGTCCGCGAGCCCGGTCAGCAGCCGGTCGACGTCGCCGGAGTCGGTGTAGGGCGCCGACCCGATCCGCAGCGAGCCGCCGTCCCCCAGCCCGAGCAGGCGCGAGGCCTCCAGCGCGTAGAACGAGCCGGCCGGGGCGTTGATCGAGCGCTCGGCCAGGAACCGGTAGGCCTCGCCGGGGTCACGACCGGCGAACCCGACCAGCAGCGTCGGCGTGCGGTGGGCCGCCCGCGAGTAGACCGTGACGCCGGGCAACGCGGCCAGACCCTCCTCGATCCGCCTGCGCAGCCCGTCCTCGTGGGCCTCCAGCGCCGCCAGCGACGTGCGCAGCCGCTCGCGGCGGGTGCCGTCGCTGCGCACGAGATCGGCCAGGAAGTCCACGGCCGCCGTGGTGCCGGCCAGCAGCTCGTAGGGCAGCGTGCCCAGCTCGAAGCGCTCGGGCACGGCGTCCGAGGACGGCAGCAGCTTCTGCGGGCGCATCGTCTCCAGCAGCGCGGGGGCGGCGGCGAGCACCCCGCAGTGCGGCCCGAGGAACTTGTAGGGCGAGCACACGTAGAAGTCGGCTCCCAGCGCGGTGACGTCGACCTCCGCGTGCGCGGTGTGGTGGACGCCGTCGACGTGCACGAGCGCGCCGACGGCGTGCGCGCGGTCGGCGATCTCGCGCACCGGAGGGCGCGTGCCGATGAGGTTCGACGCCGCGGTGACGGCCACCAGCCGGGTGCGCTCGGTCAGCACCGCCGACACCGCGTCGGCGGGGAGCTCACCCGTCGCCGGGTCGAAGTCGGCCCAGCGCACCGCGGCCCCGACCGCCTCGGCGGCCAGCACCCAGGGCCGGATGTTGGCGTCGTGGTCCAGGCGGGTGACGACGACCTCGTCGCCCGGGCCCCAGCCTGCGGCCAGTGTGCGGGCGGTGTCGAAGGTCAGCGCGGTCATGCTGCGCCCGAACACGATGCCGCCGCGGTCGGCCCCGAGCAGGTCGGCCATCGCCGCACGGGCACCGAGCACGATGTCGTCCGCGGCGCGCTCCGCCGCGGTGACCGCGCCGCGGTTGGCCAGCGGCGCGGTCATGGCAGCGGCCACCGCCTCGGCGACGGGGCCGGGCACCTGCGAGCCGCCCGGCCCGTCGAAGTGGGCGTACCCCGCCTTCAGCGAGGGGAAGTGTTCCCGGACGGCCGCGACGTCGTAGCTCACGGCCCACACCCTGCCACGAGGTCCGCTCGAGGCGGTGGCGCGCAGGGGTCGGGCCGCCCGCGTCCCCGGCGGGCTCGTGCACAGCGGGTCCGCCCACCGCGGCGGGGCGTGCGCCTGCGGGTCGGCCGGTGGGAGGGCGAACGCAGATCGTCGCGGGGCCGGTCCCGACACGACCGACCGTCGCTGCTGCCCGGCCGACCAGCGCAGGCCGGGCGTGCGACCTGGAGATCGGGAACCGGGCCGGTAGCCTCCGTCGCGTTGGCCGAACACCGTCGGAGGGCACGAGCAGTGCGCGAGAGCAGGGAGACCGACGAGGTACTGGTCTGCATGGCGCAGCGCCTGCAGGGCCAGCTCGAGCGGCAGCTCACGCTCGTCGAACGCCTGCAGGACCACGGTCGTGACGAGACGGTGGCCGACCTGGCCGAGCTGCGCACCTCCCTGCAACGCACCCTGCGGGGCAGCGAGAACCTGCTCGTGCTCGGCGGCGCCCAGCAGGGGCCCCGCGTCCGCGGGCCCCGCTCGGTCGCCGACGTGCTGGCCGACGCGCGCGCAGGCGTCGAGGACCCCGGCCGCGTCGGCCTGGGGCCCGCCCCGGGAGCCGCGTTCGCGCCGCGGGCCGTCGCCGGGCTGCTGGCGCTGGTCACCGAGCTGCTCACGTACGGGCTCACCGCATCCTCCGCGCTGGGCCGCGTGGAGGTCACCAGCCGGCGGGCCGAGGACGGCGGGGTCGTCGTCGAGGTGGCCTGCGACGGCTCCAGCCCCCTCGCCGGCGAGATCGACGAGCTCAACCAGCGGCTCGGTGACCGGCCGATCATCGACGACATCGTCGGAAACCGCGTCGGCCTGTTCGTCGCGGCCCGGCTCGCCCGCCGCTGCGGTGCCGCGTTGCGCGTGCAGCACCCGCGCGGCGGCGCGATCGCGACCACCGGGCTCACCGTCTCCGTGCACTGCCCGCCCGACCTGCTCGACGCGGCCGGGGTCTCCGCATCGGACACCGCGCGTCCCTGGACCCGGGACCCCGCGCCCACCGGCAACGCGCACGGCGGCGTCGGCCGAGGGCCCGAGCACGGCGGTGGCCCCGCCTACAGCGGCACCGGGCACGTCGACACCGGACACACCACCACGGGATACGGCAACTCCGGATACCCCAACTCCGGATACGGCAGCGGTGCCCGGTACGGCGGCAGCGGGCCGGTGGGCAACGGCCTGTCCGAGTACGCGGCCGGCGGCAACGGTCCCGGCGGCAACGGTCCCGGCGGCAAGGATCGCGGTGCCAACGGTCACGGCAGCAACGCTCTCGGTGGAAACGCTCCCGGCGGAAACGGCCAGGGGAACAACGGCCCTTCCCACGGCAACGGCAACGGCAACGGCCGGGTCGACCACCTCCCGCCCGACCGTCCCGAGCCGACACGCCGACCCGATCCGCTGCTCGATCCACTCCCCTCGCGCCCGGTCCCGCCCCGGGACACCGGGCCGGTCGCCACCCCGCCCGCCGCCCGGCCGTCCCTGTGGGACGACGAGCCGGTGCGACCCCCGCACGACGACCCACCCGCCGGCGCCGACGAGCTGTTCGGGCCGCTGACCAGCAGCCTGCGCGACCGCATGCGCGATGCCGGTCCCACCCCGATCTACGAGTCCGTCGCGTCGGCGTGGTTCGTCGACCCCGACACGGAACAGGCCGACGGCCGTCGCGACACTCCCGACGGGGCCCCGGCCGACTGGAGCACGCCGAGCGACGCCGAGTGGCGCGCGGCGTCCGAACGCGCGTCGCGGCCGGAACCGGTCCAGGCCTCCACCGCCGCGGGCCTGCCCCGGCGACGCCCCGGTACCCAGATGGTGGCGCCGCCGCGCCACGGCTCCGCCGCACCCCTGGGCGGATCCACGGACCGCGAGCCCGAGCGGGTCCGCGAGCGCCTGGCCGTCTACCAGCAGGGCCTCGAGCGCGGCCGCCACCGGGCCGACCCGGACCGGTAGCGCGACCGCCGGATAGCCTCCGCGGGTGACTGTCACCGAGAAGGCCGCCGAGCTCCTCCGCCTGCACTCCGACCCCGCGCTGCTCGTCGTCGTCAACGTCTGGGACGCGATCACCGCCCGCGTCGTGGCCGACGCCGGCAGCACGGCACTGGCCACCGCCAGCCACTCCATCGCGGCCACGCTCGGCTACCCCGACGGCGAGCAGATCCCCCGCGACCTGATGATCGACATGGTCGGCCGGATCGTCGCCGCGGTGGACATCCCGGTCAGCGCCGACCTGGAGAGCGGGTACGGCGACCCGGGCGACACGGTCCGCCGCGCGATCGGGATCGGCGCCGCGGGCGCCAACCTGGAGGACCGGATGCAGCCGCTCGCCGACTCGGCCGCGGCCGTCGCCGCGGCCGTCGCGGCGGCCGGCTCGGAGGGCGTGCCGTTCGTCCTCAACGCCCGCACCGACGCCTTCCTCAAGGCGGGCGACCGCGACCCCGCCGACGTGCTCGCGGACGCGATCGAGCGCGGCCGGGCCTTCCTCGACGAGGGCGCCGACTGCGTGTTCGTGCCCGGCCGGCTCGACGAGCCGACCGTCGTCTCGCTGGTCGAGAGCTTCGGCGAGCGCCGCCTCAGCGTCATCCACGTGCCCGGTTCCCTGCCCCAGGCCCGGCTGGCCGAACTGGGGGTCGCGCGGGTGTCGTTCGGCCCGTTCACGCAGCGCGCGGCGCTCACCTACCTGTCCGACCTGGCCGCCGACCTGCTCGCCGGCGGCGCGCTCCCGGACGGGGTCCGGGCGCTCAACTGAGGCGCCCGGCTCGCACCGGCCGTCCCGCTACGTCCTGGCGTTGCGGACGGCCCAGGCGAGCACGTAGTCGGCGATCTCCTCCCACCCGGGCGCGGCCGGGAGCAGGTGCGGCTTGCCACCGAACTCGACCACCTCGGTCAGCGTCTCCTTGCCCGCGTAGTGCTTGGCGTTGGACCACTGCACCTTCGGCGGCATGATGTTGTCCTCGGTGCCCGCCACGAACAGCAGCGGTGCCCGGCCCTCGTTGTGGTAGTCCACCCACGTCCCGCCGTGGCCGGGGGTCAGGTTGGCCAGCGCGCTCTCGAACAGGATCCGCCCCGACACCGGCACCGCGTACCGGTCGTAGAGCGCGTGCGCCTGCGCCTCGGGCATCGTGTTGGTGAAGGCGTAGTTCCACTGCTCGAACGAGTACCCGATCGCCTTGTGCCGGTTGGCCGGGTTCTTCAGCACCGGGAACGTCGAGCGGATCTGGCTCAGCGGCACCACCGGGACGCCCTCGGTCGGCGCGGAGTTCAGCGCCACCCCCGCCGCGCCGAACCCGTGGTCGAGCAGGATCTGCGTGAACGCCCCACCCGCCGAGTGCCCGATGATGATCGGCGGCCGCTCCAGGCCACCCACCACCGACTCCAGGTGCGCCACGATCGACCCGATGGTGGCCGCCTCCACGGCGGACGGGTCGGCGTTGAGCGCCTCCACCTCCACCTCGAACCCCGGGTAGGCGGGCGCGAGCACCCGGTACCCCTTGGCCTCGTAGCGCGCGACCCAGTCCTCCCAGCTGCGCGGGGTCACCCAGAAACCGTGGACGAGCACGATCGTGTCGGGCGCGGGACCCATGTCAGACCTCCGAAACGACGGCGCCGGGCCCGGTGCCCGGCGCGACCAGGATGGCTCGGCGCCACCCGCCGAGGCGAGGTCGCGGCGGACACCGTTGCGGTTCTCCGGTTGTCCGCGCGGACAGCGGAGATCGAGGTCGTACGCTCGCGCCATGCCCGACCCGCCCGCGGCCATGACGACGCTGGGGCCCGCCCTGCTCGCGCGGCTGCCCGACGTCGTCGAGCGGATCGTCGAGCGGGTGCAGCAGGGCATCCCGCTCTACCGCAACCAGACCTACGTCAGCACCGACGCGTTGCGCACGGCCGCGGTGGAGAACGTCGAGTACCTGCTGCGGACCGACCTGCCCCCGGACGGCGCCGACCTGGCGGCCGCCCATCGCACGGGGGAGCTGCGCGGCCGCGCGGGAGCCCCGCTGCCCGAGCTGCTGGCCGGGTTCCGGATCGGCTTCGCCGTGTTCTGGGAGATGCTCGCCGACGAGGCCATCCGCTCGCCCGCGGTGACCGAGCGGGAACTCGCGGCGCTCGCCACGCACGTGTTCTGGAAGGCCCACGAGTACTCCGCCGCCCTCACCGCCGCCCACCGGGAGGCCACCGCCGACATCCTGCGCCGCCACGAGCAGGAGCGGTCGGCGCTGGTCGAGGCGCTGACCAGCGGCATGTACGGCGAACACGGCTCGGCGTGGGAGATCGCGAACCGACTGGGGCTGCCGGCGTCCGGAACGTTCGTCACGGTGGCGGCGGAGGTGCCGGCCGTCGGCACGGCGGCACTGCCGGGGATCGCGTCGGCGCTGCGGGCGGCGAACGTGTCCTCGGCGTGGCGGTTGCTGCCCGACATCGAGGTCGGTGTGCTCGCGCTTCCCGGACCCGACCAGTCGGCCCTGCTCCGGATCGTCGGCGACGCGGCGCCCGGGCGGGTCGGGATCAGCCCCGTGCACCCCGCGCTGGAGGACACCCCGCGCGCGCTCTACCTGGCCCGCATCGCGATGCAGAGCGCGCCCGGCGGGTCACCGGCCGTCCGCCGCTTCGACGACGCGCCGCTCGCCACGCTGGTCGTCGCGGCTCCCGAGGCGGCTACCCGCATCGCCCGCCGGGTGCTCGGCCGCGTGCTGGAGCTGCGCCGAGACGAGCAGGACGCGTTGCTCGACACGCTCGAGACGTGGCTGGCGACCGGGGGCTCGGCCGCCGAGACCGGCAGGCGGATGTTCCTCCATCCCAACACGGTTCGCCACCGCCTGCGGCGCATCACCGAGCACACCGGCCGCGAGCTGCAGCACGCGGTGGCGCTGGCCGAGCTGGCCACCGCCCTGCACGCGCTGCGGCTGCTGCCCGGCATCCGCTGACCGGCGCCGGGCGCTACCCCGCTAGGAGGTGGTGCGCGCCTCGCGGCGCGGGAGCACCCACCCGGGCCGCACGAAGTGGCAGGTGTAGCCGTAGGGGTACTTCTGCAGGTAGTCCTGGTGCTCCTCCTCGGCGGGCCAGAACGGGCCGGCCGGTGCCACCTCGGTGACGACCGGTCCGGGCCACAGGCCCGAGGCGTCCACGTCGGCGATCGTGTCGCGCGCGACGCGTTCCTGCTCCTCGCTCAGGTGGTAGATCGCGGAGCGGTAGCTGCGGCCGCGGTCGTTGCCCTGCCGGTCGCGCGTGGACGGGTCGTGGATCTGGAAGAAGAACTCCAGCACCTCGCGGTAGCTGATCACGGCCGGGTCGAAGACGACCTCGACGGCCTCCGCGTGGTCGCCGTGGTTGCGGTAGGTGGCGTTCGGGGTGTCCCCGCCGGAGTAGCCGACCCGGGTGGAGATCACCCCGGGCCGGTTGCGCAGGAGCTCCTGGGCTCCCCAGAAACATCCACCGGCCAGTATCGCGGTCTCGGCCCGGATCGCAGATTCCTCGGTCACGTACGCCTCCTCGGGTTCGGTCACCGTTCCTGCGAACGGCCCCCGGACCGTGGATGTTCCCGCCCCGTCCCGACCGGGCAGGATGGGCCGATGCTGGAGTTCGACGACGACGGCGCGCGCCTCATCGACCGCGCCTACGCCACGCCCGACGTGGTCGCGCAGCGCGCCGAGGTGCTGGCCCGACTGGCGCCCCGACCAGGCGAACGCATCCTCGACGTCGGGTCCGGCCCGGGCTTCCTCGCCGCGTCGCTCGCCGATGCCGTCGGGCCCGGTGGCGTCGTGCACGGGCTGGACCCGAGCCCGTCGATGAACGGCCTCGCCCGGGCCCGGACGGCGGACCGCCCGTGGGTGCGGATCGACGAGGGCGACGCGCTGGCACTGCCCTACCCCGACGCCTGCTTCGACGCCGCGGTCAGCACCCAGGTCTACGAGTACGTGCCCGACGTCGCGGCGGCACTGGCCGAGCTGCGCCGGGTGCTGCGGGCCGGCGGGCGGGTCGTCGTGCTCGACACCGACTGGGAGTCCCTGGTCTGGCACACCGCCGACCGGGCCCTGCACCGCCGGATCATGGCCGTCTGGGACGAGCACCTCGTCGATCCGCACCTGCCGCGCACCCTGCCCGGGCACCTGCGCCGCGCGGGCTTCCAGGTGACCGACCGGGCCCTGATCCCGCTGTTCAACCCGGTCCACGACCCCGACACCTACAGCGCCCACACGATGGCGACGATCGGGAGTTTCGTCACGGGGCGGTCCGGGGTGACCGCCGACGACGTCCGCGCGTGGACGGCGGACCTGCAGGCCCGCGGCGCCGAGGGCGACTACCTGTTCAGCCTCAACCGCTACTGCTTCACGGCCGTGGCCGGATGACCGGCGCGGCGCAGGCGGCCCGCACCCCGGCCGCGCTCGCCGGCCGGCCACCCGCCGCGGCGATCGCCCGCACGGCCCGCTCGACCCGGGCACGGTTGCCGACGCCGGTGCCCAGCGGCGCGTCCTCCAGGCCGACGCGCACGTGTCCCCCCGCCCGTACCGCCGCGGCGACGAGCGGCTCGATCTCCACGCCGAGCCCGGCCACCATCCACGGCGATCCGGGCGCCTCCTCCTGCAGCAGCCGCAGGTAGGCGTCGAGCGCCCAGGCGGTGGGCGGGAACCCGAACCGGAACGTGTCGCTGAACATGAACCGGTACACCGGCTGCGGCGCCCCGGGTGTCGCGCGGTGCAGCGCCGCCCCGAGCCGCAGGAACCCCGGCTCGTAGATCGCGTAGGACGGGATCATCGCGTGCGCCGCGGCCAGCCCGAGCCCGTACCGCACGTGCGACTCGGGGTTGGCGTAGACGAAGCCCTCCCGCCCGGCGGCCACGTCGGCGGCCAACGCGATGTTGACCGAACCCGGGTCGACCACCGACCACTCGATCAGCCCCGCCTCCAGCAGCCGCTCCACCGCGGCGAACCGCTCGGCCGGTCCGAGCGGCTCCCCCGCGTCGGGGCCGCCCGCGAACGGGATCGTCGGGCAGCAGACCACGTCCGCGCTCGCCCGGATGCGCTCGATGACCGGCGCGTACAGCTCGTAGGCGTCGCGCTGCCGGCCGGTGTGCTCGTCGTAGGCGTGGAAGTGCACGACCGCCGCGCCCGCGTCGGCCGCGTCCAGTGCGTCGGCGACGATCTCGTCGGCGGTGACCGGGATCAGGGGTTGCCGCTCGCGCGCCCAGGGCCCGTTCAGCGCCACCTCGAGCCAGACGTCCATGGCGCCGATCATGCTCGACCGGCACCGCCTCCCGCACGCCCGTGCCGCCCGTTTGCGCCGGGTAACGGTCCGGTCGGCGGCTTCGAGGCACTACCCATGACGAGTGCCGACCCGACGTCGTACCGGCACAGGCCGGGCGACGGACCACGCCGCCGCACGACCGACCGTGGCGACCGGCCCCACCGGCGCCCGCCGAGGACGCGGCGGCCGGTGCTCCTCACGGTCCTGCTCACGGCCGTGCTCGCGGTACTGGCGGGCTGCGGCGCGGTGTCCGCGGCGGCCGACCTGTCCGCCGCGCTGGGCCGCGCGGGCTACCCCGACGTCGGGGTGTCGCTCAACAGCACCAACGGCGTCGACGGTGTCGTCGTCACCACCGGTCCGCATCCCACGCTGACCGGCGAGGCGGCCTTCGACGGGGTCGCGCAGGTCGTGTGGGCCGAGCTGCCGCGCCGGATCGACCGCATCGACATCGAGGTGGGGGCCGAGTCCGCGGGGATCGACCGCGCGAACCTGGAGGCGCGGTTCGGTCCGCGCGACCCCGCCCTCGACGAGGCGACCATCGGTGGCGACGTGGCCGGCACCCTCGGCGTCGTCGGTGTGGTGCTCCTGGCGGTCCCCGTGCTGGTCGTCGTGCTGGTCGTCCTGCTCGTCCGGCGTTCCCGGCGGCGCCGCCGGGAACGCCGGGCGGAGCCGCCCGCGGGCGGCTGGGACCCGCGCCACGGCGCCTACCCGCCGCAGGGCGGCCCGGCGGGATACCCGCCGCCCGGGGCCTACCCGCCCGCCCAGGGCGCTGTGCCTCCGCAGGGCGGATACCCGCCGCAGCACGGTGGTGGGTACGGGCCCGGCCAGTACCCGCCGCCGCAGAACCCGCCGCAGTACCCGCCACCGGGGGGCCCGCGGTAGCCCGACCCGCACGACGCGGCCGGAACGCGCAGTCGCCCCGCCCGGTCGATCCGGGCGGGGCGACGCGATGGCGCGGGAGGGATGCGGCTCAGTTCAGGAAGCTGTCGATGTCGATGTCGGTGTCGGCCTCGTTCTCCTGGTCCGAGTCGTTGTCCTGGTCGGAGTCCTGCTCGTTGTCCTGGTCGGAGTCGAAGTCCTGTTCGGCCACGGCGTCGACGTCGACGTCGGAGTCGGCGTCGCCACCGTCGCCGCCGGAGGCGTCGGCGTTGCCGCCGGTGCCGCCCGCGCCGCCCACCCCGACGCCGCTGGCGTCGCCGGTGTCGCCGAAGTTGAGGTTCACCCCGGTGCCGCCGCCCTGGGCGATGCTGCCCGAGGTACCGCCGATGCCCAGGCCCGCCCCGCCGCTGGCGTCGCCGCCCACGGCGACCCCGCCGTCGCCGCCGTCGCCGGCCTCGGTGTTGGTGGCCGTGGTGACGTCCTGGTCCTGCTGCCCGACCTGGGTGGTCTCCTGGGCGGCGACCTGCGCGCTCTCGTTCTCCTGCGCGTTCTCCTGCAGCAGGTTCTGGTCGAGGTCGATGTCCTCGCTGAGGTTGGCGATGAAGGACTCGACGTTGAACGATCCGGTCATGACTGCTCCCTGGTCTCCTGAGGTGGCTCCGGCGGTGTGGCCCTGGTGCCCGCCGGCGTTGTCCGGCTGAGAGGAACGCTATGGGCGCCGCCGCGGCGGCGGATCCGGTGTGCGCCCGGTCACCGGAGCACCCGCGTACCGGGCCCCCCGGGCACCGGGGCCCCGCGCTAGGGGATTTCCCCCGACGACGGGCCCCCGCGCTCACCCGTCCGGTCCACGGGTTTCGCCCGCGCCCAGCGCCGTCACGGCCTCGCGCAGCTCCGCGTAGGCCCGCAGCTCCGCGCTCACCGGCGCGAGGACGAGCTCTCCCGCCACCCGCGCGACGGCCTCGTCGAGCCTGCGCCGCACCCGCACGCGGCGCCGCCGAGCACCGACTCCGGCGAGCAGCCTCGCCAGGACGGCCAGCAGCAGCCCGCCCAGGAGCCCGCCGAGCAGCAGGGCGGTCGGGAGCGGCACCGGCACGACCAGCTCGACGGTCGGTGTCGGCGGCTCGGGCAGCCGCAGCAGCGTGAGCAGGTACAACCCGGCGAGCCACAGCCCGCCCGCGACGGCGAGCACGGCCAGCAGGCCCTGCAGCAGCCCGGCGGCGCGCCACCAGCGCGGCGGCCGCCCCAACCCGAGGTCCGTGGCGGCGACGGCCCGGTCGAGCGCGTCGGGCAGGTCGTCCTCGTGTGCGCGGGCCGCGGTGTGCACGGCGGCGGGCCACGGCTCGGGCAGGCCGGCGGCGGCCGCGTCGGACAGCGCCCGCAGGGCCATGTCGACCCGCGAGCGCTCGACCGCCGTGGCCTGCGGCAGGGAGGTCCGGGCGACGGGTGCGTCGTCGGCGACGGGTCCGCGGTCCAGGTGCAGGCGCCGCAGCGGGTCCGGGCGTAGGCGGCGCAGGTAGCGGGTCCACGGCCAGCCGGTGGCCGCCACCGCCCGGTGCACCGACGCCCGCTCGACCGCCGCCCCGACCGCGGGCACCCCGGCCGCCGCACCGAGCGCGGCGGCCAGGTCGGCGGCGGTGCGGGCGCCGGGCTCGGTGCGTACCGGGCCCGCCACGACGCCGGCGAGGTCGGCGCCGACCGTATCGAGATCGGCCGACACCCGCCGCAGTGCCGCGCGGTGCGCCGCGACCGCGCCGGTCAGCAGCGCGCGCAGCTCGTCGTGTCCCCCCGGGGCCACGGCCGACACCCCGAGCACCGGGACCCCGGCGAGCCCGTCGTCGGCGAGCAGCCTGCGGACGTCGGCCAGCGCCGCGCCGGCCTGGTCGGGCGGGAGCCGGTCGACCTGGTTGAGCACGACGACCATCACCTCGCCGTGGCGCGCGAGCGGGCGCAGGTAGCGGTCGTGCACCGCGGCGTCGGCGTACTTCTGCGGGTCGAGCACCCAGACGAGCACGTCGACCAGCGCGACGAGCCGGTCGACCTCCAGTCGGTGCGCGGTCACCGTCGAGTCGTGGTCGGGCAGGTCGAGCAGCACGAGCCCGGCCCACTCGGCCGGGTCGTCCTCCGCTCGTCCCGGGACGTGGTGGCGGCGCGGGACCTCCAGCCAGTCCAGCAGCGGGCCCGCGCCGTCGGCCCCCCACACCGCGGCGTGCGCCACCCCGGTGGTCGGGCGTCGCACCCCGACCGCGGACACCTCGGCGCCGGTCAGGGCGTTGAACAGCGACGACTTGCCGCTGCCGGTGGCCCCGGCCAGCGCCACGACCGTGTGCGCCCCGGACAGCCGCAGCCGCTCCGCGGACCGGCGGGCCAGCCGCCGCGCCGGGTCGAGCCGGGCCTCGTCGAGCCGCCCGGTGCCCGCCTCCAGCACGCGGTCCAGCGCCCGCAACCGGACGGCCACCCCGGCCTGCTCCCGCTCGGCCGTCCTCATCGGGCCCGCTCCACGGCCGCGGCCGCCCGTTCCAGCGCCGCGGCGTCCTCGGGATGGGTGCCGTGGCTGTGCAGCAGCGCCGCGAAACGGTCCTCCTCCCGCCCGAGCAGCGCCGCGACCCGGTCGAGCAGGTCGGCCCGCGCGCGGTCGGCCAGGGCGCGCACGGCCTGGTCCCCGAAGACGGCTTCCAGGACCTTCTGCGACAGCACGGTGGTGCCTCCGGCGACCGCGACCTCGATCGGCGGGGCCAGCACCGAGGTGGAGGCGAACACCGCGATCATCACGACCAGCCCGGTCGCGTTCACGCCGTACGCGGCGACCCGGGCCGTGGTGCGCCGGCCCGCGCCCTCGCGCCGGACGAGGTCGAGCACGGCGCCCTGCCAGTCGCGCACCGTGCGCTCGGCGTCGTCGCGGAAGCCGGGCGACACCCGGTCGAGCCGCTCGCCGGACACCTCCAGCAGCCCGGTGCCCGCGGCCCCCGCCCGCCACGACGCCGCCGCGGCCTCCGCGGCCCGCCCGGCCGCGCTGTGCACGAGCAGCGCCACCCCCGACTCCAGCGCCACCGTGAGGTCGTCGCCGGGGGCGGGGCGGCCGGTGACCGCGGCGGTGAACCGGTCGCGCCAGCGCCCGACCCTGTTCTGCAGCGCGCGCAGCAGCTCGCCGGTGCCGACGAACTCCTGCCAGCGGGCGAGCACCTCCCCGCGCAGCAGCGCGCCGTCGCGCATCCCGTCGTCGACCTCGTCGAGCGCGGCCGCGAACGCCGCCCGGACCTCGGCGCGCAGCCGCGACGCCGCGTCGGACTGGGCCCGGGCGTGCCGCGCCAGCCCGGCGGCGCGCGGGCGCAGGCTGTCCAGCGCCCCGTCCAGGGTGCGGCGGATGACCGCGGCCCGGCCGGCGGCGTCACGGGCCAGGTCGTCGAACCAGCCGCGGACCGGTGCGACGACGGCGTCCGGCAGCAGTCCCTCGACCAGCTCGCACTCGGGCACGACGAACAGCGGTGCGCCGCCGAGGCCGTGCGCGCCGAGCATCTCGCGCAGGTGGGCGGCGATCTCGCCCTGCGCGCCGGGCGGGACGCGGTCGAGCAGCACGGCCAGCGCGGTGCCCCGGGCGGCGGCGGTCTCCAGCACGTCCCAGGGCACGGCGTCGGCGTAGCGGGCCGCCGTGGTGACGAACAGCCACAGGTCGGCGGCCGCGAGCAGCTGCCCGGCCAGGCGGCGGTTGGCCGCGACGACCGAGTCGATGTCGGGCGCGTCGAGGAACGCCAGGCCGGGGGCCAGCGCGGGCGAGGCCACGAGCTGCAGCGTGGCGTGGTCGCCGCCCTCGCCGGTGGTCCGGGTGAGTTCGGGCAGCACCCGGGTGTCGGCGAACCAGGCCACGTCGTCGGGGTGGCACACGAGCACCGGCGAGCGGGTAGTCGGCCGGAGCACCCCGGACGGCGTCACGCTCGCCCGGACCAGGCTGTTGACCACCGTCGACTTCCCGGCGCCGGTGGACCCGCCCACGACGGTGAGCAGCGGTGCGTCGAGCCGCTCCAGGCGGGGCAGCACGTAGTCGTCGAGCTGGTGGACGAGCTCGGCGCGCTCGCGGCGCGCCCGCTCCGCGCCGGGCACCTCCAGCGCGAGACCCGTACCGTCGGCGATGTCGCGCAGGGCGCGCAGCGCGGCCGCCAACGGCGCCGGGCCCGGTGCGGCGAACCGCGTGTCGTCCGCTTCCGACCTCATGCCTGCGCCGCCCCTCGACCCTGCCGCACCGGGCCCTCGGTCGGGGCACCGCGTGCGGGAGCGTACGCGGCCGCGTGATCAGCCCGCGGCGGCCAGCACCTCGTCGAGGACGCCCGTCCGGACGTCGGCCACCAGGTCGGCGAGCTGGCCGAGGCTCATCTGGATGCGCTGGCCGAAGTCGTCGGTGATGACGATCCGCTTCTCGGGCGCCGCGGCGTCGTCGACGAACAGCTCGGGGCAGCCGCAGTTGCACTGACCGCAGAACGTGGCGATGTGGCGCATGGTGGTTCCTCCGTGTGTTCGGACGGTGTCTGAGGGTGTCAGCCCGCGACGGCCGCGCGCAACGCGTCGTCGGTGCGGGCGATCTCCACCCCGTCGGCCAGCACGGTCGGGGTGGAGGTGATGCCGGCCCGGGAGGCCTCGTCGGTGAGGGCGGCCGTCCATGCCGTGTAGCGGTCCTCGGCCACGCAGGTGGCGAAGTCGGGCCCTGCCCCGGCCTGCTCCCCGAGCGCGATGAGCGTGTCCTGCGTCAGGCCGTCGCCGCCCTCGGGCGGCTGGTTCGCGAAGAGCAGGTCGAGGTACTGCGGGAACACGCCGGCCTCGGCGGCGCAGCCCGACGCGGCCGAGGAGCGGGTGGAGTACTCGGTGCCGGAGAACCGGTCGAGGTAGGCGACCGGGTGGTAGACGACGCGGGCGGCGCCGCTGTCGACCAGCTCCTCGATCGTGGACCCGGACTGCTGCTCGTACGCCTGGCACGCGGGGCATTGGAAGTCGAGGTAGACGTCGAGCGTCGTCGGGGCCGTCTCCGGGCCGACGACGACCCCGGAGGCGGTGGCACCCGGCGGGACCACGACGTCGCCCGCGCTGCGCTGCGTCAGGTACACCCCCACCCCGACCGCGCCGGCGAACAGCACGACCAGCACCACCCCGATCACCGTGCCGATCGACGGCCCGCTGCGTACCGTGACCGGCGGCCGTCGTCCCGGCTTCGTCCCGCGTGCCATCTACCCGTCCTCCCGTGTGGTGCGCGCCCGGCGCGCCTCGAGTGCTCCGTCGATCCCGAACCTCCCGACCGGCCACCGGGCCAGCGCCAGGGCGAGCGCCAGCAGCCCGGCGTCGCGCAGCAGGTCCCACCCGTAGGCCGGGTCCTCCCCCACCGCCAGCTCGCCGCCCGTGCCGAAGCACCCGCAGTCGATGCGCAGGCCGCGGGCCCAGGCCGAGACGATGCCGACGACGAACGCCGCCATCAGCACCGCCGACACCACCGCCCCCGCCCGCACGCCGACGCCGACGACCAGCAGCACCCCCAGCAGGATCTCTGCGGGCGGCAGGCCCGCCCCGACGATCTGGGCGGCGGTCTCGGGCAGCAGCCGGTAGGCCCGGACGGCCCGGACCGAGGCGTCCAGATCGGTGATCTTCGTGGCGCCCGCGACGATCCAGGCGGTCCCGAGCACCAGGCGGGCGAGGGTGCTCAGCCAGGGCAGGGCACCCCTCAGGGTCGGCCCGGCATGGTCGGTGGCGAGGTTCATCGCCCTACGGGTCGCCGCGGGACCCGGATCGGTTCCCGCCGATCGGGTGAGACCGCGGGCGGGACCTCAGGCCGCGGGGCGGTCTCGCGCCGTGCCCCGCCGGGCGGTGGGGGCGAGGCCGCCGTCCGCGTCCGGGGGCCGCCCCGTCCACCGCGGGGCCCGCGGCCGCGCGGAGCCCGACCGGTCCACCGGCGGGGCCCCCGTCCCGGAGCCGCCTCCGCCGTCGCCGCTCACCCGCCGCAGGACGACCAGCAGCGCGAGGCCGGCGACGACCAGGACGTGGGTGACCAGCCGGGCCGGGTCGACGCGCCCGCCGGCCACGTCGAGCAGGGACAGCACGGCGAGCACCGCCACGAACGCGCCGACGACGGGCGCCAGCCCGGCCACCGGCGACCCACCCGCCCGCGACCCACCCACCCGCGACCCACCCACTCGCGACCCACCCACCGCGGCCCACAGGAAGCCGACGGCCAGCGCCAGGTTCCACGCCGAGCTCTCGTGCGACAGGTGCACCGCGCTGGCCCCCGCCAGCTCCACCGTTCCGTGGTGGCCGGCGCCGGCGACGACCCCGCTGACGGCCACGGCGAACTGCCCGATCCCCACGGCTCCCAGCGCGACCCGCACCGCGTCCGCCCGCCGCGCGCGCACCGGCGCGGGCGCGGCGGCGAGCACGGCGGCGGTGAGGTCGGGCACCGGCTCGGCCGCCCGGGTGCGCGTCAGCCGGGTGACCCGCGCGGCACGCTCGGCGAAGGCCCGGCACCCCGCGCACCGCGCGACGTGGGCGTCGACCTGCTCGGACTCCCCCGGCAGGTCCTCGCCGTCCAGCCGCGCCGAGATCGCGTCCCGGCAGTCCCCGCACGTCATCGTGTCCCCGCCCGCCGTCGGGTCCCCGCCCGTCGAGTCACCGCCCGTTGAGTCACCGCGCTGCATGCCCACAGGGTCGCCCACCGAGGGCTGCCGGTTCCCGGCGGTCCGGTGCGGATAAGGTTCTACACATGGTCGAACGCCCCGACGACGCCCGGATCACCGCGTGGGCGCTGGCCGCGGGCCGGGGCGACCGGGCGGCGCTGGCCGCGTTCGTGCAGGCCACCCAGCGCGACGTGCACCGGTTCGTCGCGCACCTGGGCGGGCGCCGCGACGCCGACGACCTGGCCCAGGAGACCTACCTGAGGGCGCTGCGGTCACTGCCCGGTTTCGCCGGTCGCTCCGGTGCCCGCACCTGGCTGCTGTCGGTGGCGCGGCACACCTGCGCCGACGCCGTGCGCACCGCGGTGCGCAGGCCGCGCACCAGCGGGGTCGAGGACTGGGACGCGCTCGCCGCCGCCGTCGCGCCGCGCCCGGGGCTGGTGCGCTCGTCGATGGACGAGGCCGTGCTGCTGCGCGAACTCGTCGACGCACTCGACGACGACCGCCGCGAGGCGTTCGTGCTCACCCAGCTGCTGGACCTGAGCTACGCGGAGGCCGCGCAGGTCTGCGGGTGCCCGGTGGGCACGATCCGCTCGCGGGTCGCCCGGGCTCGGGAGGACCTGGTCGACGCGCTCGACGGCACGGCCCCGGAGGGGGTCCGGCGCGCGGGCGGGACCTGAGCCCCGGCCCGCGCGCCGGGCACTACGCGGCGGCGCCCGCGCGGCGGCGGCGCCGCGCCCCGACCGCGGTGTCGGCCGCGAGGAACAGCGCCAGGCTCACGCCGAGGATCGGCAGCAGCCATGCCGTCAGCACCACACCGAGCACGACGCCGAACAGGACGGGCTGCGGCGTCGACCGGAGCACGCCCCGGGCCTCCAGCGGGCGGGGCGGGCCGCCGCGGGTGGGGCGGCGCAGCCACCACATCCGGTAGCCCCAGAAGCCCATCGCGAGGACACCCAGCGCCATGGCCGTCATGGCCAGCTGGTTGGCCAGGCCGAACAGGGTGCCGGTGTGGGCCAGGATGCCGATCGTGGTGAGCTGGGCCAGCAACGGGTAGTCGGCGAAGGCCAGGGACTCGACGACGTCACCGGTGTGGGGGTCCAGCGCCAGCTTGTCGCGGTGCAGGGGCACCGTGGCGGAGGTCTCGGCCACCAGGTAGGGCTCCCCCGCCCCGGCGGGCGGGGTCAGCGTCAACGGTCCGGTGAGCCCGGCCGCCCGCCCGGCCGCCTCGGCGGTACCCACGCTGATCTGCGCGCCGTCGCCGTCCGGCAGCGGTTCGGCGGACATCTGCGGGGTGCGGGCGTCGAGCCCGGTCAGGACGGCCTGGAACCGCTGCCCCGCGAACGTCGACCAGGTCAGCCCGGTCAGCGAGATGAACACGAGCGCGACGGTGAGCCAGATCCCCACGCTGCCGTGCCAGTTCACGATCCGTCCGCGGCCGGGGCGCGTCGCGGCCGGGACCACCAGGTCCCGGCGACGCCTGCGCCGCTTGCCGACCCACAGCACCAGCCCGCCGACGAACAGCACCGGCAGCCAGCTCGCCGCGAACTCGGAGTAGACGGCACCGATCGGGCCGAGGTGCAGGTCGCCGTGGAAGGTCCGCAGCCAGTGCTGCACGGGCGGCTCGCCGTCCTGCAGCGGGAGCCCTCCGGTGACGCTCGCGGTGTACGGGTCGACGTACACCGCCAGCGTCTCGCCCTCGGCGGCACCGGGCGGGGTGAGCAGGACCGCGGTGGTGCGGTCCGCCGCGGCGGCGGGTTCCACCGCGGACAGCGGGACGCCCGGGTGGGCCGCCCGCGCGGCCGCGACCTGGTCGTCGAGCGGCCGGACCGGGCCGGACTGCGGGGTGACGAGCAGCTCGTCGGCGTGCAGGACGTCGTTGAGCTGCGGGGTGAACACGTAGGCCATGCCGGTCAGGCACAGCACCGCGAGGAAGGGCGCCACCAGGACGCCGGCGTAGAAGTGCACGCGCCGGACGAGGCGGCGCAGCGGCTCGCCCGATCGGGGTTGCCGGCCGGGCGCGGTCGGCGGTGCGGTGGTCGTGGACGGGCCCGCTGGGGGGCCGGGTTCGCCGGCGGCGGACAGCGGCCGGTCGGAGGTGGTGGTCACGGGGGGCTCCAGGGGAGGCGGTGTGCCGGGTCGGTGGCCGGGGCGCGGGGCGTAGGAGGGCGCGCGGACGGGCCCGCCGGGAGGGTGCTCACCGCAGGTCGGACCCGCGGGAGAGGGGCAGGCCGGAGAGGGTCGGGTGGGGACTCCGGCGGGACGGACCCGGCCGGGATCAGGCGGGCAGCGGCGGCGGGCCGCGCAGCGCGCGCGAGTGGCGCAGCAGCAGGCGCAGGGCGCCGGGCCGCGAGGTGCGGGCAAGCCGGGGCGACGCGGGCCCCGCGACCGGCGGGACGCCGGCGGCGAGCCGCCGCCACCAGGCCGCGACGCGCGCGGACAGCCGGCGCGCGACGGCCCAGGCCCGGCGTTCCCCGAGCCGGAGGACCGCCGCGGCGAGCAGCGCCGCGAGCACGTGGGCGTGCAGCATCAGATCGTGCGGGACCAGGTGCACGTGCGGGGCCGGGTCGGCCTGCGCGAGCACGCCGTGCACCACCAGCTGCAGGCCCAGCTGCGCGGCCGAGATCGCGAGCCAGCCGCGCTCGCGGGCGGTGAGCAGCCACGCGGGGACGGCGGCGACCAGCAGGGCGAGCGCGACCGTCGCCGGTCGTGCCGTGCCCCCGGCCAGCACGTGAGCGGTCACGGCGAGTGCGGTGGCCACACCGGTCGGCACGGCGGTGCGCAGGCCGCGGCGGGGTGGGCGGGGAACTCGCCCGGGGACGGACACGGTGGCGCCTACACCATGCCCAGCAGCATGACGAGCATGGCCGCGTTCATCACGACGTGACCCACGACCGGCAGCTCGACGCCGGTCGCCCGCGCGGTCACCGCGACCGCGACCGCGCCCTCGGCGACCGGCGCCGCCGGCTCGGGGACGGTGCGGTGGGTCGCGATCCGGACGAGATCGGCGACGAACCAGGCGGCGAGGACCAGCGCGGCGAGGGTGACCAGCAGCCCCCCGGAGCCGCCGCCCGCCGCGGCGTGGTGCGCGTGCCCGGGATCGACCGGCCCGCCCGCCGCCGCGGCGTGGTCGTGTCCGCCGAGCAGCATGAACAGCATCGCCGCCGCCCCGGCGACGTGGCCGCCGGCCGTGCCCAGCAGGGTGCCGGCGCGCAGCACCTCGGCGCCGAACCAGGACCCGGACACGACGAACACCGCCACCCACAGCGGCGCCGGCACGGGGTCGGCGGCCGGTACGAACATCGCCGCCATGCCCAGGCCCATCGCCGCGTGGGACGCGGCGGCCGGCAACGGGCCGCGCCGCCCCGCGAGCAGCCACAGCCAACCGGCCCCGACGGTCATGCAGGCCAGCGCGAGAGCCACGTCCAACCAGGTCACGCCCAGTCCCATGTCGACTCTCCGTCAGCCGTCGGGGCTTCCCTCGATCCGGGGAAGGGTAGGCACACTTCGTCGGCCCGAGCTATACGGTCACGGGGTAGGGGCACCGGAGAACCTCCGCAGGCGCAGGCTGTTGCCGACCACGAACACCGAGCTCAGCGCCATCGCCGCGCCGGCCAGCATCGGGTTGAGCAGGCCCGCGGCGGCCACGGGCAGCGCCGCCACGTTGTAGGCGAAGGCCCAGCCGAGGTTGCCCCGGATCGTCGCGTGTGTCCGGCGACACAGGCGCAGGGCGTCCACCGCCGCGGTCGGGTCCGACCGGACCAGCGTGATGTCGGAGGCGTGCAGCGCGACGTCGGCCCCGCTGCCCATCGCGATCCCGACGTCGGCCTGCGCGAGCGCGGGCGCGTCGTTCACCCCGTCGCCGACCAGTGCGACGACGTGGCCGTGCTCCTGGAGCCTGCGGACGGCGTCGGCCTTGTCGGTGGGCAGCGCGTCGGCGACGACGGCGTCGATCCCGACCTGCGCGGCGACCGACCGGGCCACCGCCACGCCGTCTCCGGTGAGCAGCACCGGGTCCAGCCCGAGGCGGCGCAGGCCGGCGACGGCCGCGGCCGCGGTGGGCCGCACCGTGTCGGTCACGGTGAACACCGCGCGGGCCCGGCCGTCCCAGGCCAGCGCGGCGACGCTCGCCCCGTCCTCCTCCGCCGCCGCCACCGCCGACGCCAGCTCGGGCGGCAGGCCGATCCCCCGCTCGGCCAGCAGCGCGACGCGGCCGATCAGCACGTCCCGCCCGCCGACGGATCCACGGGCCCCCAGCCCGCCCACCGCCACCGGGTCGCCGACCTGCGGCAGGTCCCCCACCTGCTCGGCCGCATGGCCGTGCACGGCCCGGGCCACCGGATGGGCCGACGCGGACTCCAGGGCCCCGGCGACGGCGAGCACGTCGTCCCGGTCCTCCCCCGCGGCCACCGACACCCGGTCCACCCGCATCTCACCGCTGGTGAGGGTGCCGGTCTTGTCGAGCAGGACCGTGTCGACGCGTCGCGCGGTCTCCAGCACGTCCGGGCCGGTGACGAGGATTCCCAGCTGGGCGCCCCGCCCGGTGCCGACGAGCAGGGCCGTCGGGGTGGCCAGCCCGAGGGCGCACGGGCAGGCGACGGTGAGCACGGCGACCGCGGCGCCGAGCGCGCCGACCTGCCCGGCCCCGGCGCCGAGCCAGAAGCCTCCTGCCGCGGCGGCCAGCACCAGCACCGCGGGCACGAACCAGGCGCAGATCCGGTCGGCGAGGCGGGCCACCGCGGCGGTGCCGGTCTGGGCCCGTTCGACCAGCGCCGCCATCTGGGCCACCTGCGTGTCGGCGCCCACCCGGGTGGCACACACGACGATCCGGCCGCCCACGTTGATCGTGCCGCCGGTCACCTCGTCGCCCGCCCCGACCTCCCGGGGCAGCGACTCGCCGGTGATCGGGCTGGTGTCCAGGGCCGACGCGCCGTCCTCGACGACGCCGTCGACGGCGACCCGCTCGCCCGGGCGCACCACGATCCGGTCGCCGACGGCGACCCGGTCGGCGGGCACCCGCTCCTCGCGCCCGTCGCGCAGCAGGGCCGCGTCGGCCGCCGCGAGGGCCAGCAGGCCCCGCAGCGCCGCACCCGACCGGCGGCGGGCGCGCGCCTCGGCATGGCGCCCGACCAGCACCAGCGTCGTCACCGTCGCCGCCACCTCCAGGTACACCGCTCCGGTGCCGTCGGACCAGACCGGCGCCGCGCCGAGCGCGTGGGTGTGGCCGGGGTAGCCGGCCGTGCCGAGGAACAGCGAGTACAGCGACCAGCCGAACGCCGCGAGGACCCCGACCGAGACCAGGGTGTCCATCGTGGTGGCGCCGTGGCGCAGGGTGGCCAGGGCCGCGCGGTGCAGCGGCAGGGCACCCCAGACCGCCACCGGGGCGGCGAGCGCGAGGCTCGCCCACTGCCAGTGCGTGAACTGCCACGCCGGGACCATCGCCAGCGCCACCACCGGGACCGTGAGCCCGGCGCAGACCCGCGCCCGGTCCCGCAGGGCGAGCAGCGCGGGATCCGGCGCCTCCTCGACCGCGGCGGCGGCCGGCTCGGCCGGCGCGGGCCGCTCGGCCGTGTAGCCCGCCTTCTCGATGACGGCGGCCAGGTCGTCGACGGTGACGGTGCCGGGGTGGTCGACCGCCACCCGGCCGGTGGCGTAGTTGACCTGCGCCTCGACGCCGCCCATGCGGCGCAGCACGCGCTCCACCCGCCGGGCACAGGACCCGCAGGTCATGCCACCGACCACGAGATCGGTCCGGGCCCGGGGCGCGGTGGCCGCAGCCGGGTCGAGGTCGGGCGCGGCGGTCAATGCCCCTCCGGATGTGCGGGCCCGGCCGGCCCGAACACCGACGGTGCGGGCAGGTCGGGCACGGGCAGGGGCGGGTTGACCAGCCGGCCCGCGCCCCAGCCGCACACGGCGACGACGGCGAGCAGCGCCAGGAACGCACCCAGCCGCGCCGGCACGGCCAGGGGTCGCGGGCCGGTCGGTTCCGGCGAGGTGGCGGGCACCCCTGGACCGTAGGGACACCGGCCCGGACGGGGTTGCCGGGCTGAGAGGCGCTCGCGACCTGCGGGCCGCCGGGTGCGCCGGGTGGGGCCCGGTTGGTCCACCCGGTGCAGCCGGATCGCCCGGACGGTCAGCGACGCTCTCAGGTACGACCGGGACGTGGGTGTGGCGGTCCTCTCGCGGGAGCGGGGAACCGCGCGGCCCCGGCCGGCGACCACTCGCGGGTGAGCACCGGGACCCGGCAGGACGCGGCGGACCAGGACGGCACGCCCCCGCAGGCGGCGGAGCTGCGCACCGTGGAGCTGGCCGTCGGCGGCATGACCTGCGCCGCGTGCGTCGGTCGGGTGGAGCGCAAGCTGGGCAGGCTCGACGGCGTGCTCGCGACGGTCAACCTGGCCACCGGCCGCGCGACCGTCAGCCACCCGTCCGGCACCCCGGTGTCCGCGCTGGTGGCGGCCGTCGAGAAGGCCGGGTACACCGCCCGTCCGGCGGGCGACGACACCCCCGGCGAGCGGTTCGACCACGGCGCGGTGGACGACCTGCGACGGCGCCTGGCCGTCGCGGTGCTGCTGTTCGTGCCCGTCGCCGACCTCTCGATCGCGCTGTCCCTGGTGCCCTCGCTGCGCTTCCCCTTCTGGCAGGCCGTGCTGGTGGCGCTGGCACTGCCGGTGGTGGTGTGGTCGGCGTGGCCGTTCCACCGGGCCGCGCTCGCCGGGCTGCGCCACCGCACCACGACCATGGACACGCTGGTGTCGCTGGGCATCCTCGCCGCGGCCGGGTGGTCGCTGTGGTCGATGGTCACCGCGGGCGGGGTGCCCGACACCGCGTCGGGATGGGACGCGGTGCTGCACCCCAGCGGCCCCCTGTACCTGGAGGTCGCCGCCGGCATCACGACGTTCCAGCTGGCCGGGCGCTACTTCGAGGCCCGGGCCCGGCGGGCGGCCGGCAGGGCGATGCGGGCGCTGGGGAGGCTGCGCGTCGCCGAGGTGACGATCCTGCGCGAGCGGCCCGGTGCGGCGCCCGCCGCGCAGCGGGTGCCGCTGGTGCACCTGCGGGTGGGCGAGCGGTTCCTGGTGCGCCCCGGCGAGCGGATCGCCGCCGACGGCACGGTCGTCGACGGTGCGGCGGCGGTGGACACCAGCGCGATGACCGGGGAACCGGTGCCGGTGGAGGCCGCGGTCGGCGACGCGGTGACCGGCGGCACGATCGCCGTCGGCGGCGCGCTCACCGTCCGCGCGGACGCCGTCGGCGACGCGACGCGGCTCTCGCGGATGCTGCGCGCCGTCGAGCAGGCCCAGGTGGAGAAGTCGGCGGTGCAGCGGCTGGCCGACCGGATCTCCGCGGTGTTCGTGCCGGCCGTGCTGGTGCTCGCCGCCGCCACCCTCATCGGGTGGATGGTGGCCGGGGCCGGCACCGAGGACGCCGTGGTGCGCGCGGTCGCGGTGCTGGTCATCGCCTGCCCGTGCGCCCTCGGGCTGGCCACCCCCACTGCCCTGATGGTGGCCACCGGCCGCGGCGCCGAGCTCGGCGTCTTCGTCACCGGGTTCCGGGCGATGGAGGCCGTCCGCGCCGTCGACACCGTGGTGCTGGACAAGACCGGCACCCTGACCACCGCCCGGATGCGCGTGACCCGGGTGGCGACCGTGCCCGGCGGCCCCGACGCGGACGCGCTGCTCGCCCTCGCCGCCGCGGTGGAGCACTCCTCCGAGCACCCGATCGCCGCCGCGATCGTCGAGGCCGCGGGCTCCCCCGACACGCGGGCCACCGGGTTCCGGGCGCTGGCCGGGCTGGGCGCGCGCGGGACCGTGGACGGGCGCGAGGTGCTGGTCGGGCGACCCTCCCTGTTCGACGACCTCGCCGTGCTCGACGACGACCTCGTCGCCTGGGAGGCCGCGGGCGCCACCGTCGTCGCGGTCGGGATCGACGGGCGGGCGGCCGGGGCGCTGGCGCTGACCGATCCGGTGCGCGTCTCGGCGGCCGACGCGGTCGGACAGCTGCGCGGGATGGGCCTGTCGGTGGTGCTGCTCACCGGTGACGGCGCGGCCGCAGCCGGGGCGGTGGCGGCCGCGGTCGGGATCGACGAGGTGCACTCCGGGGCGCTGCCCGAGGACA
The DNA here is from genome assembly GCF_029263155.1 of Pseudonocardia sp. GTDB lineage: Bacteria > Actinomycetota > Actinomycetes > Mycobacteriales > Pseudonocardiaceae > Pseudonocardia. The sequence goes on from NZ_JAJCYB010000070.1 coordinate 41,446, forward strand.
AGGTCGCCCTCGTGCGCAGGCTGCGCGCGGCGGGCCGCACCGTCGCGATGGTCGGTGACGGGGTCAACGACGCCGCCGCGCTGAGCACCGCGGACCTGGGCATCGCGGTCGGCTCGGGCACCGACGTGGCCCTGGAGGCCGCCGACCTGGTCCTCGTCCGCGACGACCTCACCGTCCTTCCGGTGGCGGTCCGGCTCGCCCGCTCGACCGTCGCCACCGTGCGCGGCAACCTGGTCTGGGCGTTCGGCTACAACCTCGCCGCGGTGCCGCTGGCCGCGGCCGGGCTGCTCAACCCGCTGATCGCGGGCGCGGCGATGGCGATGTCGTCGCTGCTGGTGGTGTCGAACAGCCTGCGGCTGCGCCAGGCGGGACGCTAGCCGCGTTCGGTCCCCGACAGCCGGGCCAGCATCGCGTTGTAGGCGGCGAGGTCGGCCTCGCCGTCGGCGTCTGCGCGGCGGTCGTGCCGGGCCGCCTCGCGGGCGTCGTCGCGTGACCAGCGGGTGAGCAGCACCAGCACCACGAGCAGCATCGGCAGCTCCCCCGTCGCCCACGCGATGCCGCCGCCGACGCGCTGGTCGGCCAGCAGGTCCCCGGCCCATGGCAGGTCCAGCAACCGGTAGAACTCGCCGCCCAGCAGCGTCGCGGTACTCATCAGGGTGACGCCGAAGAAGGCGTGGAACGGCATCGCCGCGAGCAGCACGGCCAGCCGGCCCACGTGCGGCAGCCGCGACGGGGCGTGGTCCACCCCGATGATCGGCCAGAAGAACAGGTAGCCGACCAGCAGGAAGTGCAGGTTCATCAGCTGGTGGCCCCAGTGGTAGCGCAGCGCCACCTCGAACAGGTCGGTCAGGTAGAACGCGAAGTTCGAGCCGGCGAACAGCGCCAGCACCGGCAGCGGATGGGTGAGCCGCGCCAGCACCGGCGAGGCCATCGCACCGACGATCCACTCGCGCACCCCCGGCGGGCGCCCCGGCCCCGCCGGGCGCAGCGCGCGCAGCGCGAGCGTCACCGGGCCGCCCATCGCCAGCAGCACCGGTACCAGCATGTTCAGCGCCATGTGGCTGATCATGTGGACGCTGAACACGGCGGGCGAGTAGCGCCCGACCCCCGACGAGGTCATCAGCAGCAGGAGCAGGCAGCCCGCGAGCCACGCCGCGGTCCGGCCCGGCGCCCACGCGTCACCGCGGCGGGCCAGGCGCCGCACGCCGAGCACGTAGGCCGCGGCCAGGGCGACCGCCGCCGTGCCGAACAGGGTGTTGAACCGCCAGTCCAGCACCAGCGCGCCGACCGACACCGGATCGGGCACCTGGTAGCCGATGAGCAGCTCGACCGGCGTGTCGGCGCGCTCGAGGAACCGCGGCGGCACCCACCGCCCCGCCACCACCCCGAGCACGGTCGCCGCAAGGACCCCGGCCAGCGCCACCCCCGTCGCGGCCCGCGGCCTGCGGGGCCACAGCAGCGCCGCGGCGACGCCGACGACCAGGAGCGCCGCGAGCCGGGCGAGCACCGCGGCGTTCCACGGCGACCCCAGCAGCGGGCCCGACCCGCGCAGCAGCGCGAGCAGCACCAGCGTCGTGCCGGCGAGCACGGCCGCACCGACCACCAGCACCGGCGCGGCGCGGCGGCGCTCGGTGGGGCCGGGACCGCCCGGCTCGGCTCGCAGCGACACCACCACCCCGGTCACGACGGCGAGCGCGAGCGCGCCCAGCAGCTGGGCGTCGGCGCTCCAGTCGTGGGGCCCCGCGGTGGCGACCTGCCCGACCACCGCGGGCGGCAGCACCGCCGCCGCCGCGGCCGCCAGCAGGGCCGGCGTCGTACGCCACCGCAGCGCGATCAGGCCGCCGGCTCCCGCGACCAGGAACCCGCCGCCCGCCAGCATCCAGGCCAGCGGTTCCTCCAGCGCGGCGGCCAGCTCCCACCAGCCGCTGCCCACGAGCGTGGGCACGGCCGACCCGGTCAGGTCGGACGCGACCGCGACGGCCAGCAGCAGCGAGCCCACCCCGGCCACCAGGCCGTACCCGCCCGCCCGGCGCACCGCCCGGTAGCCCGCGACGTCGAGCACCCCCGACGGCTGCGGGGCGGTGAGGAACGCCGCGTACAGCAACGATCCGACGGCCACCCCGCCGCTGAGCTCCACGACCGTCCGCAGCGCGGGGACCACGCCGCGGGCGAGCAGTCCGGGCACGGGGATACCGATGCGCGCGTACACCGCGGAGTCGAGCAGCGACAGGGCACCGGCGAGCAGCGCGCCGGCGAGCAGCACGCACAGCGCCACCACCGCCGACCCCGCGGCGGCGCCGCCGGTCGGTGGCCGCCGGCCCGCCCGCGGACGTCCCTCGGTGTCGATCGCCACCCCGAGCAGTCGCCGCCGGGACCGTCCCGGTTCCCGCGGACCGTGGCCCGACCGGGTGAAGGGCCGCAGCAGGCCGAGCCGCGCATGCTCCGACCGCCCGCGCACGTCCCGACATGCGCAGGTGGCGACGGCGTGCGCGGCTCACCCCGGAGCCGGGTTTGCCCGCCCACCAGCGTGCGGGTACACCACCGCAGCCGAAGGCTGGTGGGACACCCCCGACCCCGGGACCGCGGACCCGGTGCGCATCGATGAGGTCCTGGAGGACACCGCGATGCTCGACGGCCGGACCATCCGGGTGAACGGGACGGTCGCCGACACGGTCGCCGACTCGGCTCTGGTGCTGGCCTCCGGAGATGGTGCCTCGGGGGATGGTGCGGATTCGGTGCTCGTCGTGCACCAGCCGGATGTCGATCCGGCCGAGGGCAGCGACATCGGTGTCGTCGGTGTGGTGCGGCCCTCGTTCGACCTGCCGGCGGTGGAGACCGAGCTCGGCGTCGACTACGACGAGGACCTCTTCGCCACCTTCGCCGACGAGCCCTACCTGCTCGCCACGACGGTCGAGGCCGACAACGGTTGACGCGGGGACCGGTGTCGGCGGCCCCGGCGCGGGTATCCGTAGGAGCAGGCGGGCCGCGGGATCCCGGGACGCGGCGGGCCCACCCGATCCATCCCGGCGAGGAGGAGGACGACCGAGACATGACCACACCCGATCGGTACATCCCTGTTCGCGGCCGGACCGCCCGACGGGCCCGCACATGAACAGCCCCGACGAGCGGCGCGTGCTCGACGGCATCGAGAGCGGCCTGCGCGCCACCGACCCCGACCTGTGCGACCGGCTCGCGGGTGTGGCCCGCCCGGCCGGGCCCGCCGCGATCCGGCACCGTCTGACCAGCACCAGCAGCATCATCGGTTACGTGGCGGTGCTCGCCGGCGCACTGCTGTTCGGGATCGTCGGGCTGGTGACCCTCATGCTCCTCGCGATCGTCGTCAGCACCTCCGTCCGGTCGATGCGCAACCGGCCCGAGGAGCAGCCGGACACATCCGCAGGCCCACCGCCCCGTCGCATGCCACCGTTCGACACGGGATGACCTCGGCGGGCACCCGGCCCGGGGCGGGACCGGTGACCCCTACCGTTGCGGTGGCCACGCGGTGAGCGGGCGCGTACCCGTGGTGCCCGAGACCTCGGCGATGCCGGGCGAGGAGCTCGGCGTCGACGACGCGTGGCGATCGGCCCGCCGGGGGCGACGCGCCCGGCACGAGGTTCGTACGTTCGTGCGCGCCGCGGTTCCTCAGCGGCTCGCCCCAGGGTCCTGCGGGGCCGGGCCGACCGGCGCTGGGCTGCCGCCCCCGCCGCCGGGGTCGTCCGTTCCGAACCCCACGTGCACAGCGACGGTGTCACCCGGTTCGACCTGCGTGCCGGCCGGGGGCCGCTGTGCCGTGACGACGCCCGTGACGGGCAGCTGGAGCCCGGGATCGGGATCGACCAGCACCACCCGGGCGTCCACGGCCAGCGTGTGGGCGTCGGAGATCTCGAGGCCGACGAGTGCGGGCACCAGCGTGTGCGGGGGGTCCTCCCGCACGGGGATCTCGCCCACGGTCAGCCGCCGCGTGTGTGGCCGGTCTGCATGTGCCGGTGGTACCCGCCGGGGGCGGGCCGGGAAACGCCGGGGTGTGGTCAGCTCGCGGCGCGGATGTCGTCGACCCAGTCGTCGATCCGCTTCCACCAGGTGTAGAGCCACTCCACCTGCGCCTGCTCGCCGCGCGGCACCTCGGCCGCGGGCACCTGCCACCAGCGCATCTGCACCGTCCCGTCCAGCGGCAGCTCCCGCCAGACGTCGGCCAGGGTGAACAGGTGGTCCAGCCCGGCGTGGGCCACCCACACGACGTCGGCCTCGGGGGCGGCGGCGAGCGCGGCGGCCACCCCTCCGGGGCGGGGCGGCAGGACGCGGCGCATCTCCTCGGATCGCCGGGCCATCTCCTCGAGCCCCTTCGCCCGCAGCCGCTCGATGCCGGCCAGGCGGCGGCGCTGGGTGAAGTTGCCACCCTCGGGGAAGATGACGAACGCGTCGTCGTGGTCCAGCGCGGTGGCCAGCTCGCCGATGCGCCGTTCGAGCCCGGCACCGCCACGACCGGGGACGAAGGTGGTGGGCAGCCGGTTGAACAGCACGTCGAGGGCGGGGTCCCACTGCATCGCCTCGGTCAGCACGATCCGCGGCTCCCGGGCGTACCAGTTGGTCAGTGCGTGGATGAGCAGGAACGAGTCGCCGGGCCCGGCGTGGCGGCAGAACACCAGCAGCGGCCGGTCGAGGTAGTCGTCGGGTGAGGGGCCCTCGACCTCCACGCGCAGCCGCAGCGCCCGGGCGGCCTCGCGGTAGAGCACCCGCAGGTACCAGGCGGCGAGCTGGTAGTGCAGGTACTGCATGCGCGGGGTGCGCAGGGCCGCGCCGAACCCGGCGGCGAGCCACAGCCCGAACAGGGCGACGAGCAGCACGCACTCCAGGACCATCGCGACCACGCCCACCCACAGGACGCGCAGCGCGCGCCACCGGCCCGGCAGCAACGGCGACGACGCGGCGGCCAGAAGCAGCCACACCGGCAGGGTGGTCAGCACGAGCACCGTCAGCAGGATCATCGCGGGGGCGAGGACCGTCCGGCGGACCCACACCGGGGGCAGGCTCACCGCGCCTCCCCGACACCGGCGTGGGCCCGCAGGTAGGCCGCCGACGCCCGGTACGCGGCGGCGATCCGGTCACCGGCGGAGCCGACGTCGCGGTAGCGCAGTGCGGCGCGGCTGTCCCAGCGCGGCGCGCCCGCTCCCCCGGTCGGCAGCACGTGCACCTCGACCCCCTCCGGCACGGCGGCCAGATCGCGGGCGTACCGGTGGCGCCGCGCGATCTCGAACGCCACCATCGCCACCTCCCATGGCCGCCGCGGCGGCCGCAACGGCGACGCGATGCGCCCGACCTGCAACACGAACACCCGGGTCGCCCCCAGCTCGACGGCGCGCCCCAGCGGGATGCTGTCGACCAGACCCCCGTCGAGGTAGTGCCGGCCCTCGACGACCGCCGGCGGCAACAGCCCGGGCACCGCTGCCGAGGCCAGCACCGCGTCGACGACCGGGCCGCGCTCGAACCAGTGCTCGGACGCGTCCTCGATGCCCGCCGCGCAGCAGGCGAAGCGCACCGGGAGGTCCTCGATGCGCCGCTCCCCCAGCACCTCGGTCACCGCCCGGCGCAGGGGGCCCGACGAGTGCGCGGCGACCCCGCTGCGGGCCAGCTCGCGCAGCCGCCCGAACGTCCCGGCCGCGAACAGCGCACGCGCCTCGGGCGAGCGCCACAGCGAGTCGAGCCGGTCGGCGACGTCCCCGGGCGGCAGCGCCGCGAGCACCGCGCCGTTGAGCGCCCCGACCGAGGTGCCCAACACCAGGTCGGGCCGCACCCGCGCCTCGATCAGCGCGCGCAGCATCCCGACCTGCACCGCTCCCAGGACACCCCCGCCGCCCAGCACGAACGCGGTACCGCGGGTGCCGCCCTCGTTCATCTGTCCTCCGGATCGGCTGCGGGCGGACGCTACCCGGCCCTCGACGAACCCGCCCCGGGTGGTGGGTGCTGCTCGCCGAGGTCGCCGTGCGGGCCGTGGCGGCCGGCATCCCGCGCACGGACGAGGTCGGCCAGCGCCCGCGGTGCGGCGAAGGGCAGTGCGTGCGAGGAGTCCAGCTCCACGAACTCGCCGCGGGGGATGTGCGCGGCCACCCGCCGCGCGAACGGTGGGGGCACGAGGTGGTCCCGGGTGCCCCGCACGACCAGCGCCGGGACCGCGAGGCCCGCCGCCCGCTCCAGGACCGGGACCGCGAGCAGGGAGCGCAGGTCCTCGCCTGCCCTCCGGACGGAGGCGCGCACGACGTCGCGGACCACCAGGGCCAGGTATCGGGGCGGTTCGTGCCGCATCGCGCGGGCGAAGCGGGCGACGAGCGGCACGGGTCCACGGGCCCGCGGCGCGAGGACCGGGCTGGTGAGGACGAGCCGTTCGACGAGGTCGGGGGCCTGCAGCGCCAGCTCGATCGCGAGGATGCAGCCGAACGAGTTGGCCACCACGGTCGCCCGCCCGGTCGTGCGCTCCATGAGCCGCTGCAGGGTCCCGACGAGCCCGTCGAGCGACAGCGGGTCCTCGGCACGCGGGGTCCGCCCGGTGCCGGGCAGGTCGGGCGCCACGACGAGGCGGTCCGCGGCCAGCTCGACCCCCAGCGGCTCCAGGTAGCGCGACGAGGACCCCAGCCCGGGCACCAGCAGAACCGGTCCCGAGCACGCCCCGTCGGGCCGGGCGGTCCGGACGTGCAGCCGCAGCGCACCGACCTCGACCGTGGTGCTCGTGAGCCGGGCGCGCCGGCTCACCCGGGGCCCCCGCGGACGGGGGGCCCGAGACGCAGGCAGGCCAGCAGCCACGGCACCGCGAACAGCAGGCTCGCGAGGACGTCGCTGGGATGATGCATGCCGAAGTAGATCCGACCGCTCCCCACCGCCACCGCGAGCACCGCCGCCGCCGCCGCCGCGAGCGACCACCGCAGCCGCGGCGCGAGCACGCGCGCCGCCAGCAGGGCCGCGAGGCCGTAGAGGCAGACCGCGGCGGACACGTGACCGGACGGGAAGCTCGATGTGGGCGGCACGAGCAGGCCCAGGTTCCCGACATCGGGGCGCGACCGGTCGACGACCCCGGCGCTGACCAGGAACAATGCCAGCTCCCCACCGAGCACCAGCACCACCAGGGACACCGGCCGCGTGCTGCGGGTGGCCACCGCCACCAGTGCGGCGAGCGTGAGCGCCCCGGCCACGACCGTGGGGGTGTCGCCCAACGCGCCGAAGACCTCGGCGACCGGGGTCAGGGTCGGGGCCCGGATCGCCACGAACCACCCGGTGACGGCGGCGTCGGCCCGTTGCACCGCGGCCGACCCGGTCACCAGCGCGCCCGCGCTGAGCAGAGCGCCCAGCAGGAGCAGCCAGATCGCGGCGAGGGCGCCCGCCCGCACCCACGGCCGCGGCGCCGCAGGTGCCCGGCCCGCCCCGACCGGCCGGTACGGGCCGTCGCGCGCCAGGCGGGCGCGGTGGCCGAAGGCGGTCGTGGTGACGCCCAGCCACGCCACGCCGAGCACCATCCCGAGCACGAGCGGGGCCGGCGCGACGCCCACGGCGAAGCGCGCGAGCCCGACGAGCGCGACGAGCGCGACCACCGCCACCGCGGCACCGCGCCGCCAGCGCGGCGGCACCGCGGGGGTGAGGACGACCAGCAGCAGCCCGTAGGCCACCACCGCGGACAGCGTGTGCCCACCGGGCCCGGCGGGCGCCTGGGACGTGAGTGCCGCGGCAGCGGCCCCGGTACCGGCGCCGAGCACGCCGGCCCCGGCCGCGGTCACGGCGACGTACCCGGCCAGGCGGCGTCGGCCGTCAAGCAGCAGCGCCGAACCCAGCAGCACGAGCACCACCGCCGCGGCCACCGGGCTGCCCAGCCCGGCCGCCTCCCGGACGACGTCGATCAGCCCGGGTATGCGCGACACCGCCTCCTGGACCCCGCTCGCCGCTCGCTGCCCCGCCGCGGCCGGGCCGGCGAGCAGCGTTCCCGCGCCCACCCCCGCGACCAGCAGCACGAGCAGCCCCGCCGCGCTGTAGGCGGAGCCCGCCGCGGCCCGGCGGGGCTCCGTCCCCGCGAGGCCACCGGGTCGGCCCGTTCCGATCATCTGCACCTCCGGCTCGTCGGTGTACGCGTGCGACGCGCCGGGCAGAGCCAGGACGTGACGGATCTGCCAACCGGTGCGGAGTCGCGTTTCCCGGGTACCCGGGAAACGGACGCGCTACCGACGTCGAGGACAGGAGCACACGTGGAGGAACCCGGGCCCGGAGCGACGCGCCGCGCGGTGGAGACGCTGCTCGGCGCGCCGTTCGAGGAGGGGAACGCGGTGCAGGTGCTGCACGACGGGGACGCCGTGTTCGGCGCCCTGCTCGGGGAGGTACGGGCCGCCGCCCGGTCGGTCGACCTGCTGTGGTTCGTGTGGGAGCCCGGGCCGGTCACCGACGAGGTGGTCGGCGCCCTGGCCGACGCCGGGCGCCGTGGGGTGCGGGTGCGGGTGCTGCTCGACTCCTTCGGCGCCCTGCCCGTCGAGCGGTCGCGGGTCCGGGCGCTGCGGTCGGCGGGGTGCACGGTGGCCTTCTACAAGCCGCTGCTCACCCGGCGGCTGACCACGATCAACCGGCGCCTCCACCGGCGCGTCCTCGTGTGCGACGAGCAGGTCGGGCTCACCGGTGGGACGGGTATCGCCCAGGGGTGGACCGGCCACGCGCAGGACCCCGACCACTACCGCGACACCGCGGTCGTGGTGCGCGGTCCGGCGGTGACGGGGTTGCGCACGGCGTTCGCTCAAGCCTGGCAGCAGACGCCCTACCCGCTCGTCACCCCGGCCGACCTGTTCCCGCCGGTGCGGCGGCCGGGGGACACGGCGGCGGCGGTGCTGCGCGCCTCCTCGCAGGCGGGGTGGAACGAGGCGGCGCTGGCCGTCCGGGCCCTGCTGCTCGTCGCCCGCCACCGGGTGCGGGTCACCTCGCCCTACGTCCGGCTCGCCGGGCGGCTGCACCGGTTGCTCGCCGAGACCGTGGCCCGCGGGGTGCAGGTGCAGGTGCTGGTCACCGGGGACCACTCGGACCGGCCCGTGATCCAGTGGCAGAGCGAGCCCCACCTGGGCCGGCTGCTCGACGCCGGGGTGGAGGTGTGGACCTACCGGCCGACGATGATGCACGGCAAGGTCGTCACCGTCGACGGCAGGCTGGCCATGGTCGGCACCACCAACCTCGACCAGCGCTCGATGACGCTCAACGAGCAGGTCGGCCTCGTCGTCGACGACGCCCGTGTCACCGGCGAGCTCGACGACCGGTTCGACGCCGACCTGGACCGCAGCGACCGGCTCGACCCCGGCGAATGGCGCGGCCGGGCCCGGTGGCGGCGCCTGCGTGCGACCCTGGCCGACCGGGCGGGTACCCCGTTCCGCGGCGCGGGCGGCGAGGGGCTCACCCGGCCCGGTTCCGCACGAGCGGCGCGCCGCGCGGCGGAGGCCGCGCGACCCGATCGATGACCGCGTTCCGGTGGCCGCGCTACCGGCGCGCGGCCCGCCGGGCGCGTCGCCCGAGCAGCATGCTCGACGCGGCGAACAGGATCAGCAGCACACCGACGATGACGTCGTTGCGCTCCGCGGGCGCGGGCCGGTCCACCACCAGCGGCAGGACGACCAGCCAGGCGCCCAGACCCACGTTGACGATCCCCACGGCGACCGCCCGCGCGGGCGCGAGCATCCGCACCACGGCCACGATCGCCACCGCGACGCCGACCGCCGTGCCGATCCACGTGCCCGCCGGATCGACCTGGTCGATGGCGTAGGGGGCGACGACCAGCCAGACCCCGGCGAGGAAGGACAGCGCGCTGAGCGCCTCCGCACCCAGGCCCGGGTCGTCCGCGGCCGACCCCGCTGCGCGGTCATCGGGCACTGGCACCGGTGTCCCGGGGACGTGGGGCCCGGTCTTGCTCGGATCGACCGGACCGAGGTGCGAGCCCGCGCCGCCCGCCGGGTACGCGAAGGGCACCTGCGGGTGGGTCTGCTCGGGGAGACCGTCGTCGCGCTGGATGGGGTCCATTCCCGTGGGGTACCCGCTACGGGGGTCACGCACCGCGATCCGACGCGATGGCGTCGCCGGGTGGGGACGACGCATGCGGCTGCGGCAGCCGGGTAGTCCGCGTGCATGGTTGCCGCCGACACCGCTCATCGACCCGACCTCGCCCACGGCCTCCGCTGCCGGGTCCGCCCGCCGCGACGTCGCGGCCGGGCGGCCCGCGGCCTCTGGGCCCTGCTGGGCGGGGCGGCACTCGCGCTGGCGGGCTGCGGCATCGCCGACGAGCCACGGCTCCCCGACGTCGGCGTCGGTCCCGGCACCTACGGTGCGGCCTGCCCGCGCCTGCCGGTGGACGGGACCGGGTTCCCCGGGACCGCCGCGGACCTGATCGCCCTGGCCGCCGTCGGCGGCGACCCGCTGCTCTCGACGACCGCCCGCGCGCTCGACGCGACCGGGCTGGCCGCGGCGCTGGACGACCCGTCGGCGCGCTACACCGTGTTCGCACCGGCCGACGACGCCTTCGAGGCGCTGCCGGCCGGCACGGTGTCGCGGTGGCTCGCCGAACCGCGGGAGGAGCTGCTCGCGGTGATGGCCCATCACGTCGTCGTCCCGCGCCTCGACGCCGACGCCCTCGCCGCCGGGCCCGCGGGCCTGGAGACCCTCGACGACCAGCCGCTCGTGGTCACCGGCACTCCCGATCGCCTGGTCGTCGACGAGGAGCAGAACGCCGGGGTGCTCTGCGGCAACATCACGACCACGAACGCGACGGTGTTCGTGGTCGACCGCGTCCTGCTACCCGATGAGGTGCGGTAGCGGGTGCTCGTGTCGAGCACGTCACTTCGGGACGGCCGCGGGGACGGGGCCGACCTGCGCGGCGGGCGGTAGCGCCGTCCCGGCGGTGCGCCCGCCGCGTGATCGTCTCCGGGCACCGCCACGGGAGCACTGTGGCACAGCCGATTGGCTGCCGCGAGCGGCGGGAACCACCGTGGCATGGAACCCGTACCGAGCGTCGACGGCGGACCCGAACGCGTGGTCGCCGCAGGGAGTCGTCACCTCCGGCAAGGCTCCGCCCCCGCGCTCCGCACGCTGGGCGTCGAGGAGGAGTTCCTGCTGGTCGCGCCGGCAGACGGGCGCGCCGTGGCGGTCGGCGGCGCCGTGCTGCGGGCCGCGGAGAGCCGCGCGGAGCCCGGCGTGGACCAGATCACCGGCGAGCTGCAGCGCGAGCAGGTGGAGACCGGCACCCGCCCGTGCCGCGACCTCGACGAGCTCGGTCGCGAGGTGCGGCGGTCCCGGCTCGCCGTGCGGCGCGCTGCCGGGGCCGTCGGGGCCGAGCCGGCGCCGCTGGGCACCTCGCCGCTGCCCGTCGACCCGAACGTGTCCGCCGGGGCGCGGTACCGGGCGATGATCGACACGTTCGGCCTCGTCGGGCACGAGCAGCTCACGTGCGGCTGCCACGTCCACGTGGGCGTGGCGTCGGCGCAGGAGGGTGTCGCGGTGCTCGACCGGATCCGCCCGTGGCTGGCCCCGTTGCTCGCGCTCTCCGCGAACTCGCCGTTCTGGCAGGGCGCAGACTCGGGCTACGCGAGCTACCGCAGCCAGGTGATGGGTCGCTGGCCGTCGGCGGGTCCTGCGGAGCGGTTCGGGTCCGCCGCCGGGTACCGGGACATGGTGCGGACCGTGCTCGGGACCGACACGGTGCTCGACGAGGGCATGCTCTACTTCGACGCCCGGCTCTCGCGCACCCACCCGACGGTCGAGGTGCGGGTCGCCGACATCTGCCGTGACGGCGACGACGCGGTCCTCGTCGCGGCGCTGGTCCGCGGGCTCGTCGAGACCGCGGCGCGCGAGTGGCGCGAGGGGCGGGAGCCGGACCCGGTCCGCACCGAGGTCCTGCGGCTCGCGGCGTGGCGAGCCGGCCGATCGGGCCTCGGTGACCTGCTCGTCGACCCGTCCACCTGGCGCCCCGCGCCGCCGCATGTCGTGGTGGGCCGGCTGCTCGACCACGTGACGCCTGCGCTGGAGGACAGCGGCGACCTGGCCACCGTCCGCGAGCTGGCCGGGGTCGCCCTGCGGCGGGGTACCGGCGCCGACCGCCAGCGCGCGGTGCGGGACCGCGGCGGCGACCTGGGCGCCGTGGTGCGCGACGCGACCCGGGCCCTGCCCTGAGGCCCGCCCGGGCCGCGCCCGGCTCAGGATCTCCCGAACTCGTCGGGATCCACCTCGTCGATGAAGCGGCGGAAGCGCCGGAACTCCTCGTCGAGTCCGGCCTGCTGCTCGGCTCCGGCGACGACCCCGGCTCCGGGGACCGCGGCCTCGTCGAGCACCTCGTCGGCCACCAGGATCGGCACTCCGACGTGCAGCGCGAGCCCGACGGCGTCGCTCGGACGGGCGGAGACGGTCGTGTCGGCGTCGAACACGAGCTCCGCCCGGAACACGCTGTCGCGCAGCTCGGTGATCCGCACCGACACGAGTCGCCGCTCGAACGCGCCGATCAGCGTCGCCAGCAGGTGCAGCGTGCCCGGCCGGGGCCCCCGGATCCCCTGCTGCTCGGCCGCGATGCACGTCGCCTCGGCGACCCCGATCCAGATCGGGAGCACCCGCTCGTCGCCCTCGACCCCGAGCACCATCATCGGTCCGGCACTGCCCGCCTCCTGGCCGACCGCCAGCACCTGAGCTTCCCGCATCATCGACTCGCACCTCCGGCACCCGGATACCCGGGTCGACGGCGGTTCACCCGCCGGCATCCGGGCCGGGAACGGCACCCTGCGAACGGCTGTTACCACCCGGCGTCGCCGGGTAGTCCCGGGACGGACAGCGATCCCGATGGTGCAGGAGACGACATGAACCAGCCCGACCCGACCGTCTACCCCGGCGAGACCCGCCCCGGCCCGGCGACCCGTCCCGGCACCGGGTCGGGCAACGGTGCGGCACGGCCGGCCGACGCGTTCGCGCCCTCCACGACGCCCGAGCGTCGTGTGCTGGCCGATCTGCCCTCCTACGCCGAGGCCCAGCGCCTCGTCGACCACCTGTCCGACTCGGGCTTCCCCGTGGAGCACGTGCGCATCGTCGGCGACGGGGTGCGCACCGTGGAGCAGGTGACGGGACGGCTGACGAAGGGTCGCGCCGCGCTGGCCGGCGCCGCGAGCGGAGTGTGGTTCGGGCTGCTGTTCGGCCTGCTGTTCACCCTGTTCGTCGTGGCCGGCCTCGCGGGTGTGCTGGTCGTACTGGGGCTCAGCGCGCTGCTGGGCGCGGCCTGGGGCGCCCTGTTCGGCTTCCTCGCCCACGCCGCGACGCGTGGACGGCGGGACTTCTCCAGCATCAGCGGCCTGGAGGCCGAGCGCTACCGCGTGGAGGTGGACTCCGGGTTCGCCGACGAGGCGGCCCGGGTCGCGCGCGACCTCGACGGGAACGGCTGATCCCGCGCGCCGGGGCCCGGAGCCTGCGGGCGACTCAGGGTGCCGCGACCGGCGGGCCGGCGAGCACGGTCAGCACCACCCCGCCGAGGACGCCGAGGGCCACCACCACGGTTGCGCACGCGTAGGCGGCGCCCGCCGGCCAGCTCGCCCCAGGACGTCCGGCCGCAGACGCCTCGCCCACCGGCTCCCCGGCGGCGGGGCGGCGCATCGTGGGGGCGATCCAGCGCAGGTAGTAGAAGAGGCTGGCGACGGTGTTCACCACCGCGAGCACGGCCAGCCAGGCGAACCCGCCGTCCACCGCCGCGGTGAACACGGTGAGCTTGCCGACGAACACCGCCGTCGGTGGGGTGCCGACCAGCCCGAGCAGGCAGACCACGAGCGCGGCCACCAGCCGCGGTGCCCGGTGGACCGCGCCGCGGAAGTCGTCGAGGGTGCGGGCCCACGGCAGCGCCGCGACCACGGCGAACGCCCCGAGGTTCGCGACGGCGTAGGCGGCGAGGTAGAACAGCAGGGCCGGTTGCGCCAGGTCCGCGCGGCCCGCCACCGCCACGGCCATCAGCAGGTAGCCGACCTGGCTGATCGTCGAGTACCCGAGCAGGCGCTGCACCGAGCTCTGGAGGAACGCGGCCAGGTTGCCCAGCGTCATCGACGCGGCGGCGAGCACCGCGACCAGCAGCGGCCAGGCCACGACCTCGGGCGGGACGGCGACCACGAGCAGCCGGTACAGCGCGACCAGCCCGCCGACCTTCGGGATGGTCGTGACGACCGCGGCGACCGCCGCCGGGGTGCCGTCGGCGACGTCGGGCACCCAGAAGTGGCCCGGCACCGCCCCGATCTTGAACGCGAGCCCGGCGAGCAGCGCCACCAGCCCGACCCCGACGGCCGCGGGCGGCGCGGCGGCCAGTCCGTCGCGCAGCGGGCCGTAGCCGGTGGCGGCGCCGACGCCGGAGAGGATCGTGACGCCCGCGAGCATCGCGACGCCGAGGAACGCGCCGGTGAGGTAGTACTTGAGCGCCGCCTCGGCGCCGAGGGGCCGGGCGTCCCACCCGGCGAGGGCGTAGAGCGGGATGCTCGCGAGCAGGAAGGCCGCGAACAGCAGCAGCAGGTCGTTCGCGCCGCCGAGCAGCATCGCGCCGAGTGCGCCGAGCTGCAGCAGCACGACGAACTCGGTCTCCCTGCGGTGCCCCGTGGTGGCGGGGACGGACAGGGCGAGGGCGAGCAGCACCGATCCGAGCACGACCACCCGCGTCGCGTGGGTGGGTGTGTCGACGGCGAACCCGGTCCCGAACACGAGCTGGTCGGGCTGCCGCGCCGCGACCGCCGCCGCGACCAGCCCGCCGAGTGCCACCGTCGCGGCCAGCAGCCGCACGAGGTACTGGCGCCGCCGCGGCAGCCACGCCCCGAGCAGCAGCCCCACGACGGCGCCGCCGAGCAGCAGCAGCTCGGGCAGCAGCGCGCCGGGGTCGTGGGCCATCGCGCCGCTCATCGGCCCACGAGCTCCACCAGCGTCGCCGACGCGGGCTCGACGACGTCGAGCAGCACCCGGGGCAGCAGCCCGATCAGGGTGGCCAGGGCCAGCAGGGGGACGATCGAGAGGGTCTCGCGCGGCCGCAGGTCGAGGAAGCCGTCCCCGGCGGCCTGCGGGATGCGCGGCGGCCCGAGGAACAGCTGCTGCAGCGCGCGCAGGAACAGCGCGGCGGTGAGCACGATGCCGGTGACCGCGATGACGGTCGCGACCGGCGCGGCGGCCAGCGCGCCGGTGAAGATCTGGAACTCGGCGATGAAGCCGGAGAAGCCGGGCAGCCCGAGCGAGGCGAACGCGGCGACGGCGAAGACCCCGGCGAAGGCCGGGGCCGTCGCGGCGAGACCGGAGTAGGCGCCCATCCGGTAGGTGTGGCCGCGCTCGTGCAGCACCCCGGCGAGCAGGAACAGCGCACCGGTGATCAGCCCGTGGCTGACCATCTGGGTGAGCGCGCCGGTCGTGGCGAGCCGGCGGGCCTGCTCGTCGGTGCCGGCCAGCACCCCGGCGGCACCGACGCCGAGCAGCACGTAGCCCATGTGGTTGACCGAGGTGTAGGCGATCATCCGCTTGAGGTCGGTCTGGGCCAGCGCGACCAGCGCGCCGTAGACCACCGAGACGACGCCGACCACGATCGCGACCACGGCGTACTGCCGCCACGTGTCGGGCAGGATCGGCATCGCGATCCGCACGAAACCGTAGGTGCCCATCTTCAGCAGCACCCCGGCCAGGATCGCCGACCCCGCCGCGGGGGCCTCGGTGTGCGCCGGGGGCAGCCAGGTGTGGAACGGCACGGTCGGGGTCTTCACCGCGAGCCCGACGCCGATCGCGAGCAGCGTCAGCGCGGCGTAGGTACCACCGCCGGCCAGCGGGTCGGCGGCGGTCAGCTCGACGATGTCGAAGGTGCGGGGCTCGGCGGCGAGGGAGAGCAGGATGAAGCCGAGCAGCAGCGCGAGTGACCCCAGGAACGTGTAGAGGAAGAACTTCAGCGCCGCGGCGCGCGCCCGCTCGCCGTGCCCCCACCCGGCGATGAGGAAGTACATGAACACGATCGACAGGTCGAAGAACAGGAAGAACAGGATCAGGTCCAGCGCGGCGAACAGGCCGAGGCAGACCGTCTGCAGCGCCAGGAACAGCACCGCGTACGCCTTGGGCGCGCGTTGCTCGCGCAGCGAGTACACCGCCGCGGCCAGGAACAGCACCGCGGTGAGCGCCACCAGCGGCAGCGACAGGCCGTCGACGCCGACGTGGTAGGAGATCCCCGCGCCGGGGATCCACGGCACCCGCTGCTCGAACTGGAACCCCCCGCCGGGCACGAAGCCGATCCACGCGGCGAGCACCAGGGCCAGGTCCAGCGCGGCGACGGCGACGAAGGACCCGGCGAACACGCGCCGCGGCACGGACGCCGGGACCAGCGAGAGCACCGCGGCGGCCAGGGCGGGCAGGAAGACGATCAGTGAGAGCACGGGGTCCCTACCTCAGGACGATCACGGTCAGGGCCAGCACGGCGAGCACCGCCGCGGCCTGGGCGTAGTACTGGTGGACCTGCCCGGTCTGCGGGCGGCGCGCCAGCCCACCGAGCGCCCGCGCTCCCCCCGCCACCGCCGCGACGACGCCGTCGACGGCCCGCTCCCCGCGCCGGTCCAGCGCGGCCGCGGCGGCGTCGGCCGACCGGGCGGTGGAGCCGACCGCCCGGTCCAGCACCCCGTCGTCGGCGGCGGCCAGCGCCCGCGCCACCCGGCGGGTCGCGCGCGGCACCGCGGTCACCGCCCGGTCGAGCATGTCGTCGTCGAAGCGGGCCAGCGCGGCGGCGAGCGCGAGGACCGGGCGGACCAGCACGGCCCGGGCCACGCGCTCCAGACCGAGCCAGGACGCCAGGATGGCGGGCGGCGCGACCCGCGCAGCGATCCGCAGGGTGAGCGCGGCCGCCGCGACGGCGAGCACCCCGGACACCACCGCCTCCCACGCCGCCGGTGGCGGCGCCGACAGCGCTCCCGGGACGAGCCCGGGCAGCAGGCCCAGCCCGGCCGCGAGCCCGGCCAGTGCCACCAGCGGGACCCGCATGGCGGCCGTGACCCGCCCGGTGGGCCGGGCGGTCGTCGCCGCCGGCTGCCAGACGTACCGGACGGCCTTCGCGCTGTAGACCGCCGACACGGCCGCCGCCGCCAGCCCCACCGCATACAGCGCGGGGCTGCGGGCCAGTGCGGCGGCCAGTACGAGGTCCTTCGTGAACCACAGCGACAGCGGCGGCAGCCCGGCCAGCGACGCCGCGCCGACGGTGAACGCGACGCCGACGACCGGGTGCCGCCGCGCCGCGCCGCGCAGCCCGTCGAGCTGCTCGGTGCCCAGCGCCACCAACCATGCCCCGGCGGCGAGGAACAGCAGGCTCTTGGTGGCCGCGTGCGCCACGAGCTGCCACGCCCCGCCGGCCACCGCGCCGACCCCGGCGGCCAGCACGACGAACCCGAGCTGGGCGGCGGTCGAGGCGGCGAGCAGCTGCTTGAGGTCGGTCTGGGCGGCCGCGACCAGCCCGAGCAGCAGCGCGGTCGCCGCGCCGGCCCAGGCCGTGGTGGCCGCCGCCCAGCCGGTCACCTCGAGCAGCGGCGCCGTGCGCAGCAGCAGGTAGGCCCCGGCCGCGACCATCGCCGCGGAGTGCAGCAGCGCCGACACCGGGCTGGGGCCGTCCATCGCCCGGGAGAGCCAGAAGCCCAACGGCAGCTGCGCGGACTTGCCCAGCGCCGCCACCAGCAGCCCGGCCGCGACGACGTCTCTCCACGGCGCCGCGGCGGCGGGCAGGTCGGCCAGCGCGAGGGTGCCGATCCCCCCGGCGAGCGCGGCGCCCGCGGCCAGGTACAGGCCGAGGTCGGCGGCCCGGGTGGTGAGGAACGCGGTGTGCGCGCTGCGGACCCGGCCGGGGTCGCGCCAGGCGTACCCGATCAGCGCCCAGCTCATGGCCCCCATCACCTCCCACGCCATGAGCAGCACGACCAGTGTCGTCGCGGTGACGGTCACCAGCATCGCGCCGGCGAACAGCAGCACGAACCCCGCGAAGCGTGCCGTCCGCAGCTCGGGCTCGGCCGCGGCGAACACGAGGACGGCGACGGTCGCGGCCGTCACCGCCACGACCATCAGGGCCGAGAGCGCGTCCACCGCGAGCCCGGCGCGGATACCGGCGAGCAGCGGGGCGTCGACGGCGGGCCGTACCACCGCGGCGGCCACCGCCAGAGCGGCCACCGCGACGGCCACCGCGACACCGAGCGGGGCGGCGACCCGGTCGGCCCGCCGGCCCGCGACGGCGATCAGCGCGCCCGCGAACGTCGGCAGCGCCACCAGCGACCACAGCAGCACCGCTCAGCCCCGCAGGTCGGCGGCGTCGTCGGTCATGTCCACCTGCCGGGCCCGGTACAGCGCGGTCACCACGGCGAACCCGACGGCCATCTCGACCGCCATCCCGGTGATCACCACGACGATCAGCACCTGGCCGCCGGTGCCGCCCGGCGCGACGAAGTACCAGAACGCGGCCGCCGCCACGATGATCCCGCCCAGCATCAACTCCAGGCCCATCATCAGCATCACCACCGACTGCTGGGACAGCGCCCCGTACAGCCCGATGCACAGCAGGGCCGCCGCGACCAGCAGGTACAGCTGCAGGGTCATCGGCCCACTCCCCCACCGGCGGGGTCGTCGGCCGGGCCCCGCAGGTCGTCGCCGAACCGGTCGTAGCGGCCGCGGCCGGTGGAGAGCACCACCGTCGCGACGATGGTCGCGAACAGGGTGACACCGAGCGTCATCATGGTGAGCATCTGCGGGCCCATCAGCGCCTCGCCGAGCGCGAAGGTGGGGTCCGCCGGGGCGGTCCCGCGCCGCTGCGGCCAGTCGACCAGCAGGATCCCCGTCGACAGCACGACGAACGTGCCCACCGCGATCGACATCGAGCCGGCCTTGTTGTGGAACATCGCCATCGGCATCAGCCCGGCCGGGTTCATCATGTACATGATCATGAACACCGCCATCACGACCATCTCGATGATCATCATCAGCAGGATGACGACACCGAGGTAGCCGAGCCCCACCAGCAGCACCAGCCCGGCCACGGCGAGGAACGACCCGAGCAGCGCGAAGGTGACCCGGGCCATCGAGTCCAACCGGAACACCAGGAACCCCAGCCCCACGGCGGCGACCGCCAGCACCCAGAACAGCACGGTCTGCACCATCTACAGCCCTCCCTGCAGGACGACGATCGCCACGACCAGCGCCTGGGCGACCGTGAGCGGGACCAGCACCACCCAGGAGAACTCGGTGAACCGGTCCATGCGGACCGCCGGGATCCGGTGTCGCAGCCAGCCCAGCACGGCGAGCACCGCGGCGGTCTTGACGGCCACCCAGGCCCAGGCGGGCAGCAGCGGGCCGTGTCCGCCGCCCAGGAACAGCGGCACCGCCATCGCCGCCGCGACGACCAGCAGCAGCCACCGGCCGCCGAGCAGCAGCAGCCGGTCCACCCCCGACAGCTCGGCCGCGGCGCCCCCGGCCAGGTCGTGCCCGGTCGGCGCGTCGAAGGGGCCCCAGAACGCCATCGCGGCGGTCGAGAGCAGGAAGGCCACGAACGCGACGGGCATCAGCGCGACGAACCACAGGTCGCGCTGGGCCTCGACGATCGAGGTCACCCGGAGGCTCTGCGCGGCCAGCGCGGCGGTGGTGATCGCGAACATGTGCGGCAGCTCGTAGGCCAGTCCCTGCACGACGAACCGGTAGCCACCGACCAGCGACAGCGCGCTGTTCGCGCTCCAGCCGACCATCCACACCGCCGCCCAGGCCACCACCTCCATGGCGTTGAACCAGACGACCCCCACCGCCAGGTCGGCGACGGGCCGCTGCCCCAGCGGCAGTACCGCGGCGGCCAGCAGGGCCGCGACCGGAAGCGCGGCACCGCCGATCCGCCCGAGGACCCGGTCCGCGGCGACGGTGTGGCGGCGCTGCTCCACCAGCAGGCGTGCGCCCCCGAGCAGCGGCGCGCCGAGCGCGCGCCCGGCGCCGCGCGGGCCGCCCGCGGCGCGGGCGAGCAGGGCGGTGTCCCACGCGACGACGGCCCAGACGGCCACGGCGAGCAGCCCGGGCAGCACCAGCGCCGCCCACCACGGCAGGGAGGTGTCAGCCATGGGGGGGCTCCCCGTCCCGGGCGTCCGCGACGTCGGCCCCGTCGGTGTCGGGGTCCAGCGCCGCGACGACCAGCCGGGCCGCGGCGAGCTCGGCGCCGACCACGAGACCCGCCAGCTCCGCGGGCGCCGGGCGGTGCACCGGTGGCGCCGCGTCGCCCGTCGTCGCGACCGTGCCCAGCGCCGCCCCGATCGCGGCTACGCGCCGGTCCAGCACCGTGGCGACGTCGACCTGCCCGGCCGCCGTCCCGCGCACCGACCACCTCAATGTCCGCGACCGCCGCACCCGGCGCAGCAGCACCGCCGCCGGCCCGGCGATCTCGCGGGCCGGCGTGCCGGCCAGCAGCTCGTCGCGCAGCCGCCGGGCCCGCGCGGCCGCGGCGGGCCATCCGGCGACCCCCAGGAACCGGGCCAGCGCGTCGAGCTCACGCGCGGCTGGCTGGTCGCGCTCCGGCCAGAACGCGGTCCCGCGTCCGGCGTCGAGCAGCTCGGCCGCGGCGTCGCCCACCACGTCGCCGTGCAACCTCACCCGCAGCACCAGGCCGGCGGGCCAGTCCGGCAGCACCGGGCCCAGCGGCACGTGCAGCCGGTCCAGGGCCAGCCCGTCGCGGTCCTCCCCCACATCGGCCATCCCCGGTTCCCCCGGCTCCGGCCGGTCGTGCCCGGCCCTGCGCTGGTGGTCGCGGTCGCCCAGCAGGCGGGCCGCGGCGTCGAGGACCTGCCCGGCGGCAGCGGGCGAGGGGACGTCGGCCCGGGCCCGTGGGACCGGCATCCGGGCGAGGACGTCGCGGACCACCGCGGCCATGGCCGGGCCGGTGGACCCCGCGACGGCGAGGACGTCGGCGTCCGCCGGGCCGGACGCGACCGGCCACCCCCGCCGCACCAGCTCGCGCTCGACCGCCAGCCGGGACGCCGTCCCGCCCACCGTCGGCACCACGAGCACCCGCGGCCTGCGCACGGCGGCGCGCAGCAGGCGCGCGGTCAGGTCCACCGGAAGGCCCCCTCCCGCCAGGCGTAGAGGACCCCGGCGAGCAGGATCGCCAGGAACAGGAACATCTCGATGACCGCCGGCGCGCCGACCTCGGACACGACGAGCGTCCACGGGTACATGAACAGCATCTCCATGTCGAAGGCCAGGAAGACCATCGCCACCGGGTACCACCGCACGTGGAACCGGGAGAACGCGTGCTCCACCGGCGGCAGGCCACCGGAGTGCGGCGCGACCGGCTCCCCCGGCCCGGCCACCGCCAGCAGCCGGGACGCGACGTGGCCGAGCAGCACCAGTGCCACACCGGCCCCGAACAGCACCGACATCGGGACGAGCACGGCCATCGGTCCTCCTGTCTGCCTCCGCGTGCCGGGCGGGTCGACGACGGCGTACCCGCTGAGCGCGGCGCCACCCGTCCGAGGCCGCGCCTCTTGCCTCACCACCCGGCGGCGCCCACCATGCCTCCCCCGACGGTCGCGTTTGACCATGTCGCCGAGCGGGCAGCCGCACGTCGTGCCTTCCGGAGACCACCGAGTGATGCCGCTGCCCCGCGTGCGACGGTGAGCGCACCGGTCGGGTTCAGCAGCCGGTGGCGGGCAGTGGGACCGCTCCGACTGCACGCCCTGCTGTCCGACGGCCCCGCCGGGGCTCCGCCGGTCGTCCTGCTGCCGGGTCTGGTCACGGCGAGCCGGTCGATGGTGCCGCTGGCGCGGGCGCTCACCCGGCACGGGCTGCGTCCCTGGATCCTCGACCCGGCCGGATTCGGCTACAGCGACAAGCCGCCGCACGCGTTGGCGATCCGGGAGCAGGCCGACATCGTTGCCGAGTGGCTGCAGGTGGAGGGGCTGACACCGGCCCGTCTCCTCGGCAATTCGGCCGGATCGCAGGTTGCCGCAGCGGTGGCCGGACGACACGATGTCGTGAGCAGGCTCGTGCTGCTCTCCCCGACACTCCGGCCTGCGGTCCGGTCGGCGTTGTCGTGGATGCGGGCCGTGCCGGCCCGGACCGGTCGCTGCCACCGGCCCGGCGGAGGCATCCGGGTCCGGCTGCTGGAAGCCGTACACGACCGGCTGGGCGACGAGCCGTCGTTGCGGGCGCTCAACGTGATCTCCTACGCGTTCGCCGGTCTCCCACGTGCGGTGAGCACGGCCCGGTATGCGGTGGAGGAGAAGCTGGAACGGGACCTGCCCGGGGTGCGGGCCCCGACATTGCTGGTCCGCGCCGACCGTGACCCACTCTCCTCGGCGTCCTGGGTACGGCACCTCACCGACCGGCTTGCCGACGGCCGGTCTGTCCGTCTGCCCGATGTCAATCACACCGCCTTCTACCTCGCGGCCGAGACCGTGGCGAATGTCGTCGGGCCGTTCCTGACCGACGGGTCGAGGACCACACCGTCGGCCGACGGGTGAGGTCCTTCGGCCCGACGAGGACGGCGACGCGGGTTCAGCCCCTTCCCCTCCAGCTCCACCGTCGCGTTCCTCGTCCGCACGCGCGACGGTCGCTGACGTCATCGAGGAGCGGACCGAGGCCCCGCCCAAGGTCCTTGGCCGCACACCGGCGACCGGTTACGCGGGGCCCGTCGGGGGTAGTACTGCTGCCATGGTCGCGACAGGACGGCTCGGCGCCCCCACGAGCGGCTCGTCGGGGATCCCCGGGCGACGCCCCTCCGTCAAGCCCGCAGCGTGACCGCCGCGCCGTGGCCGCTGCTGCCGAGCACGCTGGCCCTGGCGGCGATGGCCGTGGTGATCGTCGTCGCCGGGGTGCGGCTGACCCGGATCGCCGACACCCTGGCCGACCGCACCGGGCTCGGCGAGGCCGTCGGCGGGGCCCTGCTGCTGGGCGCGGTCACGTCGCTGCCGGGCAACGTCACCGTCGTGACCGGGGCACTGGGCGGGGACGCCGGGTTCGCGCTGGCCAACCCGCTGGGCGGCATCGCGCTGCAGACGGTCTGGCTGGCGATCGCCGACCTGGTCTACCGCCGGGCGAACCTGGAACACGCCGCCGCCTCCCTGCAGAACGTGCTGCAGGCCGTCCTGCTCAGCGCGATGCTCGCCGTGCCGGTGCTCGCCTACGCCACGCCCACCCTGACCCTGGGCTGGATCCATCCCCTCACCCTGCTCATCCCGGCGCTCTACGGATACGGCCTGGTGCTGCTGCGCCAGATGCAGCGCGACCCGATGTGGGAACCGACCCGGACCGCCCAGACCGCGGACGCGGACACGGGGAACGCGGGCGCGGGCAACGCGGGCGACTCCGACGCCGCGGCCGGCCCCACGGCCGAGGAACCGGCCGCCCCGGATCGCGACGGTGCGCCGTCCACCGCCCGGCTGTGGGCGGCGCTCGCCGGACTCGGGCTGCTCGTCGGGACGGCCGGGTGGGTCGTGGGCCGGGCGGGCCTGTCGGTGGTCGCCGCCACCGGCCTGGACGGCGGCGTCATCGGGTTCACCCTGACCACGGCGATCAGCTCGCTGCCCGAGCTGGTGGTGCTCGTGACGGCCGTCCGGCTGGGTCACCTCACCCTGGGCGTCGGCAACATCATCGGCGGCAACGTCTTCGACATGTTGATGGTCGCCCTGGCCGACGTCACCTACCTCCGGGGGTCGCTCTACAGCGACGCCGGACCGACCGGGCTCGTCCTGCTCGGCGGCACGCTGCTGATGAGCGCCACCCTGTCGGCGGGACTGGTCATGCGGGAACGCCGCTGGATCGGCTTCGAGGGCGTCTCGATCCCGGCCATCTACCTCGGCGTCATCGCGCTCGCGGTCTGGACCTGACGCGCATCGCGGCGGCCCGCCGCGTCACTGTGGCCCCGGCGGGAGCGCAGCGGTCGGGCCGGGCCCGGCCGCGGAGCTATGCACCGGGAACCGCGGCGAACGCCCGCTCGAATGCCCGGCACACCATGTGCAGCGCGACCAGGTGCGACTCCTGGACGGTCGCGGTGTCGCCCGCCAGGCAGATCGCGTCGTCGCTGAGCCGGGCCAGCGGGTTCGGGCCCGGGCCGGTCAGCGACCACACCTCGGCGCGGCGGGCGGCGGCGGCCCGGGCCGCGGCGAGCAGGTTCTCACTGCGCCCGCTCGTGGACAGCAGCAGGACGACGTCCCCGGGGCGGGCGTGCGCGCGGACCTGTCGGGCGTACACCTCGGCGTAGCCGTAGTCGTTGCCGAGCGCGGTGACGGTCGAGGTGTCGGCGTGCAGCGCGAGCGCGGACACGGGCCTGCGCTCGCGGTCGAACCGGCCCACGAGCTCGGCGGTGAGGTGCTGCGCCTCGGCCGCGCTGCCGCCGTTGCCCCCGACCAGCAACCGGGCCCCGGCGCCGAGCCGGGTCGCCAGGCACCCGCCCCACTGCGCCAGGGTGGGCACCGCGGCCCGGAGCACCGGCAGGGCGTCGCGGAGTCGCCGGAGGTGGGCATCGAGCTCCCGCTCGGCGAGCGCGTCGGGGGCGGCGAGCGGCGTCCCGGGCACCGGGGCGGTCGGGTGGAGTCGGGACACGGTGGGGTCCTCCGGTCTGCGCGGTCGTCGATGCGGGTCGGGCGGATGCTGGGCCCGCGCCGGGTGGGGTGGACGGCGCACCGCTCAGCCCTCCGGGCGCAGGGCGGCGGCCACGGTGAGATCGGCGACGAACGCGTCGAGGGCGGCGTCGCGTTCCGGGGCCGGCCCGCGCAGGATCGCCGACGGATGCGTGGTGGGCACCAGCAGGCGCCCCTCCCAGTCACGCGGCCGACCCCGCTCCGCGGTGATCCGGAACGCGGGACCGAGCAGCGCCTTGCCTGCGGTCGCCCCGAGCGTCACGACGACCGCGGGCGCGACCACGGCGAGCTCACCGTCGAGCCAGGCCCGGCAGGCCCGGACGTGCCCCACCGCCGGCGTCTTGTGCAGGCGCCGGTTCCCGCTGCGCTCGAACCGGAAGTGCTTCACGGCGTTCGTCACGTACACCTCACCACGATCGATCCCGCTGCGACCGAGCGCGGTGTCCAGCAGCCGCCCGGCGGGCCCGACGAACGGCGCGCCCTCGAGGTCCTCCCGGTCGCCGGGCTGCTCGCCGACGAGGACCAGCCACGCCGATGCCGGGCCCTGCCCGAACACCGTCCGGGTGGCGGGTTCGAACAGCTCGCAACGCTCGCAGCGGGCCGCCTCGCGGCGCAGGACCTCCAGGGTGGTCATCGCGCCCCCTCCCGGTCCGCCGACCGGATCCGGGCCACGATCGCGGTCGTGGAGTGGTCGGACAGGTAGCTCAGCACCTGCACCTGCCCGCCGAGGCGTTCCACGACCGGGGTCTCGGGCAGCATCTGCGCGGTGTAGTCGCCGCCCTTGGCGTAGACCTCCGGGCGGACCTGCTCGATCAGGTCGACGGGGGTGTCGGCGTCGAACGAGGTGACCAGGTCGACCGCGTCGACCGCTCCGACCACGCCCGCCCGGTCCTCCAGCGGGTTGAGCGGCCGCTCGGGGCCCTTGAGCCGGGACACGCTGGCGTCGGAGTTCAGCGCGACGACCAGCACGTCGCCCAATGCCCTGGCCTGGCGCAGGTACGCCACGTGCCCGCGGTGCAGCACGTCGAAGCAGCCGTTGGTGAACACGACGCGGTGCCCGGAGCGGCGGTGCTCGGCCACGGCGCACAGCAGGTCGGACCGGCTCAGCACCCGCCCGCGGTCGGCGGCGGCCAGGTGCGCGGTGAGGGCGTCCGCGCTGCACACCGCGGTGCCCGGCTGCGCGACCACCACGTCCGCAGCGGCCTGCGCGCAGGCCAGTGCCTGCCCGCCGGTCGCGCCCGCGCAGGCCGCGACGGTCCAGGCCGCGGTGAACGTGTCACCCGCACCGCAGGCCAGCGCGTCGGCGACGGCGTGCGCCGCCGGCCGCCGACCGGGCGCCTCGCCGGACGCGGGCAGTCGCAGCGCACCGTCCACGTCCAGGGTCAGCAGGACCTCGGCGGCCCCGGTGGCCGCGGCCAGGGCGGTGCCCCGGGCCGCCCCCCAGGCCACGCGGTCCCCGTGCGGCACCGGTTCGCCGAGCAGCTCGGCCGCCTCGGCCATGCTCGGGGTGACCGCGTCGGGTGCGAGCGCGACCCACCGGCCCGGATCGTGGGCGTCGACGACGAGCAGCGCGATGCCGGACCGCGCGCGCGCCAGACGGCGGCGCACCCGGGGGCCCAGGGTGCCGAGCCCGTAGTCGGCCACGACGACGGCGTCGACGCCGGCGTGCACCGCCTCGGTCACCGCGTCGGCCAGCGCCAGGTCGCTGGAGCGGCACGGCGGCGACGGGGCCACGGTGTCGTAGCGGGCCACCGGCTGACCGGCCGCGACGAGCCGGTGCTTGGCCGTGGTGGGCCGCCCGAGCTCCACCACCGACCGGTCCAGCCCCACCCCGGACCCGCGCAGGGCCCGGCGCAGCGCACGCCCGTCGGGGTCGTCGCCGAACACGGCCGCCAGCTCCACCCGCGCCCCGAGCGCGGCCAGGTTCGCCGCGACGTTGGCCGCACCACCGGGCGCGCTGCGGGTGCTGTTTGGTTCGACGACCGGCACCGGGGCGTCGCGGCCCACCCGGTGCACCGGCCCGGAGATCCAGCTGTCGAGCAGCGCGTCACCGACCACGAGCACGCGCGGCGGGCACCGGCGGATCGTGCTCGGCAACGTCGCCGGCGCGGGCGGGACGACGGGGACGCCGTGCATGACTCCTCCTCGGTCGGTCATCGGGCGGGGTCGTCGGGCGGGTTCGTCGGGTGCCCGGGTCCCGGCTCAGAGGTCACCGGCGTGGAGCGAACTAAACGAGCACCACTCGAACTACTACTCCCCGTCACCGGCATCACGCTCAGTGATTGGCTGCGGGCCGGCTGATCACCCCACCGTCCCGCTCAGGCGCCCGGCCCCGCCAGGTGGACCACCTTCACGGTGGTGAGCTCGTCGAGCAGCTCGGGTCCGTAGCCGAAGCCCTGCCCGCTGCCCCGCCGCGGCTGCGCCGACCCGCCGGGCGCGCCGCCGAACACGGAGTTGACCTTGACCGTGCCGACGGGCAGTTCCCGCCAGGCGGTCTGGGCGTGCGCCATGTCGGCGGTGAGCACCGTGGCGGCGAGGCCGTAGCCGCCTTCGCAGGCCTCGCGCAGGCCGTCGGCGAAGTCCGGGACCACCCGCACCGGGGCGACCGGTCCGAACGTCTCCTCGCGCAGCACGGCCATGCCCGGCTCGCAGTCCGCGAGCACCGTGGGCGGGTAGAAGGCGCCCGCGCCGTCGGGCACGCAACCGCCGGCGAGCGCGCGCGCCCCTACCGCGAGAGCGCCGGTCACGTGAGCGTGCACCTGCGCCCGGTGGCGCTCGTCCACCAGTGGCCCGATCCGGGCGGCCCAGCTCGCGGCCTGCTCGACCAGCGCGTCGAGGAACCGCGGCGCGACCGCGGCATGGACGTAGATGCGCTCGACGGACACGCAGATCTGACCGGCGTTGGCGAAGGCGCCGAGCGCGGCCTGCTCGGCAGCCCATACCGGGTCGACGCCCGCGTCGACCAGCAGCGGGTCGTTGCCCCCGTTCTCCAGCACGGCGTGCGCACCGCGCCCGGCGCAGGACAGCGCGATCGACCGGCCGGTGGCGCTGCTGCCCACGTGCGCGACGGCGTCGACGTCGGCCGCCACCAGCTCGGCCCCGACGGCGCAGTCGCCGTCGACGATCTCCAGCACGCCCGGCGGCAGGTGCTCGGCCACGATCTCGGCGAAGCGCCGCCCGGTGTGCGGGCTGCGCTCGCTCGGCTTGTGCACCACGGTGTTGCCGGTGGCGAGCGCGCCCCCGATCAGCCCGGCCGCCACGGCGACCGGATCGTTCCACGGGGTCAGCACCGCGACGACGCCGCGCGGCTCGGGCACCATCAGATCGGTGGCCGACCACGCACCGTGCAGCGTGCGCCCGCGGTGCACCGGCCCGAGCTCGGCGTACTGCACGAGGGTGCCCACCCCCGTGTCGACGCCGCCGCGGGCGTCGGCGAACGGTTTGCCGGTCTCCTGCTCGGTCGCCGCGGCCAGCTCGTCGGCGGCGGAGCGCACGGCGGCGGCGGCGGCGTGCAGCGCCGCGCCGCGCTCGGCCGCGGCGGTCCGGGCCCATCCCGGGCCCGCCGCGCGGGCGGCGGCGACGGCCGCGGCGCACCGCGTCGAGGTCGCGTTCGTGACCCGCCCGACGACCGTGCCGGTCCGCGGGTCGTGCACGGTGATCGTGCGGTCCTCGGTGAGTGTCACGCCGCCGCCCGCAGCCGGGGGGCGAGCTCGTCGCGGTAGAAGTCCAGGAAGCCGTCCGGGTCGGGCCCGGCGTTCATCAGCACGATGCGGTCGAAACCGGCGTCCAGGTAGGGGGTGACGACCTCCAGGTGGCGGTCGGGGTCGGGCCCGCAGGCGAACTTCCCGATGATGTCCTCCTCCCGCACGGTCGCGGTCGCGGCCTCGAAGTTGACCGGGTTGGGCAGCTCGCTCATCACCTTCCAGCCGGTGAGGCCCCACCGGTTGGTCGACAGCGCGGCCTGGGCCGCGGACTTCTCGTCGGGCGCCCACGCCAGCGACGCCTCGGCGTACCCGCCCGCTGACCCGCCCGCGTCGCGGTAGTGGCGCACCAGCTCGGGGTCGGCGTCGGTGGCGAACAGCGCGTCACCCAGCTCGGCGGCGACCCGGGCCGCCGCCGGGCCGCCCGCGGCGACCGCGATCTCCGGCAGCCGCTCGGGCAGGTCGAACACCCGCGCGTCCTCCAGCCGCAGGTGCTTGCCCTCGTAGGAGCGGTAGCCGCCCGACCACAGCAGCCGGATGATCTCCAGCGCCTCACGGAGCATCTCGTGGCGCTCGGCGACCGCGGGGAAGCCGCGCCCGACCACGTGCTCGTTGAGGCGCTCGCCGGCGCCGACACCCAGGACGAACCGGTCCTGCGAGATCAACGCCATCGTCGCCGCGGCCTGGGCGATGACCGCGGGGTGGTAGCGCACCGTCGGGCAGGTGACGCCGGTGACCAGGCCGATCCGCTCGGTGCGGGCGGCGACCGCCCCCAGCACCGACCAGGTGAACGCGCTGTGCCCCTGGACGTCGAGCCACGGGTGGAAGTGGTCGCTCATCTCGACGAAGTCGAAGCCGACCTCCTCGGCGCGCACCGCCTGCCGGATGATCTCTGTCGGGCCGAACGCCTCGGTCGCGAGCTTGTAGCCGATCTGCATGTGCGCAGCGTTCCCCGTCGGGCACCGCGGAAACGCCCCGTCCCGCGGCGCCCACCCGGTCAGGCGGCGACCGCCCCCGGCTGCAGGAGGACCTTGACCATCCCGTCGTGCTTGCGCTGGAACTGTGCGTAGGCCTGCGGCCCGGACTCCAGCGGCAGCCGGTGGGTGGCGAACCCGTCGACGCCGAGCGGGTCGTCGTCGACCAGCAGCGGCAGGATGTCGGGCACCCAGCGGTGCACGTTGGCCTGGCCCATCCGCAGCTGGAGCTGCTTGTCGAAGATCTGCAGCATCGGCAGCGGATCGGCCGTGCCGCCGTACACGCCGGCGAGCGACACCGTGCCCCCGCGCCGCACGAGATCGAACGCGGAGTTCAGGGCCGCCATCCGGTCGACGCCCGCGGTCTTCATGAACGGCGCGGCGACGGAGTCGGGGAGCAACCCCGCGAGCGTGTGCGCCAGCTTGCCCCCCGGTGAGCCGTGCGCCTCCATCCCGACCGCGTCGATCACCGCGTCGGGACCGCGCCCGCCGGTCAGGCCGCGCACCACGTCGGTCAGGTCCCGGGAGTGTGCGGAGAGGTCGACGGTGGTGATCCCGTTCGCCCGCGCCCGCTCCAGCCGCTCCGGCACCAGGTCGATCCCGATGACGTTCTCGACCCCGCGGTGCCGGGCGACCCGCGTGCACATGTCCCCGATCGGGCCCAGCCCGAGCACGGCCAGGCTGCCGCCGGAGGGCACCGCGGCGTACTCGACGGCCTGCCAGGCGGTGGGCAGCACGTCGGAGAGGTAGACGAACCGGTCGTCGGCGGGACCGTCGGGAACCTTGATCGGCAACGTGTTGCCGAACGGCACCCGCAGGAACTCGGCCTGCCCGCCGGGCACCTGGCCGTACAGCTTGGTGTAGCCGAACAGCGCGGCCCCGCTGCCCTGCTCGCGCACCTGCGTGGTCTCGCACTGCGAGTGCAGGCCGTCCGAGCACATGTGGCAGGTTCCGCAGGAGACGTTGAACGGGACGACCACGCGGTCGCCCGGGCGCACCGCCGTCACCTCGGAGCCGACCTCCTCGACCACGCCCATCGGCTCGTGACCCAGGATGTCGCCCTCGTCGAGGAACGGGCCGAGCACCTCGTAGAGGTGCAGGTCCGAACCGCAGATACCGGTCGAGGTGATCCGCACGATCACGTCGGTCGGTTGCCGGATCGCCGGGTCGGGCACCGTGTCCACGCGGACGTCACGCTTCCCGTGCCAGGTCAACGCCCTCATCGGGTCTCCCCCTCGGAGGCCGGGCCGTCCATCGGGTAGTCGGCGCCCGCGAGCGCCTTCTGTACGTCGGTCACCTGGTAGCTCATGGTCTGCCGCAGACCCCGGTCCGCACGCCCTATGCGCCGTCGGACCGGCCCGCGCGGACGCTCGGGGTGGCAGGTGACCCGCGCCACGACGGCCGGCGCCCCACGGCCGCGTCCGTGTGCCGTGCGCGCCTGCGGGCCTCCCGCAGGCGACCGCGGACGGCGGCGGGGTCGAAGGGCTGCCGGCACCGGCAGTCCAGTTCCGCGACCACGGCGTCACCGCACCGGTCGCAGAGCCAGTGGACGGCTACTCGCTCGTTCATGACGACGACTCCTTATCGCGGGCTCGGGTGGCCCGGCGCGGTAGTGATGCCCGCCACTTCGCCGGTCAAACGCCGCTCGACACATCCGGGCGGAGACCGGGAGGTCGCCGATCGGCGCATGTTCCGCCCGGCAGCGGGTACAGCGCCGTGGTGGCCGCACCCCGCATGGAACCAGGAGTCCCGACGATGCGAGACGACCCGCGACGCGCCCCGGCGCGGGCATCGGTGACCGACACCGCCCGGATCGTCGGCGGGGTGGTGGGGCCGATGCTCGCGCAAGGCGTGATCGCGCGGCGCCCGCGGATGGTGGCGCTGGCTAACCGGTGGGACCTCGACGGCCGGGCCGTCACGATCCTGCAGCGGATGCGCGACCGGTACGGGAGCGGGCCCCTGCGGCTGCGGGTGCCCGGCCGCTGCGTCGCGCTCGTCCTCGATCCCGATGACGTGGCCCGGGTGCTGCACGCCTCCCCCGAGCCGTTCTCCGCGGCGACCCGCGAGAAGCGTGGCGCGCTGGGCCACTTCCAGCCCCACGGCGTGCTCCTCTCGCACGGCGAGGTGCGCGAGGAGCGGCGGCGCTTCGCCGAGGCCGTGCTCGACACCGGGCATCCCGTGCACCGCACGGCGTCGGCGATGGGCTCGACGGCCCGCGAGGAGGCCGAGCGCCTCGCGCAGGTCACCGCCCGGACCGGCACCCTGGACTGGGACCGCTTCTGCGGCGCGTGGCGCCCCATGGTGCGCCGGATCGTGCTCGGCGACGCGGCGCGCGAGGACCGCGAGGTCACCGACCTGCTCACGGCGCTGCGCGGGCGAACTGGAGCTACCTGTCGCCGCGCCGCCCCGACCGGCTGCGCCGCCTGCGCGAGCGTCTGGGCGCCTACGTCGGCGCCGCCGCGCCCGGCAGCCTCGCCGCCCTCGTCGCCGCCATGCCCGCATCCGACCGGGTGGACCGCGTCGACCAGATCCCGCAGTGGCTGTTCGCGTTCGACCCGGCCGCCATGGCCGCCTACCGCACGCTGGCGCTGCTGGTGGCCCACCCGGAGGTGCTGCGCCGGGCGCTCGACGACGACGGGCAGCTCGCCCGGGCCGCGGTGCTGGAGTCGGTACGGCTGTGGCCCACCACCGCCGTCGTGCTGCGCGACACCACCGCACCCACCGAATGGGCAGGCGCCACCCTGCCGACGGGGACGAGCCTCGGCATCGTCAGCTCGTTCTTCCACCGCGACGGCGCCACGGTGCCCGGTGCCGACCGGTTCGATCCCGACCGCTGGTGCGACGGTCGCGCCGACGACGGCCGCACCCTGCTGCCGTTCAGCGCGGGCCCGGTCGTGTGCCCGGGCCGGGAGGTGGTGCTGTACGTGGCGAGCACCGTCCTGCGCACCCTGTTGGCGCAGGTCCGGCTGACCCCCGAGCCGCCGTCGCCGCTGGGGCCCACCGGCCCGCTGCCCCGCGGCCTCGACCCGTTCGCCCTGCGGTTCGCGGCGAGCCCAACCGATGCTCGGTGACCGCACGGCGTTTCGCAGGACCGCCTTGTGCTCGAGAGCCCGGCGAGGCACCCACTGCCACGGCGGGCGGCCGCCGGCCGGTCCTGGATGAGCCCGGCCTACCCTCCTCGGATGCGAGCTCGCCGATGAGTCCCGTGCCGTCGCCCGCCGCGGCGTTCGAGGACCAGCCCACGGCGGTGCTCGAGCTGTCCGGCCCGCAGCACCTGGTGTGCGCCGCCAACCGCGCGGCCCGGGAGCTGTTCGGCACCCCCGACCCGGTGGGCCGTCCCCTCGCCGAGGCCGTACCCGCGCTGGACGGCGCGGGGCTGGCCCAGCTGGCGCAGACCCGCGATTCCGGTGGCGCGGTGCGCGGGGCGGTGTGGCCGCTGCTCCTCGGCGGGAGCCGGGTCGTCGTCGAGGTCGATCTCGCCGGCGTGCAGCGGGAGGCGGGCGCCGGCGTCCTCGTGCAGGCCCGCCCGGTGGTCGGTGAGCAGGCCGCGCTCCGCGACACCACGATCGCCCTGCACGCTGCGCTGCTCCCGGACACGCTGCCCGTGCTGCCCGAGCTCGACCTGGCCGGTCACTACGTCCCGGGTGCGCTGCGCAGCGGGGGCGACTGGTTCGACGTCCTCGTCACCGACGACGGGCGGGTCGCGCTGCACACCGGTGACGTGGTGGGGCACGGGCCGGGCGCGGCCGCCGCGATGGGGGCGCTGTCGACGGCCCTGCGGGTCGCCCTGGCCGAGGGCGCCGCACCGGCCGAGGCGCTCGACCGCCTCGACCGGTTCGCCGCCCGCAGCCCCGCCACCCGCGGAGCGGCGGCGGCCGTGGTCCTGCTCGACCCCTCCTCCGGCGCGCTGACCCACGCCCTCTGCGGGCACCCGCCCCCCGCCGTCGGCTCCGCGAAAGGGCTGCAGGTCCTGCACGGTGCGGGCGGCGGCCCGCTGGGCATGGGCGCCGCGGCGACCGCCGAGCACCGTGCGGTCCTCGCTCCCGGCGAGACCCTGCTCCTGCACACCGGAGGGCTCCTGCACACCGGCGGCGCCCACACCGACCGGCCCCCGCACCTCGGCGCGCCGGACGGGACGGCTCCCGCCGAGCCCTCGGCCACCGCGTGGTGCGCGGCCGTGCTGGACCGGCCGGGCCCGGCCGCGCCGGGCGATGTCGCCGTGCTCGCCGTGCACCGCCGCGGCGCCCCGCTGGCCCCGCTGCGCATCGAGACGACGGCGGAACCGCACGTGCTGAGCATCCTGCGGGACCGGCTCACCGACTGGCTCGCGATGCTCGACGCGTCCGCCGAGACCCTCGCCGCGGTGCCGCTGGTCCTGTCCGAGCTCGTCAGCAACTCGGTCGAGCACGCCTACCCGGCGGGGCGACCCGGCCCGGTGCGCGTGGAGGTGGACCTCGACGGTTACGGCGGGGCGCGGGTCGTCGTCGAGGACGACGGGACCTGGCAGCCGGGCACCGACGGGGTCACGACGACGGGCGGGTTCGGGCTCGTCGTCGTCCACGAGCTGTGCGGTGCCGTCGACATCAGCACGGGCCCGTACGGCACCCGCGTCGGCGCCACCTGCCCGGCCCGGCGCCCCACCGTCGTGGCCGAGCCGGTCGTGTCGCGCCCGCGGGCGGTACCCGACGCGCCGCTGACCCTGACCGACCGGCCCGGCGTGCCCCCGGTGGTGGAGGTCGACGGGGTGGTCGACATCGCCACGGTCGACGAGCTGCGGGCCGCGGTGCTGCGCCGCTCGGTCGCGGGCAGCCGGGACATCGTGATCGACCTCACGAGGGTGACCCTGCTGGGGAGCGCGGGCGTGCGCCTGCTGCACGAGGTCGCCCGCTTCACGGCCCCGCCGCGGGTGATCGCGCCGCGGCACGCGCCGGTGCGCCGGATCCTGGCGACGGCCCGGCTGGACCACCTGCTCGACGAGCCGGCCTGAACGAGCATTGCGCGGCGCTCGGCCCGGTCCCTCGCGGAGCCGCCACCGCGGTGCTACGGTCGCGGTTCCGCTGCTCCCTCTGACCCCGCGGGTGGCGTACTCCGACTCCACGGAGCACCCGATGGCACAGCGGCTCCAGTCGATCGTCCACAACCGGGCCCAGACCGGGGTCCTCGAACTCGTCGGTGATCTCGACATCGCCACCGAGCCCGCCCTGCGCGCCGTCCTGGCGGAGCTGCGGGCCCACCACGTGCTCGTCGTCGACCTGCACGGCGTGCTGTTCTGCGGGGCCCGGGCGCTGCGGGTGCTGCTCGACGCCGCCTCCGAGCGCGCCGCCGGGGACCACGTCCTCGTCCTCGCGCACCGGCCCCCGATGGTGGCGCGGCTGATCGAGCTGCTGCCGGTCCGCTGCCACCCGCATCCCGTCCCCGACGACCCGACTGCGGTCCGCATCAGCTGGGCGGGCCCGCGCAGTGCGCCCGGTGCCTAGGGTGGACCGACCCGACCCGAGGAGCCTCCGTGCCCATCGACCAGGCCGCGCTCACCGCGACCATCGCCCGCCTGGACCGGGCGTTCCGCGTCGACCGGGCGTTCGGCGCCGACGGATCGGCCCACCGGGGGGACGGCGTCGATCGGGAGCCGCCCGCCGCGATGGATCCGGCGTCGTTCGTCGACCTCGTCGTCGGCGCCGCCGACCGGGTGTTCGCCCTGTCCGGGGTCGGGCTGATGTTCCTCGACGCCGACGACGCCCTGCGCTACGTCGCCGCGTCCGACGAGACGATCCGGGCACTGGAGTCGGCCCAGGAGCAGCTCGGCGAGGGCCCCTGCCTGGACAGCCTCGTGCAGCGCACGACCGTGCGGACCCACGACCTCACCGTCGACGAGCGCTACCGGTCGGTCGGCGCCGTCGTCGGGCCGCTCGGCGTGCGGGCGGTGCTCGGGGTACCGGTCGACGTCGCGGGGGTGGCCGTGGGCACCCTCAACGTCTACCGCGACCGCCCGCACGAGTGGGACGACTCCGAGGTCGACGCGGTGCACGCGTTCGCGACGGTCCTCGGCTCGGCGTTCACGGCGATGATCTGGGCCCGCCGCGGCGACACGCTCACCGTCCAGCTCGGGCGCGCGCTGGAGAGCCGGATCGTCGTGGAACGCGCCATCGGATTCCTCATGGGGGTGCGGCGCGTGGACGCCGTCACCGCGTTCGACACCCTGCGCCGAGCCGCGCGCCGCGGCCGGCGCACCGTGGCCGACGTCGCGCAGGGCGTGCTGGGCGGGGACGTCGAGCGCGTGGCCGACCCAGTACCGGTGCCGGGGGTCGGTCGCTAGTCGAGCTGCCGCCGGTCCGCCGCCGAGCACGCGAGCAGGCCGGCGTCGTGCACGCCACCAGCGTCGGGCGGATCTGGGACACCGCGATGTCGGGGTGCTCGCGCTCGAAGAGGTCGAGCAGCAGCTCGCACCTTGTGTCGGCTGTAGGACGACGAGCGGGGCGGCCTCGGCGGCCGGCCGGGCGACGTCCGCCCCCTCGCGCGGGTCGTCGACGCCGGAACCTGCGGTACGCGGCTGCGGCTCGGTGATCGTCATGACGTGCCTCTCGCGGTGGCGGGGTTCAGCGGGCGACGGCGGACACGACGTCGGACGCGGCGGCGGGCCGTCGGTCCGCCAGTGCGCGCTCGTAGACGCCGACGGTGGACTCGGCGATTCGCGACCAGCGGTAGCAGGACTCGGCCCGGTCGCGCCCGGCCACGCCGAACGCCTGCATCAGCACCGGCGACCCCAGCAGGTGGCGCAGGGCGCCGGCGAGGCGCTCGGGGTGGCGCGGGGGGACGAGCAGCCCGGTGACGTCGTCCACCACGGTGTCGGTCAGACCGCCCACCGCCGACGCGACGACGGGCCGGGCGCAGGCCATCGCCTCCAGCGGCACCATCCCGAACGGCTCGTACCACGGCACGCACACCACGGCGTCGGCCGAACGGAGCAGGGGGGCGACCCGCGACCGGGGCACCGCACCGAGGAACCGGACCCGGTCGGCCACCCCGGCCGCGGCGGCGACCGCGCGCAGCCGGGCGATGTCGGGGTCGTCGTCCATCGCCGCCCCGCCCGCCGGCCCACCCGCGATCAGCAGCTCCGTCCCCGGAACCCGGGCCAGTGCGCTCACCGTCTCGTCCACGCCCTTGCGGCGCACCAGCCGCCCGACCGAGACGATCCGGCGCACCCCGTCGCGACGGCGCAACGTGGGCCCCGAGGTGCGGAACGTGTCGGTGTCGACGCCGCAGGGCACCACGGACACGCGGCTGCGGCGCACACCCAGGCGGGCCAGCTCGAAGGCCTCGTCCGAACAGGTCGCGATCACCCGATCGGCCCGCCGTCCGACGGCCTGCTCGGCGGCGACCCGCCCGGCCGGGCTGGTGTCCTCGCCCCGCTGGTGGCGGCGTTTGACCGCACCCAGCGCGTGGAAGGTCTGGACCACGGGCACGTCGACCCGCCCGGCGGCGGTGACCGCGGCCAGCCCCGACATCCAGAAGTGCCCGTGCACCAGGTCGGGCCGCTGCGCCGCCCAGGCGCGCTCGAGCTCGGCGGCCATCTGCGGCACGTGCGGCACCAGCCGGTCCTTCGGCAGGGGCGTGGGCGGCCCCGCGTCCAGGTGGCGCACCGTCACCCCGGGTGCGTAGGGCACCTCGGGGGGCAGCGCCGGGTCGTCGCGACGGGTCCAGACCGTGATCTCGTGGCCGAGAGCGCCCAGGGCCCGGCTCAGCTCGGCCACGTGCACGTTCTGGCCACCCGAGTCGGGGCCGCCCGGCCCCGCGAGCGGGCTTGCGTGCTCGGAGACCATGTCGATGCGCATGCCGTTCACGTCCTTCCGTTCACGGCGGGCCGGGCGGCCCGCACGGTGGCGCGGTGCCTGCGCACCGCGTCGTCGAGAACCTGCTCCCAGTCGGCCAGGAACCGGTCCAGTCCGTAGCGCGACCGCGCGTGGGCGCGGGCCGCGCGGCCCTGCCGCCGGGCCGTCTCCGGATCCGCGACGAGGCGGCGCAGCGCAGCCGCACGTCGAGCAGCGCACCCGCGTGATCGACCGACGCGCCGGCGACGTAGGGCACCCCCGCCAGGCGCAGCACCAGCGCCACCGGCAGCGGCGACTGGTGGAACGAGGTGAGGACGACCGCGGCGGCGGCTCCGGGCACGGGCCGGACCCGGCCGGGGTCGCCGTTGTACGGGACGTCGACGACGAGTGTTCCGTCCCGGTCGAACAGCACGAGTGCCGGAGGCGAACCGGTGCGGGCAGCAGGGGTCACAGTTCAGTGGTCACCGACTGAGCCCGGCCTAAACGGCATCATCCCAAACTACTACTCTCCGTGACAGGTACTACTATCCGTAGCGGTGGCCGGGGGGACCACGGCGGCCCCGCATGCCTGCCGTCCCACGGGGTACGCCCCCGTCCATGACCGACACCACGACCGGAACCCGACCACTGGCCGTCGTCAACGGTGCCTCCAGCGGCATCGGCTACGAGCTGGCGAAGCAGTTCGCGGGCCACGGCTTCGACCTGCTGGTGACCGCCGAGGACGAGCTGAAGGACACCGGGGTGACCGTCACCTCGCTGATGCCCGGCCCGACCGAGACCGACTTCCACCGGGCCGACATGGACGACACGAAGGTGGGGGCCTCGGACAAGGACGACCCGACGCAGGTCGCCGCGCAGGGCTTCGAGGCGTTGATGAACGGCGAGCGCGAGGTCGTGGCAGGGTCGCTGTCGACCAAGGCGTCCGGTGCGGCCAACGCGGTGCTGCCGGACGCGGCCAAGGCACAGGTGCACCGGACGATGGCCGAGCCGGGCTCGGCCGAGAGGTAGTCCGGGCCGCCGCCGGAGCCTGCTGGCCGCCCGTTCCGCCGGGCTTGCTTCCTCCGGCCGGGGAACGGGTATGTCCGTCCGACCGGTGCGCGCCTACGGTGGGCGGGCCGAACCGCAGCGACAGGAGGGGCCGATGCCGTCCGAGGCCGGAGCACGCCCCGCACGGCTGGTCGTGGTGGGCGCCTCGGCGGGTGGCGTCGAGGCGTTGCAGTCACTGGTCGCCGGGCTGCCCGCCGACCTCGCGGCCGCGGTGGTCGTGGTGCTGCACATCCCCCGGAGCTCGCCCGGGGCGCTGCCCGGGATCCTCGACCGGGCCGGCCCGTTGCCGGCCGTCACCGCCGCCCACGGGCAGTCGCTGCGCCCCGGTGTCGTCTACGTCGCTCCCCCGGACCGGCACGTGCTCGTGGAGGACGGCGAGCTGGTGCTGAGCGCGGGACCCGCCGAGAACGGGCACCGGCCCGCCGTGGACCCGCTGTTCCGGTCGGCCGCGATCGCCCGCGGCCCGGCCGTCGTCGGGGTCGTGCTCTCGGGCACCCGCGACGACGGGGCCGCCGGGTCGGCCGCGATCGCCCGGTACGGCGGCTCGGTCCTCGTGCAGGACCCCGCGGACGCGCTCCATGCGCCGATGCCGCTCAACGCGATGCGCGAGGTCCCGCAGGCCGCCGTGCACCGCGCCGCCGACATCGGTGCGGTGCTCGCCGCCCTCGTGGACGCCCCGGCGGGCCCGGCGGTCGTGCCGCCGGACGACGGATCGGTGCGCCTGGAGGTCGCGTCGGCCCGTGACGGCCTGCCCACCACCGACGAGTTCGCCCACGCCCGCCCGTCGGAGTTCAGCTGCCCCCACTGCCACGGCGTGCTCTTCGCGCTCCCGGGCGGCCCGGCGCCCCGTTTCCGCTGCCGGACCGGGCACGCCTGGTCCCCGGTGAGCCTCGTCGAGGACCAGGCCACCGGGGTGGAGGAGGCGCTGTGGACGGCGGTGCGCGCGCTCGAGGAGAAGGCCGCACTGGTCACCCGCCTGGCCGAGGACGCACACGCGAACGGGCATTCCCGCTCGGCCGCGGAGTTCCGCACCCGGGCCGGGCACACCCGGCTGCAGGCCGAACGGGTGCGTGAGCTGTTGCGCCACGACGACCCGTCCGATGCGCTGCTCCCGGTCGAGACGCTGGGGCGGGACGTGTCGTGATCCGCGACGCGTGGCGCCCCGTGTCGCCCGTCCTCGTCACCACCACGCATCTGGGCGCGGGGTGCGCCGGGTCCTGCACGCGGGGGCCGCCGCGGAGCCGCCCGCCGGTCCGCAGCCGGTGAGGGACGCGGTGCGCTGCGAGATCGTGCGCCGCTACCCGGTGGCGCTGGTCGTCGCCACCGGGGTGCTGCGCCTGGACACCGCCCACATCCTGCGGGCCGCCGTGCTCAAGGTGCTCGCCGACCGCCCCACCGCGCTCGTGCTCGACCTCGCCGACCTCGAGGTGCTCGAACCCGCGTCGGCCACCGTCCTGCCGCTGCTCGACCAGCACGCGGTGCTGCGCGCCGACAGCGTGCTGTTGGTCGCGGCACCGTCGGTCTCGGTCCGCCGGGAGCTGCACCGTCTCGGGGCCGGCATCGCGGTGCACGCCACCCGCCCGGAGGCACTGACGGCCGCGGCCGGCCGTCCCGCGCCCTCCCGGGTACGGCTGGCGTTCGAGCCCACCCACGGCGCGCCCGCGCTGGCCCGGCGCGCGGTGACCGGAGGGTGCGGGCTGTGGGACCTGCCCACCACGCTCGCCACGCGCGTGGCCCAGGTGGCCAGCGAGCTGGTCACCAACGTGGTCGAGCACGCCGGTGGCGACGGCCTGTTGCTGCTCACCCGCGGGCATTCGCTGCTGCACCTCTCGGTCCGCGACGGCAGCAGCCTGCAGCCCGTCGCCGGTGCCGGGTTCGGGTTGACCATCGTCGGCGCGCTGAGCTCGTCGTGGGGCGTCCGCGCCGTACCGGACGGCAAGGTGGTCTGGGCTACCCTGCGGATCTGGCCCGCGGCAGGGGCCCTCGGCCGGCCCGGGAGCAGGCCGTGAGCGGAGCGGGACGGGAGGAGGTTCGGGTGCCCGAGGTCGCAGTGCCGGAGGACCCCGACCCGCAGGACGGGTCGGAGCCCGCGGGCGGCGCCCCGGTCGCCGAGGACGGCCTCGAGACGCTGCTGCAGCACCTGCGGGACACGCGGGGGTTCGACTTCACCGGCTACAAGCGCTCCAGCATCTCGCGGCGGGTGCGCCGCCGGATGGAGCAGCTCGGGATCACCGACCACGGCGACTACCTCGACCACCTGGAGTTGCACGGCGAGGAGTTCACGGCGCTGTTCAACACCATCCTGATCAACGTGACCGCGTTCTTCCGCGACCCCGACAGCTGGGAGTACCTGCGCAGCGAGGTGCTGCCCGCGGTGGTGGCGGCCAAGGGCCCCACCGACCCGATCCGCGTGTGGAGCGCCGGGTGTGCCTCGGGCGAGGAGGCGTACACGCTGGCGATCGTGCTGTCCGAGCTGCTCGGGCGCGACCAGTTCCGGGACCGGGTCAAGATCTACGCCACCGACGTCGACGAGGAGGACCTGGCCCGCGCCCGGCAGGCGGTCTACGACGAGCGGCAGGTGCGGGGGCTGGACCCG
This sequence comes from Pseudonocardia sp., assembly GCF_029263155.1. Lineage (GTDB taxonomy): Bacteria > Actinomycetota > Actinomycetes > Mycobacteriales > Pseudonocardiaceae > Pseudonocardia. The sequence continues at coordinate 82,192 of NZ_JAJCYB010000070.1, forward strand.
GAGCTGCTGGAGCGCTACTTCGAGCCGGTCGGCACGCGCTTCCAGTTCCGGTCCGACCTGCGCCGCAGCGTGATCTTCGGCCGCAACGACCTCGTGCAGGACGCCCCGATCTCGCGCATCGACGTCCTGGTCTGCCGCAACACGCTGATGTACCTGACGGCCGAGACCCAGGCCCGCATCCTGGCCCGCTTCCACTACGCACTCGCGCCGACCGGTGTGCTGTTCCTGGGCAAGGCCGAGATGCTGCTCAGCCACGCAGCGCTGTTCCGGCCACTGGACCTGCGACGACGCGTGTTCACGAGGGTCGCACCGGCGACCGCCACGGACCCGCCGTTCGCCGGTGGCGACGGGCAGGTCCCGGGCGCGACCCCACCGGCCACCGTGGACGGCACGCCGGAGGAGGTCCTGCTGTCCGCACCGGTCGCGTACGTCGTGCTGAACGGCGACGGGACGGTCCGGCTGGTCAACCGCGCCGCCGAGGGCCTGCTCGACGTCTCCGCCGCCGACTGCGGCCGCCCGTTCCGCGATGTGGACGTGTCCTACCGACCGGTCGAGCTGCGCCGCCACGTCGACCTCGCGCTGGCCGAGCGGCGGGTCGTGCGGGTCGACGACGTGCAGCTGGTGCGCGACGAGCAGATCCTGACGTTGCAGATCCGGGTCCAGCCGCTGTCCGCGTCCACCACGCTCCGGCTCGGCGGCCCGCCCGCGGTTGCCATCTCGTTCGAGGACGTCACCGAGCAGGCCCGCCTCCGCGAGGAGCTGAGCCAGCTCGGGTCCCGCCTGGAGACCGCGCACGAGGAGCTGCAGTCCACGAGCGAGGAACTGGAGACCACCAACGAGGAGCTGCAGTCGACGGTGGAGGAGCTGGAGACCACCAACGAGGAGCTCCAGTCCACCAACGAGGAGCTGGAGACGATCAACGAGGAGCTCCAGTCCACCAACGACGAGCTGCACGCCATCAACGACGAGCTCGAGGAGCGCAGCGGCCAGCTCAACGAGGTCAACTCGTTCCTGGAGTCGGTGCTCGCCGGCCTGCACTCGGGAGTGATCGTCCTCGGGCGCGACTTCCTGGTGCGGGCCTGGAACCAGCAGGCCGAGGAGCTGTGGGGGCTGCGCCGCGACGAGGTGCTGCACCAGAACTTCCTCGCGCTGGACATCGGGCTGCCCATCGACCGGCTCCGGCCGATGATCCGCGAGGCCCTCGCCGGAGATCCGCGCAGCCACCAGCTGGGCATCGCCGCGGTGAACCGGCGGGGCCGCACCATCGAGGTCCGGGTGCTCGGCAGCGCCCTCAACGACCGCGACGGCTCCCCCGCCGGGGTCATCCTGATGATGGACGAGGAGCCTCCCGACGCAGCGCGCCCGGCGGACTGACCCGATGCCCGAGACCGTGGTGGTCCTCGCCCCCTCCCCGCTGATCACGGTCACGATCGAGGACCGGGCCGACGAGCCCGACATCCACGTGCACGCGGGCGGGCAGGGCGTCTGGCAGGCGCGGATGCTCCAGTCGCTCGGCGTGCCGGTGGTGCTGTGTGCCGGGCTCGGTGGGGAGACGGGCGACGTGCTGGCCGACCTCATCCCGGGCGAGGGCATCGAACTGCGCGCGGTGCGCCTGCGGTCACGCAACGGCGGCTACGTGCACGACCGGCGGTCCGGGGACCGCACCGTGGTCGCCGAGGCCCGCGGCGGGGCGCAGGACCGGCACGAGCAGGACGAGCTCTACGAGCTGGCGCTGGCCGCGGGCCTCGAGCACGGCCGGGCGCTGCTGTCGGGCCCGAACGGCGACCGCGTGCTGCCACCGGCCTTCTACGCCCGCCTGGCCACCGACCTGCGGGCGAACGGGGTCAGCGTCGCCGTCGACCTGTCCGGGGAGCGGTTCGCCGCCGCGATGGAGGGCCGCCCGGACCTGGTCAAGATCAGCCACGAGGAGCTGGTGGACGACGGGCTGTCGCCCTCCGCGGAACCGACGGACCTCATCGCCGCGATGCGCAGGCTGCGCGCGGACGGGGCCGGGATCATCGTGGTCTCCCGGGCGGCCGACCCGGCCCTGGCGCTGATCGGCGACGAGGTCGTGGCGGTCCGTGTCCCGCCGCTGCAGACCGCCGAGCCCAAGGGGGCGGGTGACTCCATGACCGCCGGCATGGTGGCCGTGCTCGCCCGGGGCGGCGCACCGCTGGACGCGCTGCGGACCGGCGCCGCCTGTGGCGCCCTCAACGTGGTGCACCACGGGCTCGGCACCGGCAGCGCCGCCGCGGTGGCCGCGCTCGCCGACCGCGTCACGATCACCAACTGCGACGACGACGGCACCGAGCGCCCCTGACGCGGGCCGCGGCTCAGGACGTCCCGACGAAGGGGTAGCGGAGCACGGCCGCCACCCCGTCGGCGAGGCCGAGCTCCGGCTGGTCGTCGGCGATCGCGTGCACGGTGACGCCGCCCGCCGCGGCGGCGCGGATCATCGCCGCGTCCACCCCGGCCGGCCCGTACGGCTCCGCCCCCTCGGCCCGCAGCGTCTCGGGGTCGCCCGCGAGCTGCGTCGGCGAGCCCGCCGCGACGAACACGGCGCCGTCCCTGGTCACCGACCCGTCGAGCAACAGCGTGTCGACCTGCTCGGCGCGCAGTGCGGCGAGCACCGCGTCGACGCCCTCGACGCCGAAGCCCTCGCCGCGCCCCGCCGCCTCGCGGTAGCGCTCCAGGGCGGCGAACCGCTCCCGGCCGGAGACGTCGTCCACCGCCACCGCGACGGCCGCCGCGAGGTCGTCGACGTCATCCGGCCCGCCGCTGTGCTCCAGGTCGACCGCGAGCGCCGCGGCGCGCGCGGACAGCGCGTCCCGCAGCCGGGAGCGGGCCGGCGCGTCACCGGCCAGCAGCAGCACCCCCGTGGGATGCGCGCGGACGTGCGCGTCCACCCGCTCCGCGACCTCGGCGGTGTTGCGGCGCCACGTCTCCTCGACGTGCTCCTGCACGTTGCGGTCGGACGGGCCCCCGGTGGAGACCTTGTGCACGGGATGCTGCCGGCCCGACACGTGCTCCACCGTCTCCGGTGCGCCACCGGGTGGCACCCGCAGGATCTCCCCGCCGGTCTCGTCGACGCGCACCACCAGCGCGAGCACCGGCTCGGGCATCGCGAGCAGCATCGGCAGCAGGTCGGGCACGGGGCCCCAGACGGCGAGGGCTCCGGAGGCGACCGCCGGCGCCGGCGGGGCGGCCAGCACCCGGTCGAGCACCACGGCGCCGTCGGTGGCGACCAGCACCCGACCCGCCCGACCCTGGGCGGGTGGCGCGTCCTCGACGGCGGCCGCGACGGCGTCGAGGGTCGCACCGTCGGCCCCCTGCGCGGCGAGGTCCTCACGCGCCGCCGCCCACCGCAGCTCCGACCGGTGCGCCGCGTCGGCGGCGTCGTGGGTGGCGTCGAGGTACACGGTGGCGAACGGCCCGGGGCGCTCGCCGAGATGGGCGATGAAGCTGAGGTCCATACCTGTGCGCTACCCGCTGGCGCGTACCTCAACCGCGTCGGTAGGGGGCCCGCCCCGCCCGACTACCCGGGCCAGGGCGGCATGCACGGCGCCCGGCTCGATGTCGGCCATGCAGGCCGGCCCGGCCGTCGAGAGCGGGCACGCGGCCTGCCACCAGCACACCTGCTCGGTGATGGCGGTCGGTCGCCGGTGCGTGCACCCCGGCAGGCCCTGCAGGTCGAGCGCGGGCGGGTCCAGGCCGTAACGCGCGGCCAGGGTCGGGCCGAACAGGCCGACGGTGCGGGCACCGACGGCCGCCGCCACCCGCACCGGCCCGGTGTCGGGCCCCACCACCACCCCGCCGCGGCGGCCGACCGCCGCGAACAGCGCAGCCAGCGAGCGCAGGTCGGTGGGCGGCAGCGGGCGGACCGGCGCCCCGCCCCATCCCGGGGCGCTCCCGCCCCCGGCGACGACCAGCGGCGGTTCCCCCGACCGTGCGAGCGCCGAGGCGAGCCGGGGCCAGTGCGGCCACCGCTTGACCGCCATCCCGGCCCCGGGGACGAGCACCACCGGCGCGCCCGACGGGGCGACACCCGACAACGTCCGGTCCGCCACGGCCTGCTCGGCCGCGGTGAGGTGGATCGACGGCGGCCGGTACCCGCCCTCGACCAGCCCCTCCGCCGCGAGGATGGCGACGTAGCGGCGGGCCACCGGCTCGTCGTCGGGCGGACGGCGCCACATGTCGGTGACGCTGCGCATCCCGCGCGCCTCGATCTCCTCGGCGATCCCGTCGAAGCGGGTGGTGCTGACCACCAGGTCGGGCGGGCACCGGTCCAGCTCGGCAACCACCGCAGCCCGCTCCCGGTGCCGCTCCGCCCGGCGCACCTCGGTGACGGCCCGGTCGGACCGCAGCAGGTCGGCCCCGGGTGCGTGGGTGAGGACCCGCAGCGCCGCGCCGGGGTGGGCACGGTGCAGCGCGTGCACCGCGGGCAGCACCATGCACAGGTCCCCGATCCCGCCGAGCAGGTCGACCACCAGGATGTCGCGGAACCGTTCAGCCACCGGCCCGCTCCGTGACGCGCGCGTACAGCTCCCGGTGCGCCGCCGCGATCCGCGGCCAGCTGCGCCGGGCGGCCAGCGCCGTACCTCCCGCGGCCACCCGGTCGCGCAGGACCGGGTCGTCGAGCAGGCGCCCCAGGGCGTCGACGAGCACATCCGGGTCGCGGACCCGGGGGGCCACGACAACCGTCTCGCCGTCGACGAGGTCGGGATCGGGCGGGTCGGCGGCGGTGACGACGGTGGGCAGCCCGTGGGCGAACGCCGAGAGCAGCGCGCCGCTCTTCGTCGTCGCCCCGGCGGTGAACGGGAAGGCGGCGAGGTCGGCGGTGCGCAGGGCGCAGGACACGCGCTCCGCGGGCAGGTGGCCGGTGACCGTCACGTGCTCGGCGACCCCCCGCGCGGCCGCCCACGTGGTGAGCTCCGCGCGGAACGCCCTGGCCTGCGGCTCGGGCAGCGCGAGCGAGGTGAACCCGCCCAGCACCAGCAGGTGCAGCCGGTCCCGGCCCGCGGCGCGCAGCCGCGCGACGGCGTCGATCAGGTACCGCAGACCCTTCACCGGGTGGACGAACCCGAAGAACGCGACGACCTCGGCGTCGGGCGGCACCCCGAGATCCTCGCGGACCGAGTGCCACCCCCCGCCGGCATCGGGCACGTTCGGGGCCAGCGGCACCAGCCGCGCCCGCACCCCGAGGCGCGTGCGGAGCTGGTCGGTGTGCCCGGCGTTCGTGGTCACCGTCACCGCGGAGGCCGGCACCAGCCGCCCCGTCTCGCGGTCGAACCACCCGGGCCGCTCGACGGCGCGCCACACGGCGGCCGGCACCCAGGACGGTGCGGCCCACCAGCCGTACTCGTGGACCGTGGTGACGACGGGGGCACGCACCAGCTCCGGCAGCAGCCCCGGCCACGGCCGGAAACCGAAGGCGGACGGGGCGAACTGCACGTGGACGACGTCGGGGTCCCAGCGGGCGATCCGGCGGGCCGCGCGCACGACGTCCCCGGGCGAGCCCGCGGTCGCCACGGGCTCGACCGCGGCCCCGGTCGCCCGCAGGGCATCGGCCAGGTGTGCTGCGTAGTCGGTGACGCCGTCACGGCCGGGGTCGGCACGGCCCTGCACCATCGCGATCCTCACGCAGACGTCGTTCCCGGGCCGGCAGGCCCGAAACAGTTCGTCACCCCGGTGGCGACCGCAGCGGCAGCAGGTCCACCGCCGAGGCCGACCGGACCGGGATCGAGGTGGGTGACTGCTGGTGGTAGGCGCCGCTGGGCAGGATGCCCGCCCCACCGTGCGCGGCCATCACCCGCTGCTGGCTGAGCACGTCCTCGCCGTGGCTGTCGGCGGGGATCTCGCGCCAGAAGTCGAAGCCGCCGGACTCCAGCAGGGCGGCCCGGTCGAACAGGACGCATCCCGCGGCCCAGGCGACCTTGTAAGGCAGCCAGGTCCCCGGTGGCGGGAGCGCCCCGGTGTCGAGGCCGAGCCGCTCGGCGAGGTGCAGCCCGTTCGCGGCGTTGTGCAGGGTCCAGCGGGCCCACCCCGGCCCGTCCTTGAGCACCGTCTCGGGCCGGACGGGACCGTCCCACGCCTCGAAGGGCGCGCACTCGTGCGGGCGCCGGTCGTGCAGGTGCGAGAGCCCCTGGACCGACGCGGCGACGAACCCGCATCCGAGCTCGGACAGCGCGCGGTGCAACCGGTCGAGCACCCCGGGTTCGAGCCACACGTCGTCGTCGAGGAGCAGCACGGCCCCGGCGGAGGCGCGGGACAGCAGGAACGCACGGTGCTCGGCGATACCGCGCCGGGGCAGGTGCCGGTGCAGCTCGACGGCGGTGCCGCGGCGGCGCAGGGCCGCGATCAGCGTGGCCGCGGACGGGGTGTCGAACCCCGCCGGGCCCGCGGACTGGTCGGAGATCACCACCCGGAAGGACACACCGGTCTGGGCCGCCAGCCCGGCCAGGGTGGTCGCGAGCTCGACCGGCCGGTCGCAGGTCGGCACGAGCACGTCGACGGCCGGGGCGGCCCCGCCAGGGGGTGGCCCCGACCCTGCCGCACCTGCTCGTCCTCCCCGTTCACCGATGGTCATCCCGGTGGCGTACCCCGTTCCCGCCAGGCGATGCGGGCGCGTCGGCGGGGCCGCCCGGGGTAGGAGGACGCCGCGGACGGCCGGTGGCGGTCGCCGGATCCGGTGCCGAGGTGGCGATGAGCCCGATGTGGCGGACGGTCCGCCGGGCCCCGCGTCATGTGTCGCGGCGATCGCGGCCCGCGCGGCCGCATGCGTCCTCCGTGGTGGCGGTGGGTCGATCGATCACCTCCTGTCCGGCCGGCGCTGGTGTCGTGGCAGAACCCGCGCGCGACCCCGGGGGCCCGCGCTGCCGGGCCCGCGGGTGCCGCGCCACGCCGGTGACGCGACCGGGTCGGCGCGACAGCGCGTGGGTGCCGAGCCGCGTGGGGAAACGTCCCGTTCCGATCCTGACCGCGACGGTGGGGTCGCGTCGCCTCGGGTGGACGACTGGGTGGTTCGCGACTGCGTGGTTCGCGACTGGGTGGTTCGGGAAGTTGGCGTCGATGATCGCGACGAACTCGGCACGGAGCAGGTCGTGGTCGGCGCAGACGAGGTCGGTGAACACCGCGGCGGTGCCCGGGCCGCTCCGGTCGTCGCACCACGGCCCGCTCGCGCGCCGCCGCACGATGCCGACGGGCTCGACGGTGGGGTGCTCGCTCATGTCCGTTGCCCTCCCCGGATGGGGCCGCCCCGGGGCCGGGGGCGGGCTGTCAGGCGTTGATCTGCTTCTGTCCGCTGTCGGCGTTGGCGATGCTGATCTTGCGGGGCTTGGCCTTCTCGGCGATCGGGATCCGCAGGGTCAGCACGCCGGCGTCGTAGGCGGCGTCGATGTGGTCGGTGTCGAGGGTGTCGCCCAGGAACAGCTGTCGGGAGAAGACCCCCAGCGGCCGCTCGGCCACCTGCATCTCGATGTGCTCCCCGGTGGCGGCCGGGCGCCGCTCGGCCTTCACGGTGAGCACGTTGCGTTCGACGTCGAGCTCGATCGCGTCGGCGGACACGCCGGGCAGGTCGAACGACACGACGAACTCGTCCCCGGCGCGGTAGGCGTCCATCGCCATCGCGGTGGGCCGGGACCAGGTGCCGGGGGTGTTGCCGAACACCTGCTGGGTGATCCGGTCCAGCTCACGGAACGGGTCGGTGCGCATCAGCATCGCAGGCCACTCCTTCCTGATCGACGACAAGGGCGGCGATGCTCCGGAGCGGACCCGGCGGGGATGACCCCGGCCCGCTCCAGATATCTGCTATCCTAGCTACAGTTTTTCGGGTACGCAAGAGGTAGACTTACGGCAGTCGCAGATGGCGATATCAAGTGTGAGGAGAGGCCGTGAGTTTGACGAACGTGTGGGTGCAGACCCAGGCCGACGGGCTGGTACGGGCCGACCAGGTGGTCGGGATCGACGCCCACCAGACCCCGGCACTGAGCCTGGATCCACCGCCGCAGTTCGCGTTACGCGCTGGTTGATCTTCTGGGTGGGTTGGTGGGAGAAGGTCGTGGTTGAGCTGCCGGTCTGTCCGGCTCTTCCACTGCTGGTTCTCCGGTCGGGCCCCGGTGGGGGGC
>NZ_JAJCYB010000071.1 GCF_029263155.1 Pseudonocardia sp.
CCGGCCCCCCGCCCCCTCCGTGGGCCCGCGTCCGCTGGGTGTGCGCGAGTCCGCTGGGTGTGCGCGAGTCCGCTGGGTGTGCGCGAGTCCGCTGGGTGTGCGCGAGTCCGCTGGGTGTGCGCGAGTCCGCTGGGTGTGCGCGAGTGGGCTGGGTCCGCGAGCGGGTGCGGGGCCCGCCCCCACCGGTCGACCTCGCACCCGGCCCCCGCGGTCGCACACTCCTTGCACTGCCGCACAGGCTGCGGCCTGTGCGGCAGTCCGCTGGCTGTGCGGCAGTGCGCTGGCTGTGCGCGAGTCCGCTGGGTGTGCGCGGGCGGCGGCGCGGACGTCGAACCCGCGCGTGGGCCGGTGCCGGAGGCGTGGCGTAGAACGTGGGCGTGCTGCTGACTCCCCGCGCGCTGGCGCTCGCCCTCGGCGTGGACCCCCCCACCGACGAGCAGGCCGCGGTCATCTCCGCCCCCGCGCGGCCCGCGCTGGTCGTGGCGGGAGCGGGGGCGGGCAAGACCGAGACCATGGCGGCGCGGGTGGTGTGGCTCGTCGCCACCGGCGAGGTGCTGCCCGAGCAGGTGCTGGGCCTGACGTTCACGCGCAAGGCGGCGCAGCAGCTGGGGGCCCGGGTGCGGTCGCGGCTGCGGCGCCTGGCGGGCACCCGGCTGCTCGATGAGCTCGACCCCGGCGGGGAGCGCCGCGCCGCGGTGCTGGCCGGGGAGCCGACGGTGTCGACCTACCACGCCTACGCCGGCCGCCTGGTCGGCGAGCACGCGCTGCGCCTGCCCGCCGAGCCCGCGGCGCGGCTGCTCAGCGAGACCGCGGCGTGGCAGCTGGCACACCGTGTCGTCAGCACCTGGGCCGAGGACCTCGAGATCGACCGGGTGCCGGCCACCGTCACCGGCTACCTCCTCGCGCTGGCCGGCGAGCTCGGCGAGCACCTCGTCGGCACCGACGCCGTGCGCCGCCACGCGGAGCGACTCGCCGACGCGCTGGCCGCGGCCCCGCGCGGCAAGGGGCAGCGCGCCGAGCCGTCGCAGACCTACCTGCGCTGGATCGCCGCCCAGCGCATGCGGATCGAGATGCTGCCGCTGGTGGAGGAGTTCGCGCGGCGCAAGCGGGCGGAGCGGGCCGTCGACTTCGCCGACCAGCTCGCCATCGCCGCCCGGGTCGCGCAGAGCCATCCCGAGGTCGGGGAGACCGAGCGCGCCACCTACCGTGCCGTGCTGCTCGACGAGTACCAGGACACCGGGCACTCGCAGCGGGTGCTGCTCCGCGCGCTGTTCGGCACGATCCCCGGCGACGAGGTCCGCGAGGACGGGCCGTCGGTCACCGCGGTGGGCGACCCGTGCCAGTCGATCTACGGCTGGCGCGGGGCCAGCGCCGGGAACCTGGTGCGGTTCCGCACCGACTTCCCCGCCGGGCCCGACGAGCCCGCCGACGAGTTCGGCCTGCTCACCAGCTTCCGCAACCCGGCCGAGGTGCTGGCCCTGGCGAACGCGGTGTCCGAGCCGCTGCGGTCGGCACCCGGGGCCGTCGGCGTCGGCGAGTTGCGGGCCGGGTCCGCCGACGTGTGCGGTGACGTGCGGGTGGCGCTGCTGCCCGACGTCGCCACCGAGGTGGGCTGGCTCGCCGACGCGATCGCCGAGCAGTGGACGGGCGGGCGAACCCCCAGCTCCGCGGTGCTCGTGCGCCGCCGCGCCGACATGGACGCCGTCGCCGACGCGCTGCGCGCCCGCGGGCTGCCGGTGGAGGTCGTCGGCCTCGGCGGGCTGCTGGACACCCCGGAGGTGCGCGACCTGGTCAGCGCGCTGAAGCTGGTGGCCGACCCGCTGGCCGGGCCGTCGGCGATGCGGCTGCTCACCGGCGCCCGCTGGCGCCTCGGTGTCGCCGACCTCGCCGCGCTGTGGGCCCGGGCCCGCGAGCTCGTCCCCGCGCTGCCGTCCCGGACGGGTCCGCTGACCACCGACGAGCTCGCGCTGGGTGCGCTGCCCGCCGAGCAGGCCGAGCAGGCGGGCCTCGTCGACGCCCTCGACGACCCGGGCCCGGCCGAGCGCTACACCCCCGCGGGCCACGAGCGGATCGTGCGCCTGGGCCGGGAGCTGAGTCGGCTACGGGCGCGCGCGGCGGCACCGCTCACCGACCTGGTTGCCGACGCCGAGCGGCTGCTGCTGCTCGACGCCGAGTCCGCGGCCCGGCCCGGCCCGGTCGGGCGCACGCACCTCGACGCGTTCGCCGACGTCGTCGCGGAGTTCGCCTCCGGCGCCGAGGTCGCCACGCTGCCCGCGCTGCTCGACTACCTCGACACCGCCGAGCAGGCCGAGGACGGGCTGTCGCCGGGTGACGTGGAGGTCGCGCAGGACCGCGTGCAGGTGCTCACCGTGCACGCCGCGAAGGGGCTGGAGTGGCAGGTCGTGGCCGTGCCGCACCTCGTCACGCAGGTCTTCCCGGGACGCAGGATCGGCGGGACGTGGCTGACCGACCCGTCGGAGCTACCGGTGGCCCTGCGCGGCGACGCCGTGGACCTCCCGGCTCTGCACCTGCCCGCCGGCGGCGACCGCAAGCAGCTGGAGACGGCGGTCAAGGCCCACTCCGAGGCCCTCGACGAGCGCCGCCTGGCCGAGGAGCGGCGCCTGTTCTACGTGGCGCTGACGCGCTCGGAGCGCGTGCTGCTGGTGTCCGGGCACCGCTGGCCCGCCGTGGGGGAGCGGCCCAGGGAGCCCTCGGAGTTCCTGGAGCAGATCGCGCGGGCCGTGCCCGGGTGTGTCGAGCAGTGGGCCGATCCGCCCGCCGAGGGCGCCCCGAACCCCGCCGTCGACGACGGGCCCGGCGTGCCGTGGCCGCTCGACCCGCTGGGCGCCCGGTCACCCGACGTGCACGCGGGCGCCGAGCTCGTGCGTGCTGCGCTGGCCGGCCGGGAGGCCGCCCGGGCCGCCCGCGCGGACGCCGCCGCCGCGGGCTCCCAGCTGGAGCTCGACGTCCCCGCCGCCGCGCCCCCCGACGATCCCGCCCCGGACGATCCCGAGGGCTGGGCCGCGGACGTGGAGATCCTGCTCGCCGAGCGGGCGGCGGCCAGGGCACACCCGATCGTCGCGCTGCCCGCGCAGCTGACCGTCAGCCAGCTCGTCGAGCTGGCGGCGGACCCGGCCACGCTGGCGTCGCGGCTGCGCCGCCCGCTGCCGCTGCCGCCCAACCCGCACACCCGCCGGGGCACCGCGTTCCACGCCTGGCTGGAGCGGCGCTTCGGCGCCGCGCAGCTGCTCGACCTCGACGAGCTCCCCGGCGCCGCCGACGACGGCGCGGCCGACGACGACACCCTCGCCGAGCTGCAGGAGGCGTTCCTCGCCTCGCCGTGGGCGGAGCGGCGTCCGGTCGAGGTGGAGGTGCCGTTCGAGACGATCATCGCCGGGGTCGGGGTGCGCGGGCGGATGGACGCGGTGTTCGCCGAGCCCGGCGGCGGGTACACCGTCGTCGACTGGAAGACCGGCCCCCCGCCGGACGACACGAGGCTGCCCGCGCTGTCGGTGCAGCTCGCGGCCTACCGGCTGGCCTGGTCGGCGTTGGCCGGATGCCCGCCCGAGCAGGTGGGCGCCGCGTTCCACTACGTGCGCGCCGACGTCACGCTCCGCCCGGCCGACCTGCTCGACGCGGCCGGCCTGCGCGCACTGCTCGACGCGGTCCCTACAGCAGCGCCACCAGCTTCGTGATCGTGTTCCAGTTCCGGGTGGTCACGAGCACGCGCCGGTCGGCGGGCCAGCCGACGCCCGGCGCGGCGAGCAGCCCGTCCGGGCACCACTGGTAGATCACGCGCCCCACGAGGCGGGCGTGTTCCGGATCGGAGGCCACCGGGTCGTACCCGTCGAGGAGATCGGGACCGGGCGGGCCGGCGAGCACGTGCACCATCATCCGCGAGCCGTCGTCGGCGATCTCGGCGAACGGGTTGCCCGCCGCGATCGTCCGGAGGTCGTCGGCGGTGAGCACGACGCACGGCACCGCCATCGCGAGCCGGTTCTCGATCGCTGCCTCGATGCGAGCGGCGTGCTCCGCCGCAGTGGCATCGGCCGCGGTGACCACCGCGTTCCCGCTGTTGAGGAGCGTGCGGACCTCGGTGTGGCCGAGGTCGGTGAGCAGCGCGCGCAGCTCGGCCATGGCGATCCGCTTGTTGCGGCCGACGTTGATCCCGCGCAGGAGCGCGACGAACCGGGGCATGGCGGCAGCCTAGGCAGGGCCGGGCCGGGTCGGGGCGTCGCGGTGCACCCGCCAAGCCCACCAGATCAGCGGGACCTGCAGCGGCAGCCGCGCGTAGGCGATCACCTGCTCGGTGAGCGACCGGTCCGACCAGTCGATCGCCATCTCGACGTTCGCGGGGAAGACGGCGACGAACAGTGCCGCCGCGGCCAACCCGCCCGGCCGCCGGGTGCGGGGCACGGCGACCGCGACCGCGACCGCGATCTCGGCCGCCCCCGACACGTAGGTCCACAGCCGCGGCCCCCCGGGCAGCACGTCGGGCACCATGCCGTCGAAGAACTCGGGCGCCACGAAGTGCAGCGTCCCGGCGGCGCCGAGCAGACCGGCGAGGGCGAGCGCGGTGCGGGAACCTCGGGCCGTCACGTCGATGATCGTTGCACGGGATACCCTCCGGCCGTGAAGGAGCTGCGGCGTCGACCCATCGCCGACCCGTCGCTGGTCGGCCCGGTCCGGATGCCCGACTCCACGGTCACGCCGGTCGCCTCGCTGCTGCGCCGGGTCGCGGTGGCACTCGGGGCCCTGCTGGCCTGCGCCCTGATCGTGTACTTCGGCCGTGACGGGTACGTCGACAACAACACCGCAGGCCCCATCAGCTTCGCCGACGCGCTGTACTACGCGACCGTGTCGCTGTCGACCACCGGCTACGGCGACATCGCACCGGTCAGCGACACGGCGCGGCTGCTGACCACGCTGTTCATCACGCCGCTGAGGCTGATCTTCCTCATCGTCTTCGTCGGGACCACGGTGGAGCTGCTCACCGAACGGTCCCGGCAGTCCTTCCGGATCGAGCGCTGGAGGTCCAGGTTGCGCGACCACACGATCGTCGTCGGCTACGGCACGAAGGGTCGCGCGGCGGTGGACACCCTCCTCGGTGACGACGCCACGGCAGCCGACATCGTCGTCGTCGACACCGACCGCGCCCAGCTCGACGCCGCGTCGGCCCTCGGGCTGGTGACGGTGACCGGCAACGCCACCCGCTCCAGCGTGCTGCGCATCGCGGGGGTGTCCCAGGCGGCGGCGATCATCGTCGCCACCAACCGCGACGACACCGCCGTCCTGGTGACCCTCACCGCCCGTGAGCTGGCGCCCAAGATCCGGATCGTGGCGGCGGTGCGGGAGTCGGAGAACGTCCACCTGCTGCGCCAGTCCGGGGCGAACTCCGTGGTGGTCTCGGCGGAGACGGCCGGGCGGCTGCTGGGCGCGGCCACGACCAGCCCGAACGTCGTGGAGGTGGTGGAGGACCTGCTCACCCCCGACGCCGGGTTCGCGATCACCGAGCGGGAGGTGGAGGAGTCCGAGCTGGGCGGGTCGCCGCGGCACCTGGGTGACATCGTGCTCGCCGTCGTCCGGGGCGACGACCTGCACCGGGTGGACTCCGCGAAGGCCGACACGCTCGAGCGGGGCGACCGGCTCCTCTACGTCCGCAAGGCCAGCCCCCCGCCCGACGAGGACTGACGCCGCCGCCCCACCCGCGAGTCGGGGCGTCCGGTCGCGCGAGTCGGGGGGTCCGGTCGCGCGAGTCGGGGCGTCCGTGCGCGCGAGTCGGGCGATACGTGCGGTTCGAGGGGTCGGCC
>NZ_JAJCYB010000072.1 GCF_029263155.1 Pseudonocardia sp.
CGCAGATCAACCGGGAATCTTCGCGCATTGGCGGCATGGTGCGCTGCCGAGTGGTTCGGTAACGGGAGCCGTGTGACACGAGAGTGTCAAGCACGGTTCTACGAGCGGCGGCGGGTGAGATTCCCGCCGCCGACTCACCATGACATGAAGGAACATCCCGGCTGGCAGGTCGTCCTCCACCCCGACCGCCGGGTCGAATGGATCACCCCCACCGGGCACCGGTACTGGACAGAGCCCCACGACTACCGGGACGGCTGACCACGCCGCCGGCGGACAGCACGGCCGCAGCGGCCGGTCGCGCACCGGCCCACGCCTGGCTCGGTGCCGCCGTCACCCGCCGCGGCCCCACCCCGCCTGCCGAAGGGCATTCGTGGGCAGCCGGCGTTCCTCTCGCCGCCGGCCCGTTCCGCGACGACCCTAGGGAACGGTGGCGAGGAACCTCAGCACCGCATCGGCGGTCGCCTCCGGCGCCTCGAGGTGCGGGGCGTGGCCGCAGTCCAGCACCAGCAGCTCCACCGGCCCCGTGGCCAGGTCCCGCACCGCCTCGACGTGCGCCACCGTGCCGTAGGGGTCGTCGGTGCCCTGCACGGCCAACACCGGGCAACGGATGCCGGGCAGGTCGGCACGCAGATCCCACGCCAGGAACGCCGGGTCGAGCCACATGTCGTTCCAGTTCCGGAACGCGGCATCGGGATCGCGGTGCCTGCGGGCCATCCGGGTGCGCAGATCACCGGTGTCGTAGGCGTCGCGGGCCGCGCGCACCCCGCCGAGCCCGAACTCCTCGACGAACACGTGCGGCGCGAGCACGATTAGGCCGTGGACGGGCGCCGTCGCCGCGTGCACCAGCCCGATCGAGGCCCCGTCGCTGTGGCCGACGACGACCGGCTCGTCCAGCCCCAGCGCCTCCCGCAGCGCGGGCACCACGACGACGGCCTCGGTGCGCATGAACTCCGGGGTGCGTGGGGCCTGCGGGGTGTCGGACCATCCGTGGCCCAGCCGCGAGTACGCCACCGCCCGCCGGCCGGTGGCCTCGGCGATCCGGCGGTGGAAGCCCCGCCACAGCGCGACGGAGCCGAGCCCTTCGTGCAGGAACAGCAGCGGAGCCAGGTCGGCGGCACCGGGGACGTCGTCGAACTCGACACGCCCACCCGGCACGAGGACGGTGGGAAGATCGGACACCCGCCGAACGTAGCCGCCGCAGGACCGTCGATGAGTGATCGCCCCCCGGTTCACCTGGCCGTCCCGGGTCGACGACACCGACCGGGGCCTGGCCGAGGGCCGCAGCGCCGAGCACCGGGTGGACCGGGACCGGCCCCAGCTCGTGACGCACGTCGCCCCGGGGTCGGGGCCGGTCGGGCACAGCGACGTGGACGGCCACCGCGTTCCGGTGCCGCACTTCGGGCTCGTCCTGGTCGCGGACTTCCACGCCACGGCGCAGCGGCTTCGCGACGCGGGCACGGAGTTCGTCGTCGAGTCCTACCGGCGCTTCGCCGGGGAGCCGGGGGAGCAGTGGACGATGTTCCTGCTCGACCCGGCGGGCAACGCGCCGGAGTTCACGGCGTTCCGGGACCCGGCGCAGCTGTTCGCGACCCGTCGAGCTGCGCCACCAGCTTCCTCGGCGCGATCGTGCGGTAGGCGTCGGTGACGATCTCGGCGATCTCGTCCCAGTCGACCTCGACGTCGAGCCACACCCCCAGCCAACCCCGTCCGCCGACATAGGGCGGGCGGAAGAACCGCTCCGGTTCGGCCGCGACCAGCTCCTCCTGCGCGCCGGTCGGGGCGGCGCACCAGAACGCGAGGCGGTCGTCGTGGTGGTGGTCGGCCAGCGACACGAACACCCGGCCGGACTTCCCGGGCCGGACGAACCACGTCGGCTCGCCGTGGCTGACCCGCTCGGTCACCTCCGGCAGCGCCAGGCACAGCGCCCGGAGCCGGACGACCGGACCGTCGGTCACGGCTTCACCTCGGGACGGTGGTTGCTCAGCGACCTCACGGTGCCCTCCTCGTCGGTGACGGCGCAACGCCGCGAGCCGCGGGAGCGGTGCCGTCCATCGGGTCAGCATCGCACCGGACCCCGACAGCCACCTACGATCACCTCCGTGCAGCGATCCGGCGACCTGACGGCCGGGATCGTGGACGAGCTCCCGATCGGGGTGTTCGCGCTCGACGGCGCCGGCACCGTCCTGCTCTGGAACCGCGCGGCCGAGCGGCTCACCGGCTGGGGCTGCGCGGACCTGCTCGGTCACCCGCTCGTCGACGCCCCGCTCGACCGGCCCAGCATGGACCGGGTCTTCGACGAGCTCGCGGCGGGCCGCGGATTCACCGGCCGTTTCCCGGCGCTGGACGCCGCCGGACCCACGCTGTACTTCCGGGCCGTCCCGTGCACGGGGCCCGGCGCCACGGTGCTCGGCGTGCTGCAGGACGTCGCCGACTCCCGCGCGGGCGACGAGGCGTTCGCCCTGCTCGACGCGCTGTGGGAGAGCGCCCCGGTGGGCCTGGCCTACTTCGACACCGCGCTGCGCTACCGCCGTGTCAACCACGCGGTGCTCGACATCGACGGCGGCACCGTCGACGAGCGGCTGGGGCGCACGCTCGAGGACGTCCACGGGCCGACCGGAGCGGCCGTCGCCGCCGAGCTGAAGCAGGTACTCGACACCGGCCGGCCGCGGGTCGACGTGCCGATGCGCGGGCGGCTCTGGCACGGCGAGGGACCGCCGCAGGAGTGGCGGATGAACATCTACCCGGTGCACGCACCCGACGGGTCCCTGGTCGGGGTGGGCCTCGTCGTCGTCGACGTCACCGCGGCCGAGCGCTCCCGGCGCGACCTGGCCCGCGCGGCCGCCCAGCGCGAGCACGCCCTCAACCGCTACCAGAGCCTGATCGAGGCCACGAGCGCCGCCGTCTGGGTCCGCGAGGTGGACGGCACCGCACACCGTGACGCGCCGGGCCTGCGGGCGATCACCGGACAGAGCGTGGCGGAGATGCGCGGCTGGGGATTCCTCGACGCGGTGCACCCCAATCACCGCGGCGCCTGGCGCACCGCGTGGGAGCAGGCGGTGTCGGCCGATCCCGCGGAGGTGTTCACCCGGGTCTACCGCCTGCGCACCGCGGGCGGCGGGTACCGCTGGTTCCGCACCCGGGCGGTGCCGGTGCGCACCGAGGGCCGCGTCGCGCAGTGGGTGGGCACCGAGACCGACATCGACGACGGCATGCGCGCCCGCGACCGGCTCGACCTGCTCGCCCAGGCGACGTTCGCGATGAACGCGGCCACCGAGCCCGACGGTGAGCTGGCCGCACTGGCCGACACCCTGGTGCCGGAGTTCGCCGACGTGTGCCGCGTCTACCTGGTCGACCAGCCGCGGGCAGCCGGGTCGGTCACCGGGCGACGCTCGATCGTGCGGACCGCGGCGGGTCTGGCGGAGTCGCCGATGACCGACCCCCGGTTCGTTTTCGGCCCGGCCCACCCCATCGCGCGCTGCGTGCGCACCGCGGCACCGGTGCTCGCCGAGACCCCGACGGTCGGGGTGCGGGACTGGCACCCGACCGACGAGATGGAGCGCTGGGGACTGGCGGTCGACGCGCACTCGGTCCTGGTCGCGCCCGTGCTCTCCGGAGGCGCGGTCGTGGCGGCGCTGCTGTTCATCGGGTGCGCCGACCGGCCCCGCTACACCGAGGACGACCTCGGGCTCGTCGGGGAGCTGGGGGTACGCGCGTCGGCGGCCGTGGAGAAGGCGGTGGCGTTCCACCAGAGCCGGCAGGTCGCGATGGCGTTGCAGAGCGCGATGCTGTCCGAGCCGACGTCGGTGCCGGGGTGCGAGATCGAGGCGCGTTACCTGCCGGCCGCCGCGGGCCTGGCCATCGGCGGCGACTGGTTCGACGCGTTCCCGCTGCCCGGCGGGGAACTGGCCGTCGGCGTCGGGGACGTCGCGGGGCACGACCTCCCCGCGGCGGCCACGATGGGCCAGCTGCGCAGCATGCTGCGGGCGCTGGCCGACGGCACCTGCCCGCCGTCGACCGTGGTGTCGCGGCTGGACCGGGTGGCCACCCGCCTGGGGGTCACCCGGTTCACCACGCTCGTGCACGGGCACCTCGTGCGCGACGCCGGGCGCACCGTGTTCCGCTGGTCCAACGCCGGGCACCCGCCACCGGTGCTCGTCTCGCCCGCCGGCGAGCCGTGCTTCCTCACCGGGGAGGTCGGCATCGTCCTCGGGGTCGCCCCCGACCTGCCGCGCCGCGACAGCGAGGTGGACGTGCCGCCGGGGTCCACCCTGCTGCTCTACACCGACGGGCTGGCCGAGCAGCGCCGCGACCCCGACGATCGGGCCGCGGCCGAGCTGCTGGAGCTGGTCCGGACGCACGCCCACCGGCCGCTGGGCGAGTTCTGCGACCATCTCGTGCGCGGCACGTCCGCCGACACCGACGACGACATCGCGGTGCTGGCGGTGCGCCTCACATGACGCAGGCCGAGCTGGTGGCCCGAGCCGCGGGCCTGGCCGGGTCGGGCCGGGCGGTGCTGGGCGTGGCGGGCAGCCCGGGGTCGGGCAAGTCGACACTGGTCGCGGCCCTGCTGGCCGCGCTGCGCCGGGAACTGGGCCCCGACGCCGTCGCGCACGTCCCGATGGACGGGTTCCACCTCGCCGACGCCGAGCTGGCCCGGCTCGGGCGGGCCGGGCGCAAGGGCGCGCCCGACACGTTCGACGTCGGCGGCTACCTGGCGCTGCTGCGCCGGATCCGGGCCGGGTCCGGGGACACGATCTACGCGCCGGCGTTCGAGCGGGACCTCGAACAGGCACTGGCCGGGGCGATCCCCGTCCCGCCGTCCACGCGGCTGGTGCTCACCGAGGGCAACTACCTGCTCCTCGACGAGCCCGGCTGGCGCGACGTGCGCGCCGAGCTGGACGAGGTGTGGTTCTGCGACCTGCGAGCCGACGTCCGGCTGGACCGGCTGATCGCCCGGCACGTGCGGTTCGGCAAGACCCCGGAGCAGGCCGCCGCGTGGGTCGATGCGGTCGACGAGCCGAACGCGGCGCGCATCGAGGCCACGCGCCCCCGGGCCGACCTGATCGTCGCCGTCTAACGCAGGGTGCCGGCGTACACGGCGATCGCGTCGCGGAGGTACACCGCCAGACCGGGGGCGTGGGCGTCGATGCCGGCGGTGAAGCGCTCGTCGTCGACGTAGAGCCGGCCCAGGCCCACGTAGGCGTCGGGGCCGGGCGTCCAGAAGTGGCTGACCCACGCGTGGTGGCGGGCGATCACCGCCTGCACCGCCGGGGCGTCGACGGTCGCGCCGCTCGCCATCAGGGCCGCGAGGTCGCGGTGGACGCCGTCGCCCTCGCCGCGCACCCCGCGCGCGGTGTCGGCGTCCCAGGACGCGGCGCGGCGCTGGGCCGCCACGGCCTGCTCGCCGTAGAGCTCGCGGGCCTGCGCGGCGTACGGGTCGTCGGCGAAGCCGGCGAACATCTCCTCGGCGGGCACGGCGGCACCGTCCTGTCTCTCGTCGATGGTGCGGGCCACGGTCTCGGCCAGCCGTGTGAGCCGGGCCGCCTCGGCCAGCAGGCGCCGGTGGTGGCGGCGCAGCGCGGCCGTCTCGTCGGCGCCGTCGAGCACCTGGGCGATGTCGGTCAGGCCCAGCCCCAGCTCGCGCAACAGCATGATGTGCTGCAGCCGCTGCAGCTGCGGACGCTCGTAGAAGCGCAGCCCACCGGGCCCGGTACGGGCCGGTGGGAGCAGGCCGACGTGGTCGTAGTGGCGCAGGGTGCGGGAGCTGACCCGGGCCATCCGGGCCACCTCCGCGGTCGACCAGCGCATGCGCCCGACCGTAGGGGTTGACGCTGCGTCAAGCGCTCCGGTCGTCGGTGTGGTGCCGGTCACGGTGGGCGGCGAGGACGTCGAGGCCGAAGTCGGCCTCCGGGTCGCGCCACACCGAGTGGGCGTGGTTGACCTGGCGCTGCGTGTTGTCCCACTCCAGCAGCAGCCGCGGGCCCTGCAGGCGGTAGTAGTGCGGCTCGCCGGGGGCCGTGCCGCCCGCCCAGGCGAGGTGCACGGCGTCGAGCGCGGCCTCGTCGGCGTAGGAGGGGGCGAGCCCGTCGGGGACCCGGCCGAGGTAGGTGTCCAGCACGGCGCGCAGCAGGGCGCGCTGCCCCGCGTCGAGCGCGGAGGCGGGGACGCCCTTGGGCGCGGTCGTGAGCGCGAGCGCGCGGTGGTCGGCGGCGTCGAGCCCGGCGTTCTCGTCGATGGCGTCGCTGGCCCGCTGCAGCGTCGCCTGCTCGGCCGGGTCGGTGAACGCCCCGCGCCACACCCCGGCCAGCGGGACCACCTCGTCCCCGTCGGAGACCCGGGTGCGGTTGGCGCCGACGATGTCCGACGGCGCGCGGGGCAGCAGCACCGCGCGGGCGGCGAGCTCGGGGTCCAGCGACCCGACCAGCTCGCGGGCGAGGTCCTCGACGGCGCCGAGCGGGCGCAGCGTCGCCCCGCCCAGCAGCGGCGAGGTGGCCGGGTCGGCGCCCAGGAACAGCGGCGTCACCGCGACGACCCGGCCGTCGACGACGAGCATGTTCACCGAGACGTGGTGCCCGCCGAAGCGCCACGCCCACGGACGCGCACCGCCGGGCTCACCGAAGACGCGCAGGTAGTACAGGCCGGGGTCGCGGCCGCGCTCCCGTCCCCATGTGGCGACGAAGCCCTCCGTGCGGTCCAGCACGTTCTCCAGGCCCATGACCGTGGCGACGGTGCCGTACGCGGCCGCGGACAGCCCGCTCGCGACCAGCGCCATCGCCAGGCGCTGCTGGGCCGGGCGCTGGTCGTGCATCGTGAGGCCGCCGTGGTCGGTGGGCGTGTAGAACCAGCGCAGCCGCTCGTCGTCGCCCTCCCCGCCGGGCGCCGGGCCACGTGCGGGTACCGCCTGGGCGGGGGTGAGCGACTCCAGCCACGCGGTCGCCGCCGCGGCCATCGCGGTGGCGACATCCCGGCGCACGTCGGTGGGCATCCCCGAACTCTAGTGCGGCGGTTCCGTGACCCCGGTGCGGTCACCGCGTCAGCGGGGCCGGCCCATGGTGATCTCGCAGCGGATCGCGCCCGCGTCCAGCCCGGTGAGGTCCGCGATCAGGGAGCGCGCCGCGTCGTCGGCGTCGGTCATGGCGAGCACGGTCGTGGCGGCCTCGATCTCTGGGACGTACAGGACGATCCGCCGGTCCGCGGGCCACGCGAGGACCTCCCAGGTGTGTTCGCGGGCCGCCACCGTCGCCACGGTAGTCCCGAACCGGGCCGGACCGTCGCACGCCCGGCCACCCGTCAGCCGCAGGGCGTGACCGAGCAGTCCCGGGGCGTCGGGTCCGGTGCGGGTGTCGGTCCGGGCTCGGCCGCCGGGGAGCCGAACAGCAGCGGGTCGCGTGCCGGCGCGGGCTCACCGGGGGCCGGAGCGGCGCGCGGGTCGAACGGGGGCGGCGGGCCGCCCTCGGGTGCCGGGGGGACCGGTGCCGGGGTCGGTTCCGGCGCCGTCTCGGGGGTGGGGGCGGGGGTGGGCTCGGCCGACTCCTCACTGTTCGGCGGCGCGTCGCTCGGCGCCTCGCCGATCGGGCGGAACGGCGCGAACGTCTCCACCGGCTCGGCCTCCAGCGCCTCGCCCATGAACTCCTGCCACACCTCGCCGGGCAGGCCCTTGCCGCTGATCGGCGTGCCGCGCGACGTCCGGATCGGGGAGTTCATGTCGGTGCCGATCCACACCGACGTCGAGAGTGTCGGGGTGAAACCCGCCATCCAGGCGTCGTTGTTCTCGCCCTCGAACCGCGACTGCACGGTGCCGGTCTTCGCGGCCACCGGTCGCCCGCCGGGCAGGGCCAGCCCGTCGGTCTCGGCCACCTCCAGCATCGACTCGACGACGTTGCGCGCCACCCGCTCGGGGAAGCGCCGTTCCCCCTCGGTCGGTGCGGCGTAGAGCACGCGGCCGTCGGCGGTGACGACCTCGGCGACCAGGTGCGGCTGGTGCCACACGCCGCCGCCGGCGAGCGTCGCGTACGCCGAGGCGAGGTCCAGGACGCTGACCTCCTTGTTGCCCAGCGCGATGCCCTCGTTAGGGTCGTCGAGAGGTGCGGTGATGCCCGCCGCCCGGGCCGCCGCGGCGACCGACTCCGCCCCGACCTCCTTGGCCAGGGTGTTGAACACGACGTTGTTGGACACCGTCATCGCCTGCTTGAGGTCGCACCGGTCGCAGTCGGCGCCCTCGGCGTTGCGCAGGCCCGGCACCTCCTCGCCGTCGTAGGTCTCGCCCAGCCCGACCGGCGGGTCCTGCTGCAGCCCGGCGAGCACCACGAACGGCTTGAACGTGGAGCCGGCGAGCCGGTTCACGCGCGCGTAGTCCAGCCCCACGCCGTTGTCGCCGCCGTAGTACGCCGTGATGCCACCGGTCGCCGGGTCGACGGCCACCATCGCGCTGCGCAGGTTGGCGGGCTGGCCCGCCAGCGCCGCGTGCGCGGCGTCGACGGCCTGCTGCTGGCGTAGCGGGTCGATCGTCGTGGTGATCCGCAGGCCCTCCTGGGCCAGGTCCTCGGAGGTGATGCCCAGCGCATCGAGCTCGGCGGTGACTGCGGTGACGATGTGGCCGCGGGCGTCGGCGGGCACGCCCGCCGCGGCACGCCTCGGTTCCGCGGTCGCCGGGAACTCCAGCGCCCCGCGCTCCGCGGCGCCGAGCCAGCCCTCCTCGACCATGCCGTCGAGCACGAACTCCCAGCGCTGCAGCGCCCGCTCCGGGTTGACCGCCGGGTCCCACCTCGACGGCGACTGGATCAGCCCGGCGAGCACGGCGCCCTCGCTGGGGTCGAGCAGCTGCACCGGCTTGTCGAAGTAGGCCTGGCTCGCCGACTGGATGCCGTAGGCGCCGCGCCCGAAGTAGATGGCGTTGAGGTAGTCGCCGAGGATCTCGTCCTTGGACCGCTCCTGGGAGATCTTGACGGCGAGCACGACCTCCTTGTACTTGCGCCACAGCGTGTACGCGTCGCCGACGAGCGCGTTCTTCACGTACTGCTGCGTGATCGTCGATCCGCCCCCGGACCCGCCGCGGAGCTGGTTCCACACCGCCCGCATGATACCGCCGAGGTCGAAGCCCGGGTTGGAGTAGAAGGTGCGGTCCTCGGCGGCGAGGACGGCGTCGCGCACGTGCGGCGGCACGTCGGCGACGTCCACGGCGATCCGGTTGCCCTCCTCGGGCACCAGGCGGGTGAGGCGGCTGCCGTCGGCGAACGACACGAGCGCCACCTGGTTGGTGACGGCGTCGTCCGGGCTGGGCACGGAGAACACCAGATAGCCCAGGCCGAACGCGACCAGCGGTCCGAGCAGCACCGCCGCCAGGCCGGACAGGACCGTGTTGCGGGCGATCCGCAGCCGGCGGGCCCGGCGCTGCTCCGGCGTGGCGGGGCGGCGGTGCCGCCGCGGGCGCCTGCCGGCCTCCGCGTGTCCCCCGTCCGGGGAGGCGTTGCGGCCGCGCGTCGGGGGCCGCCACCAGGCGACCCCGGCGGACCGGCCGGACCGGCGGGGCGCGGAGGCGTGTGCACCGGACACGGTTCCACCTCCCTCGCACCGTCCCGCTCCGGGACGCCGGAGGGGTTACCGTCGGGTCAACGGGACCCGCTCGGCGCGCGGTGCGGGTCGACGGGTCACATCACCCGATATGAGGAGCGTTCGGTGGCACCGATCCGGTGAACACCGGCCGTTCGGGCACATAGCGTCACGCCGCTGCGCCGTCCGGCCCAGTGCGGGAGGGCGCCCGGACGCCGCTGCACCGGCGCGGCCCCGACGGGACAGGGCGCCGCCCGTATCGTCGCCCCGACGGCGGCCCCGGGCCGCGGGAGGGAGGCGCCGCCGTGGGGACGGGACGGGCCGCGGCGATCGCGGCGGGGGTGGCCGGGGTGCTGGCCGCGGCCGGGGCGCGGCGGCCTGTGATCCGCACGTGGCCCGCGTCGATCCTGCAGGCCGCGCCGTGCCTGCCGGCCTCCGAGACGCCCGGCGCGCTCTCGCTGGTCCACGCCGCGATCGGTGCCGCGGCCCTGCGCGACGGGGGCGGGCGCCGCCCGGCCGGGCTCGCGGCGGCGGCCGTCAACGGTCTCGCGGTCGCGGCGCTGGTCGACCTGCGCCGCGACGCCGACCGCACCGCCCGCGTGTTCGACGCCGCGCTCGCCGGGCTGCCCACCCCCGCGGCCGCGGCCCTGCCCCTGCTCGGGGGACGGGCCGCCCGGGAGCGCCACCTGCGCGCGGCCGATCTCGCCTACGGGCCGGACCCGGCGCAGCGGCTCGACGTGTGGGGCCCGGCGGGCCCGACCGCGGGCGCTCCGGTGCTCGTGCAGGTGCACGGCGGGGGCTGGACCGGCGGCGACAAGGCCCACTCGGCGGCACCGCTCATGGCACACCTGGTCGCGCACGGCTGGGTGTGCGTCACGGTGAACTACCGGCTCGGCCCCCACCATCGCTGGCCCGCCATGATCGTCGACGTCAAGCGCGCGATCGCGTGGGTCAAGGAGCACATCGGCGGGTACGGCGGCGACCCCTCGTTCGTGGCGATCAGCGGGGGTTCGGCGGGAGGGCACCTGGCGTCGCTGGCCGCGCTCACCGCGAACGACCCGGCGTTCCAGCCCGGGTTCGCGGGCGCGGACACCACCCTGGCCGCCGCCGTCCCCGTGTACGGCGTGCACGACTTCTCGCGCGACGAGCACGGGCTGTTCGCCCTGCTGGAGCGCAAGGTCATCGGCACCACCCGCGTCGAGGACCCCGACACGTGGCTGGCCGCGTCGCCGCTGCACCGGGTCACCGTCGACGCCCCGCCGTTCCTCGTGGTGCACGGCGACACCGACACGATCGTCTCGGTGGGGCAGTCGCGGCGGTTCGTGCGGCGGATGCGCGAGGTCGGGGCCGAGGTCCGGCACGCCGAGCTGCCCCGCGCGCAGCACGGCTTCGACGCCTTCCCGACGGCGCGCACCGGGCACCACGTCCGCGGCGTGCACCGGTTCCTCGCCGGCGTCCGAGCCCGGCGCCGGGTGCGCCCCGCGGGGGCACCGACGGGTCAACTCCACCCGGCAACCGGCTGAATCCCCGATCCGGCCTATGGAGTCCCGGGCCGCGACACCGCATGCTGGGGCCGCGGTTCGACCCGAGCCGTGTCGTGGTCCGGGGAGTGTGCGTGACGGTTCTGGTGTGGATCCTGGGTGGTGCCGGCCTGTGGGCCGTGGCGGCGGCGGTCCTCTCGTTCGTGCTCGGCCGGGTGATCGGGCGGGCACAGGCGGAGGACGACTCGTACGAGGCCCTGCGCGCCACGCGCCCGGCGCCGGAGTCCGTGGTCGCGCCCGCCGTCGACCCCGCGACCGCGCCCATCCCGCTCGCGATGCCCCGGCAGCGGGCCGTGCCGCCCGCACCGGCGATGCCCCGCATCCCGCAGCCCCGCCCGCAGCCGCAGCCGCGCAGCCCGGCCGAGCGAGCGGTGCCACCGGGCTGACGGGGCTCACGGGCTCACGGGGCGAGCAGCGCCGCCATCCGCTCGCGCAGCGCCGTGGCCGCCGAGTACGGCCGCACCATCACCGTCAGCTCGGTGAGCTGCCCGCCGACGCCGCGCAGGATGTCGACGCCCTCCAGGTCCCGGTCGCCGACCCGGGCGGCGAAGCGCAGCACGTGTCCCTCGTCGCCGCCGTAGGAGCCGGTGTAACGGAAGTCCTCGAACACCCCGGTGACGGCGGCCAGGATCGCGCGCAGCGCCTCCCGCCCGACGTAGGGGCGGTGCACGACCGGGGAGTGGAACACCGCGTCGGGGATGAACAGCGCCACCGCCGCGTCCACGTCACCGGTCTCGACGGCCGCCCGGAACGCGGCGTAGGGGTCGCTGGTCATGCCACCATCGTGCCCCGGGTGCCGACCGCGTCGGCCAGCAGCTCGTAGGACCGCAACCGGTCGGCGCCGGAGTGCGCACTGGTGACGACCATCAGCTCGTCGACGCCGGTGCGCGCCACCAGCTCGTGGACCCCGTCGCGGACGGTGGCGGGGGAGCCGATCACCTGCCCGCCCAGCCGGTCGTCGACGAACGCCAGCTCCTGCGCGGAGTACGGGTACGCGGCCGCCTCCTCCGGGGTCGGGACGAGCCCGGGTTCGCCCTGGCGCAGCCGCAGGAACTGCAGCGCGCCGGGCAGCGCGAGCCGCCGGGCCTGCGCGTCGGACTCCGCGGCCAGCACGGACGCCGCGATCATCGCGTACGGGGCGTCCAGCACACCGGGGCGGAACGTCTCGCGGTAGAGCGCGAGTGCGGCCATGGTGTTCTCGCCGCTGAAATGGTGGGCGAACGCGAAGGGGAGCCCGAGCAGGCCCGCGACCTGGGCGCTGTACCCGCTGGACCCGAGCAGCCACATCGCGGGCTGCTGCCCGTGCGCGGGCACCGCGACGACCGGGCCCTCGCCGCGGAAGTAGGAGGCGAGCTCGGTGAGCTGCTCGGGGAAGTCGTCCGCCCCGCCCCCGCCCACCCCGGTGCCGCGGCGCAGGGCGCGTGCGGTGCGGGGGTCGGTACCGGGGGCGCGTCCGATGCCCAGATCGATCCGCCCCGGGTGCAGCGCCTCCAGGGTGCCGAACTGCTCGGCGATCACCAGCGGCTGGTGGTTGGGCAGCATCACCCCTCCCGAGCCGACCCGGATCGTCGACGACGCCGCGGCCAGATGGGCGATGAGCACCGCGGGCGACGAGCTGCCGATGCCCGGCATCCCGTGGTGCTCGGCGACCCAGTAGCGCCGGAAGCCGAGCTCCTCCACCCGCCTCACCAGCGCGGTGCTGGCGCGCAGCGCGTCGGTGGGGGTGTCGCCGGAGCCGATGGGCACGAGATCGAGCACGGATACAGGAACCACGCACCGCTCAACCAGGAGCGCGGCCCACGTCTTCCCGGTGGGCCCCGCCGGTCGGCGATCGGCTCATCCACCCCCCGCCGAACGGGGTCGTTGCGGTGGGTCACCACCCCGGTGCGTTCGTGTGCCGTGGACGCATCGTCGCGGCGTGGTCGTCCTCCGGTTCTTCGCGAACGGTCCTGCCGTCTCGGTGATCGTCACGGCCGAACGGGTGTAGCGACATTGTGCGAACGGTGCAGTGCGTTCGGCGGAAAGAGTCGGTCGTGGCTGATCCGAAACCGGTGTGAAACCATTCCGGTCCGAGAGAGGAATGCTGCGTGACCGCGATGTCTGCCGTGCTCCAGGAACTGTTGCGGTTGCCTGGCGCGACATATAGCTGCGTTCTCGAACATGCGACCGGACAGCTCCTGGTGGAGGCGGGTCGCGATGCGGGCGACGCGGCCACCGTCCTGCGCTGGGGTCGGTCGGCCACCGAGTTCCTGGCCGCCGACGGCGACGAGCTCGACGACGTCATGATGACCTCGCGGCGGGCCTACCACCTGGTGCGCCGCATCGTCGGGGAGACCCCGCAGGAGCCGCTGCTGGTGTACCTGTGCCTGGACCGGAACCGGTCCAATCTGGCGCTGGCCCGGCGCGAGCTGGCCCAGATCCGCGTCCCCCGACCGGCGCCCGATCCGGCACCGGAGCCCGGCGACGCGGCCGCGCATGTCGCCTCGACTGCGCAGATGCCGGCCCGGGAGCCGGCGGCCCTGCCCCGCCGGGTACCGGCACCGGTCCCCCCGCCACCCCCTCCCGTCCCGATGCCCGCACTCGTGCGGAGGGTGCCCGCTCCGGTCCGTCCGGCGGCCGCGGCCCAGCGCCCCCGACCGTGGCCCGGGAGCGTCCCGGAGGCACCGCCGGTGGTCCCCGCCCAGCGGGAGGGCGGGCCGGGGGACCCCGTGCCGGCCGGGTACGGGCCGGTCGCGGGTCCGCGATGGGCCGACGACGTCGGCACGCTGCGCAGGCTGCTCGCCGGCCTCAAGGCGCTGCGATGACCCGGAATGCACCGATCGCCCGATCTTCAATTGTCGACGACCGCCCCGGCGGCGATGCCCACGCCGGGTGTGGTTATTGTTTCGCCCGACCCGATCGGGTGTGTGGCGGAAAGCAGGCCCAGAGCGCCCGTGATCGTGATACCCGGAGGTAGTGGAAATGAACATCGAACACTCGCTCGACATGGTGGCGAACATCAAGGGCGCATTCGCGGCGGCCGTGGTCGACTACGAGAGCGGCATGAGCCTGGGCTCCCGCGGCGGCAGTCCCGAGTTCGATCTCGACGTGGCGTCGCCGGGCAACAGCGAGGTCGTCCGCACCAAGCTGGAGGTCATGGAGAAGCTGGGCCTGCGCGAGGGCATCGAGGACATCCTGATCACCCTGGACACCCAGTACCACCTGATCCGACCCATCCGCGGCGGCGGGGACGAGAAGCTGTTCTTCTACCTCGCGCTCAACCGTGCCCAGGCCAACCTGGCGATGGCGCGGCGCGACCTGCGGGTCATCGAGCAGCAGTTCTACATGGCCGCCCCCGGGGTCAAGACCGGCCGCCCCGGTCCGGGATCGCAGGACAACAGCCAGGCGTTCTTCCCGTCCGCCGCCGGTCGCTGACCGGGGGGGGTGACGCGGGCCGGTGTGGGGGTACTTGCGTACGGCCCGCGGTGACGCCGCGCCGATGGCGCGGCACCGGCACACCGTCAACGTCCGCGCGGACGGTCTGCAGGCCGTGCTGGGCCCGCTGGCGGGGGACCGGCGCATCCTCGGGGCGGTGCTGGCCGACGTCGACAGCGGCATGGTGCTCGACGCCTGGTCGTCGACCTGGAGCCGGTCGGACATCGAACTCGTGGGGGCGGTGCACGCCGAGATCGTCCGCGTCGCCCTCGGATCGTCCGACCAGGCGGCCGGGGCCCTGGAGGTCGTCCTCAGCAGGCTCGACGGTCGACACGACGTCCTGCGGACGGTCGCCGACCCCCACGGCGACCGGCTCGCGCTGTCGGTGGTCGTGGTCGGTCCGCGACGCGTGCTCAGGCGCACCCGGCGGCGGTTGCGGGTCGTGTCGGAGTCGGCACTGACCGCCGGACCGTCGATGGCGCGCCGCCCCGGCGCCGCCGGGTGGGTGCCGGGGGCCGCCCCGGCGCCCCCACCGCCGCCCCCGCCACGGCGTCGGTCGCCGCCTCCGTCGCCCGCACCGCGGGACCCGGCGATCATGTCGCTGGCGGTGGCGTCCGAGTCCGGACCCCCGTCCGCGCTGCGGTCGGTGCCCGACCTGCTCGACGTCCCGGCCCCGGCCGGTCCGACCGGATGGGCGGACCGGCCCCCGGCGCCCCTCCCGGCGCTGGCGCCCGCTCCGCTACGGGCCGTACCCGACGCAGGCGGCGGTCACGATGACGCCGTACGGCCGATCGAACGCTGAGCCGTTCGGGGCGGGCTTCCGGTGGGGCGGCGCTCTGCGAGACCCTTGCGCATGCCCGGTTCCGAACTCGCGCTCGCCGATGCGCTCGCCGACCTGCTCGCGCGCTCCGGTGCCCGGGCGGTCCGGGTCGTCGACGGACGCGCCGGTCGGGTGGTCGGCTCGGCCGGCGCACCCGCCCCGGACGGGGGCGACGACCCCGGCACCGTCGCGGGTCTGGTGCGCGATGCGGTCGCGCTGGGTCGGGGCGGGCTCGACGACGTCGTCGTCACGACGGACCGGTCGATGCACGTGCTGCGACCGGCCGCGGTGCCCGGCGTGTTCCTGCACCTGAGCCTGGGCCTGGAGGGGGTCGACGTCGGGCGCGCCCGGCACGCCCTCGCCGCGCCGGCCCTGCACGCGGCGATCCGGGCGGCACTGGCCCCCGACCCCCGGGCGGCCGGCATCCCGCGTCCCCGCCCCGCGCCCCGGACGCCCGCGCAGCAACCCGCGCTCGCCGGGCTCGTCGGGCAGCAGGCCCCGGCGGGGCACGGCACACGGGCGGCCGGGGTGCTGGCGGAGCTGATCCAGCCGTCCCCCGCGGACCGGTCGCTGCCGCGCCGCCGGCCCGCCGCCACCCGGCGGCCCCGGCCCCCCGGCGCGGTCACGGTGGGCCTGCCCGAGCGCGTGTGGGCGCGTGACGTCGACACCATGCGCCGCCTCGCGCTCGGGCTGCGCAGGCTGAGCTGACCGGGTGGGTGGGCAGGACCCGCGCGGCGGGGATCGCCGTGGCGGCCGGGAAGCCGGTGGCGGACGCCCTCTAGCATCGCCGTAGCTCGTCCCGACGACACCCACCCCCGCCTGGAGGCCCTCCGTGTCCGCGCCCGTACCCCCTCCCGTGTCCGCCCCCGTCCGGGTGCCGGCCGGGACGACGGCGGGCGCCGCCGTCCGCGAGGCGGGGTTGCCGAACAGCGGGCCCGGCGCCGTGGTCGTCGTCCGCGACCCGGAGGGGCGGCTGCGCGACCTGGCCTGGGCGCCCGACTCCGACGTCGAGGTCGAGCCCGTCGGCGCCGACACCGACGACGGCCGGGCGGTCATCCGGCACTCCGCGGCGCACGTGCTCGCGCAGGCCGTCCAGCAGCTGCGACCGGACGCGAAGCTGGGCATCGGCCCGCCGGTCGCCGACGGCTTCTACTACGACTTCGACGTCGAGGTCCCGTTCACCCCGGACGACCTGCGTGCGCTGGAGTCGTCCATGAAGAAGATCGTCAAGGCGGGGCAGCGGTTCGCCCGCCGCCGCTACGACTCCCTCGACGACGCCCGCAAGGAGCTCGCCGACGAGCCGTACAAGCTGGAGCTGATCGAGCTCAAGGGTGCTGGGCAGGTGGGCGATCTGGCTGACACGAACGAGGTCATGGAGGTCGGCGAGGGCGAGCTGACGGCCTACGACAACGTCCACGCCCACACCGGCGAGGTCGTCTGGTCGGACCTGTGCCGTGGCCCGCACGTGCCCACCACGCGCTACATCCCCGCCTACAAGCTCATGCGCAGCGCCGCCGCGTACTGGCGGGGCAGCGAGCACAACCCGATGCTGCAGCGCATCTACGGCACCGCGTGGGAGTCCACCGAGGCCATGGACCTGTACCTGGACCGCCTGCTGGAGGCCGAGCGGCGTGACCACCGCAGGCTCGGCTCCGAGCTGGACCTGTTCTCGTTCCCCGACGAGATCGGATCCGGGCTGCCGGTCTTCCACCCCAGGGGCGGGATCATCCGCCGCGAGATGGAGGACTACGCGCGCCGCCGCCACGAGGAGGCGGGCTACGAGTTCGTCAACACCCCGCACATCACCAAGGGGCAGCTGTTCGAGACCTCCGGGCACCTGGCCTGGTACGCCGAGGGCATGTACCCGCCCATGCAGATCGACGCCGAGATCGGCGCCGACGGGCAGGTGCGCAAGCCCGGCCAGGACTACTACCTCAAGCCGATGAACTGCCCGATGCACAACCTGATCTACTCCTCGCGCGGGCGGTCCTACCGGGAGCTGCCGCTGCGCCTGTTCGAGTTCGGATCGGTGTACCGCTACGAGAAGTCGGGCGTGGTGCACGGCCTGACCCGCGCCCGCGGCTTCACCCAGGACGACGCCCACATCTACTGCTCGCGCGAGCAGATGGGCGAGGAGATCCGGTCGCTGTTGCAGTTCGTCCTCGACCTGCTGCGTGACTACGGTCTCGACGACTTCTACCTCGAGCTCTCCACGCGTGACCCGGAGAAGTCGATCGGCAGCGACGAGGACTGGGAGCTGGCCACCGACGCCCTGCGCGAGGCCGCGCAGGACAGCGGGCTCGAGCTCGTGCTCGACCCGGGCGGCGCCGCCTTCTACGCCCCGAAGATCAGCGTGCAGGCCAAGGACGCGATCGGGCGCACCTGGCAGCTCTCCACGATCCAGGTCGACCTCATGGAGCCCGGCCTGTTCGACCTGGAGTACACCGCCCCCGACGGCTCCCGCCGGCAGCCGATCATGATCCACCGGGCGCTGTTCGGGTCGATCGAGCGGTTCTTCGGCGTGTTGCTCGAGCACTACGCGGGCGCGTTCCCGGCCTGGCTCGCGCCGGTGCAGGTCGTCGCGATCCCGGTCACCGACGAGCAGGTGCCCGCGGTCCGGGAGATCGCGGCCGCGCTGCGGGCCCGGGGCATCCGCGTCGAGGTCGACGCGGGCGACGACCGGATGCAGAAGAAGATCCGGACGCACACGATGCAGAAGGTGCCGTTCCTGCTGCTCGCGGGCGCGCGCGACGTCGAGGCCGGGGCGGTCAGCTTCCGGTTCCGCGACGGCACGCAGGTCAACGCGGTTCCGGCGGGCGATGCGGTGACGGCGATCGCGGCCTGGATCACGAGCCGGGACAACGGCAACCCCACAGCGGACACCTTCACGGCGCTGACCGGCACGGGCGCCGCCCCGTCCTGACCCGGCGCCTAGGATCGGCACCCATGGCCGACGCCGACGATCCGGAGCTGGAGCCCCGCGACGGCATCGGTACGCCCGACGGCTTCCGCAGGCTCTGGACGCCGCACCGCATGGCCTACATCAAGGAGGCGGGCGCGGAGGGCTGCCCGTTCTGCCGGATCCCCGCGATGACCGACTCCGAGGGGCTGGTGGTCGCCCGCGGGGAGACGGTGTACGCGGTGCTCAACCTGCACCCCTACAACCCGGGGCACCTGATGGTGCTGCCCTACCGGCACGTCGCCGAGCTGGAGGACCTGACCACCATCGAGGCCGGGGAGCTCGTCGCCTTCACCCAGGAGGCCGTGCGGGCGATGAAGCGCGTGGCCGCGCCGCACGCGTTCAACGTCGGCATGAACCTCGGCACGGTGGCGGGCGGCTCGCTGGCCGACCACCTGCACCAGCACGTCGTGCCCCGGTGGGGTGGCGACGCGAACTTCATCGCGGTCGTGGGCCAGACGAAGGTCATCCCGCAGCTGCTCACCGAGACCCGCGACCTGCTCGCCTCGGCCTGGTCGCCGCCCGCGTGACGAGCCGCCGATAGGCTGGTCCCCTGGAACGACCGGCAGGAGCGCCGTGCTCAACGTCTTCGCCCGCGTGCACGTCAACCGCGTCACCGAACCGCTGGGACGCTGGCTGGTCGAGCGCGGCATCTCGCCCGACGCGGTCACCGTGCTCGGCACCCTGGGCTCGGTCGCCGCCGCGGTCTGGTTCCTCCCGCGCGGCGAGCTGTTCACCGCCACCGTCGTCGTCACGGTGTTCGTGCTGTTCGACCTGGTCGACGGCGCGATGGCCCGCGCGCGCGGCCACGGCACCCCCTTCGGCGCGGTGCTCGATTCCACCTGCGACCGCCTCGCCGACGGTGCCCTGTTCGCTGCGCTGACCTGGTGGGCCCTCGGGGTCGGCGAGCAGCGGCTCGTCGGGGTGGCGGCGTTGATCTGCCTGGTGGCCGGGTCGCTGGTCTCCTACGTCAAGGCCCGAGCCGAGGGCGCCGGCCTCTCCGCCGACGGCGGGCTCGTGGAGCGGGCCGAGCGGCTAATCCTGGCGCTCGTCGGCACCGGGCTCGAAGGGCTCGGCGTGCCCTACGCGCTGGCCGTGGCGCTGTGGCTGCTCGCCGCGGCGTCGCTGTGGACGTTCGGGCAGCGGCTGGTCGCGGTGCACCGCAGCGCCCGGGCCGCGGCGTGAGCGCGGCGCCCGGGACAGCGGTGCGGGAGCGGCTCGTCGACGTCGCCTACGCCACCGGTTGGCGCGTCGTGCGCGCGCTGCCGCCCCGCGTCGCCCACGACCTGTTCCGTCGCGGCGCCGACCGGGCCGCCCGCCGCGACGGCGCGGGGCCCCGCCGGCTGCGGGCCAACCTCGCCCGCCTCGCCCCGGACGCCGACCTCGACGTGCTGGTCCGCGAGGGCCTGCGCAGCTACGCCCGCTACTGGTGCGAGGTGTTCCGGCTGCCCGCGATGGACCCGGCCGAGCTGCACCGGCGCATGGATCCGCACGTCCGTGGCGCGCAGCCCTTCCTCGACGCGCAGGCGCAGGGCCGCGGTGTGATCTTCGCGCTCGCCCACAGCGGCAACTGGGACGTGGCCGGGGTGTGGCTGGTGGAGACGCTGCGCGCGCTCGGGCGGGAGCCGGGCTTCACCACGGTCGCGGCGCGGCTGCGTCCGGAGTCGCTCTACCGGCGGTTCGTCGCCTACCGCTCCTCGCTCGGGTTCGAGGTGGTCGCGGCCGAGGACGGGTCCGACGCCTACCGGGCGTTGACGCGGCGGCTGCGCGGCGGCGGGGTCGTCTGCCTGGTGTCCGACCTGGACCTGAGCAGCTCCGGCGTCGACGTCACGCTGTGCGGCGAGCCCGCGCGGCTGCCCGGCGGCGCGGCCCGGCTGGCCGCGACGACCGGGGCGCTGCTGCTCCCGGCGGTGCCCTCCTTCACCCCGGACGGCTGGGCGCTCGACATCGCCGACCCGGTGCCGGTGCCCGACCGCGCCGCCACCGCGAAGGCCACACAGGGGATCGCCGACGCCCTCGCCGGCATGCTGGCCCGGGTACCGGCCGACTGGCACATGCTGCAGCCCGTCTGGAACGCGGACCGCCGATGAGGATCGGGATCGTCTGCCCCTACTCGCTCGACGTCGCGGGCGGGGTGCAGGCGCACGTGCTCGACCTCGCCCGCGCGCTGCTCGCGCAGGGCCACGACGTCGACGTCCTCGCGCCGGCCGCGCCCGGGACCCCCGTCCCGGGTTTCGTCACCCCGGCCGGGCGGGCGCTGGGCGTGCCCTACAACGGCTCGGTGGCCCGCGTCCGGTTCGGGCCCGCCTCGTACGCACGGGTGCGGCGCTGGCTCGCCGACCACGAGTTCGACGTGCTGCACCTGCACGAGCCCACCACCGTCAGCCTCCCGGTGCTGGCGTTGCTCGCCGCCCGGCCCCCGATGCACACCGGCCCGATCGTGGTGACCTTCCACACGGCCACCGAGCGGTCCCGGGCGCTGCGTGCGCTCGGCGGGACCCTCACGCCGCTCATGGAGAGGGTGACGGCCCGGATCGCGGTGTCGGCGACGGCGCGCAGCGTGCAGGTGCGCCACCTGGGCGGGGACGCCGTCGAGATCCCCAACGGCGTGGACGTCGCGCGGTACGCCCGCGGCCCGGCGCGACCGGTGGCGGGGGAGACCGTCGGGTTCGTGGGCCGGTTCGACGAGCCGCGCAAGGGCATGGGCGTGCTGCTCGACGCCGTCGCGCTCCTCGCACCGCGGCGCCCCGACCTGCGGGTACTGGTCGTCGGGCGCGGCGACGCGGGAGCGCTGCGGCGCGCGGCCGGGCCGGTCGCGGACCGGCTCGACCTGCTCGGCCCCGTCGACGACGACGGCAAGGCCGCGGCGCTGCGGTCGGTGCGGGTGCTGTGCGCACCCAACCTGGGCGGCGAGAGCTACGGCATGGTGCTCACCGAGGCCATGGCCGCCGGGGCGCCGGTGCTCGCCAGCGACCTCGCCGCCTTCCGCGAGGTGCTCGGCCCGGCCGGCACGCTGTTCCCGGTGGGCGACGCTCCTGCCCTGGCCCGGGAGCTGGCCGCGCTGCTCGACGACCCCACCCGCCGGGCGGCCCTCACCGCGGCGGGCCGGGAGCGCGTGGCGGCACTGGACTGGCCGGTGGTGGCGGACGCGGTGGTGCAGGTCTACCGGGCCGCGCAGGCCGCCGTCCCGGGCCCACGCCCCGCACGACGCGGGGGGCTGTCCGTGCCCGCTCCACGGGTCCGCGCCGCTGCCGAGCGCGGTGCGGGGTGGACGGCGGGCGTGCCGCGGGGCGGTGGGCGGTGCTGACCGGGCCCGTACTGGCCGTCGGCGTGACGGTGGTGGGTGTGCTGGCCGTGGTGCTGCGGTGCGCGAACCGGGTGCGGCGGCTGCACCGACTGCACATCCGGACCGACGCCGCCCGCGACGGCCTGGATGCGGCGCTGCGTCGACGTACCGAGGTGGCCCACATGATCGTGGAACGGGAGCGCTCGGGGGCCGGGTCCCCGTTCCACGATCATGTCCGGGCCGGCGCGCTGGGGCCCGCCGTGCACGCTGCCGTCGGCGTCCACGGCATGGGCGCGGAACGGGAGGCGGCGGAGAACGCGCTCGGTCACCGGCTCGCCGAGCTCGACCGGACGGCTCTCCCGCCTGCGCTGCGGGCCGAGCTGACCGATGCCGAGCGGCTCGTCGTCCTCGGCCGTCACGTCTACCACGACGCCGTGCGCGACACCCGGGGCCTGCGCGCCCGCCGGCTGGTCCGCTGGCTGCGGCTGCACGGCACCGCGCCGCTCCCGTCGTACTTCGAGATCGCCGACCCGGCCGTGGTGATGCGCGCCGCGACCGGGCCGGCAGCGGCCTGCGCTGACGTAGGATCGGCTGTCCGCCGGACCGCCAGATGAGAGGTCGTCTTCACCGTGTCGTCGCCCGAGCAGCCCACACCCGCCGCTACAGCCGAGCTGGGCACCGCCCGCGTCAAGCGCGGGATGGCCGAGATGCTCAAGGGTGGCGTGATCATGGACGTGGTCGACGCCGCGCAGGCGAAGATCGCCGAGGACGCCGGGGCCGTCGCCGTCATGGCGCTGGAGCGGGTGCCCGCCGACATCCGCGCCCAGGGTGGCGTCGCGCGGATGAGCGACCCGGACATGATCTCCGGCATCGTCGACGCGGTCTCGATCCCGGTGATGGCGAAAGCCCGCATCGGGCACTTCGTCGAGGCGCAGGTGCTGCAGAGCCTCGGCGTCGACTACATCGACGAGTCGGAGGTGCTCACCCCGGCCGACGAGGCCCACCACATCGACAAGTGGGCGTTCACCGTGCCGTTCGTGTGCGGCGCCACCAACCTCGGCGAGGCGCTGCGGCGCATCTCCGAGGGCGCGGCCATGATCCGTTCCAAGGGCGAGGCCGGCACCGGCAACGTCGTCGAGGCCACCCGGCACATGCGCTCGATCCGCTCGGAGATCCGCAAGCTCGCCGCGCTCGACGAGCCCGAGCTGTGGGTCGCCGCCAAGGAGCTGCGGGCGCCGGTCGACCTCGTGCGTGAGGTGGCGCGCGCGGGTTCGCTGCCGGTCGTGCTGTTCACCGCGGGCGGCATCGCCACCCCGGCCGACGCCGCGATGATGATGCAGCTCGGCGCGCAGGGCGTCTTCGTCGGATCGGGGATCTTCAAGTCCGGCGATCCGGCCCAGCGTGCCGAGGCGATCGTCAAGGCCACCACGTTCTTCGACGACCCGGACGTCATCGCGAAGGTGTCGCGCGGGCTCGGCGAGGCGATGGTGGGCATCAACGTCGACGACCTGCCCGAGTCGCAGCGCTACGCAGGCCGCGGCTGGTAGTCGCGTCACCCGTCCGGATCCGCTCGGACCGTTCGTCGCCGGCGCCCGCCCGATCATCGTGATCGGGTCGGGCGTCGATCACGTTCGGTGTCCCTCTGCGGGTGGATCATCCGGCCCGATGGTGTGAACGGGACGGGAGGGGTCACGGATCGCGCTTAGGGTCCACCGCGTCCGAGCATGTGACGTGAGTGCTCTGTGCGATCGAAGTGATGGGAGAGACGCATGAGGCGACAGGTCACGGTGGGGGGCCTTGTGGCGCTGGCCCTGCTGACCGGCTCCATGGTGGCGTTCGCCCAACCGCCGGTGCCGGCGGACTGCGCGCCCGCCGAGGCCGGCGCGGAGGTGGAGCGGCCCGGCCTCGTGCCCGGCGCCCGCGCACAGGACGACCCGTCCGGCGAGGAGCCCGAGCCGGTGGGCGACGAGCCGGTGGGTGACGAGCCCGTGGACGACGAGCCCGCGGACGACGAGCCCGCGGATGACGCGCCTGCGGACGACGAGCCGATGGGTGACGAGCCCGCGGGTGACGAGCCTGCGGGTGACGACTCGGCGGGAGATGTCCCCGACGCCGACCTGCCGGCCGACGACCCCTGCGCGGCCGAGCAGACCGCGGCCGCCGCTCTCGAGTGGGGCGCTCCCGCCCGCGAGGACGACTTCGACGGCCCGCTCGACCCGGCCTGGGAGGTCTACGGCGGGACCGGCTACGACGGGCAGGGCACCCGCACCGCCGACGCCCTGACCACCGAGGACGGCGTCCTGACCATCACCGGGGATGCCGAGGGCGCCACCGGTGGCATGGCCTGGGGCCCCGGGCAGATGTACGGGCGCTGGGAGGCCCGCGTGCGGACGCCGGCGAGCGACCCGTCCTACAACGCGCTCCTGCTGCTGTGGCCCGACGACGAGACCGCGGCCGGCAGCGAGGTCGACTTCATGGAGATGCTCGACCCCACACGGCAGACCGCCAACGCGTTCCTGCACAGCGGGCGCGCGGACGCACCGGAGATGGGCGAGGTGGCCGTGGACGCCACGCAGTGGCACAACTGGGCCGTCGAGTGGACCCCGACGTCGATCACCACCTACCTCGACGGGGTCGAGTGGTGGACCGTCGACGACCCCGACCTGCTCCCCCGGGGCCCGATGCACCTGTGCGTGCAGCTGGACTGGTTCCCGACCGGCGACGCGGAGGTGCAGGAGTCGTCGATGCAGGTCGAGTGGGTGCGCGAGTACGCGGTCGACGCCCCCGCGCCCGTCGCGGACGACCCGGCCGCGGGCGAGGAGCCCGGCGCCGCCGCGCCGGCGGCCGACGACCCCGACGGTGACGCCGGCGACCGCGACACCAGCGGGGACGACGGTGACCAGGGCGACGGCGACCAGGGCGACGGTGACCGCGGCGACGGTGAACGGGACAAGGACCGGGGAGCCGGTGGCGGCGACAGCGAGGGAGTGCCCGCGCAGCGCCTGAGCGAGGGCGGGCCCGACGCCCCGGCCCGCGCCGGCCTCGTGCCCGCCGCGGTCCGACAGGGCTGAGCCCCGGCCCGCATCACGGGCCCGTCCCGCTCGAACGGAACCGCATTGCTGTTCGCGGGCGCTCGAACAGCAACCACGTTCCGTTCGAGCGGGAACTCAGACGTACTCCATCACGAGCACCGCGGCCGTGCCGGGCTCCAGGGCCTGGTAGCAGTGCGGGCGGTCACCGGGGAAGCGGGCGTAGTCGCCGACGCCCAGCTCCACCTCCCCGCCCAGCGGCCCGGTCCGCCACCGGCCCGCCGTGACCAGCAGGTGCTCGGTGGTGCCGGGGATGTGCCCGTGCGCCTCGCGCGCGGCGCCCGGCTCCGCCGTGATGACGTGCAGGTCGCGTCGGGCGCCGGGCGGGCACGCCGCGAGCAGCGTGCCGGTGAACGGGGCGTGCTCCGAGGCCAGCGTGAGCGACTCGCCCGCGCGGATCACCCGGACCGGCGCGACCTGCGGGTCCACCAGCCGACTGAACGGAACGTCGAGCTCCACGGCCAGCGCCCAGAGCGTCTCCACGCTGGGGTTCCCCGCCCCGGACTCCAGCTGCGAGAGCGTCGACTTCGCGATCCCGGCCCGCCGGGCCAGCTCCGCGAGGGAGATCCCGAGCCGCTCGCGCTCGCGGCGGACGGCCGCGGCGATGACGGCCAGCGGTTCTGTTCGTTCCATCGGTCTCCCTGTTCGGCTTGACGAACGCACTCGCGGTGTTCAGTGTAGGGGACCATGCGTTCGTTATGTCGAACACTCACCCGCGACGACGTCCGCGACGTCGTCGCGCTCACCGCGGCCGTCGGTGTCGTGGGGGCGTCGTTCGGGGCGCTCGCGGCGGCCGTCGGGGTGTCGTTGCCGATGGCCGTCGCGATGTCGCTGCTCGTGCTGTCGGGCGGATCGCAGTTCCTCGCCGTCAGCGTCGTGGCGGCCGGCGGCGGCCTGCTGCCCGCAGTGGTCGGCGGGTTGCTGCTCGGTGCCCGGCACCTGCCCTACGGGCTCGCCATGGCGCCGGTCGTCGGCCGGTCGTGGCCCGAGCGGCTGTTCGGGGCGCACCTGCTGATCGACGAGGTGGTGGCGTTCTCCCGGGCCCGCGGGCCGGGGCGGCGCGGCCGGGCCGCGTACTGGGCCTGCGGGATCTCCCTGGTCACGTTCTGGACGGCGGGCACCGTGGTCGGGGTGCTGGCCGGGTCGGCCGTGCCGGACACGAACGCGTTCGGGATCGACGCGGCGTTCCCGGCCGCGCTGGTCGCGCTGCTGTTCCCGGCGCTGCGCAGCGGGGGCCGTGCCCGGCGGGTCGGGGCGGCGGGGGCCGCCGTCGCGCTGGCGACGACACCGCTGCTGCCGGCCGGCCTGCCGGTCCTGACCGGGCTGCTCGGGGTGGCGGCCGCCGGTCGCCGCGGTGACCGGCGGTGAGCGGGCGGCGCGTCCAGGCATCACCGAGCGCGGACGGCGGGGGAGTGCGATGACCTGGACCGCGGTGCTCGTCCTCGCCGCCGGCATCTACCTCACCCGCCTCGCCGGGCTGGTGCTCGGCGACCGCCTCCGCATGTCCGAGTGGGTCGCGGACCGCATCGATCTGGGCGCAACCGCGCTGCTCGTCGCGCTGGCGGCGACGGCGTGGCTCACCGAGGGCGGCGGGTTCGCCGGATGGGCGCGCACGGTCGGCGTCGCGGTGGGGGTGGTGGCGGCGTGGCGCCGCGTGCCGTTCCTACTGGTCGTGGTGCTGGCCGCCGCCACGACCGCGGGACTGCGGTACCTCGGGATGCCGTGACCGCCGGCGTGCGCGAGGCTGGTCGGGTGCACTGTCTGGTGATCGGGGCGACCGGCTACGTCGGCGCCCGGCTCGTGCCCCGGCTGCTCGCCGAGGGCCACGAGGTCCGCGTGCTCGTCCGCGACGGGGCGAAG
Source organism: Pseudonocardia sp. (assembly GCF_029263155.1). Lineage (GTDB taxonomy): Bacteria > Actinomycetota > Actinomycetes > Mycobacteriales > Pseudonocardiaceae > Pseudonocardia. Next base: position 26,519 of record NZ_JAJCYB010000072.1, read on the forward strand.
CTCGACCGGCTGCCGTTCGCGGGTGCGGTCGAGCGCGTCGTCGGCGACGTCGCCGTGGCCGCGCGGCCGGCGTGCGAGGGCGTCGAGGCGGTGTTCTACCTCGTGCACTCCATGGACGGCCCGGGCTACGCCGCCCGCGACCGGTACGCCGCCGAGCACCTCGCCACGGCGGCGGCCGACGCCGGGGTGCGGCGGGTGGTCTACCTCGGCGGGCTGCAGCCCGACGGGCAGCGGAACTCGGCGCACCTGGCGTCGCGCCGGGAGACCGGTGACGCGCTGCTGGCCGGCCCCGTGCCGGCGGCGGTGCTGCAGGCCGGGATCGTCGTCGGCGCCGGGTCCGCCAGCTTCGAGATGATCCGACACCTCGCCACGGTGTCGCCGGTGCTGCCGCTGCCCGACCGGGCGTGGAACGCCGTACAGCCCATCGGCATCGACGACGTGCTGTTCCACCTGGTCGCCTGCCTGGACCTGCCGCCCCACGCCAACCGCACCTACGACATCGGCGGCGCCGACGTCCTCACCTACCTCGGGCTGATGACCGGGTTCGCGCAGGCCGCGGGGCACCCGCACCCGGTGGCGATCCCGGTGCCGCTCTCGGCGCCCAAGCTGACGGCCCGCGCGGTGCAGGCGCTCACGCCCGTCGACCGGCACCTCGCGGGCCCGCTGCTGGAGTCCATGGCCCACGACCTCGTCTGCCGCGACGACCCGCCCGCGGGCCCGCCCCCCGGCGGCGCCACCACCTACGCCGAGGCGGTGCGCCGCGCGCTCGCCGAGGAGGGGGCCGCCGGGCGCGCGGTCACCGACCCGCGGGCCCCGGTGCTGGTCGGCGAGCACGTCGAGGACGTCGCGGCGCCCGCCGCGGCGCTCTGGGAGGTCGTCAGCGACATCGGCGGCGACACCGGCTGGTACACGGTGCCCGGTGCGTGGGCGCTGCGCGGCGGGATCGACCGGTTGTTCGGCGGCGTCGGGGCCCGGCGCACCAAACCCGATCGGCTGGAACCCGGCGCCGCGCTGGACTGGTGGCGCATCGAGGCCGTCGAGCCCGGCCGGTCCCTGCGGCTGCGCGCGGAGACCAAGCTGCCCGGCACCGTGTGCCTGGAGCTGCGGGTCGAGCCCGTCGACGCCACGACCAGCCGCTACGTGCAGCGGGTGACGTTCCGGCCGGACGGTCTCGCGGGCCGCGCCTACTGGTACGCGCAGCTGCCGCTGCACGACTTCGTGTTCGCGGTGATGGCCCGCACGATCGCCGGGGTCGCGGTCACGTCGCACCGGGCTGCGACACGCGCGCGGGCGACCCGCTGACCAGCCGGCGCGCCGCGGGCAGGGCGAGCACCGCCGCGTAGACCGCGATCACCACCGCGAGCCCGGCCAGCGGCCCGGTGAACCCGGCGTCACCGCCGGCGACCGAGAGCAGCAGCGGCACCCCGAACCCGAGGTAGGCGCAGGCGTAGAAGGTGCCGGTCAGGGCACCGCGGGCGGTGGGGGAGGCGAGCTCGCCGACCATCGTCAGCCCGGCGGCCAGACACAGCCCGTAGCCGACGCCGAGCAGCAGCGCGACCGGCACCAGCAGCGGCCACGCGCCGCTCGCCACCCCCAGCAGGCTGAGCCCGAACCCGGCTGCGCCGACGGCCAGCCCCGTCGGCCCGGCGGTGACGTACCCCAGGCGCCGCCCGAGCGGCTGCGCGAACACGCCGGTCAGCAGCGTCACCCCGGCCACCAGCCCGGTGATCGCCACCGCGATCTGCGGCATCGACGGCGTGAGCAGCAGCGGCAGCACCGTGACCGCGGTGGACGGGAACGTGAACACCCCGATCGCCACCGGGGCCACCACGACCAGGAACGGGATGCGGGCGCCCCGCGGCACGCCGAGGTTGATCCACTGCTGGGGACGGAAGGGCCGACGGAGGAGGCCCGGGGTGGGTGGGGCAAGCCCGGCGCGGCGGTCCGCCGGGGCGAGCGTCTCGGGCACCCGGGGGAGCAGCGCGAGTCCGACCAGCATCAGCGCGACGTGCACGAGGTAGGGGAGCACGGTGGGTAGCGGCAGCCACTGCGCCATCAGCCCGGACACCAGCGGGCCGATCGCCCATCCGCCGCCGAGCGCGGCGGTGGTCCAGCGTGCGGAGCGGGCCGGGTCCCCGTCCAGCTCACCGAGCCAGGCGGTTCCCACGCTGAACACCACGCCCGACACCGCGCCCTGCAGGAACCGGCCCAGGAACAGCACCAGCACCGAGCTCGACGCCCCCAGGAACAGCAGGGACGTGACGATCGACAGCACCACGAACGGCACCACCACCGCCCGCCGCCCGAACCGGTCCGATGCGGGCCCGGCGAGCAGCAGCGCGGGCACCAGCCCGGCGGCGTAGACGCCGAACGCGCCGGTCAGAGCCTCCGAGGAGAGCCCGAGCAGGTCGCGGTAGACCAGCAGCAGCGGCGTCGGGACGTTCGTCCCGAACGCGACCACGAAGATCGCGATCCACAGGGCGGCCACCTGGCGACGTCGCACCCGCGCACGCTACCCCGCAGATCCGCGTGCGGGCTGTGGCCGAAGCCACGCCCCGGTCACTCCGGCGCCACGTCGTAGCGGGCGAAGCGGCGGGTGAACGTGGCCGAGCCCGACGTCATCGCGCGCAGGTCCACGGCGTAGCGCAGCAGCTCGGTGCACGGCACCTCGGCGCGCACCGTCGTGCGGCCCGGCCCGGCCGCCTCGGTGCCGAGCACGCGGCCGCGCCGCCCGGACAGGTCACCGAGCACCGCGCCCAGGTGGGCGTCCGGGATGCGCACGGTGACCTCGTCGTACGGCTCCAGCAGCACGGTGCCGCACGCCTGCGCGGCCTCGCGGACGGCCAGCGCGCCCGCGGTCTGGAACGCGGCGTCCGAGGAGTCGACGCTGTGCGCCTTGCCGTCCACGAGCGTGGCACGGACGTCGACGACCGGGTGGTGGTGCTCGGTCAGCCCGCGTTCGAGCTGCGTACGGATCCCCTTCTCCACGCTGGGGACGAACTGGGTCGGCACCGCGCCGCCGACCACCTTCGACGCGAACTCGAACCCCGACCCGCGCGGCAGCGGCTCGAACTCGACGTGACACACCGCGTACTGCCCGTGCCCGCCGCTCTGCTTGACGTGGCGGCCCGTGACGCGCGCGGGCGCGGCGAGCGTGGCGCGCATCGGCACCCGCACCGGCTCGGTGTCGACGTCGGCGCCGCCCGCCCGCAGTCGCGAGAGGACCACGTCGGCGTGCGCCTCGCCCATGCACCACAGCACGGTCTGGTGGGTCTCGGGGCTGCGCTCCAGGTGCAGCGCCGGGTCCGCCGCGACGATCTTGCCGAGCGACTTGACCAGCGCGTCCTCCGCGCCGCGGGTCCGCGCGACGATCGCGACGGGCAGCAGCGGCTCGGGCAGGTCCCAGCAGGACAGCAGCAGCGGGTGCTCGGCGGCGGAGACGGTGTCGCCGGTCTCGGCCGAACCCAGCTTCGTCAGGGCGCAGATGTCGCCCGCGACCACCGCGTCGACCTCGTCGAGGGTGGCGCCCAGCGGGGCGTAGACGTGGGCGAGGCGCTCGTCGGCGTCGTGGCCGCCGTCGGCCTCGTCGCCGCGCTGTGCGGGGACCACGCCGTGGTGCCCGCTGACGTGGACGACCGAGTCGGGCCGCAGCGTCCCGGAGAACACCCGCACCAGCGACACCCGCCCGACGTACGCGTCGGCGGAGGTGCGCACGACCTCCGCGGCCAACGGCCCGTCCGGGTCGGCCGTGAGCGGGGGGCGCGCCGAGCCGTCGATGCCCGACACGGTGGGCAACGGGTGCTCCAGCGGCGACGGGAAGCCGCCGACCAGCACCTCCAGCAGCGCGTCGAGGCCGATCCCGCCCATCGAGCACACCGGGATCACCGGGTGGAACGAACCGCGCGCGACGGCCGTCTCCAGGTCGTCGATCAGCGTGGCGAGCTCGATGTCCTCGCCACCGAGGTAGCGCTCCATGAGCGACTCGTCCTCGGACTGCTCGATGATCCCCTCGATCAGCTCCGCGCGGGCCTCGCGGGCGCCGGGCGGGGCGCTGCCGGCGGGGGTGCGCGAGAGCAGGCCGTAGATCCCGGTGAGCCGCTGGCCCACCCGGATCGGCAGGTAGAGCGGGGCGACGCCGGCGCCGAAGGAGTCCTGGCAGGCGGCGATCGTGGCCTCCAGGTCGGCGCGCGGACCGTCGCAGCGGGAGACGACCACCGCGCGGGGCATCCCGACCGCCGCGCACTCCTCCCACTGCGCCACGGTGGCGGGGTCGATCCCACCCTCCCCGTCGCCGTTGCGGCCCGCCGCGTCCGCCGGGACCACGAACAGGGCGGCGTCGGCGGCGCGCAGCCCGGCGCGCAGCTCGCCGACGAAGTCGCCGTAGCCGGGCGTGTCGATGAGGTTGATCTTCGTCTCGTCGTGGACGAGCGGCGCCACGGACAGCGCGACCGAGCGCTGCTGGCGGACCGCGGCCGGATCGTGGTCGCAGACCGTGGTGCCGTCGGTGACCGTGCCGGCGCGGCCGATCACCTCCGCGTGCGCGAGCAGCGCCTCCACCAGGGTGGTCTTCCCCGACCCCGACGGCCCGACGAGGACCACGTTGCGCAGCCGGGCCGGGTCGCGCCGCCCGCCGGATGCTCTGCCGGCGGCTGCCCTGGACGACGCTGCCTTGACGGACATGCCCGACCACCTCCGCGTCACTGCGTGGATGTCTGCACTTCACGTGTGCGCCATCTCACACCCGGCCCGCCGGGCTCACAACCCCCGCGACGGAACGATCCGTAGTCCGGGCCGCGAGTAGGGTGCGCGCGTGGCAGTTCCCGGTCCCGGATACGCGATCACCGCCCGAGTCGAGGTCCCGGCCTCCGCCAGTGCGGCGGGTGACCTGACCGTGGCGGTGGGTCGCGTCGGCGGAGTCGTCACGGCCTTCGACGTCGTGGAGGCGCACACCGCGACGCTCGTCGTCGACATCTCCTGCAACGCGCTGAACGAGGCGCACGCGCAGGAGATCACCGCCACGCTGGAGGCGCTGCCCGGCGTGCGGGTCCGCAAGGTGTCGGACCGGACCTTCCTGCTGCACCTGGGCGGGAAGCTGTCGGTGGAGTCCAAGGTCAGCCTGCGCAACCGCGACGACCTCTCCCGCGCCTACACCCCCGGTGTCGCCCGCGTCTGCCAGGCGATCGCGGCCAACCCCGCCGACGCCCGGCGCCTGACGATCAAGCGCAACACCGTCGCGGTCGTCACCGACGGGTCCGCGGTGCTCGGTCTGGGCAACCTCGGCGCGGCCGCCGCGATGCCCGTCATGGAGGGCAAGGCCGCGCTGTTCAAGCGGTTCGCCGGCGTCGACGCCTGGCCGGTGTGCCTGGACACCCAGGACACCGAGGAGATCATCCGGACCGTCCAGATCCTCGCCCCGGCCTACGGCGGCATCAATCTCGAGGACATCGCCGCCCCGCGCTGCTTCGAGATCGAGGCGCGGCTGCGCGAGATGCTCGACATCCCGGTCTTCCACGACGACCAGCACGGCACCGCCGTCGTCGTGCTCGGGGCGCTGCGCAACGCGCTGCGGGTGGTCGGCAAGAAGCTCGCCGACGTGAAGATCGTCGTCTGCGGCGTGGGCGCCGCAGGCTCGGCGATCATCCGGCTGCTCGGCTCGCAGTCGCCCGGTGCGGTGCTGGCCGTCGACATCGACGGGATCGTGCACGCGGCGCGCCCCGGCCTCGACACCAACCTGGCCTCGATCGCCGCGCTGACCAACACGACGGGGGTGACGGGCTCCCTCGCCGACGCGCTCGTCGACGCCGACGTCTTCATCGGGGTGTCGGCGCCCAACCTGTTCGGGGCCGACGAGCTCGCCTCGATGGCGCCCGACTCGATCGTGTTCGCGCTGGCCAACCCCGATCCCGAGATCGACCCGGCCATCGCGCTGCAGCACGCGGCCGTGGTCGCCACCGGGCGGTCGGACTACCCGAACCAGATCAACAACGTGCTCGCCTTCCCCGGGGTGTTCCGCGGGCTGCTCGACGCGCAGGCCCGCGACATCACCGACGCCATGCTGCTCGCCGCATCCGCGGCCATCGCCGACGTGGTGCCCGAGCCGAACGCGAGCTTCATCGTGCCCAGCGTGTTCGACGCGACGGTGGCGCCCGCGGTGGCCGAGGCGGTCCGGGCCGCGACGGCCAGGAAGGACGTCGCCCCCACCTGACGCGCCCGCGAGTCGGGGTGTGCGTGTGCGCGAGTCGGGGTGTGCGTGCGGCGGTTACCCTCGACGACGTGGTTCCCGTGATCGGTGTGCTGGCCCTGCAGGGCGACGTCCGCGAGCACCTGTCGGCGCTGGCCTCCTGCGGGGCGCGGGCGGTGCCGGTGCGCAGGCCGTCCGAGCTCGCGGCGGTGGACGCGGTCGTGCTGCCGGGCGGGGAGTCCACGACGATGAGCCGGTTGCTGGGCACCTTCGACCTGCTCGACCCCCTGCGCGAGCGTATCGCCGCCGGGATGCCCACCTACGGCTCGTGCGCCGGGATGATCCTGCTGGCCCGCGAGGTGCTCGACGGCCGCCCCGACCAGCAGCAGCTCGGTGGCCTCGACGTGGTGGTGCGCCGCAACGCGTTCGGTCGGCAGGTCGACTCCTTCGAGACCGACCTCGACGTCGACGGCATCCCCGACGGACCGGTGCGCGCCGTCTTCATCCGCGCGCCCTGGGTGGAGAAGGCGGGCGACGACGTGCAGGTGCTGGCCACGGTGCCCGACCGCACGGTCGGCGGCGCCGGCACGGGCGAGGCGGCGGGCCGGCCGGTGGCGGTGCGCCAGGGCGCGGTGCTGGCGACGGCCTTCCACCCGGAGCTGACCGGCGACCTGCGCATCCACGCGATGTTCGTGTCGATGCTCGCCTGAGCTCGTCCACATGCCGTTGCAGTGGGGTGGCTTCACTGCAGCGGGGCTGGGGTGAGGCCACCCCACTGCGACTCGGCGCGGTGCCCGGGCGTGTAGTGGGGTGGCTTTACTGCACACTCCTCGGAGCAGAGCCACCCCACTGCGATGGGGGCGGTGGGGTGATGCGCTCGGCGCGCACCGCCGGGCGGGGCCGGGCGGCGGCCGCTGCGTAGGACGCCTCGAGCTCGGCCAGCACGTCTCGGGGCTGCCGGCGCAGGCGGGTGGGCATCGTCGGGAGCACCGCCGCGCCGACCGCCGTGAACCTGGCGCGCTTGTCCTGCTCCCGCGCGTAGTCCTCCGGTGCGAGGTGCCACTGGTAGGAGTTGATCTCCCAGGCCAGGGCGACGTCGTCCCACCAGGCGTCGGCAATTCCCAGGAACCGGCCCGCGGCGTCGAACACCGTGGCGTTCCACCACGGTTCGGGAAGCCCGGACCGGCGCCACAGCTTCTTCGCGTCCAGCTCGGCTGCCGAGCGGATGCCGTCGCGGACGTCCCGCAGGACCCGCCGCGGCGTGGCGGACCCGTGCTGCCCGCCCGCGTCGAGCTCGGTGACGAGCTGCGCGACCGTGCAGAGGTCGCGCTGCACGGCGTCGGACACCAGCTCCGCGATCTCGCGCTCCGAGCGCAGCAGCCGGATCGCGTCGGCGACGGCCCGTGGGACCGGTGCGAGCGGGATCCCGTCGCGGGGGACCGGGTGCGGCAGCCGCCTCGTCCGGTCGACGCGGAGGTACCAGGTGTTGCGGACCTGTCTCGTGTGCGGCACCAGCAGCTGCAGCGAACCACCGGTCGACGGGCCGCGCCGTATCCGGTGCCGGCGGCACGCCTCCACACCGGTGAGCACGGCGTCGTTGCCGCCGTGCAGCAGGGCGGCGATCACGAGCTGGTCGGGTGTCGGCTGCCCCGTGGACAGCAGCACGACGCCGGGCGCGAGCCGCTGCCACGGCCCGCCGTCGCGGCACCGGTGGTACACCGTCGACTCCGGCACCCCGAGCGCCACCAGGGCACGAGCGGTGATCACGCCGTTCCGGGCCGCGGCATGGATGGTGGCCCGGTCGGGCCCGCGCTTGCGTCTCACGTGCCAGAGGATGCATCCGCGGACCGCCCCCGCGCGGCGTTTCGCACCAACAGGTGCGATGGGCCTCCACATCCGTTGCAGTGGGGGGGGGGGGGGGCGGCACCCCCCCGCCGGGGGGCACCCCCCCGCCCCGCCGGGGGGCGCGCGG